>NZ_JBIAKL010000034.1:0-1001 GCF_042872445.1 Micromonospora sp. NPDC005257 | reverse complement strand
ATCGTCGTACTCGTCAAGCAGGTGCCTGATTCGGGCGCGGACCGCAACCTGCGTTCTGACGACAACACCGTCGACCGCGGTTCGGCGAACAACGTCATCAATGAGATGGACGAGTATGCCATCGAGGAGGCGTTGAAGATCAAGGAGGCGCACGGCGGTGAGGTGACGATCCTGACGATGGGTCCGGATCGGGCGACCGAGTCGATCCGTAAGGCGCTGTCGATGGGTCCGGACAAGGCTGTGCACGTCGTCGACGATGCTCTGCGCGGTTCCTGTGCGGTGGCCACGTCGAAGGTGCTCGCCGCCGCTGTCGGGCAGTTGAACGCCGACTTGGTCATTTGTGGGGCGGAGTCGACCGACGGTCGGGTCCAGGTGATGCCGCACATGATCGCCGAGCGGTTGGGTGTGGCTGCGCTGACCGGCGCGCGCAAGCTCACCGTGGACGGGTCGAATCTGACGGTGGAGCGGCAGACGGAGGAGGGCTACGAGGTGGTGACCGCCTCGACCCCGGCCGTGGTGTCGGTGTGGGACACGATCAACGAGCCGCGGTATCCGTCGTTCAAGGGCATCATGGCGGCGAAGAAGAAGCCGGTGCAGACGCTGTCGCTGGGTGAGCTGGGTGTGGCTGCGGTGGAGGTGGGCTTCGACGGTGCGACCAGCGCTGTGGTGGAGCATTCCAAGCGTCCGCCGCGTTCTGGCGGCGAGAAGATCACCGATGAGGGCGAGGGCGGCGTGAAGCTGGTCGAGTTCCTCGCTGCCGAGAAGTTCGTGTGAGGGGTCTGGGACATGTCTGAGGTTCTCGTCGTCGTCGAAGCCACGCGTGAGTTCGGCGTCAAGAAGGTCACCCTGGAGATGCTCACCCTCGCCCGCGAGCTGGGCACCCCGAGCGCCGTCGTGCTCGGTGGTGTCGGTGCCGCGCAGGCGTTGAGCGCCAAGCTGGGTGAGTACGGCGCGGAGAAGATCTACGCCGCGGAGGGTGAGGAGATCGACGGCTACCTGGT
>NZ_JBIAKL010000033.1:0-1072 GCF_042872445.1 Micromonospora sp. NPDC005257 | reverse complement strand
CAGGTCAGGGATCTGCGGGTGCGGTTCGACACCGAGGACGGTGTGGTGCGGGCTGTGGACGGTGTGTCGTTCGCGGTCGAGCGGGGTCGCACGTTGGGGATCGTGGGGGAGTCGGGTTCCGGTAAGAGTGTGACGTCGTTGGCGATCCTGGGCTTGCACAACGCGAAGCGCACGTCGATCTCGGGGGAGATCTTCGTGGGTGGGCGTCAGTTGGTGGGTTTGGGTGAGGAGGAGATTCGTCGGTTGCGGGGCCGGGACATGGCGATGATCTTTCAGGATCCGTTGTCGGCGTTGCATCCGTACTATTCGGTGGGTAAGCAGATCGCTGAGGCGTATCGGGTGCATCATCCGAGGGCCGGTCGGCGGGAGGCCCGCAGCCGGGCGGTGGACATGTTGGGCCGGGTGGGGATCCCGCAGCCGGCGAAGCGGTTCGATCAGTATCCGCATGAGTTCTCGGGTGGGATGCGGCAGCGGGCGATGATCGCGATGGCGTTGGTGAACGATCCGGATCTGTTGATCGCGGATGAGCCGACGACGGCGTTGGATGTGACGGTGCAGGCGCAGATCCTGGATTTGTTGGCGGATTTGCAGGAGGAGTTCCGGTCGGCGATCGTGCTGATCACCCACGACCTCGGCGTCGTCAGCCAGGTGGCTGATGACGTGTTGGTGATGTACGCGGGTCGGGCGGTGGAGCGCGGGAGTGTGGAGCGGGTGTTGCGGGCGCCGCAGCATCCGTACACGTGGGGGTTGTTGTCGAGTGTGCCGTCGTTGCACGGTGACGCGGACGCGGACCTGCTGCCGATTCCGGGTAACCCGCCGTCGTTGATCAACCTGCCGTCGGGGTGTGCGTTTCATCCGCGGTGCCGGTGGGCCGACGTGAACGGTGACCGGTCCCGCGCCGAGGTTCCCGAGTTGCGGGAGGCCGGGCAGGCCGGGCATGTGGTGGCGTGTCATTTGTCGGCGGCCGACCGGGAGCGGATCTACCGCGACGAGGTCGCCCAGGTGGGGGTGGCCCGATGAGCGCCGAGACCGAGGCGTCGAGCGCCGGGACCGAGCCGTTGCTGTCGGTGCG
>NZ_JBIAKL010000032.1:0-1333 GCF_042872445.1 Micromonospora sp. NPDC005257 | reverse complement strand
CAGGGCCCCGGCAAAGTCGTCAGGTGACGCCGAGGAGTGCCAGTGGGCGGGTGCTGTCGCGGGCGTGATGGCGGGTGCCGGCGGCGATGTTGGTGACTCCGGCGGTGCGTAGGGCGCCGATGGCGGCGTTGCGTAAGGCGGCCATGACCTCGGGTCCGTTGCCGGTGCGGATCTGGCTGCGGTCTTCGTCGTAGGTGACATCGCGGACCCAGTGGATCTTGTTTTCGATGTGCCAGTGCCCCCGGATCCAGGCGGCCAGTTGCGCGGGCTTCGCTTGGTGCACGCGTAGGTCGGTGATGGCGTAGACCGTTTCGGTGGTGAAGCGTTTCGGCTGGTCGAGTCGGTGTCGACGGCGGCGGATCTGTATGGCCTGGGCCGCGTGCGGGAAGTCGATGCCGGTGGAGATCGTCAGGATTTTGAGAGTGCGGATCTCGCGGCGACCGTGACCGCGGTCGGTGTCGCGGGTGGCGTTCGGGACGGCCCGCCAGGGCAGCGCGGCGAGGTGCTGATGCAGGTGAGGCTGGTTGCCTTTGACGGTCAGGATCCAGTGGGCGCCACGTTCGGCGAGGTAGGTGACGTGCTCACGCTGACAGTGCAGCGCGTCGGCGGTGATCACGGTGTCGCGTAGATCGCCGATCTGGTCGAGTAGCGGCTGGAACCGGGTGATCTCGTTGGTCTTGCCGTCCACGTCGGTGTCGGCCAGGACCACGCTGCTGACCTGGTCGCAAGCAGCCATCACATGTCGGGCGGCAGCGTCGGTGGTGCGGGATCCGCGCAGCGACTTCCCGTCGACCGCGATCGCCCGCCGGCCCGTCGCGGCGCTGGGCGCGGCACGCCCGTCGAGCCAGAGACCGATCGCCGCAGTCAGCAACTGCGGGTCCAGGGCCTGCAACAGTCGGCGGATCATCGCTTCGGATGGCCGCCGATCCGGGGCGATGCCCAGGGCCAGGACGGTCGTGTCCGGAGCGTCGGCGACCCATTCGGCGATCGCGGCATACGAGCGGTAGCCGGCAACCACGGCACAGACCGCCGCGGTCACCACGACCGGCAGCCTGTGCCGGACACCCCGCCGGGCACGCGGATCAGGTAGACCGGCGAGTGCTGCGGGCAGCCCACCAGCGGTTTCGGGAACGGTCAGAGCCGGTGCGCGGGACAGAGAAGAGGTCAGCGATGATGGCAGTGCGGGCATGGCTCACTTCGGATAGATCATCGTGGCGTAGAGAACCTTGATGATCTTCTGAACTGGTCATGCCCGTCTTGCTGCTACCAACACCGGCGCTTCTACTTCGAACCACCCAAGCCGGACACCCTCACGACTTTGCCGGGGCCCTGG
>NZ_JBIAKL010000031.1:0-1430 GCF_042872445.1 Micromonospora sp. NPDC005257 | reverse complement strand
TGAGAGGGTGGTTCGGGAGGCTATGTCCGATGCGGATTTGGTGGTTCGTTAGCGGCCCTGGTTGGTGGGGTTACGCGGACGTCGTCGGTGGAGCCAGGGTGAACAGTCCGGCGTCGGGTTCGGTGAGGATCTGGCGGGCGACGAGGCGTTTGAGCTTGGCGCGGAGATTCTCGGTGTCCTTCGCGGTGGTGCCGGTGCCCAGCGCTTGGCAGATGTCCTTGGCGCGCATCGGTGCGGTCCCGGCGTGGAACACGGCGAGGATCTGCTGGTAGGCGGGGCTGGCGATGGTCGGGTCAGCGGGTGCGACCGCGTCGAGTGGGCCGCCCAGGCTCAGCAGCGTCTTGCGGGTGATGGCGAGTTCGGCCACCTCGGTCTCGGCGGCGGTGAGCTGCTCGTCGAGGGAGGCGATCTGGGCGCGGAGCCGTTCGACGGCGAGGCCGGCGGCGGTTTCGCGTTCGGTGAGCAGGGTCAGCAGCGTCGGCTGGGTCACCGCTGGTGGCCCGGGTCGCGCCAGGACGTGGTGGCGGTGCCGGTCAGCCGGCGGATGAGGTTCGCCGTCGAGGCCCACCAGGTGCGGGACACCGCGGAGGCGGGTCGGCTTTCGTACTCGCGGACCAGGCGGCGGTGCAGCATTAGCGTGCCGTTGGTCTGCTCGACCACCCACCGGCGCTTGATCGGCACGAACCCGGCGGTCGTGTCGGACCGCAGGACCTGCTCCACGTCGACACCTCGGACCGCGCCGTGGATCTGCACGTCGTCTTTGAACCCGGCGTCGACCCATGCCTTGGTCACCGTCGGCGTGTGCGCGAGGACGTTGTCCAGCAGCTTCACGCCGATCGCGTTGTCGGTGACCGACGCGGCGGTGACCACCACCGCGATGATCAACCCAAGGGCGTCGACCGCGAGGCCCCGCTTACGGCCCGGGACCTTCTTCGCGGCGTCCTTGCCGGTCGTGGCGGCCGGGACGTGGTTGGCCGCCCGAATCGACTGAGTGTCCAGCACCACCGCGGTCGGATCCTCCCGGCGGCCGGCCTTCTCCCGTGCCTGGCAGCGCAGCAGATCGTGAATCACCTGGTCGGTGCCGTCATCACGCCACAGGGCGAAGTAGTAGTAGGTGGCCGACTTCGGCGGCAGGTCGTGCGGCAGGTACGCCCACTGGCACCCGGTCCGGTTCTGGTAGAAGATCGCGTTCACGATCTCCCGCAGCTCGTAACGGCCCTGATGCCCCGACACCGACGGATGCCGGTCCTTCCACGCCTGCAGGAACGGACCGACCACCGCCCACTGCTCATCGGTCAGGTCGCTCGGATACGCCGCACGCTCACCCATGAACAGCCCAACGCGGCCACCACGTCACCGGTTACGACCACGGCTCACATTCACATGCCGGGCCGAACCCACAATGGACGAAAGCTACCGAACCACCCTCT
>NZ_JBIAKL010000030.1:0-4519 GCF_042872445.1 Micromonospora sp. NPDC005257 | reverse complement strand
CCCCGTAGACACCCAATTCGTCTACGGCATCTGACCACCACACCCACCACGGCGGGACCCGGACACCACCGGGTCCCGCCATCACGGCAGGTGCGTCAGCAGTGCCTCGATCGCCTCGCACTCGCGCGCCCGGTCCGGAAGCGACGTCGTCCCGAGCAGCTCCCGGACACCCGCGCAGTGTCGCCGGGCCTTGTCCGGTTCACCCAGCCGGACCGCCGCCTTGGCCTGCACGAGGAGGGCGTCGCCGTGCAGTACCCGGTAGGCGTTGCGGGAGGCGATGAGGACTGCGTCCTCCGCCGTTTCGTAGGCCTCCTCGGCCGCGCCTTCGAGCAGTGCGGCCTCGGCGAGGCCGATGGCCGCCTGGCATTCGAAATATTGGAAGCCGCGTTTCCGGCTGATCGACAGGCTTTCGGTGAACCGTGTGCGGGCGTCATCGACGGCCCGGCTTCCCAACAACGCGAAGGCCAGTGTGTTGAGGGTGGCAGCCTCGGCCCGCAGGTTCCGCAGCTTCCTGGCCAGCCGCAGCGCCTCGGCGGCGTTGTGTGCCGCGGACACCCACTCGTTCAGCTGGCGGTCGAGTTGGCTCAGCTCGTCGAGCACCGACAGCTCCCGCAGCGTGGACCCGGTGCGACGGTGGTAGTCGAGTGCGGCCGCGAAGTGGGCACGCGCGGGCTCGAAGTCTTCCATCTGCCGTAGCACCATCGCCAGGTTGTGCCGGTTCGCCATTGCCGACAGGTGGCGCGCCGACCTCTCGTTCAACCGTTGGGCCGCCGTCAGGTAACCGGCCGCCTCGGTGAGCTGGCCCCGTTCGTGGCACAGCGTGCCCAGGTCGTTCAGCGTCACCGCCCGAACGTGGTGGAACTCGGGACCCGTCCCGAGGTCCAATGCCCGCTGATAGAGACCCCGCGCCTCGTCCGGGTGGCCCAACTCGGCCTGCACGAGCCCGAGGTTGTGTGACAGGTATGCCTCGCCGACGAGCCAGCCGCTGCCACGGGCAGCCGCGATGCCTCGACGGTAGGCGGCGGCGGCCAGATGATGCTTTCCGGCCGCCCAGTGTGCCTGCCCGAGAGTCTGATGCATGGCGGCCTGAGCCCGCATGTCACCCGCGGCCTCCGCGGCGGCGAGTCCGGCCGACCCGCTCGCGAGCCAGGCGACCACGTCTCCCGAGACGAAGAAGTATCCGCGGAGCTGGTCCGCCAACTGCCAGGACCGTGCGCCATGACCGTCAGTCGCGGCGACTTCGACCGCCGCGACGAGGTTCGCCGCCTCCTGGCTGAGCCACGCCGTCGCGGCATCGACATCGGGAAACGGGTTCTCGGCCGGGTCGACCTCGATCGGCAGCCGCACCATGTCGGGATAGACCAGTGTCATCGCCGACGCGGTCCGCGTCAGGTACCAGGTGTAGAGCCGGGCCAGGGCAGCGCCACGGTCGACGGGCGTCTCCCGGGTCTCGCCGGCTCGCAACGCGTACAGACGCAGCAGGTCGTGGTAGCGGTAACGGCCCTCCACACCGCCGGGCTGGAGCAGGTTCTCCGTGACGAGGTGGTCCAGCGCCGCCCGGACGCCGCGCTGTTCGGACCCGAGCAGCGCGGCGACCGCGGCGGCCGAGAAGTCTTCGCCCGGGATCAGCGCGGCGGCCTGGAAGACCTCCACCACCGCCGACGGCAGGGCGCGGCAGCTGATGGCGAAACTGCTCGTCACGGTGCGGTCACCGAGGCTGAGCTGGGCAAGCCGCGACCCCTCGTCGGTCAGCCCCTGCAGGACCTCGGCAACCGTGCTCTCCGGGTGGCCGACCAGCCGGCCCGCCACCAGCCGCACCGCGATCGGCAACCGGCCACATGCGTCGACCAGGGCCTCGGCGTCCCTGCGTTCGGCGTGGACCCGGGCCGCACCGAGCTTGATCCGCAGCAGGTGCAGTGCCTCGTCCGACGTGAACACCGGCAGGAGCGTGGTGGCGGCGCCGTCCAGTTCCTCGCACTGGTTGCGGCTGGTGACCAGGACCGCGCTTCCGCCGGGGCCCGGCAGCAGCAGGCGGATCTGGGCGGCGTTGTGCGCGTTGTCGAGCACGATCAGCACCCGCCGGTCGGCAAGCACGCTGCGGTAGAGCGCTGCGGCCTCGTCCTCGTCACCGGGAATGGCGCGCGCCTCGACACCGAGGGCTCTCAGCAGTCGAGCGAGCGCGTATCCGACCGCGACCGGCCGGTCTTCGCCACCACCGCGGAGGTCGATGTAGAGCTGACCGTCCGGGAAGTCCCGCCGTACTCCCCAGGCCGCCTTCAGGGCGAGGCTCGTCTTGCCGACACCGGCCATGCCGGAGATGACGCGGACGACTGGTGCTCCACCGTCCGGGTAGCGCAATGCCCACTCGAGCTCGCGCAGTTCCTCGGCGCGTCCGCAGAAATCCGCCGGTGGCGCCGGCACCTGCCGCGGCGTGACGACGGCACGAGTGTCCACCGGCGTACCCGCGCTTCGATCCCCCGGCCCGCCGATCACGGCCTGCCGCGCCTCGGTCAGCTCGCGGCCGGGATCGACGCCCAGTTCCTCGGCGAGCCGCTGGCGGACACTCTCGAAGGCTTCGATCGCGGCGGCCTGCTGCCCCGCGGCGGCGAGTGCGACGACCAGCCGTGCGTGCAACGACTCGTGCCACGGGTGCCGCCCCGCCAGCCGGCGCAGAAGCGGGAGGACCTCCCGCTGCCGGTGCAGCACCTCCCCGAGGCGCGCCAGACGCACGGCCGCCTCCACGCGCTCCTCGGCCAGCGCCGTGATCAACGGATCGCCGGAGAGTTCCGGCACGTCCTGGGCGGCGTCGTCGCCGTGCCACATGGCGAGCGCGTCGAGGAGCAGCTCGAAGGCGCGCTCGGGTGGCAGGGCCGGTGCGCCGGCCTCCAGGAGGCGGGACCGGTAGCCCACCAGATCGAGCCGTTCGGCATCGGCCGGCAGCTCGTATCCGCCCGACCCGAGGATCACCGATGGCGGCTGCTCAGGGTGCGGTGCCGGCTCCAGCAGGCGACGGATCCGACTGATGTGTGTCTGCACCACGTTTGTCGCCGACGTCGGTGGCGCGTCTCCCCACAAGAGATGGATCAACTCCTCGCGGCCCACCGGACGGCCGGGAGTCAGCGCGAGGCGCGCCAGCACGACACGGTGCCGTCCGGCTCGGAGGTCGGTGGGCTGACCGGCCCGGGTGACCAGCAGCGGCCCCAGCACGGAGATCCGGGCCGGCCCGGTCGCCCTGAGACGCTCCCGCTGCGGTGGCCGGGACATCTGCTTCATCCGCATGCGGTCCTCGTGGTGAAGACCCAAGGCGTCGGCAAGTGCCTGCAGGGAGCGTCCACGCAGTCTTCCGCTGCGCCCCTGCTCGAGGTCACGAACCACACCTACGCTGACCCCGGCCCGATCCGCGAGATCGGCCTGCGTCAGGCCGCGACCGACCCGAGCACGCCGCAGAAGCTCGCTGAGGCCGCCAGGCCCCCCGTCGCCCATCGTCGACTCCCCCGTGTGCACGATCGTCAACCCGTGGGGCCGCCCGAAGCGCCCCCGGCGGCCGGCTCGTCGACGGGTGGCCGACGATCGATACGCGCCGGCGGTGACGATCTGACTCGTACATCTGTCCGGACAGATCGTAGTACGAGTTCACTACAGGATCTGTCCCTCCAGTCGTACGTCAGAAGCGCTCCGCACACTCTGAGCACGGCGAGGCGGCAGGCACGCCGGAAGAGATGGGGAGAACACATTGCACTCATACGCTCGACGAGGTGGCTCATGGGCACGCAGGTCGCTGGTGCCGGTGGCGGTGCTGGCGGCGGCCCTGGCTTCGACGCCCACTGTGGCGTCCGCGACGCCCGACACCTCGGCGGTGGACGCGGCCGGCACAGCGGTCGCCGCCGCACCGGGCGATCCGGCGCTGCCCGACTACCCGGGCCTGGCGCCACGGTCGCGAGCGTCCGCCGCGGTGAGCACCACGCCGATCCCGTGTGGCAACAACGGTGCTGACAAGGACATGCAGAGATCGGAGGCGGTCAAGCGGGCACGTAGCTGGCTCAGTGGCGGCGGTGTCCCCTACAGCCAGGAACGCTGCTACGAGAACCAGTACGGCGACTATCGCACCGACTGTTCCGGGTTCGTGGCGATGGCATGGGGTCTCGGCGGCTCGGGTAGTTCGTTCTGGACCGGAAACCTGGACAGTCGCTCACACACGATCTCGCGCGGCGATCTCGCCCCGGGCGACGCGCTGCTCCGGCACACCGGGAACACCAACGAGAACCACGTCGCCCTGTTCGTGAAGTGGAGCGACTCCGCACACACCACTCCGGTGGTGATCGAGCAGACGGGCAGCTCGGACACGATCGAACGGACCTGGACCTCCAGCTACGCCAGCCTGTACACCCCGGTCCGCTACGACAACATCCTCGAGGACGTGTCCCCGGAGGATGTGCCGATTTCGGGTGACTGGAACAACGACGGCATCGACACCGTCGGCGTCTTCCGACCCAGCAACTCCACCTTCTACCTCCGCGAC
>NZ_JBIAKL010000029.1:0-5396 GCF_042872445.1 Micromonospora sp. NPDC005257 | reverse complement strand
CGGGTGCTCCACGGTGGTGGGGTTTCTGGTTGGTGTGTGGTTGTTCTTTGAGAACTCAACAGGGTGCTTGTAAAGCCAGTGCCAATTGTTTTATACCCCGGACTGGTGGCTGTTCTTTTGAATGGTTGCTGGTTGGGATTCCTTTGGCAACACTTTTTGTTGCCAGGTTGATTGCTGTTCGACAAGTTTTTGTTGGAGAGTTTGATCCTGGCTCAGGACGAACGCTGGCGGCGTGCTTAACACATGCAAGTCGAGCGGAAAGGCCCTTCGGGGTACTCGAGCGGCGAACGGGTGAGTAACACGTGAGCAACCTGCCCCAGGCTTTGGGATAACCCCGGGAAACCGGGGCTAATACCGAATATTACCTTGCGCCGCATGGTGTTGGGTGGAAAGTTTTTCGGCTTGGGATGGGCTCGCGGCCTATCAGCTTGTTGGTGGGGTGATGGCCTACCAAGGCGACGACGGGTAGCCGGCCTGAGAGGGCGACCGGCCACACTGGGACTGAGACACGGCCCAGACTCCTACGGGAGGCAGCAGTGGGGAATATTGCACAATGGGCGGAAGCCTGATGCAGCGACGCCGCGTGAGGGATGACGGCCTTCGGGTTGTAAACCTCTTTCAGCAGGGACGAAGCGTAAGTGACGGTACCTGCAGAAGAAGCGCCGGCCAACTACGTGCCAGCAGCCGCGGTAAGACGTAGGGCGCGAGCGTTGTCCGGATTTATTGGGCGTAAAGAGCTCGTAGGCGGCTTGTCGCGTCGACTGTGAAAACCCGCAGCTCAACTGCGGGCCTGCAGTCGATACGGGCAGGCTAGAGTTCGGTAGGGGAGACTGGAATTCCTGGTGTAGCGGTGAAATGCGCAGATATCAGGAGGAACACCGGTGGCGAAGGCGGGTCTCTGGGCCGATACTGACGCTGAGGAGCGAAAGCGTGGGGAGCGAACAGGATTAGATACCCTGGTAGTCCACGCTGTAAACGTTGGGCGCTAGGTGTGGGGGGCCTCTCCGGTTCCCTGTGCCGCAGCTAACGCATTAAGCGCCCCGCCTGGGGAGTACGGCCGCAAGGCTAAAACTCAAAGGAATTGACGGGGGCCCGCACAAGCGGCGGAGCATGCGGATTAATTCGATGCAACGCGAAGAACCTTACCTGGGTTTGACATGGCCGCAAAACTGTCAGAGATGGCAGGTCCTTCGGGGGCGGTCACAGGTGGTGCATGGCTGTCGTCAGCTCGTGTCGTGAGATGTTGGGTTAAGTCCCGCAACGAGCGCAACCCTCGTTCGATGTTGCCAGCGCGTTATGGCGGGGACTCATCGAAGACTGCCGGGGTCAACTCGGAGGAAGGTGGGGATGACGTCAAGTCATCATGCCCCTTATGTCCAGGGCTTCACGCATGCTACAATGGCCGGTACAATGGGCTGCGATACCGTGAGGTGGAGCGAATCCCAAAAAGCCGGTCTCAGTTCGGATCGGGGTCTGCAACTCGACCCCGTGAAGTCGGAGTCGCTAGTAATCGCAGATCAGCAACGCTGCGGTGAATACGTTCCCGGGCCTTGTACACACCGCCCGTCACGTCACGAAAGTCGGCAACACCCGAAGCCGGTGGCCCAACCCTTGTGGAGGGAGCCGTCGAAGGTGGGGCTGGCGATTGGGACGAAGTCGTAACAAGGTAGCCGTACCGGAAGGTGCGGCTGGATCACCTCCTTTCTAAGGAGCACCATCCACCGAAAGGTGGTATGGAGCCCGCGCTGCCCGAATGTGGTGGTGGGGTGCTCAGATGGCGGAGACACTGGCAAGTCGGTCGTCGGCAACGGCCACGGATTCTCTAGTACAGCTGCTCTTCGGGGTGGTGGGAACGAGACTGTGGTGCGGCTGGGGACGGATGTAGGCACCCTGTTGGGTCCTGAAGGAACAACCCGTGTGGTTGTCTTTCAGAGCCTTGAGATGCCCCTGTGGATTGTGTTCCGGGGGCGGAAGGCGCCAGGCATGGCCTGGTCTCGCAAACCGTGATCCTTGTGGGTTGCAGGTGTGGGGCTTGTGGGTTGTGGGTTGGTTGTTTGTTGAGAATTGCACAGTGGACGCGAGCATCTTTGTGGTCAAGTTGTCAAGGGCGAACGGTGAATGCCTTGGCACCAGGAGCCGATGAAGGACGTGGGAGGCCGCGATAGGCCTGGGGGAGCTGTCAACCAAGCTGTGATCCCAGGGTGTCCGAATGGGGGAACCCGGCATCAGTCATGTGATGTCACCCGCACCTGAACACATAGGGTGTGTGGGGGGAACGCGGGGAAGTGAAACATCTCAGTACCCGTAGGAAGAGAAAACAAATAGTGATTCCGTGAGTAGTGGCGAGCGAAAGCGGATTGAGGCTAAACCGGCGGCGTGTGATACCTGTCAGGGGTTGCGTGGTCGGGGTTGTGGGACCCTGCTGAGTGTGCTGACACGCATTCGAGAAGTTACAAAGCCAGTGGTTAGTCGAACAGTCTGGAATGGCTGACCGTAGACGGTGATAGTCCGGTAGGTGAAAGCTGCTGGTCTTCTGTGGGTGTTCCCGAGTAGCGGCGGACTCCTGAAATCTGCCGTGAATCTGCCAGGACCACCTGGTAAGCCTAAATACTTCCTGGTGACCGATAGCGGACAAGTACCGTGAGGGAATGGTGAAAAGTACCCCGGGAGGGGAGTGAAATAGTACCTGAAACCGTTCGCCTACAATCCGTCGGAGCCTTGCGGGGTGACGGCGTGCCTTTTGAAGAATGAGCCTGCGAGTTAGTGGCATGTGGCGAGGTTAACCCGTGTGGGGGAGCCGTAGCGAAAGCGAGTCTGAATAGGGCGTTTTCAGTCGCATGCTCTAGACCCGAAGCGGAGTGATCTAGCCATGGGCAGGCTGAAGCGCGGGTAAGACCGCGTGGAGGGCCGAACCCACCA
The DNA here is from genome assembly GCF_042872445.1 of Micromonospora sp. NPDC005257. NCBI lineage: Bacteria > Bacillati > Actinomycetota > Actinomycetes > Micromonosporales > Micromonosporaceae > Micromonospora > Micromonospora sp. NPDC005257. The sequence goes on along the minus strand of NZ_JBIAKL010000029.1, from coordinate 2,477 downwards.
ACGTTGAAAAGTTGGGGGATGACCTGTGGTTAGGGGTGAAAGGCCAATCAAACTCCGTGATAGCTGGTTCTCCCCGAAATGCATTTAGGTGCAGCGTCGCGTGTTTCTTGCCGGAGGTAGAGCACTGGATGGTCTAGGGGGCCCACAAGCTTACCGAAATCAGCCAAACTCCGAATGCCGGTAAGTGAGAGCGCGGCAGTGAGACTGCGGGGGATAAGCTTCGTAGTCGAGAGGGAAACAGCCCAGATCACCAGCTAAGGCCCCTAAGCGTGTGCTAAGTGGAAAAGGATGTGGGGTCGCATAGACAACCAGGAGGTTGGCTTAGAAGCAGCCACCCTTTAAAGAGTGCGTAATAGCTCACTGGTCAAGTGGTTCCGCGCCGACAATGTAGCGGGGCTCAAGCACACCGCCGAAGCTGTGGCATTCACGCAATAACTTCGTGTCTCCTTGATGGGGCATGCAGGTGTGTGGATGGGTAGGGGAGCGTCGTGCCGGGGGTGAAGCAGCGGGGTGACCCAGTTGTGGACGCGGCACGAGTGAGAATGCAGGCATGAGTAGCGAAAGAAGGGTGAGAAACCCTTCCGCCGGATGACCAAGGGTTCCAGGGCCAGGCTAATCCGCCCTGGGTGAGTCGGGACCTAAGGCGAGGCCGAGAGGCGTAGTCGATGGACAACGGGTTGATATTCCCGTACCCGCGAAAGAGCGTCCCTGACGAACCTCGTTGTGCTAACCACCCGAACTGCCGGCGGTCTTCGGACCTATGGTGGGGAGCGTGGGAACCTGGCGGGTAGTAGTCAAGCGATGGGGTGACGCAGGAAGGTAGCTGATCCCGGCCGGTGGTTGTGCCGGGGTAAGCGTGTAGGCCGTGCCGTAGGCAAATCCGCGGCGCATATAGGCTGAGACGTGATGCCGAGCCGATTCAGGTGAAGTCAGTGATCCTATGCTGCCGAGAAAAGCCTCTAGCGAGTTCTTAGCGGCCCGTACCCCAAACCGACACAGGTGGTCAGGTAGAGAATACCGAGGCGATCGGGCGAACTGTGGTTAAGGAACTCGGCAAATTGCCCCCGTAACTTAGGGAGAAGGGGGGCCGGAGACGTGAAGCCCCATGCGGGTGGAGCGTTGTATGGCCGCAGAGAGCAGGGGGAAGCGACTGTTTACTAAAAACACAGGTCCATGCGAAGAAGTAATTCGATGTATATGGACTGACGCCTGCCCGGTGCTGGAACGTTAAGGGGACCTGTTAGCTCTTCGGGGCGAAGCGGAGAACTTAAGCGCCAGTAAACGGCGGTGGTAACTATAACCATCCTAAGGTAGCGAAATTCCTTGTCGGGTAAGTTCCGACCTGCACGAATGGCGTAACGACTTCCCCACTGTCTCAACCACAGGCCCGGCGAAATTGCATTACGAGTAAAGATGCTCGTTACGCGCGGCAGGACGGAAAGACCCCGGGACCTTTACTATAGCTTGACATTGGTATCTGAATTAGCTTGTGTAGGATAGGTGGGAGCCGGTGAAGTCCATACGCCAGTATGGGTGGAGGCAATCTTGAAATACCACTCTGGTTGATTTGGGTATCTAACTTCGGACCGTTATCCGGTTCAGGGACAGTGTCTGGTGGGTAGTTTAACTGGGGCGGTTGCCTCCTAAAGGGTAACGGAGGCGCCCAAAGGTTCCCTCAGCCTGGTTGGCAATCAGGTGTTGAGTGCAAGTGCACAAGGGAGCTTGACTGTGAGACTGACAGGTCGAGCAGGGACGAAAGTCGGGACTAGTGATCCGGCACTGGCATGTGGAAGCGGTGTCGCTCAACGGATAAAAGGTACCCCGGGGATAACAGGCTGATCTTCCCCAAGAGTCCATATCGACGGGATGGTTTGGCACCTCGATGTCGGCTCGTCGCATCCTGGGGCTGTAGCAGGTCCCAAGGGTTGGGCTGTTCGCCCATTAAAGCGGTACGCGAGCTGGGTTTAGAACGTCGTGAGACAGTTCGGTCCCTATCCGCCGTGCGCGTAGGATACTTGAGAAGGGCTGTCCCTAGTACGAGAGGACCGGGACGGACGAACCTCTGGTGTGCCAGTTGTCCCGCCAGGGGCACGGCTGGTTAGCTACGTTCGGAAGGGATAACCGCTGAAAGCATCTAAGCGGGAAGCTCGCTTCAAGATGAGGTATCCCACCCACCTTGGTGGGGTAAGGCCCCCAGCTAGACGACTGGGTTGATAGGCCGGAAATGTAAGCCCGGTAACGGGTTCAGTTGACCGGTACTAATAGGCCGAGGACTTGACTACCAAGCTGCTACGCGTCCACTGTGCAACTCTGAACACACAACAACCCTGTTGGTTGGTTGATATGTTCATAGAGTTACGGCGGTCATGGCGGAGGGGAAACGCCCGGTAACATTCCGAACCCGGAAGCTAAGCCCTCCAGCGCCGATGGTACTGCACTCGGGAGGGTGTGGGAGAGTAGGACACCGCCGGACAAAC
>NZ_JBIAKL010000028.1:0-8531 GCF_042872445.1 Micromonospora sp. NPDC005257 | reverse complement strand
CACCAACCAGAAACCCCACCACCGTGGAGCACCCGTTTGGGGCATTTCGTTCAACCACCCGCCGCTCCCGCGCCGGGCACTTTTACTACGTTACCTCACCGTCCCTGCCGTGTCAAACCGTGTGTCCCGGTCTGTCATGCTTCGTACGGGTCGGCGCCGCTGAGCACGCACAGCGGTCACCCACTGCACTTGATCATCGGATTTGGCAGGCCGGCCGCTGCGGTTTCCCGCTAGCTCGCCCGGTTCCCTACCGGTCGACAACCTTACCCGGTCGGTTCCGCTCCGCCAAATCCGCCCTGCGGCGTGTCAGCGGGCCTCGCCCGGGCCGCATCCTCGCGAAGCGTAAGCCTCGGTCGGACCCGGCACCAGCCTGGTTCGGCGCTCCCGGACCTTCGTCCCGTTTGCCCCGTTCCGCGCTGGCAGAGAGAAAGTTACGCGTCTGCGGGTTTGAACGTCAAATCGAGGGGTAGCGGCGCGCGTCACACCCACCTGGAGCACCCGCGATCAAGGAGTTGGCGTCGGAACGGCGCCCCTCTCGTCGGACACGAACTCCCTGATCACGGGGCTGGGTCAGGAGGGGCGGCGGTGGGTCGAGCGGGCGGCGCGGTAGGCGCGGAGGCCGAGGACTCCCACAGTCGTGCCGATGGCCAGGGACGCGGCGATCAGGAGGGCATGTACCCAGAGGAAGCCGGTGGGGCTGCCCTCGCCGACGACACCGGTCGACCAGGCGCGCTCGTCGTTCCAGATGGCGAGCGCGAACCTCGGCCAGATCGCCCACGTCCAGACGCCGACGGCGACCAGGAACAGCGACCAACCACGTGACAGGACCATGGTCGGCCAGTATGCCAGCGCGCCGTCGTCCCAGCTCAGGCCCGCAAGCGACGCCGCACGTGTTTCCGGTGCCGCCGCCGGGGCACTGTTTCTGTCGAGCCGATTCGACGGAGGTGCGCCGATGCAGCCGTTCAACCCGTGGAGCTGGCGGGATCCGTCCGCCCTGGCCGGTGGGTACGACCAGACCCGGCCGGGAGACGTGCCGCAGCAGCGCGCCGGCGACGCGGACGGCCCCGACGCCCCCGGCCCGGGCACGCCGATCGACCTGACCGGCTACCGGGTGGAGGCGACGGACGGCCGGATCGGCTCGATCGACGAGGCGAGCGAGGACGCCGACGCGCGGTACCTGGTGGTGGACACCGGTCCGTGGATCTTCGGCAAGAAGGTGCTGCTGCCGGCCGGAACCGTCGCCCAGGTCGACCACCTGGACCGCGTCGTGCACGTGGACCGCACCCGGGAGCAGGTGAAGGAGTCACCCGCGTTCGACGCGGAGCACTTCGCCCATCCGGACTACCGGGAGCGGGTCGGCACCTACTACGCGGAGAGCTATCGACAGCGGTAAGCACCGCGGGTGCGGCCGCACGAGCCGATGAACGGCTAATGTGTCTGCCATGGCCCGGTCGCGCAGCCACCTCCCGGAGACCCGCAGCGGTCTCCCGGGCCACACTGCTGACGGCCGGGAGCAGATCCTCGACGTACTTCGTGCCGGCGGACTTCGGTTCCGCGCCGGCGGGCGATGGCGGCGCTCGTTCTGACGAGCCGCTCCACCGATCCGGGTGACACCCGGATCGTCTCCGCGCATCCGCGCGTCCCCGCCAGCGAACGGCACGAAAGGCGTACGACCATGTCCTCTGCACGCATGCTCACCGGCGACCGCCCGACCGGGCGGCTGCACCTCGGCCACCACGTGGGCAGCATCGCCAACCGAGTGCGGCTGCACCAGCGGTACGAGAGCTTCTTCATCATCGCCGACCTGCACATGCTCACCACCAGGAACACCCGCGAGGACATCGCCCAGGTGGCCGGCAACGCCCGGGAGATGGTCACCGACATCCTCGCCGCCGGAGTGGAACCGAGCCGGGCCACCTTCTACCTCCAGTCGGCGATCCCCGAGGTCGGCGACCTGAACACGCTCCTGCAGAACCTCGTCACCGTCCCGCGTCTGGAACGCGTCCCGTCGCTCAAGGAGATGAGCCGGGACGCGGGCAAGGAGGAGATGCCGTACGGGCTGCTCGGCTACCCCGTCCTCCAGGCGGCCGACATCCTCTGCGTGAAGGGGCAGGTCGTGCCGGTGGGCCGGGACAATGCCGCCCACGTCGAGGTGACCCGCGAGATCGCCCGCCGCTTCAACCACCTGTACGGGGAGGTGTTCCCCGTGCCGGAGCTGCTGCTGTCGGAGACGCCGACACTGGTGGGCACCGACGGGCAGGGCAAGATGAGCAAGAGCCGGGGCAACGCGATCGCCCTGTCCGACGACGCGGCGACGGTGCGGCGCAAGGTGCGCGGCATGTACACGGACCCGAACCGGGTGCGCGCCGACGTGCCCGGCTCCGTCGAGGGGAACCCGGTCTTCGCGTACCACGACCTGTTCAACCCGGACCGCGCGCAGGTCGAGGAGTTCAAGGCCCGCTACCGGGCCGGCCGGGTCGGCGACGTGGAGGTCAAGGAGGCCCTCGCCGTGGCGCTCAACCGGTTCCTCGACCCGATCCGGGAACGCCGCGCCCGGATCGAGGCCGACACCGGCCTCGTCGACCGGCTCATCCACGAGGGCACCGAACGCACCCGGGAGCAGGTGCACCGCACGCTCGTCGAGGTGCGCCGGGCGATGGGCCTGACCAGCGCGTACACGCAGGTGCGGCGCCGCGCCGAGCGGCACCGCGGCGCCGCCGCCACACCGGCCTGACGAGGGGGTACGCCCAACCGGCCGGCCCGGGAACGACGTTGCCCGCCCCGGACCGGCCGGTTAGGCTTCCCCCGTGACCTGCGCCCGCACCCTCGTGCCGCCGTCGAACGACGTCCCGGCCGGTGCGGAGCGACGCCGGCGGTCCCGCGACCGCCTGCGCTGAGCACCTGTCTCCTGCGACCGGCGGATCGAGCCGCCGGTCGCACCCGGCCGTCCCCGGTCCGCCCGCATCCCATCCGAGATCCGCGTGAGAGCGGATTCGAGCGAGATCGGCGTACCCATGGATCTGGAGAGACTGCTGACCGACCGGCTGGCGCCGGCGTTCGAGGCCGTGGCCGGCGTGCCCGTGGACCCGCTGGTACGGCGCTCCCCGCGCGCGGACTTCCAGTCCGACGCGGCGCTCGCGCTGGCGCGGCGGCTCGGCCGGCCGCCGCGCGACATCGCCGCGGAGGTGCTGCGGCACTCGGCGCTGACGGACGTCTGCTCGGCCGCGGAGGTCTCCGGACCGGGCTTCCTCAACCTGACGGTGTCCGACGACGCCCTGGCCGGGATGGTCGGCGCGCTCGCGTCGGACCCGCGCCTCGGCGTGCCGGCGGCAGCCGTGCCGGAGACCGTGGTGGTCGACTACTCGGCCCCCAACGTGGCGAAGGAGATGCACGTCGGGCACCTGCGCTCGACGGTGATCGGAGACGCGGCGGCCCGGCTGCTCGGCCGGCTGGGACACCAGGTCGTGCGGGCCAACCACCTCGGCGACTGGGGCACCCCGTTCGGCATGCTCATCGAACACCTCGTCGACCTGGGCGAGGACGGCGCGGCGCAGGAGCTGTCCATGGGCGACCTGGACTCGTTCTACGCGGCGGCGCGCCGGAAGTTCGACGCCGACGAGGGGTTCCGCGAGCGGTCCCGGCTGCGCGTGGTGACGTTGCAGGGCGGCGACGAGACCACCCGGCGGCTGTGGCGGCTCCTCGTGGAGCAGTCCGAGCGCTACTTCCTGGCCGTGTACGACCTGCTCGACGTCACCCTCACCCGGGGCGACTTCCGCGGAGAGAGCAGCTATCACGACCTGCTCGCGCCGACCGTGGCGGAGCTGGACCGGCTGGGGATGCTGCGTCTCAGCGACGGCGCCGCCTGCGTCTTTCCACCCGCGTCGGTGGGCCGGGACGGGGAGCCGCTGCCGCTGATCGTGCGCAAGTCCGACGGTGGGTACGGATACCCGGCGACGGACCTGGCGGCGCTCCGGCACCGGGCCGGGACGCTGGGCGCGACGCGCCTGGTCTACGTGGTGGGACTGCCGCAGAGCACGCACTTCGAGATGGTCTTCGCGGTGGCGGCGCAGGCCGGGTGGCTGACTCCGCCCGCCCGCGCCGAGCACGTCGGCTTCGGCTCGATTCTCGGGCCGGACGGACGGATGCTGCGGAGCCGGGCCGGCGGATCGGTGAAGCTGGTGGGGCTGCTGGAGGAGGCGGTCGGCCGAGCGACGGCGCTGGCCCGCGAGCGGAACCCGGAGCTGGGCGCCGAGGAGACGGCCGAGGTGGGCCGGGCGGTCGGCATCGGCGCGATCAAGTACGCGGACCTCTCCGTCGACCGGCACCGCGACTACGTGCTCGACTGGGAGCGGATGCTGTCGCTGGACGGCAACACCGCCCCCTACCTGCAGTACGCGTACTCCCGGATCCGGTCGATCTTCCGGCGCGGCGGTGTCGCGGCGCGGCCGGACGCGCCGCTCGCCTTCGCGGCGGCGGCCGAGCGGGCGCTCGCCATCGAGCTGGTCGGCTTCGCGGGCGTGGTGGCGCAGGTGGCGGAGAACCTGGAGTTCCACCATCTCACCGGCTACCTGTACCGGCTCGCCAGCGCCTTCAGCACGTTCTACGAGCACTGCCCCGTGCTGCGTGCCGAGGAGGCGGTGCGGGACAGCCGGCTGGTGCTGGCCGACCTGACCGCCCGGGTGCTGCGCGAAGGGCTGGACCTGCTCGGTATCCGTACGCCCGAGCGCATGTGACACGCGCTGGACGGGGCCACCGGAAATGCGTGCGGCGGATAGCGTGGCGCATCTATCGAACGCAGGGAGGCGACCATGGCGGATCGGCGCGCGGTTCTCGCTCCGGGACGGGGCTACGACACCCGGGGCCCGCTGTTCGTCTACGTCGGGGAGGCCTTGCGCCGGCTCGGCTTCGACGTGCACGAGGTGACCTGGCGGTCGCTGGACGATCTGCGCCTCGACAGCGCGCCGCAGTGGGTCGCCGAGCAACTGGACCCGGTCCTCGACGCCGGGGTCGATCTGCTCGTGGGCAAGTCTCTCGGCAGTTTCGCCGCCCCGCTCGCCGCCGACCGGGGCATCCCGGCGGTCTGGCTGACGCCGCTGCTGACCGACCCCGCGGTACGGGAGTCGCTGGGCCGGGCCACCGCGCCGTTCCTGCTGGCCGGCGGCACCGCCGACCGGGTCTGGGACGGCGCGCTGGCGCGGCGGCTCACCCCGTACGTGGTGGAGGTCGCCGACGCCGACCACGCGATGATGGTGCCTGGGCCGTTGGCGGCCTCGGCCGAGGTGCTCGGGCGGATCTGCACGGCCGTGGAGGAGTTCGCCGGCGCTGCCGGCCGCTGACCGGTCAGCGGCGGCGCCGCCACGCCCACACGCCGCCCGCCACCCCCGCGACGAGCGGCAGAAGGCAGCAGAGCATCAGGATGGACAGGTGCCACGGCTTGATCGCTCCCATGGCCGAACGATAGACGTCGCTCTCCAGTCGTAGGGGGCACCGCCGCCATCGAACCCGTGCGATCCTTCCTCCGCGGGCGCTTCGATCGCCGCCCGCGATCATTCACGGGGAGGACCGGAGTGCGTACCCTCGCGCCCACTTTCGGACGTCTACTTTCGACAGTCACCACGTTCGCCGTCGGTTGCGCGACGGTTGTCGGCGCGGCCGCGACTCCGGCCGCGGCCGCCGTCGGCGGCCCGACCGACCTCACCACCGCCGGGCAGGCCTGCGTTGCCCAGGCGCCCGGGCCCTACCTGAGCCCGGTACGGCTCAACGACGCCAACGCCGTCGTGCTCCAGGGCACCTACAGCGGCACGCCGCAGAGCGCCGACCCGCAGGCCGACTTCCAGGTGTGGGACGTCACCACGCCGGACGCCCCGCAGCAGTGGCTCACCGGCCTCGCCCAGCACAACAACCAGGTGTACGTCCAGCTCGAAGATCCCGATCGGCAACGGCACGGAACCACGTACGCGTGGCGGGTGCGCGTCCTCGACGGCGCCGACACCTCGCCGTGGAGCGCCACCTGCTACTTCACGATCGACCGCATCGGTGGTCCGGCACCGGCCGTCACCTCCGCGAAGTACCCGACGGGCGACTGGGAGAACGCCGGTGGCGGGGTCGGCGACGCCGGGAGCTTCACCTTCACCTCGGCCTCCGACGACACAGTGAGCTACCAGTACCGGTTCTCCGGTGTCGACGACGAGTACGCCACGGTCCCGGCGGAGAGCCTCGGCGGCCCGGCCACCGTCACCTGGACGCCGCAGGACGCGAGCTACCACTCGGTGCTCGTGTACGCCATCGACCGCGCCGGAAACTGGTCCGAGCAGACGATCTACGGTTTCTGGGTACGGGAGACGCGGCCCTCGGTCTTCTCCACCGCCTATCCGGACGACGGCCGCACCAACCTGGACTACGGCCCTGGCGTGCCCGGCGCGTTCCAGTTCACCTCGACCGTCCCGGGCACGGAGTCGTTCGCCTGGCGGATCGACGGTGACGGTCCGTCCGGTTCGATCGCGGCCGGTGGCGACGGCACGGCCACCGCGATGATCGCCCCGACCCGGGCGGGTCGCCAGACCCTGTACGTGCGCAGCGTCACCGGCGACGGCGTGACCCATCCGGAGCGGGCCTACACGTTCGTCGTCGACAACGCCCCCCGGGTCACCGGTGACGTCGACCGGAACGTGATCATCGGGTCGTCGCTCCGGTTCCACCTGGCCCCGCGCATGCCCGAAGTCACGTCCTACCTCTACTGGACGGCTGACTACAACGGCAGCGCGAGCCAGAAGACCGTCCTGCCGGCCGGCGCGGACGGCACCGCGGACCTGACCTGGACCGCCACCAGCGAGAGCACGCAGGCGCTGTACGTGCAGAGCCGCAGCGCCGACGGCACGCTCTCCGAGCCGCGGTTCGTCTCCGTCTCGGTGTCGGGCGCCAGCCCGTACGTGACCCGCAGGGGCGGCGAGGCCGTCGGGTCCACCGCCACCTTCACGGCGCGCACCGAGATGGTGAACGTCGCCGAGTACGAGGTGTTCCTCAACCGCGATCCGGCCACCCGGCAGGTGCTGCCGGCGGCGGCTGACGGCACCGTCACCTTCCAGTACACGCTCAACGAGCCCGGCTACGCCTACGTCACCGTGATCGCCAGTAACGCCGCCGGGGTGCGGACCACCGAAGGCGGGACCTCCTGGTCGGTGACCGACTCCCCGGTGGTCGTCTCGACGGACTTCCCCACGTCGGGCTCCGGCAGGTTCGCGCCCGGCACCTTCACGTTCAAGCCCCGGCAGCCCGGCGCGGTGAAGTACACGTACCAGGTCGCCGGCGCCGAGGGCACCGTCGCGGCCACGGCCGACGGCACCGCGACGATCAGCTGGACTCCGCCGGACGCCGGCTACTACACGCTCTACGTGAAGAGCGTGACGGCGGACGGCGCGCAATCGCTGCAGACCTACTACTCCTTCTCCGTGGCGCCCGATCCGCTGACCGTGACGTCGGTGTCGCCGGCGTCGGTGGAGACCGGCGCGGTACGGACGATCACGATCACCGGCAGCGGCCTCCACCAGGAGGATCAGGTCACCGTCACCCCGGCCGGCGGCACCGCGATCGTCGCGACGGTGCGGAGCGTCTCCGCGGACCGCCGGACCCTCACCGCCGATGTCGATCTGACCTCCGCCGGGGTGGGCAAGGCTTCCGTCTCGATTCGGCCGGACGAGTGGAGCACCCCGGTTTCGCTCGCCGACGCGTTCTCGATCACCGAGTCTCAGGCCCTCCGGTCGGTGACGGCACCGGCGGTGACCGGCACGGTCGCCGTGGGGGCGACGGTGCGCGCGTCGACCGGGCAGTGGAGCCCGGCCGCCTCGGCGTACGCCTACCAGTGGGCGGCCGACGGCACCGCGATCAGCGGGGCGACCGGTCCGACGTACGTGATCCGGGCGTCCGAGCTGGGCAAGCGGCTGACCGTGACGGTCACCGCGACCAAGCCCGGGTACTCGTCCGGCCGGGCGACGTCGGCGGCCACGGTCCCGGTCGCGAAGGGTCCGGCGTTGCAGGCCACTGTCACGCCGACGATCACCGGCACGCCTCGGGTGGGTCAGACCGTGCAGGCGACCACCGGCACCTGGACGCCGACCGCCGACTCGTACCGCTACGAGTGGCGAGTGGGCGGGGAGCTGACCGGCACGACGACGAAGACGCTGACGTTGACCGCGGCGATGCGCGGCAAGGCGGTCACCGTGACGGTCGTCGCGGTCAAGGCGGGCTACGCCAACGGTCGTGCCACGAGCGCGCCGGTGACCGTCCGCGCGTAACGTCACCGGCCGGCCGGGCGGTTCCCGTCAACGGCGGACCGCGCCACCACCGTTGCCTCCAGAGCAACGATCATCACCGTCCGAGACGCCGGAGAGCCCGGCCCGCGTGTCGCGGGCCGGGCTCTCCGGATCTCGGGGTACGCGCTCAGCGCTGGAGGGTGAGGAGTCCGGGTCGGTAGGGCAGGAGGCCGTAGTCGCCGCCGGAGTTGGGGGAGCGGCCTTGGTAGAGCAGTTGGAGGT
>NZ_JBIAKL010000027.1:0-9772 GCF_042872445.1 Micromonospora sp. NPDC005257 | reverse complement strand
GGCGCCGCCCCCCCCCTCGGTGGGGGGGCCCCCCCCCCCGGCCGGGGGGCCCCCCCCCCCACCCCCCCCCCCGGGCGGGGGGGGGGGGGGGCCCGCCCCGGGGGCCCGCCCCCCCCACCGACGGGCGTCAGCGGTGGTGGGCACCGGCCCAGCGCTCGGCCGCGGGGGCCGAGTGCAGACCGGGTTCGTGCAGGTCCTCCTCGGTGACCTGGCCGATCCGGCGGTACGTGTCCGGCCGGCTGGTGCGCAGCACCAGGCCCCAGAGCAGACCGGCCACACCCGCCGCCACCGGGATCGCCGGCAGCAGCCACTTCAGGTAGCTCGCGGTGTCGGGGGCGAGCAGCGCGTCGAAGTTGAACAGCAGCACCAGCAGCACGGCGGTGAGCAGGATCGTGCCGAGCGCCGGGGCGATCGTCCGCTGCCACGCGCTCTCCGGGCCGGGACGGCCGCGGAAGAAGCCCACCACGGATGCCGAGGTGAGCGTCATCAGCAGCACGACGCCCACCGCGGCCGCGCCGGACAGCCAGGTGAACAGGTCGATGACCGGGTCACGGCCGGTCATCGCGAACGCCAGGAACACCACCACGGCGAGCACGCTCTGCACCAGCGAGCCCGCGACCGGCGCGCCGCTGCGGCTGGAGGTGGCGCCGAGGAAGCCCGGCAGGACCCGCTCCCGGCCGAGCGCGAACAGGTAGCGCGCCACGCCGTTGTGGAACGACAGCAGGGCGGCCAGCACGCTGGTGATGAACAGGACGTTGGCGATGTCCGCGACGACCGCGCCGGTGTACTGGTCGAGCGCGCCGAAGATGATGCCCGGACCCGCCTCGGCGCTGGCCGCGGGGGCGTTCTCCGGACCGGTGAGCACGGTGAGCGCCCAGGCGGAGAAGGCGTAGAACAGGCCGGTGAACGCGACAGCGATGTAGGTGGCACGGGCCACCGTGCGCCGCGGATCCCTGACCTCCTCGCTGTAGATGGCGCCGCTCTCGAAGCCGGTGAAGGAGGCGATGGTGAACGCGAGCACCGCGCCGAAGCCGGCGCCGAACAGATGGCCGGGGCTGATGCCGGCGGTGGTCACGGCGCCGCCGTCCGGGTTGGCGAAGGCCACCAGATCGAAGATCAGCACGGCCACGCATTCGAGGATGAGCAGCACTGCGAGCACCGTGGCGTTGAGGTCGATGCGCAGGACACCGAGCGCGCCGATGAACACCCAGGCCAGCAGCGCCCAGACCCACCAGTCGAGCGTGATCCCGGTCTTGGCGTCCATGAAGTCGCCCAGGATCGAGCCGAGCAGGCCGTACAGACCGATCTGGATCGCGTTGTACGCGGCCAGTGCCACCGCCGAGCCGGCCACCCCGCCGGCCCGGCCGAGGCCGTTGGCGATGTACGCGTAGAACGCGCCCGCGTTTGCGACGTACCGGCTCATCGCGGCGTAGCCGGTGGCGAAGACGGCGAGTACGGCGGCGAGCAGCACGTATCCGAGCGCGGCGCCGATGTTGCCGCTGACCGCGTACATGGTGGTCACACCACCGCCGAGAACGGTCAGCGGGGCGGACGCCGCGACGGTGAAGAAGACGAGGTGAGCGGTGCCGAGACGACCGCGGCGCAGCCCACCGTCGGAGAAGAACGGATCGGAGGACAAGGCTTCTCCAGGGGAGGGGGTAAGGGGATTGACGTGTCTACTTCGGAACAACGTGAAGCAGGGTATTGGTGATCACGTATTGTGACAACCCCGCTTCGATATCGATTTGGGGCGCGCGTGATCCGCCGGAATTGAGCTGTGCGTGGTCATGCCGTACCGTCCCGTGTCGACGATCACGGCCACCGTTCGAGGATGGACCATGACCTACCCCGGGGCGCAGGCCACTTACCGGCTTGCGGATGCGCTGTTCCTTATCGGACACGACGAGTTCACCGGCAAGCCACATGTCGCCGTCGACCGGCTGGAGTGCGGGCTGGCCGGCGCCGCGCTCGCCGAGCTGATGTTCGAGGGCCGGATCGCCCTCGACGGAGGGGGGATCGCCGCGGTGGACCCGCGGCTGTGGCAGGAGCCGCTCACCGACCTGCTGATCACCGAGATCCTGCGCCGCGAGGGAGCGCATCCGGCCCGGCTGTGGATCCGCTACCTGCGGACCCAGCTCAACATCAACGAACGGGTGGGCACCCGGCTGGTCACCGCCGGCGTACTCCGTCGCGAGCAGGGCAAGCTGATCGGCCGCGCGGTGCGCTGGCCGGCCAACGACCCGAACCAGGCGGCCTCACCGCGGGTGCGGCTGACCGCGATGCTGATGCACTCGTCCCCGGCCGAGCTGGACCCGGGCACGCTGCTGCTGGCGACGCTCGCCGAGGCGGTCGGGCTGGCCGCGCACATCTTCGACCCGCAGGTGGCCGCGCGGATGCGCGACTGCCGCCGGTTCCTGCCGGCGCAGCTCGACGGGCTGCTCGCCGCCGTCGTGGGCGCGCTCGACGTCAGCACCACGACGGTACGGCGATGACGTCCCGCCCCGGGCCGAGCCGGGGCGGGACGGCGCCGGTCAGGCCGGGTCGCGCCACATCGGGTAGAGGCTGGGGCCCTCCGGCAGGTCGAGCGTGACCGGACGACGCCGGAACCCGAGCCGCTCGTAGAGCTCGGCGTTGCGCGGCGAACTGGCCTCCAGGTACGCCGCCGTGCCGGCCTGATCCAGCTCGGCCAGCCTGTTACGCAGCAGCGCCGACCCGACGCCCTTGCCGTGATGGTCCGGGTGCACCCCGATGAAAGGCAGGTACCAGTGCGGCTCACCCGGGTGCCGGGCGCTCATCATCTCGTCCAGCACGGCGAACCGCTTCATGGCCTCCGCGCCGATCGCGGCCTCCATCCCGTCGAACTCGCCGCCGTCCTCGGCGTCGTGGCCCGTGCCGGTGGGCAGCCACAGCGTGGCGCCCAGCCCGTCACCGGCGACATATACCTCACCGGTGCGCAGCGCCAGCGCGACGAACGGTCCGAAGAATGCGGGATGGACCCGCGCACGGTGGTCGTCGGCCGGGAAGACCCATCCGCTCACCGGATCCCGCATGAAAGCCTCGGCGAGAATCGCTGTCACGACGGCGCCGTCCGCTGCGGACGCCCGCCGGATGTTGCCCTGCCACTCAGTCACTGGCTACCCGTCCTACCGGCTCGACGAGCCATTGTGGTCATTGATCGGCGTGCAAGGTATCAGGTGTGAGGCACCGGGCGGCAGGGCTCGAGCGCGATCCTCGCCGTGACCCGGTCCGGGTGGCTACTCTGGCCCGGACCCCGACAGGAGGACCATGTCCCGCATGCGTCGCCCCGACCCGCAGCCCGGAGCCGCCATGACCTCGTCCCCCTGGATCCTCGTCGCCGCCGGGGTGCTCGTGATGGTGGTTCTGCTGGTGGTGGCGCTCGGTTCGGTGCGGGGCCGCAGCACGTTCCCGGCGGCCGGTCCGGCCGATCCGGTGATGTCGCTGCCCGGCACGCCGCTGACGCCCACGGCGGTCAGCGCCACCGGCCCCTCGCCGGTCGCCGCCACCGCGCCGGTGCCGGGCCTGTCGCCCCGGTCCACGATGCTGCCCGCCCGGCCGACGCCGGCCGCGCCGCCTCCGAGCCCGCGGGGCGTGGCCCGGCCGGTACTGCCCTCGCCGCCCTCGCCCGCGCCGCCCTCGGCGGTGGCCGGCCGGTACAGCGTGACGAGCTCCTTCGACGGCGGCTTCATCGGTGAGGTGCTGCTCGTCAACACCGCGCGTACGCCGCACGGCTGGACGGTGCGGGCGGTGTTCCCCGGTGGGCGGCTGGTCACCGCCTGGGTCGAGGGTGCCGAGCAGGGCGTGTTCGGCTTCGCCGACGGCGTGTTCACCTATCGCAGCGGATTCGACCTGGCCCCCGGGCAGTCCGTGCCGGTGCGGTTCCACATCGAGCGGGCCGGTACCCGGCCGGCGAGCTGCACCGTCGACGGCACGCCCTGCGCCGACAGGTAGGTCAGGCGGCCCGGGTCGGGCCCGACGGATGCGCCATCCTTGCAAGGTAACTGCTTTGTTACGACATGGTTTGCAAGGTATTGCAGAATGTTTCGGCGAGGGCTAGCGTGCGGGCGAATCAGCGACCAGAGAAAGGCCGTCGATGAAACCGCCGCCGATATCCCCCAAGGCGCTGCTCGCCCTGGTCACCTCCCTCGTGCTCACTCTCGTCGGCGTGCCGGTGGCCCTCCACCAGCTCGGCGCAGGCGCCACCGGCCCGGCCGCCACCCCCGACGTCCTGGCCGCCGGCAACGCTCCGCAGTGGAACCGCGAGCCGTCCCCGGACGCGCTGCTCAAGGCCGCCACCAACACGGCGAAGGCCGAGCAGTTCTACTTCGTCCTGCCCGACCGCTTCGCCAACGGTGACAAGCGCAACGACACCGGCGGCCTGACCGGCGGCCGGCTCACCACCGGCCTCGACCCGACCGACAAGGGCTTCTACCACGGCGGCGACCTCAAGGGCCTGATCGACCGGATGGACTACATCCAAGGGCTCGGCACCACCGCCATCTGGCTCGCGCCGATCTTCAAGAACCGGCCGGTGCAGGGCGCCGGCGCGGATGTCTCGGCCGGCTACCACGGCTACTGGATCACCGACTTCACCCAGGTCGACCCGCACTTCGGCACCAACGCCGAGTTGAAGAAGCTGGTCGATCTGGCCCACCGGCGGGGCATCAAGGTCTACCTCGACATCATCGTCAACCACACCGCCGACGTCATCCGGTACGCCGAGGACAAGTACGGCTACGTGGACAAGAAGACCGCCCCCTACCGCGACGCGCAGGGGCGTCCCTTCGAGGACCGCAACTACGCCGACGGCACGCGTAGGTTCCCGGCCGTGAACGAGAAGTCGTTCCCGTACACCCCGGTGTTCGCCACCCCGGCCGACGCGAAGGTCAAGGTGCCGGCGTGGCTCAACGACCCGACCATGTACCACAACCGCGGTGACTCGACCTTCGCCGGGGAGAACAGCGAGTACGGCGACTTCTTCGGCCTCGACGACCTGTGGACCGAGCGTCCCGAGGTGGTGCGCGGCATGACCGACATCTACGCCCAGTGGATCGGCAAGGCCGGCGTGGACGGGTTCCGCCTCGACACGGTCAAGCACACCAACCTCGACTTCTGGCCGCAGTTCGCCAGCGGCATCGACGCCGCCGCGGCGAAGGCCGGCAAGAAGGACTTCTTCATGTTCGGCGAGGTCTACAGCGCCGAGCAGGAGATCCAGTCCACCTACGTGCGGCAGGGCGGGCTGCCCGCCACGCTCGACTTCTCGTTCCAGGAGGCGGCACGCGGGTACGCCGCCGCCGACGGCTCGGCCAGGTCGCTCGCCGACGTCTACGCCAAGGACGACCTGTACTCCGCGCGGGACACGAACGCCAACCGGCTCACCACCTTCCTGGGCAACCACGACATGGGCCGGATCGGCTCGTTCGTCGCCGCCGCCGGCGGTGACGACGCCACCCAGGTGAACCGCAGCCGGCTCGCCCACCAGCTCATGTTCCTCACCCGTGGCCAGCCCGTCGTCTACTCCGGCGACGAGCAGGGCTTCACCGGCCCGGGCGGCGACAAGGACGCCCGGCAGGACATGTTCGCCTCGCGGACCGCCGACTACCTCGACGACGACCTGATCGGCACCACCCGGACCCACGCCGCCGACCAGTACGACACCCGCCACCCGCTCTACCGGACCATCGCCGAGCTGGGCAGGCTGCGGACCGCGCACCCGGCGCTGCGCGACGGCGTGCAGGTGACCCGGTACGCGGCCGACGGGCCGGGCGTCTTCGCGTTCTCCCGCGTCCTGCCCGCCGACCGGGTCGAGTACGTCGCGGCGGTGAACAACGCCGCGACACCGCAGACTGTCACGGTGGACACCTGGTCGGCCGGCGCCCGCTTCACCGGCGTGTACGGCGGCGCCGCGGGCGCGACGGCCGGCGCGGACGGCAAGCTGAGCGTCACCGTGCCGGCCATGTCGGCGCTGGTGCTCAAGGCCGACCGGGCGATCCCGCAGGCCGGAGCCCCGACGATCACGATCACCGAGCCGGGCGGCGACCCGGTCCCCGGCAAGGTCGCCGTCACCGCCCAGGTCACCGGCGACCCGCTCGCCGCGGTCACGTTCGCCGCCCGGGTCGCGGGCGGGAAGTGGACGCTGCTCGGCAGCGCGCACCGCGCGCCGTACACGGTGCACCACGACCTGACCGGCCTGCCCGGCGGCACCCGGGTGGAGTACAAGGCGGTGGTCCGCGACGGCAAGGGCCGCACCGCCACCGCCCGTGCCACCGGGACCGTCGGCACCCCGGCGCAGGGCGCGTCGCGGGACTGGGCGATCGTGCACTACCAGCGCCCGGCCGGCGGGTACGACGACTGGCGGCTCTACGCCTGGGGTGACATCGACCCGGCGTACGTGACCGAATGGCCCGCCGGGCAGCCGTTCGCCGGCGAGGACTCCTACGGCCGGTTCGCCTGGGTCAAGCTCAAGCCCGGCGCGAAGACAGTCGGTTTCCTCGTTGTCGACGCCGACGGCAACAAGGACGTGGCGAACGACCGCACCATCGACGTGACGGCCACCGGCGAGGTCTGGGTCAAGCAGGGCGACCCGGCCCTCTACCCGACGCGGCAGGCCGCCACCGGCGAACCCGACCCGCCCGTCGCGCAGGACACCGCGCTGATCCACTGGCGCAAGGCCGACGGGAACTACGACGGCTGGGGTCTGCACCTGTGGGACGGCGCGGCCACCCCGACCGACTGGGCCGCCCCGCTCGAGCCGGAGAAGATCGACGCGTACGGCGCGGTGTTCCGGGTGCCGCTCGCGGCCGGGGCGGCCGGGCTGAGCTACGTCATTCACAAGGGCGACGAGAAGGACCAGCCCGAGGACCAGCGGCTCGACTTCGCCTCCGCCGGACGCGAGGTGTGGCTCCTGGCCGGTGTGAAGGGACGGCTGCTGCCGACCACCACGTCCGGCGCCGCCAAGGATCTCGACCTGACCAAGCAGAAGGCGCAGTGGATCGACAGGTCGACTGTGGCCTGGACGACCGGGCCGACCGACGGCAGGCGGTACGCGCTCGCCGTCGCCCCGGCCGGTGGGATCGGCCTCGCCGACGGCGAGCTGACCGGGACGTACACCACGATCCCGCTGGGGGCGCGGCGCAACGGGCTGACCGAGGCGCAACGGCAGGCGTACCCCCATCTCTGGGCCCATCGCGCCTTCACGCTGGATCGCGCCGACCTGGCCAGGGTGCCGGCGGCGCTGCGCGGCCAGATCGTGGTCACCGAACGGGACGCCGAGGGCGCGCTGCTCGCCGCCACCGGCGTGCAGATCCCCGGCGTGCTCGACGACGTCTACGCGGCGGCGACCGGCGCGAAGCTCGGCCCGACGTTCGCCGGCCGGGTGCCCACCCTGGCGGTGTGGGCGCCGACCGCGCGGACCGTCTCGCTGGAGCTGTACGACTCGCCCACGTCCCAGCCGACCAGCGTGGCGATGCGCCGCGACGACCGCACCGGCGTCTGGTCGGTACGCGGCACGAAGGCGTGGAACGGCCGCTACTACCGCTACCGGGTGCAGGCGTGGCAGCCGGCCACGCAGAAGATGGTCACCGCGTCGGTGACCGACCCCTACTCGGTGGCGCTCGCCCCGAACTCCACGCACAGCCAGATCGTCGACCTGACCGACCCGGCGCTCGCACCGGCCGGCTGGGCGAACCTGCGCAAGCCGGCCGCCCCGCCGGCGTCGAAGGTCCAGATCTCCGAGCTGTCGGTGCGGGACTTCTCCATCGCCGACACCACGGTCCCGGCCGAGCGCCGGGGCACCTACCTGGCGTTCACCGATCCGAACACGGCAGGCATGAAGCACCTGCGGGCGCTCGGCGACGCCGGGGTCAACCACCTGCACCTGCTGCCGGCCTTCGACTTCGCCACCATCCCGGAGAAGCGGGCCGACCAGGCCCGGCCGGACTGCGACCTGGCCGCGCTGCCGCCGGACTCCGACGAGCAGCAGAAATGCGTCGCGGCGGTCGCCGGCACCGACGGCTACAACTGGGGGTACGACCCGCTGCACTACACGGTGCCCGAGGGCGGGTACGCCGTAGACCCGAACGGCGCGAAGCGCACCACCGAGTTCCGCCGGATGGTCGCCGGAGTGAACCAGGCCGGCCTGCGGGTGGTCATGGACGTGGTCTACAACCACACCTCGGCCGCCGGCGCCGACCCGAAGTCGGTGCTCGACCAGGTGGTGCCCGGCTACTACCACCGGCTGCTGGAGGACGGAACCGTCGCGAACTCCACCTGCTGCGCCAACACCGCCCCGGAGCACGCCATGATGGGCAAGCTCGTGGTGGACTCGCTGGTCACCTGGGCCAAGGCGTACAAGGTGGACGGGTTCCGGTTCGACCTGATGGGCCACCACCCGAAGGCGAACATCCTGGCCGTACGGGCCGCGCTGGACAAGCTCACGCTCGCCCGCGACGGCGTGGACGGTCGCAAGATCCTGCTGTACGGCGAGGGCTGGAACTTCGGCGAGGTCGCCGACGACGCCCGGTTCACGCAGGCCACCCAGGCCAACATGGCCGGCACCGGCGTCGGCACGTTCAACGACCGGCTCCGCGACGCGGTGCGCGGCGGTGGCCCGTTCGACGCCAACCCGCGCGTGCAGGGCTTCGCCTCGGGCCTCTACACGGACCCGAACGGCGACGAGGTGAACGGCTCGGCCGCGGAGCAGCGGGCCCGGCTGCTGCACCAGCACGACCTGATCAAGGTGGGGCTGACCGGAAACCTGCGCGGCTACCGGTTCACCGACTCCACCGGCAAGCGGGTCACCGGCGCGCAGGTCGACTACAACGGCGCTCCGGCCGGGTACACCGCCGCGCCGGGCGAAGCGGTCACCTACGTCGACGCCCACGACAATGAGATCCTCTACGACGCGCTGGCCTACAAGCTGCCGCAGGGGACCTCGGCGCAGGACCGGGCCCGGATGCAGGTGCTCGCGCTGTCGACCACGGCGCTCGGGCAGGGCGCCGGATTCGTGACCACCGGCTCGGAGCGGCTGCGCTCGAAGTCGCTGGACCGCAACTCCTACAACTCCGGGGACTGGTTCAACCAGATCCGGTGGGACTGCGCCCAGGGCAACGGGTTCGGTGCCGGCCTGCCACCGGAGGCCGACAACAAGGACAAGTGGTCGTACGCGAAGCCGCTGCTCGCCGACCCGTCGCTGGTACCGGACTGCGCGGCGGTCGAACTGGCCGACGCCCGGTACGCGGAGCTGCTGCGCATCCGCCGGTCCTCGCCGGTGTTCGGCCTCGACACCGCCGAGCAGGTGCAGAAGCGGGTGGCGTTCCCGCTGTCCGGAACGAAGGAGACGCCGGGTGTGCTCACCATGACGCTCGACGCGCGCGGGCTGGACGGGAAGTGGAAGTCGGTGACTGTCGTCTTCAACGCCACCCCGGAGACGGCGAAGCAGACGGTCACCGGGCTGCGCGGGGCGAACGTGGCGCTGCACCCGGTGCTGCGGAACTCGGCCGACCCGGCGCTGCGTGCCGCGTCGTTCGACCGGGGCGCCGGCACGTTCACGGTGCCCGCGCGCAGCGTGGCGGTGTTCGTCCAGAGCTGACCGTACGGCCGACCGGCCCCCCGCCACGTCACGTGGCGGGGGGCCGGTCGCACACCCCGGGACCGTCAGGTCAGTTGAAGCAGTCCTCGACGGTGTTGGCGCAGTTGGTGGGGTCGTTGTCGCTGATGAGGGACTTGTCGTCGAGCTTGACGCGTCCTTCGTTGT
>NZ_JBIAKL010000026.1:0-11164 GCF_042872445.1 Micromonospora sp. NPDC005257 | reverse complement strand
CCCCGTAGACACCCAATTCGTCTACGGCATCTGACCACCACACCCACCACGGCGGGACCCGGACACCACCGGGTCCCGCCATCACGGCAGGTGCGGCCGGCGACCTCAGCCGCGCCGCAACCCCGCGACGGCCTCCCGCATGTCGTCCTGGCCGATCGGAGCCGGCGGCGCACCCTCCGCCGCCTCCCGGAGCGCCTTGGCGAGTTGCACCCGCCGCAGCGCCTCGCGTAGGTCCGCGCCGGTCAGCCCGGCCGTGTCGGCGGCGAGCGCGGCCGGGTCGAGGTCGTCGGCGAACATCGTGAAGCCCGGCCGCTCGTACCGCTCGATCAGCTCGCGGACCATCTTGGTGAGGATCTCGACGCGTCCGGCCTCGTCCGGCGCCGGAATGGCGATCTTCAGGTCGAAGCGGCCGGAGCGGATCAGCGAGGCGTCCACGCGCTGCGGGAAGTTGGTCGTGGCCACCACGATGACGTCGGGGTTCTCCTCGAACAGCGTGTTCATCTCCTGCTTGAAGATGCCCGCGACGGCGTTGACGGCCTGGCTGGCCGCGTCGCCGCCGGCACCGGCGTAGCTGATGATCGAGTCGAACTCGTCGAACAGCATCACGGTGGGCCGCCGGTAGCGGCGTGCCTCCCGGAAGATCCGCTTGATGTTGCGTTCCGAGCCGCCGAGGTACTTGTCCAGGATCTCCGGGGTGCGGATCTCCACGAAGTCCGCGCCGATCTCGTTCGCCAGCGCCCGGGCCAGCATGGTCTTGCCGGTACCGGGCGGCCCGTACATCAGGATGCCCTGCGGCCGGCGCGCGCCCCAGCGGGCCATCGCCGCCGGGTGCCGGAACGACACCGCGACCTCGCGGAACCGCGCGACCACGTCGGACAGTCCGCCGACCTGGTCGAGGGTCACCGCCGCGCTGCGCGGCCCGGCCGCGGTCACCGGCCGCCGCACCACGAGGTACGTCCGTCCGCGCAGCACCGTCGGCTCGTCGCTGTCGCCGGACAACTCGCGTACGGCCTGGAGCAGCAGGCCGAGCATCGCCCGCAGATGCGCCGGCGCCACCTCGGCGCTGGGCACGTCGGCGCGGATGCGTACGGTGCCGTTGTCCTGGTCGACGCGGGGCCGCAGCCCGGCTTCCCGGGCCGTGCGCAGCACCTCCCGGCCGGCCTCGTCGCCCGGCGGCGCGGCGAGCGTGGCGACCGGTCGCGGCCAGATCCGCCGCCCGGCCTCCGCCGCGATCCGGCCCACCGCGGCGGCCGGGCCGTCGCCGCCGCGGGCGGCCAGCCGCTCGGCGAGAAGCACGCCGACCGGCCCGGCCAGCCCGAGGGCGAGCAGGCCCGCCGGGGTGCTCTCCACCCGCAGGTACGCCTCGAAGCGGTGCACCGGCTGCCCAACTGCGACGTCGGCGCGCACGGAGCAGCGCATCTCCCGCACCGGGGCCGGGAAGTCGCCGTCGACCAGCAAATCCACCGGCCCGTCGACGGCGGCGGCGAGCAGCCCGGCCGCGTCGGCGATGCGCACCTCGGCGCCGAGCAGCGGCACCGTCTCCTCGTCCGGCCGTACCTCGGTCATCGGCTGCCCTCTCCTCGCGGCGGCGTCCGCTTCCCTCGCGTGGCGTCCGCCTCCGAGTCTGGCACCGGCCCGGCCGGGCGGCCACCGCTCAGCCGCCGCCGCTCACCCGGCCGCCGCTACCACGCCGCCGCTCAGCCGGCCTCGGCGAGCAGACCGTCGACCAGGTCACGGGGCAGCCCGTGGGTGTCGTGCAGCCAGTGGTAGTCGCGCTCGGTCAGCGGTCCACGCGCCCGTACCCGGTCGACGAGCGGCCGTCCGCGTCGCAGCAGCCCCCGGAAACGGCGTTCCTCGTCCACAAGTGTCGCCCGCAGCGAGCCGACGTCGACCGGCTGCCCGCCGGGCTGCGTGCCCGGTCCGAGCGTCTGGCGGAAGCGGTGCAGCGTGTCCGCGTACAGCTCGGGTGGCAGCTCGTCCAGGCTGCGCGCCGGGTCGTCGCGCCACAGCACGGTGAGCGCGCGGCGCAGCAGCCGCCGCAGCACGTACCCGCGGCCGGTGTTGCCGGGGCGTACCCCGTCACCGAGCACGACCACCGCGGACCGCAGGTGGTCGGAGACCACGCGCAGGTCCTCATCGCGCAGGTCCCACCGGTCCCCCACCTCGGCCACCCACCGGCGCAGCCCGTCGCCGGTGAACACGGAGCGGTCGCCGCGCAGCACCATCTCCAGCCGTTCCAGGCCCATGCCGGTGTCGATGCTGGAGTGCGGCAACGGCGTGAGCCGGCCGTCGGGGTGCCTGTGGTAGCGCATCTGCACGTGGTTCCACACCTCGACCCAGCGCACGTCGGTGCTGGGCGTGCCGGTGGGCGGGCCGTCGCCGGTCCACACGAAGATCTCCGAGTCCGGTCCGCACGGGCCGGTCGGGCCGTTGGACCACCAGTTGTCCTCGCCCAGCGCCTCCACCGGCACGCCGAGCCCGGTCCAGGTGTCCCGCGCGGTGTCGTCCGGCCCTTCACCGCTGCCGCCGCCGAAGACCGTGGCGTGCAGCCTCTCCACCGGGATGCCGAACCCGCCGGTGAGCAGGTCGAAGCCCCAGCGCAGGCTGGTCGCGATGTCGTAGTCGCCGAGCGACCACGAGCCGAGCATCTGGAACACGGTCAGGTGGGTGTCGTCGCCGACCTCGTCCAGGTCCGTGGTGCGCAGGCACCGCTGCACGTTCGCCAGTCGCCGTCCGCCCGGGTGCGGGCGCCCCAGCAGGTACGGCGTGAGCGGGTGCATGCCGGACGTGGTGAACAGCACCGGGTCGCCGGGTGGCGGAACGAGTGAACTCTCCGGCGCAAACTGGTGGCCGTGCCGGTGGTAGTGGTCGAGGAATGTCTGGGTGATGTCGTCGGGTGTCACGGCGGGGTGCCTTCCGGGTACGGGTGACCGGACGGCCCGCCGCGCGCGTTTCACGGCGTCGACACGACGACGCCGGCGGACCGTTTCCGGTCGCCGGCGTGGGTGTGGGGCAGGTCAGGCGGCGGCAACCGGCGAGCGGGAAGCTCGCGCGGCCGCGGCGGTGGTGCTGCGCCTGTTCTGCATACCGCCCACCGTAGTCCCGTCAGTGCGTTCCGGGCCACCGCATTTCCCGGTCGGGTGCCGGCCGGTGGAAGTCCACCGGCCGGCACCGGACGGGTGGGTCAGGCCGTGCCGGAGGAGGCCAGCGCGGCCGGGGCGACCGGCTGGCGGCTGTCGTTGCGGTTGGGCAGCGACAGGCGGATGACCTTCCACCAGGCGGAGGCGACCTGCTTGGGCAGCGGGCCCGTGGTGTAGTGCAGGCCGTACCTGTCGAACAGCGCCCGCACCTGCGGGGCGATCTCCTGGTAGCGGTTGCTGGGCAGGTCGGGGAAGAGGTGGTGCTCGATCTGGTACGACAGATTCCCGGTCATGATGTGCAGCAGCCGGCTGCCGCTGATGTTGGCCGAGCCGAGCATCTGCCGCAGGTACCACTCGCCGCGCGTCTCGCCCTCGATGGAGGTCTTCTCGAACGTCTCCACGCCGTTGGGGAAGTGTCCGCACATGATCACCGAGTGGCTCCACACGTTGCGCAGGAGGTTCGCGGTGAACGTGGCGGCGAGCGTGGTCAGGAACGACGGGCCGGACAGCAGCGGGTGCACCACGTAGTCCTTGAGCACCTGGCGGCGGATCTTGCGGCCGACCGCCTTGGCCTTGGCCCGGAACTTCGGGTCCTTGAGGTTGCGCTGCTTGAGGTGGTCGCCCAGCTCCATGTCGTACGCGGCGATGCCGTACTCGAAGAACGCGGCGTTGAGCAGGTTCCACAGCGGCTGCCCGAGGTGCATCGGGTGCCAGGGCTGGTCCTCGTCGACGCGCATGATGCCGTAGCCGAGGTCGTTGTCCTTGCCGACGACGTTTGTGTAGCGGTGGTGCAGCTCGTTGTGCGACTGCTTCCACTGGTCGGCCGGGGAGACGTGGTCCCACTCCCAGGTGGTGGAGTGGATCTTCGGGTCGCGCATCCAGTCCCACTGGCCGTGCAGGACGTTGTGCCCGATCTCCATGTTCTCCAGGATCTTGGCGACCGTGAGACCGGCCGTGCCGACGATCCAGGCCGGCGGGAACAGCGAGAACAGCAGCACCGCCCGACTGCTCATCTCCAGTGTCCGCTGGGTCTTGACCACCTTGCGGATGTAGCGGGCGTCCCGCTCCCCCCGGTCGGCGAGTACCCGGTCCCGGATCGCGTCCAGTTCCTTGCCGATGATCTCGATGTCCTCGGCGCTCAAGTGGGCGATCGGGTTGACGGCTTTCCTCTGGATGACGGTCACGTGGGTGGCTCCTGTCAGATATCGATGTCGCAGGTACCGGCGGCGGCGGACACGCACGTCTGCACGAGCACGCCGTCCCCCGGTACGGCAGTGGTGATGTCGCCGTTGCGCAGGTCGCGGACGGCGCCCTGGCGCAGCGGCACGACGCAGCCGAAGCAGATGCCCATCCGGCACCCGGAAGGCATCAGCACTCCGGCGTTCTCCCCCGCGTCGAGCAGGGTGGTGGACCCGTCGGACTCGACGGTCACGCCCGCTCCGGTGAAGGTCACGGTTCCTCCCTCGCCCGTCGTGATCACCGTCGGGCGGAACCGTTCGGTGTGCAACCGCTCGACGAGGCCGTTCGAGGACCAGTACCCCTCAACGGCGTCGAGCATGCCGATGGGTCCGCAGGCCCATGCCTCCCGGTCGAGGTGATCGGGCACCAGCCCGGTCAGTTCGGCGACGTCGAGCAGGCCGTCGGTGTCGGTGTGCCGCTCGATCAGCCGCAGCGCGCCGCGTTCGGCGAGCGCGCGCAGTTCCGCGCCGAAGATGACGTCGTCGCGGGTGGGCGCCGAGTGCACGAGCACCACGTCGGCCCGGTCGGCCAGCCCGGAGCGCAGCATCCCCATGACCGGGGTGATGCCGCTGCCGGCGGTCAGGAACAGGACGCGCTCGGGCGGCGCGGCGGGAAGGACGAACTCGCCCTGGGCCTGGTCGAGGTGCACGATGGTGCCGGGCCGGAGCCGGCGGACGAGATGGTTGCTGACCTTGCCGTCCGGGATGGCCTTCACGGTGACGGAGATCCGGCCGTCGGCGGCGTCCGGCGGCGAGGTGATCGAGTACGCGCGCCACTGGCGGACCCCGTCGACGTCCACGCCGAGGCGGATGTACTGGCCGGGCCGGTGGCCCTGCCAGGCACGACCGGGCTGGATCACCAGCGTGGCCGCGTCCCGGGTCTCCGGGCGGACGGCGACGATCCGGCCGCGCAGCGGGGCGCCGGCGCGAAGGGGGGCGATCAGGTCGAGGTAGTCCTCGGGCAGCACCGGCGTGGTGACCGTCTCGGCCAGCCGCAGCAGCCTGTCCCGGAAGGTGACCTTCTGAGCGCGGCGGGGGGCAGTTGTGGCCATATGACCAGCGTGACCGCCAGATCGCATAACATCTTGACCGACAAAGGTGAAAAAGTCGCGGGTTTTTGTTCGGAGGGAACAACATGACCTTGGAGGCCGGTGCGGGGCCGCGTGCCGCCCACCTCAATCTCGACGCCGGGATGGCCGAGACGCTACGCGCCCGGCTACCGACGGTCGCCGAGCGGACCGTCTCCGCGATCACCGCCGAGGTGCCGGACTACTCCGGCGCGCTCACCGGCGCCATGCGGGCGAAGATCGAAAACGCGGTACGCATCGCACTGGGAACGTTCCTCCAGCTCATCGAGGGTACCCAGGCGTTCGACCCGAGCACTCCCCTGGCCCCGGCGCTGGAGGCCGCGTACGCGCTGGGCAGCGGCGAGGCCCGCTCGGGGCGCAGCATGGACGCGCTGCTGGCGGCGTACCGGGTGGGCGCCCGGGTGGCCTGGCGCGAGGTGTCCACCACGACGGTACGCAGCGGGCTGGCCGCCGCGACGGTGGCCGAGTTCGCCGAGTTGATGTTCGCCTACATCGACGAGTTGTCAGCCGCGAGCGTGGCCGGGCACACCGACGAGCTGGCCAGCGCGGGCCGGATGCGCCGCCGCAGCCTGGAACGGCTCACTCAGCAGTTGCTGGCCGGTGAGCCGGAGGAGTCGCTGCGGCGCAGCGCCGAACGCGCCGACTGGCCGCCACCGCAGACGCTCACAGTGGTGCTGCTGCCCCGCCGACACCTGCGCGCGGTGCTGGCGCTGCTCAGCCCGTACACGTTGGAGAGCGGCGAGGACCTGCCCGGCATGAACCCGGTCGAGGAGTTGGCCGTACTGCTGGTGCCGGACATGCACGGCGGCCGGCGCCGCCAGCTCACCCGGCTGCTGCGCGGGCACCGGGCGGTGCTCGGCCCGGCCCGGCCCTGGCACCGGGTCGCCGCGTCGTACCAGCGGGCCACTCGGGCGCTCGCGCTCGACCTCGGCGAGCCGGACGCCGGACCTGTCGACACCGAGCGCCACCTGGCTACGCTGCTGCTCAGCATGGATCCGGAGACCCTGGCCGACCTGCGCGCGCAGGCCCTCGCGCCGCTGGCCGCGCTGCCGCCGGCCACCGCGCACCGGCTGGCGGAGACGCTGCGGTCGTGGCTGCTGCACCAGGGACGCCGCGAGGAGGTGGCCGCCGACCTGTTCGTGCACCCGCAGACCGTCCGGTACCGGATGGGCAAGCTCCGCGAGTTGTTCGGCGACCGGCTGCACGATCCCGCCACGGTCCTCGACCTCACCATCGCCCTGGCCGTACCCCCGGAGCCGGACGACGCCTGACGCGACGCCGGGAGGGCGCACGGCCCGGCACGGCCGTGACCTCCGGCCCTGTCCGCTCGCGACGGCGGCGGGCAGGGTCGGAAGGGGACGAGCAACCAGGAGGGCCGCCATGAACAGCTCATCGACCCGCATCGACCAGGACCCGAGGGTACGGGTGCTGGAGGCGGCCGCCCGGCAGTCCCTGCACGCCCCGTCGGTGTTCAACACCCAGCCCTGGTGCTGGCGGGTCACCGGTGACACGCTGGAGCTGCGCGTCGAGGCGGACCGGCAGCTCGCCCACACCGACCCGGACGGACGGCTGCTCATGCTGAGCTGCGGCGCCGCCCTGCACCACGCGCGTGTGTCGCTGACGGCGGTCGGCTGGGCGGCCACCGTCGAGCGGCTGCCCGATCCGGCCGACCCGTCGCTGCTGGCCCGGCTGCGTACCACCGGCCCGGCCGACCTGGACGTGCCGGCGGGTCGCCTGGTCGAGGCGATTCCGCGTCGCCGCACCGACCGCCGGGCGTACGGGGACCGGCCGGTGCCGGAGGCCGTGCTGGCCCGGCTCGGGGACGCCGTCGAGGCCGAGGGCGCGCACCTGCACGTGGTGCGGCCGGACCAGATGCCGATGCTGGCCGTGTCCACCGGACGCGCCGCCGACGCGGAGCTGGCCGACCCCGCGTACCGCCAGGAGCTGCACGACTGGACCCACCGCCCGGCGGGCAGCGGCGACGGGGTGCCCGCCGCCACCGCCGTGCGCCCGTCCCCGCGACGGGTGCCGCTGCGCGACTACGCCCCGGGCGGGGCGGCCGGGCTCAGCGCGGGCGCGGACTTCGACCGGGGCGCGGCGTACCTGATCCTGTTCGGCGACTCCGACGAGCCGTCCGCCTGGCTGCGGGGCGGCGAGGCGCTGTCGGCGCTGCTGCTCACCGCCACCGCCGAGGGGCTGGCGAGCGCGCCGCTCAGCGACGCCGTGGAGCTGGCGTGGCCGCGCCGGATGATGCGCGAGCTGCTGGCCGGCATCGGTGACCCGTACCTGGTGGTGCGTGTCGGATGGGGTCCGGACGCGGAGCTGCCGCCGGCGCCGCGCCGCGCGCCGGCCGACGTGATCGAGGTGGTGGACCAGCTGCGGTGACCCGGTGCGGCCGGTTGCGTCGTAGCCTCGACGGGTGTGGAAACCCGACCCGGCCGCGCGTGAGTCGCTGACCCGGGCGCTGGGCCTGCACGCCGTGGTCCGGCACCCCGCCGTGGTCCGGCCCGAGCTGGTACGCGAACGCCACCACCACCGGCGGCAGTGACCGGACCGGCCTGGCCCGCTTCCAGTTTCCTGGAGGAGCTGACCCGGGCGCTTCGATCGACGAGCGCACCACGGTCCATGCGCTGGGTCGTACGCTGCACCACTGTGGCCGATCTGGTCCGCGACTGGCGAGCCACGCACCGTCACGTCGCCCTCGATCCGGCAGTGAGTCACAGAGGGTGACTGCTGGCCGCCAGGCGGAATGGACCGATTTCGGAATCACACGCTCCCTACCAGCGGCGATGCTAGGCCGGGCGGCGGCCACACCCACACCCCTGCGCGCCCTTTGCTCTGCAGCCTCATACGCGGCGATGGCCGTGCGTCACCGCTGCGCCGACGGATGCAGAGCAAAGGGCGCGCGGTGCGCCTGCCGCGGGCAGCTTCGCCACTACAGGGGGTGACGGGTAGGGCCGGCAGAGGTCGGGGTGCCGGGCTTCGAGGGCGGCGACGGCGACGTCATGACGGCGTATCGAGTCCCACCGCTGAAGAGCCGGGCAGGTGAGTACGGCCGTCGGGCGGAAACGTGCTCCCGGCGCCCGTCCGGCACATAGCGTGGGACGAGGGGCGGCCTGCCCGGGGCGCCGGTGAGCGGAGGGAGAACGCGGTGACGGAGCCGGAGGAGGAGCAGGAGAAGACCAGCAAGACCGATCGGGTGCTGTTCTCACCCGACGGCGACCAGCAGTGAGCGCGCCGTCCCGCCCGGGCTCGTGAGGCCAAGTCAGACCGGCGGAATGCCGGAGCGGCCGATGTCCGACATGTCGTCGCCGATCTCGGTCCGGGTGCCGGCCACCGGACCGGCGCCCGCCTCGGTGTGGTCCTCCACGCAGGCATCGCCCAGGCCGTGCATCAGCTCCCCGACGACGGCGAGCGCCGAGCCCTTGTCCGGGCTGGGCGTGCCGGTGGCGAGCACCTGCCCGTCGCCGCCGACCACGGTGAATCCCACGCTGCCGTCGGCCCCGCTCTCGATGACGAACTTCACAGTGCTCCTCCCGCCCCGCTCAGCTCACGCCGTGCGTCTGCAACCACAGCTCCAGCAGGCCCAACTGCCACAGCTTGTTGCTGCCGGCGGCGGCCTGGGCCCGGTCCGGCTCGGCCAGCAGTTCCTCGACGTACGCCCGGCGGAACAGCCCGCGCCGGCGCGCTTCGGGCGCACTCAGCGCCTCGACCACCAACTCTCGCACGGGCCCGTCGACGTTGCGCAGCGCCGGCACCGGGAAGTAGCCCTTCGGCCGGTCGATGACCTCGGCGGGGAGCACCTCCCGCGCCACCTCCTTGAGCACGCCCTTGCCGCCCTTGGCCAGCTTGTGCTCGGGCGGGCACGCGGCGGCGAGCGTGACGAGGTCCTGGTCGAGGAAGGGCGTGCGCACCTCCAGTCCCCACGCCATGCTCATGCTGTCCACCCGCTTGACCGGGTCGTCGGGCAGCATCAGGTGCGTGTCCAGGCGCAGCACCGCGTCCACGGCGGTCTGCGCGCCGGGCGCGGCCAGGTCGGCGGCGACCAGTTCGCCGCTGGCGTCGCCGTCGCAGGCGTACGCCGGTTCGACCACCTCGGTCAGCTCGGCGTGGTCACGGTCGAAGAACGCGGCGGTGAACTCGGCCGTCGCGTCCTCGCGCGCCGAGCCGGCCAGCCGGTGGTGGTAGCCGTATCCGGCGAACACCTCGTCGGCGCCCTGGCCGGACTGCGCCACCTTCACATGCTTGGCGACCTGCTCGGAGAGCAGGTGGAACGCCACCACGTCGTGGCTGCCCATCGGCTCGGTCATGGCCGTGACGGTGGCGCGTACGGCCGGGCCGAGGTCGCCGTCGGCGAGCCGGATGCGGTGGTGGTCGGTGCCGAACGTGCGGGCGACCAGGTCGGAGAAGTGGAACTCGTCGCCGGTCTCGTCGCCGCGGCTGTCGAAGCCGATGCTGAACGTCTGGAGGTGGTGCTGTCCGGCGTCGTCGAGCAGCGCCACGATCATGCTGGAGTCGAGGCCCCCGGAGAGCAGCACGCCGACCGGCACGTCGGCGACCAACCGGCGGCGTACGGCGGCGCGCAGCGCGTCCCCGACGGCGGCCCGCCAGTCGGCGGCGTCCATGCCAGCGTGGGCCGGGTCGCGCCGGTACTCGGGCCGCCAGTAGACGCGCTCGCGGCTGCGCCCGTCGGCCTCGATCACCCGGACCGTGGCCGGCGGCAGCTTGCGGATCCCGCGCAGGATCGTGCGCGGCGCCGGCACGATCGAGTGCCAGGACAGGTAGTGGTGCAGCGCGACAGGGTCGATGCCGGTGTCCACGTCGCCGCCGGCCAGCAGCGCCGGCAGCGTGGAGGCGAACCGGAGCCGGCCGGGCGACTCGGCGAGGTAGAGCGGTTTGATGCCCAGCCGGTCGCGGGCCAGCACGAGGCGGCGCCGCCGCCGGTCCACCAGCGCCACCGCGAACATGCCGACCAGGCGGTCGACGAACCGCTCCCCCCATTGCGCGTACGCGACCAGGATCACCTCGGTGTCGCTGGTGCTGTGGAACGTGTGCCCTGCCGCGCGCAGCTCGTCGCGCAGCTCCGGGTAGTTGTAGACGCAGCCGTTGAAGACCAGGGCCAGGGCGAGGTCGTCGCGGACCATTGGCTGGGCGCCGGCCTCGGAGAGGTCGATCACGGTGAGCCGGCGGTGCCCGAGGGTGATCCAGCCGTCGCTCCACGCACCCTCGCCGTCCGGGCCGCGTGAGCGCATGGCGGCGGTCATCCGGGCCACCGCGGCGGCGTCGGGGACGGCCCCGTCGAATCTCGCCTCACCGCTGATCCCGCACATCTCAGCGCCCGCCGGTCGGTCGAGGAGCACCCACCACGCCAACCTCCCGCCGCGTCGTCTCCCGGGCGGTCCGCCGGGTACGGCGACTACCCGGCCTGTGGCGTAGGAAACCCGGATGGGCGGTTGCCGAGCCGGGCCCGGCGAGGCGTCGTACGGTGGCGGTACGGGCCATGTCCCCGGGCGGTCCGGCCACGGGACGTGGCCAGGATCAACGACGCCTGCCAGGAGGACGTGTGTTCGCCAATTCCGAGGAACTCCTGCGATACCTCGCCGACGAGGACGTGAAGTTCGTCGACGTACGTTTCTGTGACCTGCCCGGCGTGATGCAGCACTTCAACCTGCCGGTCGAGTCGTTCGACGACAGCGTG
>NZ_JBIAKL010000025.1:0-11920 GCF_042872445.1 Micromonospora sp. NPDC005257 | reverse complement strand
GGCTCCACCGACGACGTCCGCGTAACCCCACCAACCAGGGCCGCTAACGAACCACCAAATCCGCATCGGACATAGCCTCCCGAACCACCCTCTCAGTCCAGGGGGCGTTCGCCAGAGCTGACAAACCCCGTTTTGAGGGTGTCGGAGCAACACGCCCGCAACGGTGAACTCGATCAACGCTCATCTTCGCCTGAGCGTCGAGCGGTCCGCCGCGCTCGTGCTCACGAACGGTCGGCGAGGTCTGCCCTCGGCCGGACCATCAGACCGGCCAGGGGTCAGCCGGCCAGGTGAGACGACAGATTCGTCGTACGGGCGGTCGGGGTCATAGATGAGGGGCGAGGCTCGCGGCCACACGTCAGCGAAGATCACGTTGTCGGGCAGCCACTGCTCGCCGACGCGCGGGCGGTCGGTCGGTCGGTCGGTCGGTCGGTCGGTCGGGGTCAGGCGGTCAGTTCCGCCGATCGGTTGCCAAATCGGCGCTCCCACACTCAAACCGTCGCTTGTGTGCTCTGGCGAACGCCTGCCGAACTCACAACCGCTCACAGCGCCTCGCCAAGCCGACCGGACGGCAGCAGTCAGCTCGTTGCCTATGGGTCCCGACCAGCGCCGTGAGGGGCAAGCACCGCCGGTGTCAGGGGCGCATGACGGCCATGTCCGCGGTCCCTAAACCCCTGTCGCTCACAGAGACTCACAGCCGCTCACAGCGACTCACGGGCCGACGCAGGGCAGGTGGCCAACCTCGTCGGCACGGCAGGTCGACGGACGACACCGGATACCCACCAGATCTCGACGACCATGGCGGCAGCGCCTTGCTTCCCCCGATCGCATATGTCAGCGCCGTGTCCGAACCAGGCGCGCCGATCAGGGTCCGAGCTTGCGACACCGCCTGTTCCGACGCCCGACCGTTGTCGCTCGACACAATGCCATCGAAAATGGTAGATGACATTGTTCGCGTGAGGATGGCCACGGCCACGTGACAGGACTGGCGACAGGGCGCCGGTCACGTGTCCGGACATGGTCGTGACACCAACGCCAACTCGACGACGACCGGCGTTGCCATCGCGTAGGCGACACGATTCCTAGGTAGTCAGAACTTCTGTCACTACGGCCCGGCCGGCGTCCGAGATGACGCGCGTGTCATCGACGTTCGTCGTTGACAAAGTGTCCGGCAGGGTCGCTGAGCAGGCCCGGGACAGCTCGTGAACACGTGACACGGACCCGAGTGACACACGATTGGCCACGGGGACATCCGCGCGCCAGCGTTGGCCATCCCGGCGTGCCGCCACCACGCCACTCGGACAGGCCCGCAGGCAGCCCGCCGGCCGTGACCGTCGCGCCGCTGCCGCACATACCCTCCGACAACAGTTTCCATCTATGAACATGAGTGCCGGTTCGCCTGTCGCGATCGCGTCCATGTCATGTCCGCGCCACCGGCACGTGTCACGTTGGCACGGCGTCAGATGTCCGCAAGTCGTCACACCATCTGCCGAGACATCGACAGAACTCACTGACAGATCGGCCGGTGTGACACGTCGGCACGCGAATGCGGCACGAGCGGACCCAGACGAGCGGTGGGCCCGCGACGGCGTGAGGTCCTCGACCCACGCCCCAGCCCGCCACACCGCGCCAGCGGCTCACGGCACCACACCGGCCCCGACGACGAGCTCGGTCAGGAACTCCTCCGAGTCGACGACGTCGACAGCGGTGACGGAATCTCCGGCAGCGGTCACGAACAGAGGGGCAGGTCAGCTGCGAAAGGACGATGGTCGACGGGTGACTCTGTGAGTCGTTGTGAGCGGTTGTGAGTTCGGCAGGCGTTCGCCAGAGCACACAAGCAGGGGTTTAAGGGTGTCAGAGCCCGACCCGTCCGACTCAGAGTCGGCTTCGACTTGAGCGAGCTCCAGGTCGCACCACCACGACCCCTGCCCGCCTCGTACCGGGTCGGCCCGTTCCCTGACCGGCCACCGGCGTCCGGGGCGCTACCTGACGCCACCAACGCCGCAGGCCCGATCGTCGCCATCGGGTCGACGCCACGTCGGCCTGCCGCCTCACCCCCACCGTCCCGAAACCATCCCGGCGACGCCGTCGCCTTCTCCCACTGCGAAGGACCACCGCGATGAGCACCCCTGAACCTCACGTCGAGCACACACAGCCCGTCCGCACCGTCGAGGACCTCCCGCCTGGCACATGGACTACCGAGCGGATCCGCGCCCTGGGCATGGTCACCGACCTGAGCACCGCGGCCCGGATCTTCGGGCTGTCCCGTTCCGTCGCCTACGACCTGGCCAAGCGCGGCGAGTTCCCGGTCGCCGTGCTGCGCTTCGGCAGCCGCTACCGGGTGCCGGTCGCCGCCATCCTCCACGCCCTGCATATATACGACGGCGACGACAGCCATCAGCCACCCCATCGCCGGGGGACGACTTGATCGTCGGCGGAAGGCACGCGTGGATCACCCCGTACGCAATCCGCAGCCACCGGCTGCCGAACACCCCACCCGAGGGAGACAACTGATCATGGCGGAAGGATCCGTCTTCAAACGCTGCTCGTGCCGCGACGGCAACCGGCGCAAACTCGGCAACCACTGCCCGCAGCTGCGCCGGCCCAGCGGAGCGTGGAACCCCAACCACGGCCGGTGGGCCTACCAACTCGAACTGCCCACCCACCCCGGCCAGGCACGCCGGCAACTACGCCGCAGCACCTTCGACACCCGCGACGCCGCCACCGGCGACCGCGACCACGCCAAAGCCCTACTCGCCCTCGCTGCTGACGACCCGGCAGTCGCCGCCGAGATCGCCGACATGCTCCTCGCCGTCACCGCCGGCGCACCACTGCCGGACCGTGACACCATCGCCCGACGGGTCCGCGCTGGACTGCCCGCCACCGTCACGACCACCGTCGGCGAGTACCTGCACTCGTGGCTGGCATCCCGCCGCAGCCTCAGCAGCGTCCAACCCAACACCCTGCTGGCCTACGAGTCGCACATCCGCGTCCACCTGGTCCCGCACCTCGGCGCCATCGCACTGGTCAAACTACGGGTCGAGCACGTCGAGGCCATGTTCGCCGCCATCGCCGACCACAGCACCGCCATCGAGATCGCCCGCCAAAGCGACGACCCCGCCATCCGCGCCAGCGTCCGCGGCCTGCGCACCACCAAACCGGCCAGCATGCACCGCATCCGCGCCACCCTGCGCAAGGCACTCAACGACGCCATCCGCCGCGGCAACAACCGGCTCATCGACTTCAACCCCGCCGCCCACATCGAGCTACCCTCCGGGGTACGCCCCAAA
The DNA here is from genome assembly GCF_042872445.1 of Micromonospora sp. NPDC005257. Classification (NCBI taxonomy): domain Bacteria; kingdom Bacillati; phylum Actinomycetota; class Actinomycetes; order Micromonosporales; family Micromonosporaceae; genus Micromonospora; species Micromonospora sp. NPDC005257. Next base: position 8,633 of record NZ_JBIAKL010000025.1, on the reverse strand, counting down.
GCCCGGGTATGGACCACCAAAGCCGTACAACGGTGGCGCGACACCGGCGAGCGACCCAGCCCGGTCATGGTCTGGACCCCGCAGCAGGCCGGCGCGTTCCTCGACCACGCCGAAGAGCACGACATCGCCCTCTACCCACTGTTCGCGCTCATCCTGCACCGCGGCCTGCGCCGCGGCGAGGCCGTCGGACTTCCCGACACCGCCGTCGACCTCGACAACTCGATGATCAGCGTCACCCAACAGATCGCCACCCACGGCTACACACCCGTGATCAAGAAGGTCAAGTCCGAGTCCGGCAACCGGATCATGGCCATGGCCAGCATCACCCGCGTCGTCCTGCGGGCCCACCATGCCCGCCGCGCCCAGTGGAAACTCGCCGCCGGCCACACCTGGCCCGACACCGGGCTGTTCTTCGTTCAACCTGACGGGCAGCCCTGGCACCCCTACGCGGTCACCGACCGCTTCGAGGTCCTCGTCCGCGACGCCGACCTACCCCCGATCCGGCTGCACGACCTGCGGCACTGCGCGGCCACCTACCTCAAAGCCGCCGGCGCCGACCTCAAAGACATCCAGGAACTCCTCGGCCACTCCTCGGCCGCCATGACCGACGTCTACACCTCGGTCATCGCCGAACTCGACGTCGAACGCGCCAAAGCCGAAGCCGCCGCTGAACTACTCCCCCGCCGACGCAAGCGCGCAGCGTAGACAGACAGCCCCGCCAGGCGGGGGCGGCAGCCCTCGGGGTCGCCGCCCCCGCCGACGAGGTCGACGCGACCGGCTTTTACGCAGCCCGCTACCGAGAGGAGCAAGGCAGAGCTCCAGCCATCCGCCACCCCAGCGACCACCGCGCGCGAACCCTGGACCGGAGGCTCCGTCCGGCGAGATTGACGGTGCCGTACGGCACCGAGCGGTCACCGATGCTGGCCAAGCGGCATCCAGACCATCAGAGATCGGCCAGCCGGAGCGAGCGAACCTGGACTTAGCCGCGGACGAATCCTCCCCTGGCTGGACTGCGGCATCACCGGCACGACGTACCTCCGTCCGTCCCAGGATCGACAGCGAGTCGCCGGGCGAGCGGACGGTGAACGCCATGGCCCAGATACGTGCCGAACGACCCGACGCGAACCTGACCAAGACCGCCACGCAGCCAGCGGGTCACCACGCCATGCGCAACGCCTCACGGCATCGAAGCCACGAGCACCGATATCAACTTCGGAGGAACACCTTGATCAGCGACTGGCAGGAACACCAGGAACAGCAAGCCGCCGCCTTCGCAGCAGTACACGACGTCCTCGTCGACGGCAGAGTCAAGATCCGCACCGCCGGCCAGCTCGCGAAGCTGATGCAGCGACTGCCCGCCGACACCCCAATCACCGTCGCCAGCAGCACCCTCATGGATCCGCGCCCGCCGGACGACACGAAGCGCCGCACCATCACCACCGTCGAGGCGGTACCCCTTGAGGACCCGGACAAGATCATCGAAGTCGACGACGGCGGTGAAGTCCGTAGGTTCGCCGCCGTCACCCCAGCAGTTGAACTGGCCGCGGTCATCGTCGCTCACGACACACCCGGCGCGCCCCCGCTGCCCGTCCCCGCGCCCGCCTACGAACGCGCCGTTGACGCCCTCCGCAGCGGCGAACCGTGCGTAGCACTCGACAAGCAGGTCGAACTACTGAGATGGATGGCCAGCACCCTGGACATCACGGACCCCGCCGACTCCGACGACGAGGTCGAGGTCGACCACGTCCTGACGTGGATCGACGACACCGACTTGCTCGCCGCTCTCGATGTGGAGGGCCGACGCCTACGACAGGCCGCAGCACGACTCGCAGCACTACGGGCCCGGGTCGCCGACTACGAGATCGTCGCCGACGTCATGTTCGACGCCGAGGAAATCGTTCGAAACGCTGCCGAACACCCACCGCCCGACGAAGAGATGCCTTCCTCAACGCCATGACAACTTACGGCAGAACCGAAGCCGCGATGACCTCGCTCATCACCGTCACCGGCCGACTTCTCCCTGATGCGACCCAGCGGCGGACGCGCTAGCTCGGTCGACTCAGACGTTATCGGCGGTTTGCCCATGCAATACCTTTGTGCCCGATATATTGCCATGGTGGATGCACCGCTGCGGGAACCGACCTTCTGGATCCTGACCGCTCTCGCTGGCCCGCCAATGCATGGTTACGGGATCGTCAGGGAGGTGGCGGCCCTGTCCGAGGGTCGGCTGTCCCTGCGGCCTGGCACGTTGTACGGCGCGCTTGACCGACTGGTGGACGCTGGCCTCATCGAGGCCGACCGGGAGGAAGTCGTTGACGGCCGCCAGCGCCGCTACTATCGCCTCTCCGCGACCGGGAATGCCACCCTCGCCGGCGAGACCGAGCGCCTGCGGCGCAATGTGAAGGCGGCGACCGCCCGCTTAAGCGCCCTGGCTCCCGCCGTCCGACCCATTGCCCCACGCGCCTTGGAGGGGCTGGCATGAGGGACCTGGAACGCCGTTACCGGCAGCTGCTGCGGGCTTACCCCGCTGGCTACCGCCAGGGACGGGGCGGTGAAATCGTCGGTACCTACCTCGACTTGGCGGACCCCGATCGCCACTGGCCGTCGATGTTCGACGTCACCGATGTGTTGGCTGGAGGTGTCCGTGAGCGCCTACGCGCTGCCGGCGCCGCTGAACTCATACCTGGCATACGCCTCGCCGCTGTTCTCAGCTTGATCACCGCGACCGCTCTCGCGGGTTTCTGGGGAGCCGCCGAGGTGGTCACCACTTCGGCTAGCTGGGGTGCGCCAGCCTTCGGGCCATTCGCTACCACCGGCGTAGTCGTGTGGGGCTGTTGGCTGCTGGCGGCCGTCGTTCATGTCATTGCTCCAGCCCGGTGGGCACGCGTCGCCGTCGGGCTGGCACTGTTCCTCACCGCCGCAGTGGTTCCCGTCGCTGCCCTGTTCGAGCTGCCCCGCCCGTACTTGTTCGTTCTGGTGCCCCAGGTAACCCTGGGCCTGTTGGCACTGGCTCTTCCTTCCCACACGGCGCGACGCCATCGCCTCACGCCCTTGGCGGTCGCAGCGGCGGCGGCCCTCATCGCAGTTGGGGTCCTGTCCGGGGAGAGCGCGTGGTTCTACCGGTTTAGTTACGGGGCCGCGTTCCTTCCGGAAGCCGGCGCGGTTCTCTTGCTGACCGCCATGCTCGCCGCGATCGTGCTGTCGCTGCGCGGTGACGCCCGAGGACTCTGGGCTCTTCTTGTCCTGCTCACCCCGATCGGACTGCTGGGCCTGTACCCGCTGACCGAAAACATCGTCCCGGTCGTCGGTGCTGGTTACGCCGACTTCCGCGTCATCACCGGGACGACCGCAGCCATATTCCTCCTGGGCGCAACCACCCTGGCTGCCGCGCTCGCAATCCGTGCGCGATCCGGCGCGACGGCCAACACTCTTGCGGTACGCCTGCACGAGCGGTGCCCGAACTGCGGCAAATAGCGGTCTGCGGATCATGACGACGTCGCGCGCAAGTGCACTTGACGGGGACCAGCAGGCCGCGAGTGACCCAGCGAGGCTAGCGCAAGCTGGGCTTGTCGCCCGTCGGTAGCGCGGCAGGTCAGGAATGGGAGATGCTGCGCTTGGTGACCGGGCGGGGGCGGCGGACTGCGCCGCTGCGGGCTCAGCAAGGGCTGGCAGCAAGGTCCCAGCCCTCATGCGGTTCGCGCTGATCACCCGCAGGATGATTGAGCAGAACGCTTATATGGTGGGCCGCCTGGGACTCGAACCCAGAACCTAAGGATTAAAAGTCCTCAGCTCTGCCATTGAGCTAACGGCCCGCTGGGCCACCAGGCTACCCGATCGCCTGCCTCACCGTTGACGTCAGCCCGGGCTGACGTCAACGGTGAGGCTAGGCATGCAGGTCTTGCCCCCGGTGCTCGGCCGAGCTGTCGGAGTTGACCGGGACGACGCCGCGGAGGCGGGCATTGCGGCGCATGGTCTGCAGGGTCGGCCCGTCGGGCAGGGTGATCGACGGTCGTGGGGTGTAGCCGTGGCGGCTGTACAGGGTGTGGGCGTCGGTGGTGGTGTCGGTCCAGGAGGGCAGGTCGATGCGGTCGAGTCGGCTGCGGTGATGGGTGAGCATCGCCGTCGCCCGCCCGGTTCGCCTGGCGTTGGGGTGTACGGCGAGGAACGCCAGGTGGTAGTGCGGCTCGGTGGGCCGCAGCGCGGACAGCAGGATGTCGAGCTTGTCGAAGCGGTCGGCGTGCGTCCCGGCGGCGTCGCCGAGCCGCAGCCGGTAGTTGGCCGGTGGTGGGATCGGCCGGTAGCGGTGGAAGCCGACGGTGGCGGCGGTGAGGTCGTCGGTGACGTGGCTGTCGCCGTAGAACATGGCGTGCTCCACCCAGATCGCCAGGACGTTGGTCAGCACCCGGCGCCGTACGGCCGGGTCAGGTACGAGCCACGCGGCGAGCGGCGTGGAGTGCAGAGCGGCGGCGATCAGTGCCCCGACGGGGTCTTTGTCTGCCCAGCGGGCGGCGCGGATGCGCACGTTAGCGTCCATCAGGTCGGCCTCCTTGTCTTCAGCGGTCAGCGGTAGGCGGCGGTGGCGAGGTCACCGACCGCGGCGTCGACAGCGGCGGTGATGTCACGTACGGCCGGGTGGTGGTGGGCGGCGATAGCCCGGAGTTGGGCGGTGAGGGCGGCGGTGTCGTCGTCGAGGTAGAGGTGGGTGGTCAAGCCGAGGACGGCGACGAGGCCGGCGAGGGCGGCGGTGTGGTTGTCGGGCTGGTCGCGGCCGACGGCGAGGTAGCGCAGCCGGGCCCGAGCCACCACCGCCCACTTGGTGTCGGAGGCCAGGTACGTGTCGGCGCGGGCGAGACCGCCGAGTCGGCGGCGGCTGGTGTGGCGCAGGATGCCGCCGGCGTGCAGGCCGGCGCGGGTGCGTTCGTAGAGGTCGTCGGCGAACCAGGTCAGCCACCCCCGCAGCGTCGGGGCGGGGTTGGCGTAGCGGACGGAGGCGATGGCGGTGTCGGCGATGAGGTCGGCGACGGGCCGGTCCAGGTGCAGCCACAGCCGCTCCTGCCCGGCCCGGCGGGCGTCGTCATCGGTGGTGTCGAGGGTGATCCGCCCGGCGAGGAACAGGTCGATCAGGACCGCGCCGGCCATCCCGAGGGCGAGGGCTTGGCGGTGCAGGTGGGGTTGGCCGGTGTCGTCGTTGTGGCCGAGCAGGAACAACTCGTCGCGCAGCGGCAGTTGCGGAATCGACGCGGTCATCGCCGGCTCCCTATCGCAGCCCGGCCGCGCGCTGCCGCAGCCGGGCGTGCACCCCGCCATACGCGGCGCTCGGGTCCGGCAGCAGCGTCTTGTCGACAGCGGCGAGGACCGTATAGTTCGGATCGCACACATTGCCGATCGGCGCCCTACCGGCCTGCGAGATAAGCTGGTAGGCGTCCAACTCCTCCAGACCGGTGAGCGTGCTCGTCCAGCCGACCAGGTCACGCTGGGCGATCCGGTAGGCGTCCTCCAGCGGCCGGGCGCAGCCCACCGACATGATCTCCCGATTGGTTTCCAGCCGGGGCCACACCGTCGGGGCGCCCTTGATGACCTCGATGATCAGGGTGGTGGTTGTAGCGATCTCCACCCCGACCCCGCAAGCCTCGCCCTCACCTTGGCGGGCGTGCCCGTCACCCAGGGCCAGCATCGCCCCATGAACGTTCACCCCGAGGTAGAGGGTGGTCCCGGCCCGCAGCTCGGGGGTGTCGAGGTTCCCGCCATGGCTGTCCGGGACGATCGTCGAGCGGGCCTCGAACCCGCCGGGGGCGACACCGATCGTGCCGATCATCGGATCCAGGGGCAGGTCGACGCTGTGGTCGCTGCCGGTGGCGTGGAAGCGGACCGTGCCGGCCTGCCGGTCGATGCCGTACACCCACACCCGCTCCTGTAGCGGCGGCTGCAGGGTGGCGGTGTGCGAGGTGGAGGTCAGTGCCCCGAAGTGTGGGAACGTCGATGACACACCCCAGTCGCGGGCAGGCGTGATCGAGGCGAGGTGGATGGCGAGGGTGTCGCCGGGTTCGGCGTCCTCGACGAAGAACGGCCCGGACACAGGGTTGAGATAAGGCATCCTGCACACCCGCGACGGCAGGTCCGCCGGCCCGCGCACGAGCCCACCGAAGCAGTCCTCGGTGAACACCTGGAGCACGTCGCCGGAGCGGACGTGGGCCACGGGCATACGGCCGCCGAAGGTGTAGGCCAACTCGTCGCGGGCGGGACGGTAGGTGATCGTGTCCACGCCGGTCACACCCGCTCCACGTCACGCGCCGGCACCTGGGCGGGCGCCAGACCCGACAGGGTTGGCCGGCGACCGGACAGGTACAGGCCAGCGAGCACCAGGACCCCGAGGGCGAGCCAGGCCAGGCCGAGGCGCTGCGCGGCGATGTTCGCGTTGACCACGACGTAGGCGAGGATCGCGAACCCCACCCCGGGCATCACCAGGTGCGCCCACCAGTTGCCGCTGCGGCGACGGATGAGGTGGTGCACCACCACGGAGACGTGCAGGACCAGGAACGCGACCATCGCCCCGAAGTTGATCAGCGACGACAACAGCGTGATCCCATCCGTCCGGGTCGCCATGTACAGGCCGAGGGCGAGGGACACGGCGCCGGTGAGCAGGGTGGCGTTGATCGGCACGTTGCGGCGGATCGACACCTTCGCCAGGAACGCCGGGAGCTGCCGGTCGCGGGCCATCGCGTACAGCAGCCGCGAGGTGGCGACCTGCGCGACCATCGAGTTCGGCAGCCCCCAGGCGATGGCCGTCGCGACCGCGCACAGGGTCGCCAGCCAACTCCCGCCGGCCACTGCGGCGGCGTCGTAGAACGCGGTTCCGTTCGGGTCACCGTTCGCCAGGAGACCGGCCGGGTCGGGGACGAGCATCGCGGCCAGCCACGTCTGCGCAATGAACAGCACCCCGGCCAGGATCAGCACGGCGGCCATGGCGCGGCCGATCTGCCGGGAGCCGCCCTTGGTCTCCTCAGCCAGCATGCTGATGCCGTCGAAGCCGAGGAACGACAGCACCGCGATCGACACCGCCCCCGCGACGAGGGACCAGGTGAACGTGTCGGAGTTGTAGAACGCGTCCCAGCTGAACCGGCCCTTACCCGTCGCGAGGGCCCAACCGGCGATGGCCAGGAAGATCGCCAGGACGATCAACTCGCCGACGAGCATTACCCGGGTGACCACTGCGGTCATGCGGATTCCGACGGAGTTGACGATCGTGTTGGCCGCGACGAACCCGAGTAGCCACAGCCACACCGGCACCGACGGCACCGTGGCGTGCATCGCCATCGACGCCACCAGGTACAGCAATCCCGGCACTAGGACGTAGTCGAGCAGGATCACCCAGCCGGCCAGGAAACCGACCGGCGGGCTGATGCCCCGGCCGGCGTAGTTGTAGACGCTGCCGCTCATGGGGAACGCCTTGACCATCTGCGCGTAGGAGAACGCGGTGAACACCAGCGCCACCACGCCGATCGCGTACGCCAGGGCCACCATCCCGCCGGAGCCGGCGTACACGCTGCCGAAGATCGCCATCGGCGCGATCGGCACCATGTACACCAGCCCGTACGCGACCAGGTCACGGAAGCGAAGCCTCCGAGCCAACTCCTGCCGGTAGCCGTATCGCGCTAGGTCATTCTGTTCGTACATCAGAGCGCCTCCGGGATGGGGTGTAGAGAGGTCAGGTAAATCTGGCCGCAGGCAAGGTCGTTCGACCTCTGCTCAGCCGCGATCTATCGCCTGCGGGTATCGGGGCACGTCGTCAGACGCCAGGCGGATGAGTTCTGGCGTGTGCATCCGCCTACATTCACAGCGCTCCTGCTGGCGCATCAGCCCTCGGTGAGGGTTCATGCTGGACCCTCGGGCGAGCCAGGTGGTATGTGTCTGTCGTTGACGGACAGACGCCCGTGATCAGCGCTGCAGTGATCGGGGAACCTTCGTCCGTCGATCTACGCGTACGCTACGTAGCATGGACGGAACGCTGGGGAGGTAAGTCGTGGCTGTCTCGCGACGGCATGACGAGAGCTGGTGGCGACAGGCCACCTTCGAAGGTCGCCCGATCGCGTCCGCTCTCCGGAACCATGACATCTCGCTGCTCTTCCGGTTCCTGCGCTCCCAGGGCTACTCCCGATCACACCTCGCAGGGTGCACAGGGCTCGCCGAAACCAGGGTCCGTGCGATCTCCAACGGAACCCAACAGGTGACCGCGTACGAGGTACTCGAGCGGATTGCGGAAGGCCTTGGCATCCCAAGGCACATGATGGGTCTCGCCTACGGTGGGTCCCCGGCTTCAAGTCATCCACAGGACGACGACACTCCTCGGGTGTTCGCCGATGGTCTTCCCGAGGTGGTCACTCTCGAAGAGGTCGATCAGATCAACAGCCTCTCCTCACTGCTGACGTCCTGGGATTTCGCCCACGGTGGCGGCATCGCCAGACGGGCCGCGGAGGCGCATCTACGGTGGGGCGCCAGCCTGCTGCGTCAACGTCGCGCTGACGGCCTAGCATCCGATCTCTGAGCCATTTTCATCGTGGGTAGCGGGCCTCCTCGGCGGCTTGGAGGACGAGGATGGCCTGCACGATCGGGGTGGCACGGCGGGGGCAGCAGCG
>NZ_JBIAKL010000024.1:0-11947 GCF_042872445.1 Micromonospora sp. NPDC005257 | reverse complement strand
CCCAACGCGGCCACCACGTCACCGGTTACGACCACGGCTCACATTCACATGCCGGGCCGAACCCACAATGGACGAAAGCTACCGAACCACCCTCTGAATCGTCCAACGTGTCGACCTGCCGGCCCGTTCGTCCGTCACACGGCCAGTATGCGACCTCTGGGATCTGGCGCCAGGGACTCAAACCCTGTACCTGTGGACTGTCGGCGGTCAAACGGTGTTGTGGGAGGTCATTGGGGGCTGCTGAGGGCGTCGACTAAGGACTGCGGCCGCTATATTGCCAGGCGCTCGGCCGACGACGAGCGGCGCTCCTGGCCGCGGCCCAGTCCGCTACCGGTCGGCGTAGTGGTACCGGCAGGCGATGATCTCGACATCTTCCTTGCTGATCCGATACACCAGCCGGTGCTCACGATCGATCCGTCGCGACCAGAATCCGGACAGTTCTCCTCGGAGAGGTTCCGGCTTGCCGATGCCCTCGTATCCGTTGCGCATCACGTCCGCGATCAGGTCGTTGATGCGCTTGACCAGCTTTCGGTCGGTGTGGCTGAGGTACTGGCTCCAGGCCGTCGCGGTGAAGACCAGTCTCACGCGATGTCCCGCACCGAGGCTGGATCGATCAGCTCTCGCTCGGCCGCATCACCCTTCTCAAGCTCGGCCATCGACCGGCGTAGCGCTGCGGCGTTGCTCGGGTTGCGGAGGAGGTACTCCGTCTCCTTCATCGATTCGTACTCGGCAAGCGGCACGATCACCACGGGCTCGTGGCCGGAGCGGGTCACCACCACTTCCTCAGCGTCGTTGATGACGCTGTCGAGTTCGGCGGCGAGATTCTGCCGTAGCTGGGTGAAGTTCACGGTCCGCATGGTCACCTCCGAGGCATGTACAGAAAAGTGTACCTCGCCGGGTTGGTGGTACCTCACGCATCGCGGACGTTCGGTGGGGAGTTCAGGCAGATCAGTAGCCCGGCTGGTCGTCGGCGGCGAGACGTGCTGCTGCCTCGGCTGGTGAGTCGTCGTAGCCCGGCCGAGCCAGGAGAGCCGACTGGAAGAAGTAACCCTGTTCCTCGTCCGGGTCGTCGTCTGCGGCGAACGGTCGCCACAGGGCGAGGTACAGCTCCCGCGCGGTGAATCCGTCGTCGTCTTCGTTCGGCCTGAGGTCGACATGGCGACGTAGGCGCTTCACGACTTCTCGCGCGGGCAGGCCGAAAAGGTCCACGTCCAGGTATCTCACGACGTCCCGTTCGGCGGGGCGCCACACCTCGATTCCGTTTACCCGATCCCTTGTCGGACCGACACCGAAGCCCAGGCTGAACCCCAGCCCGCTCCGCAGGTGCAGAGCAACCTCGCCGTAGGCGGTCGAACTCAGCGGGCCTAGCGTCTCGAGCGCGGCACGGGCCTCGTCGATCGTCATCCCGAGCCGCAGCGGGCCGACCCCGTGCGGTGGATCCAGGACGAACTCCATCTGCTGATGGTCGCAGCCCTTCCATGGAGGCAAGAACACCCACGCCCCGAGACAGTCGGCATCACCGACCCCACCCACCGCCAAGCCGCCGCCGACCTGCGCGACGGCAGATACAGGCTCACCTATGGCTGTCACAGGAGGGGGCGTGCATAATCCTCGCCATGAAAAAGATGAAGATCACTAGCAGGGGCGGCGCCGCGCTCGCCATGGTTCTCCTCGTCGGAGGGATCGCGACCCCGGCGCACGCGGCGACAGGACCGGAAATCTGTGGCGGCTCGGAGTACATGCGAATTGCGGCGCACGAACTCTCCAACGGCCGTCTCGTGGTCTCGAAGCACCGGAACAGCAACACCATGTGTGCTGTCACCTTCAACAGCACCGGCACGACGAAATACACCAGAGCGACGCTCGTCAGGGTGCCCGCGGGTGGCGGGGTGACGTACGGATCGAAGGAGGATGCGGGCCAGTACCGCCAGTACGCCGGGCCGATCTACCTCGCGAACCAGTACCCGAACAACGACTTCTACGCCGAAGGCCAGGTCGGCGGCAACAGCGTCCAGCTCTACTGCACGCTCACGTACTGCGCCGTTCCCCGCTAGCCCAGGACGCGGTGAACGTCCTCCACGCCTCCGCCCTGGCCTGCGCCGACCTCTCGGCCGACGCGGGCCAGGGGGTGTGCCTTGAGGACGCGGGGCGATAAAGGCGATCTCCGAGGTGACGTGGCGGTTGATCTTGGCCGAGCATGCGGTCGTGGTCGCTTAGCGGCCGGCGGATCACCGCCCGGGATGCCCGGCAGACCTGTGCCTCGCTCCTGGCGGACCTGGACGTGCCTGAGCTGGAACGGAGTGGGGCGGAGGTACCACCATGCGAACCACACCGCCACGATCGCCGGTGACCCGCTACCGCTGACTATGCCCAGCTCACGCGGATCGGGCGGTGCCCGATGAACCCGGCCCGACCGACCGAACCGCCGGTGTGGTTCACCGGTGCGGAAGAGATCAACCCGTTCCAACTCCTTCTTGATCTTCAAGAGGATGCCGCGGCTCGGACGCCGGAATCCGGACGCGTTGCCGTCCTGGCGGAGCTGGCGTTGTCCGCTGCGGTGGTGTCCTGGTGGACTCGCTGGCAACCCACGATGATCCACACTGCGCTGCGGGCTCGCGCGGACCTGACGGACATCGCGAAAGCGACCGGTCTCGACGCGGGCGAAGTCGTCGACCGCCGGCGGCGTTGGGTCGATGTCCAGACGCGGTTGGACATCGGCGGACGTCTGCCTGTGGACCCCGTCGAGGTTCGCGCCATTGAGCGACGGCTCGGGCCGGGGGTGGTTCGATGACGCCGACCCGGCTTGCCCGAGACATGAGCACGGTGGCGGTGGCCGGGATTGCTGCCTGGTCGTCGTGGAGTCACATGGTCGCCGTGGCGTTGAGGTTCGGGGAGCGTCCCGAGGTCGCCGCTGTCGGTCGACGGGATGCTGGTTGTCGCGTCGGCGGCCATGGTCGAGGACAAGCGCGCCGGTCGGAGGGTGCGCTGGTCAGCTCGGACGGCTTTCGCGGTCGGGGTGGCAGCAAGCGTGGCGGCGAACATCGCCGCCGCCGAGCCAAGCCTCGGAGCGCGGATCGTGGCGGCCTGGCCAGCGGTGGCGCTGCTGCTGGTCGTGGAGATGCTGGCCAGAGCGCAGCCGCTCCCAGGCAACGGCCATCGGACGTCAGACACCGCCCAGCCGCCTGCCTCTGACGCTGCGTCTGCGTTGCCACTGGTGTCGCTTCCGTTGGAACTTGTGACCGAGATGAAGGAGGCGCAGCTGGCTGGGGCCTCCGACGGTCCGGCGACGAACCAGGTGTCGGCGCCCCTCCGGCGGCAGACCTCACGACGCAAACGGGTGACGGGACGCGCGGAGCGGACAGCAGACGTTGTAGCCCGGCTGCGTGCCGAGCGTCCGCAGGCCAGCCCGGCCGAGCTGGCTCTGGCCGCCGGCGTGTCCGAACGGCATGTCCGACGCCTCATGGCGGAGAAGGCCCCATCGAATGCCAGCGGCGGGTAAAGCTCTACCGCGCCACCAGCTGACTGGTGTATGACCCGAGTCAGGCGTAGGTACCGCAGCCGCCGACGCCGTGGCTCAGCGATTACCTTCAGGGCCGTCAGTTCGTCTGTCCGGTCGGTAGGTGCCGGCCGATGTAGCCGACATAGATCCGTCCGCTCTGTGCCGTATCGTCGTAATAGTGCATGCGAGGGCTGATCATCGCGAACTGAGCGATCTTGAAATGCGCACCCATGAAGATCTCGCCCGCCGGAATGACGGAGACCGGCACGGGTAGCACCCGTTTCCTCCAGAACGCCGGGTTGGTTCGGACCTCCTCACTCTCGTCACGGGCGTGTCGACGCGTCGACCACTGGTGGCAGCCATCCGGAGTGTTCTCCAGGAAGCCATTCACGTCCCGAGCCCAGCGCCCGTCTGCCTTCGCCGCTGCATAGTCCTGGAGCACCAACAACGCGTCCCAGGTCTTCGAAGCCCAGGCGCCCAGGGGGTCGTTGCTGTCGAGTTCCTCAGCGCAGTCAGGATCGCCCGTGAACACGACGTGCTGGAGTCTTGGCAGCCAACGGAGCAACTCGCCGAAGCTGTCCGGCCGGGAGACGTCCGCTTCCGATGGCTGTGCCGTCCAGGCCACCTCTGCTTGCCCGATAGAGGCGAGCCGGTGGCGCAGCGTCCGCTCAGTCTCCGCAGACCGGGTCAGGCGTTCAACCGCGTCCCGGTTCTCGATCTGCTCATCATCCAGCTGCCATTTGACGTCGTGATACGCCTTCTGTGTCTCATCGAGTTCGGCCTGGAGCTGCGCGAATCGGGCTGCGATGTCTTTCTGCGCCTCCTGCGATGACCGACCGACCTCGATCAGACGCACGATCTCGTCGATCCCGTCGACGGTCAGGTCATCGACCCCCACCTTGATCTTCAGGTAGTCCAGCAACATGCCTTGCTGCGCGCTGGCGCCACCTTGCCGGCGATCACTCTCTCGCGTCTCGACGGCCGCTGCCTGGGGTTGCGACGGAACGAGCGATGGCCGCTTCGAACTGACGTCGCCGAGCCGGTGCACCAACATGTCGTCAGCGATACGTTCCAGCATCCGGTGTACCCGCGCCGCCGATGCGGGTAGCGGTTGTTCGAGAGCCTGCAGTTGGGCGTTGGAGGCGAGGACCCGCGCGAGCCGGGGCTGTTCGTTGTCGTCGGCGATCCGCTCGGCGCTCAGCACCCGGTGCCGCAGCCCGTCGACGACGGAGTCTGGTTGCACCTGGGAGCGATAGGTACGAAGTCGGCCGGGCAGTACGAGGTGGGCCTGGCCGAGCCGGTCGTTGAGCAACTGTGTGGCCTCCCCGTCCAGCACGTAGCACGAGGCCATACCGATGGTGAACCGGGTCAGGTTGGCGATTCGGTTAGTCCATGGGACTGAAGGCAGCGAGTCGTCATTGCCTGCGACGAAGACGACACCTCGTCGCTCCGTGTCGATGAGGGCTCGGTGGACCTCGTCGACTTCGTCGCCCCGGATGACGATTGGTCGCGTCGTCAGACGTGCGGCACCGTCCCAGGCATCGATGATTTCGAGCATGGGCGCAAGAAAGCGAGGGGTGCCTGCGAGGCGGGGGCGGCTGCTCGGGTCCTCGCTGTCGGGGTCGGGGGATTCGATGTCGATCCAGGCCCACGCCGCCCGCTCTCTCGCGTTGGGCGAGTGTACGGTCAGTTGGATGATCCACTGCCCGTCCGGCTTCGTTTCGACGATCCGGACGCGCGTTGACGTCGATCCATCCTGCCCCTCGTGCTGCAGTAGGAGGGCTCTGACGTTGTCGCCGATGGTCGCCCACTGATTCTCTTGAAGCGCAGACGGATCCCAGCCCTTGGGGCCGGCGATCCAACGATCGAGTTGTTCCCGTACCAGTGGCTGCAGATGGTTCCGTTCGCGGTGGGTCGTGAACACAGACCTGAAACCGAGCATTGCGCCGTCCTGAGGGGTTACAGGCGAGAGGGCTGCGCCGAACGCATCGCCCCACTCGCTCGATGCGGCCCCGCTGACCTCCCCCTGCTACTCCAGCACCTGGTCGTGGTTCGGAAGCTGGGGTAGCAGCGGCAGCGTCGAGGGCGACATCTGGACAAGGAAAGGTCAATCCGCTTGCTTGCTGGTCACCGAGATGAGCTGTTGATCAAGCTGCGGATTCCAGGTCATTGAGGAGCGCATGTACAGGCGCCCAGCACATTCGCACCGTGTCCAGGTCGGGCACGAGCCCGTAGTCGATCTGGTGACGGGGGTGAACGAAGTTGCGGTAATCCCGGACCTTCTCCATGAAGTCCTTGGCGTCGGTCTGGACCCACTTCTTCCGATGCGCGTACTCGAGGAGCAGGTGAAGGCCCGCTCGTTCGGCCCGAACCCGTCGGCCGTTACGGTCGACCAGGCCGTTCCTTCGCACGGTCTCGTCGCGGTCGGTAACCACGACGTGCAGCAGGCCTTCGACGAAGCTGCCGATGCCGATGATCGCCAGTGCGTAGGCTCCGTTGTTCTGGCAGATCGACGCTTCGTCGGCGCGTGCCATGAGGATGTCGACCGCCTTGCTGTTGGGGGATAGTCGTCGCACCCGTTCGTGGAGGTCCGGGGGCGGCCCGTACAGGGGAACGTCACTGCTCTGGCTGAGTTGACCGAGCACGGGGCGCCCGCCGACGTAGGTGATGGTGAGCTGTTCGGGAGCCAGGATGCGGTTCAGCTCTTGCGCGATCGGTTCGGCGGCCTCGATGCCGCCGTCGTACTCCAGCGGATCACCGATACGACAGAGCAGGCGGTCGAGGGCGGCGGCGTCATCGGCATGGCAATTGAGTACTTCAGTCAGCCAAGGGATCCTCGGAGAGCCGTCGTACTGCGGATCTCCAGGCCACCGGACCCGATGCAGGAACCGCTCGATCTGCGTACCGGTCCGCTCGTAGGGACCATCGACGTCGCAGATCAGGCGGGCGACGCGTTCCAGAGTGAGCGGGTCGAGGGCAATCATCGGGACACCTCCCGGTCGGCGCGCTGCTGCGCGATGTCGAGTGCTTCGGTCAGGCGCTGGAGGATGATTGAGCCCCGCTTGCGGAAGCCGAGCTCGGTCATGGCCTCCTGGAGGCGCTCATCCCGATCGCGCTGGAGCTGATCGCTCACCAGCCAGGTGCAGATCTGTACGAGCTGTTCCCGCGTGTAGTCGGTGATCCGCAGACCGATCGGCACGTCGGGGCGTGGGCCACGGCGGGTCGCCTGCGGCGTCGGTTGCTGAGCGGGCCGGCGGGCCGGCGGTACGGGGCGGCTCGTCGCGGCGTGGTTGGCGCGGTCGACCGCCTGCTTCCAGCGCGCGACGAGTCGGGCGGTCTGGCCTGCCGGGTCCACGTACCAGTCGGTCGACCAGATGCGGTGGAACTCCCACCCGAGGCGCTCGAGGTGCTGTTGGCGCAGCCGGTCACGGTCCCGAGCGCTGTGTGCATGGTGGTACGAGTGACCGTCGGTCTCCACAGCGAGGACCATGCGGCCGGGCTGGTCTGGGTGGGCGAGGGCCAGGTCGATGCGGTAGCCGGAGACGCCCCACTGCGGCACGGCGTTGATGCCCCGCTGTTGGAGAGCCTTCAGGACGCTGCGTTCGAGGCCGTTGAGCTCGACCCCGGTGTGCTGGCGCGCGCCGAGGTCGCCGCCGAGGTCGACGAACTCCAGGTAGCGGCGGAGCAGTTCGGGCCCGTGGTTCCGTGTCGCCGCGGTCTGGTTCGGGTCCATGTCGTGGTGAGAGAAGGCGCTCACCACGGTCATCCGACTCCGCGCTCGGGTGACCGCGACGTTGAGGCGCCGC
Source organism: Micromonospora sp. NPDC005257 (assembly GCF_042872445.1). Taxonomy (NCBI): domain Bacteria; kingdom Bacillati; phylum Actinomycetota; class Actinomycetes; order Micromonosporales; family Micromonosporaceae; genus Micromonospora; species Micromonospora sp. NPDC005257. Next base: position 4,642 of record NZ_JBIAKL010000024.1, on the reverse strand, counting down.
TCACCCCCCTCCTGGTTGAGCGGTCCGAAGCGCAGCGGAAGTCGACCGTCTCTGGTCTTGGCGTAGCCGATACTCAGGATGATGGCGTCCCGCTCGTCGCCCTGGACGTTCTCCAAACTCTTGATGAAGAACCGCTGGCTCGCGGCCCGGTCCTGGGAGAAGAAGTCGTCGAGGTGCTCATGCTCTCGGCGTCGGCTGCGCAGGGTCGCCTCGATCCGCAGGGCGTGCTTCTGCCCCATCGTGATGACGCCGAGGCTCTCATTCGGTCGCTGCTCGGCATGCTCGAGAATCAGCTCGACCGCCCGGTTCACCTCCTCCGTTGATGAGCCGCCCTGCCCGGGGGCGACACGGCCGTCCACCGTCTCCAGGCACAGCGGGCTCTCGACCTGCACGCCGGGGAACGTCACGAGGGACCGGTTGTAGATCTCGACGTTCGAGAACGCGATCAGGCGCTCGTCTCGGCTGCGGTAGTGCCAGGTCAAGCGGTACCGGTCCGAGATGAGGCCACCGAGGACGTCAAGTACGGACTCGTAGTCCTCAAGGCTGTCGTCGACGAGATCATCGTCTTCGCCAGCCGGGCTCTGCTGAACGAGGCGCCGGAAGAACGGCGTGGGTGGGAGCTGCTTCGGGTCGCCAGCCACGACGAGTTGGATGCCACGCATGATCGAGGCGACCGCGTCGTGCGGCTCGATCTGGCTCGCCTCATCAAAGATCACCACGTCGAACGACCGCTCGGCCGGCAGGATGCGGCTGACCACCAGTGGCGACATGGCCCAGCACGGGAACGCGGCGAGGAGCACCTCCGGCGCGCTGCTGAGCAGCTTCCGAAGAGAGAGGTGCCGGCTCTTCTTGGCCGCCTCCCGCCGGACGAGGCCGTTCTGGTCGGGATAGGCGTCTCGCGCCTTCCGCAGGTTCACTGCCACGTTGCGGCGCACGTGCCGGGCGGCCATCTCAATGTGCCGGCTGTCCGCGACACGGAAGTCCTGGACCACCGCGGCATGCTGCTGCCCAACGAACTGACCGAGGTACGGGACCCGCATGCGCATCTCGTCGAGGACCACCTGCAACCAGCAGCGCAACAGGGTGTCGGCTGCCTCATCGCTTGAGACCTGCCGGGTGGCCAGGTCATCGAGCATGTGGCCCAGGCCCAACGACCGGAACAGCTGCTGCTGTTTGTTCAGGTCAGGCATCAAGAACAACGTCTCGCGGTCGGCGTTCAACTCGGCGAGGGTGTTGGCCGCAGTGGTGGTGGGCCCACGCTCAAGGCCGTCGATCCGGGCACATGCCGCCACCGCAGCGAGATGGTTACGCACCTGCGTGAAGGACGACATGCACAGGTCGGCGCCCGCCAGAGCAGTGGGTGCGCTGTCCTGACGGCTGAGCTTCCGCCACCGCTCACGCTGGCCTGCCGCGGCGACCAGGCCCTGATACATCTCGGATCGGCTCTTGGGAGGGGCCGGACAGGTCCGCCGCAGCTCGCGGCGCAGTTGGAACCGGCGGAAGATCCCGAGCGGCTCGGAGCGGCGCGGCCGGGATCGCCCTGGTGCTGTCGCGTAGACGAAGTCGTCCAGATCCGGGCCGAAGACCTGCTCACCGTAGCTGGCAATGGTGCGGTCGACCTCGCTGAGCAGGTCGAACAGGTCCCTCCACGCAGCGAGGTCGTCCGGCACGTCCAGCCCCGCCCGGTCGACCAAGTCCCGGATCTGGCGCTGTGCACCCTGTAGGGCGCCGGCCGCGAGTTCGTCGAGATGCACCAGCACCTTGCCGACATCGTCTGGGGTGCGGATGGCGGCCTTCGCCCACGGCGACTCCCCGCGCCAGATCCTCAGGCCGCCACGATCCACGAACGTCCGAAGGTCCTCCCGCGCGGACTCAAGCCTCGATCGGTCAAGGTTCCGCAGCTCGGACGCGCGCAGGTTATAGCCGCTGACATCGAGAGTCGGAAGCGCGAGGAGCTGCTCGATGATCTGAAAGGCGCTCACCCCCCAGGGCTGCCGTACTTCGTGCAGCTCGGCCGGGTGCCGTTTCGCCGCGGCCCGGCGGCTGTTCAGGCGGCGGTGCAGTTGGTCGGTGTCGACGGGTGGTTCAGCGCCAGCTTGAGTGAGGACATTGGCGATGCGCTGGGCGACCTGCCGCTTGCTGATCTTGCGGTCGTGCAGGTCGAACACCAGGTTGTCGAGCCCGACGTCGCCAAGGCGGTTCATCACCGCTTCGATGGCAGCCCGCTTCTCAGAGACGAACAGCACGCTGCGACCCATCGCGGCCATGTACGCGATGATGTTCGCGATCGTCTGGCTCTTGCCCGTGCCGGGCGGGCCCTCGATGACCACATGCCGGCCGGACAGCACCGCGTCGATCGCCGACTGCTGAGACGAGTCCGCGTCGTGGACCAGGAACTCCTTGGCCGGATCGATCCGATCGGCACTGGAGCTGGACCCCTGAGCTTGCTCAGTGCGCAACTGTTGCCGAGCGTCGCGGTCGCCCGCCATTGCGCCGATCACCGGATGTGATGCCAGCAGCTCAGCCGAGTTGCGCAGGTCCTCGACCATGGGCAGCTTGTCGAAGCTGAAGACGCCGGCAACCAACGCAGGCTCGAGCCGGAGAGACAGACCGCTGGGAGCGACTGCCTCGGCAATCAGCTCGTACGCAGAGCTGAGCTGCTGGTCCGGGTCAGCGATCTCGGACAACATCGCGCTCAGCTTCTGGCCGAGGGCGCTGATGTCCGCCTCCACGCCGTACTGCCGCTCCAGCGCGTACAGGAGGACGGGGTTGATCTCGGGTGACTCCGACAGCTCCAGCGTGAAGTCGTTCTCCGTCGCCGTCCTGCTATCCAACGCCAACTGCTGCAGGATCAACGGCGCCCGCAGCGGTTGCATCGGCACGGACCCACGGGTGTAGGTACCGACCATGCAGAGCAGGCCGCGGGTCACCCAACCTGCCTGGATGCCCTGCTCCTCCTCCAGTTCGACCAGCTTCCGACGGAGGCCGCGGGCAGTGTTGCAGGCGGTGCTATGCCGGTCCTGGTCCGGGAACAGCGTCCGTAGGCGAACTTTCTGTCCCTGGAGCAGATCGGCGACCGCGCCGGGAGCCGCCTCGGCGAGATCGAGGGTGGTGGTCTGTCGCTCCTTGAAGTAGAGCAGCGTGTTGCGCGGGCCGAAGTCGATCAGTTGGTCTGCCCACCGGCCGGCGGCCTGTTGGACGAGGTGGAGTACATCCGGTTGGGTCAACAGCATCTCGTCTCCAAGTCAGTCGACGTACGCCAGTGCTGATCCGCCGGGCCGTCGGCCCGAGGCAAAGCCCTCCAGGATAGGACGGATGGCATGTCGGTCGATGCGTCGGATTTCCGACAAGAACGTCATTGGAACAACTCCACTCAGCAACATCTACCGCCCGGTCGAGGTGCCGCCAGGCCGTGTCGGCTATCGATCAGGCCGGATTCGGGGGTGCCGGGGTGGGGTTTGCCCGGGTGGAGACCAACCCGTGTCGGTACGTCTTTCCGAGTGGATGTGAGGCTGCGGCAGGCCTGGCTGCACTTGCGCTCTGCGATCGGCTTGCGCCTGGTCGGGCGACGGCAAGCCGTCAGGCCGCCTCGGTTGCTGGCATAGCGTTGCGCTTAACGACGGCGAGGATCGCGCAGAGGCGGTCCACGTCCGCCGATGGGAACAGCACTTCGGGCCCGTGGGGCGCGATGGCGTTGAACGGAGACTCGTAGAGGCGGCCCGGGTCCATCACACCGTTGGCGGTCAGGTCGTTGATGATTAGGTTGATGAAGTCGAGCTGCGCAGCGTTGAGCGCCCGACCGGTCAGGAACTCGCTGAACGCTTCCCGAGCTGCCTCACGATCCAGTCCCACCATCGAGCGGATGAACAAACCGAGCCCTTCGGATGCCCGCCGAGCCTGGTCGATGTCCTGCTTGTCCCCCACGCCGCTCTCGCCGAGCATCCGTTCCAACTCGGCGAGGTCAGTACCGGAGAGCGGTCGGTTGCGGCGCAGTTTCTGCACCGCAAGGTGGTCCTCGTGGGTCCGAAGATAGACGCGAACCTTCTCGCGGAACCGGTCAAGATCGGTACCGGTACTCACCCCGGCGAACGGCATTTCGACTACCTGATCGATCTCGTCGGCAAAGTTGGTGTAGACCACGGCCCGGCGCGCCTTGGGGACCAGCCGGACGAGGTCGCGGATGCGGCGGCGGGCCAACTCCAACATGGGCAGAGTGACGTCCTGCCACCACTCGTCGCCTGCAACCTCATCGAGCAGAGTGACCCGTTCCCGGATCGCGGGGATGGTGGTCTGCTCCAGCAGGGCTGCGGCGATTTCCTGCACTTCGGTACGGTGCCGGTTGAACCGGCTATCCGGCACGAGCAGGCCAAGCTGCAATCGGAGGATGAGCAGGTCGAACCGCTTGGCCTCCTCACCGTCATCCCGCACCTCGCTGGGAAGGCCGGCAAGCTCGGTGGCGAGCTGCGCGGACACCTCCGGGGACAGCCTGTGCCAGTTCTCGAAGTCAACGAAGTACTCGACAAGCCTGCGGTGCGGGCGGACCACAATGAGCCATTTTCATCGTGATCAAGGGCTCCTGAGCAGGCGCTCAGCGGCGTGTCGCTGCTCCAGATAGGACGAAGCTCCCGGTAGGACAGCAGTC
>NZ_JBIAKL010000023.1:0-26400 GCF_042872445.1 Micromonospora sp. NPDC005257 | reverse complement strand
GTGGCGATGGAGACGACCGCGGCACGCTCGTCCATGCCGGCCTTCTTCGTCGCCGCGATGATCGCCTTCACATTCGCGGTCTGCTCGTCGTTCAGGTCGATGTGGGACTGGGCGCCCTGGACGCCGCGCGGGATGAGCGCGGCGCTGTCCAGCTTCGCGGCGGCCTGGGTGGTGGTCACGGCCGTGTCGCGGGCAGTGGTGGGGGTGGTGGTGCCGGTGTCGTGGTTGAGGGGACCGGCGGCGAGGCCACCGGCGACGGTCAGACCGGCGATACCGAGGATGCTCTTGCGCAGGATCGTGTTCATGGTGGGCTCCGTTCGGGGGTCGACGCCCGCGCCGAGGGGGTTCGGTGCGGGTGCGAGCACCGTCAGGCGCTCAAGAGCGGTTCTTGGGGGATCTCCGGCGTCCTGCTCACGCGGCCCGCGAACGCCGGGGGTGGCGTACGGGGCTCACTGGCGGCGCCGGAGACATGCACAACGACCGCCGGCTGGGAGTCATTCCCGGGTGCTGCCGCCCGCCTGCCGGGGGCGTCGGGGGGTGCTGCTGCGGTCGTTCACCAGGTATAACGCCCCGGCCCCGCCCCGGATTCCGCCACCCGGGTGTCCCCCACCACCCCGAAACCCGACACCCGGCGCACACGGACACGCCCCGGGCGCCCCTGCCGCGTCGATCATGAGGTTGACGGCGACAAACGGACACGACGTGCCGTCAAGTTCATGATCGACGCGACAAAGGGTGGCGAGGGCAGGAAGGGGGAGGCGAGGAAGGGACGCGGGGAAGGGGCCGGGTTGGGGTTACCCTGATGCCATGTCGGTCAGCGCGCACGCGTACCTCGCCCGCCCCGGGCGACCCGCCGTGGTGGCGCGCACCCTGGACGAGCTGACCGGTCCCACCACCGGCATCGTCGAGCTGCCGGTACACTTGATGTGGAGCAGCGAACGCGCGTTCGACCTGGGCGACCCGGACGAGCTGCTCTGGATGTACGAGAACGTGCTGCGCGAGACGACCCGGGTGGAGGACCTGCGCGAGCTGATCCACGCGGGGACGTTGCGCCGGCTGTGGCCGCTGTTGAACCTTCCCCGGGGCGTACGCCTGGCCTGGGAGGGCCGGCACCGGAGCCTGCGCCCGGCGTGACCCACCCGCACGAGTTCTACCGGCAGGTGGCCCGGGTGGCCCTGGCCGCCGCGGGCCCGCACCGCTTCGTGCTCGGCGGCGGCGTGGCGTGGGCGGCGCACGGCCTGGTCACCCGCCCCACCGAGGACGTCGACCTGTTCGCGGACGTGGAGGGCGCCGCCGCGGCGGCGGCCGACGGGGTACGCGCGGCGCTGGAACGGGCCGGCTACCGGGTGGCCGAGGTGGACCCGGGCGGGCTGGGCGAGGTATTCGACGGCTTCGACCGGGACCTACGCGACTTCGTGGTGAGCCGGGACGGCCGGCAGATCCGGCTCAGCCTGGCCCGCCTGGACCGGCACCGCAGCCCCGTCGTGATGGACCTCGGTCCGGTCATGGACGTGCGGGACCTGATCGCCAACAAGACGGCCGCGCTGGTGAACCGGCGGGAGGTACGCGACTACATCGACGTGTCCGCCGCGCTGGACCGGTACACGGTCGCGGAGCTGCTGGAGCTGGCCCGGCAGGTCGACCCGGCGCTCGACGACGAGGACGTGCGCGCCGCGGGGCGCTACCTCGACGCGCTGTCCGACCGGCGGTTCACCCGCTACGGCCTGGACGTGCCGCGGATCGCCGAGGTACGCCGCCGGATGGCCGCCTGGCCCCGCTGAGCAGCGGAACCAGGCGGCCGAGGGCGGGACCAGAAGGCCGGACGAGGCGGCTCACTTCGTCGGGCGGCCACCCGTGACGCCGAGGATCTCGCCGGTGACGTAGCTGGACTCCTGCGAGGCGAAGTAGACGTACGCGGGCGCCAGCTCGGCCGGCTGACCCGGACGGCCCAGCGGCGTGTCGGTGCCGAACTCCTTCACCTTCTCCTCCGGCATGGTGGCCGGGATCAGCGGCGTCCAGATCGGGCCGGGCGCCACCGCGTTGACCCGGATGCCCCGGTCGGCCAGGTTCTGCGCGAGCGCCTTGGTGAAATTGGCGATGGCGGCCTTGGTGGTGGCGTAGTCGAGCAGTTGCGGCGACGGGTCGAACGCCTGGATCGACGACGTGTTGATGATCGTCGAGCCCTCCTTCATGTGCGGCACCGCGAACTTGCAGAGCCAGAACATGGCGTACACGTTCGTCTTGAAGACCCGGTCGAACTGCTCGGTGGTGATGTCGAGCAGGCCGTTGTCCTGCGACATCTGGTACGCCGCGTTGTTCACCAGGATGTCGACACCGCCGAGGTCGCGTACCGCCTGGTCGACCAGGGCGCGGCAGTTGGCCTCCTCGCGCAGGTCGCACCGGACCGCGACGCCGGTGCGTCCGGCCTGCTCGATCTGGGCGACCGTCTCCCGCGCGTCCTTCTCCTCCTCGTCGGCGAGGTAGGTGACGAGCACGTCGGCGCCTTCGCGGGCGAACGCGATCGCGACGGCCCGGCCGATGCCGGAGTCACCGCCGGTGATGATCGCCCGCTTGCCGGTGAGCCGGTCACTGCCCCGGTACGACTCCTCGCCGTGGTCCGGCTTCGGCCCCATCTCCTGCTCGTTGCCCGGCGGCGTCTGTTGTTGCGACGGCTGGCCCTCGCGCTGTCCGTACTGCTCGGCCGGGTGCTGCTGGGTGTACTGGTCCTCGCTCATGAAGGCGCCCCTACCCCGGTGACCGGCGGGAAAACAGCAGCCAGTGACGGAAAGGGAAACAGAGGTGTCCGGTGTGGCGCAGGCGACATCTGGTGGTTATGGTGCGCAACGGCGCCTACGAGGCGTACCCCATTCGGAAAGGCACCTCATGACCTCCTCCTCCGGCGCCTCGCGGCGCCAGGTGCTGGCCGTCGCGGCCGCCGCCGCGACCGCTCCCCTGCTGGCCGGGGCGCCCGCCGAGGCGAAGCCGAAGCAGCCGAAGACCTGGGACCTGACGATCCTCGGCACGTCGGACACCCACGGCAACGTCTACAACTGGGACTACTACAAGGACGCGGAGTTCGACGACAGCAAGCACAACGACGTCGGCGTCGCGAAGCTCGCCACCCTTGTCAACCAGATCCGCGCCGAGCGCAAGGGCAGGGCCACGCTGGTGCTGGACGCCGGCGACACCATCCAGGGCACGCCGCTGGCCACCTACTACGCCAAGCAGGAGCCGATCACCAGCACCGGTCAGACGCACCCGATGGCCAGCGCGATGAACATCCTCAAGTACGACGCGGTGACGCTCGGCAACCACGAGTTCAACTACGGCCTGCCGCTGCTGGCCACCTGGATCGAGCAGCTCGGCTTCCCGGCGCTGGCCGCGAACGCGCTCAACGCCAGGACCGGCAAGCCGGCGTTCCTCCCGTACGTGATCAAGGAGGTCAAGCTCGGCGGGCACGGCGCGCCGAAGCTGCGCGTGGGCATCCTCGGCCTGACCAACCCCGGCGTGGCCATCTGGGACAAGGGCAACGTCGAGGGCCGCCTGGTCTTCGCCGACATGGTCGCCACCGCCGCGAAGTGGGTGCCGGAGATGCGCCGCCGCGGCGCCGACCTGGTGGTCATCTCCGCCCACGGCGGCGACAGCGGCACCTCCAGCTACGGCCCGGAACTGCCGAACGAGAACCCGACCGCGCTGATCGCCGAGCAGGTCCCCGGCATCGACGCGATCCTGTTCGGCCACGCGCACAACGAGGTGCCGGAGAAGTTCGTCACCAACCTCACCACCGGCGAGCGGGTCCTCACCTCGGAGCCGTCGAAGTGGGGCCAGCGGCTGACCCGGATGGACTTCACGCTGGCCCGGGAGAAGGGCCGCTGGACGGTGACCGCCAAGTCGGCCACCACACTCAACACCAACACCGTGGTCGAGGACCCGGCGGTGCTCGCGGCCGTACGCGGCCAGCACGCCAAGACCGTCGAGTACGTCAACCGGGTCGTCGCCCGGTCCAGCGTGGAGCTGTCCGCCGCCGAGTCGCGGTACAAGGACACGCCGATCCTGGACTTCATCAACCACGTCCAGACCGAGGTGGTCACCGAGGCCCTCGCCGGCGGCGAGTACGCGGGCCTGCCGGTGCTGTCCATCGCCGCCCCGTTCAGCCGCACCGCGGTGTTCCCGCAGGGCGACGTGCGCATCCGCGACGTGGCGGGCCTCTACGTGTACGACAACACGCTGGAGGCGGTAGTGCTGACCGGCGCCGAGGTGAAGGCGTACCTGGAGTACTCGGCGAAGTTCTTCGTCACGCTTCCGGCGGGCGCGCCGGTGAACCCGGAGACGATCAGCGACCCGGCGGTGCCGGACTACAACTACGACGTGTTCTCCGGCGTCGACTACGACATCGACATCGCCCGGCCGGTCGGACAGCGGATCACCCGCCTGGTGCTGGCCGGCACCGACACCCCGGTCGCGGCGGACGCCCGGTTCGTGGTGGCGGTGAACAACTACCGGCGCAGCGGCGGCGGCAACTTCCCCGGCATCGTGAAGACCCAGGTCTACAACGCCCAGCAGGAGATCCGCCAGCTGCTCATCGACTGGGCGCAGGCCAGGGGCGTCATCGACCCGGCCGACTTCTTCGTGCCCAACTGGAAGCTGGTCCGCGACGGCGTGCCGGTCTTCTGACAGTGGGCGGCGGGGTCCGGGCGGGTGTCCGGACCCCGTCAGCCGCCCGCGCGCAGGTGCCACTCCGACTCCCCGCCGACCGGGTCCGGCCGGCCCGGCGGGAACTCGGTCTCGGCGGACTCGATCCGCTCCTCCGGCCGCACCCGGACCGGCAGTTCGCCGAAGCGGACGTGCCGCAGGAACGCGTACTCCTCGTCGGTGAACGACTCGGCCTGCTCGCTCATGACCGCATTGTGCGCCCGCCCGTCAGGCTTCCGCATCAACCGCTACGGCACGGGTATGCCGCCGCGACGATTCGGCGACGAGGTGGAGGAGCCATGCGCGCAGTACGGATGACCGCCCCCGGTGTGCTGGAGCACACGGAGGTGCCCACGCCGAAGGCCGGCCCCGGAGAGGTGCTGTTGCGCGTCGGCGCGGTCGGCGCCTGCCACTCCGACCTGCACATCCTCGACGCGCCGGCCGGCGTGTTCCCGGTCCCGATCACGCTCGGCCACGAGGTCGCCGGCACCGTCGACACGGTCGGCGCCGGGGTCGACGGCTGGTCGCCCGGCGACCGGACCGCGGTCTACGGCATCATCGGCTGCGGCCGATGCCGGGCCTGCCTGCGCGGCGAGGAGAACCGCTGCCGGGTCACCCCGGTCGGCGGCATCGGGCTCAGCCGCGACGGCGGACTGGCCGAGTACGTGGTGGTGCCCGCGTCCCGGCTGCTGCCGGTCGGTGACATGGACCTGACCCAGGCGGCGCCGCTGACCGACGCAGGGCTGACCCCGTACCACGCGGTGGACCTGGCCCGGCCCCGGTTGCGGCCCGGCACGTCCTGCGTGGTGATCGGCATCGGCGGTCTGGGGCACATGGGGGTGCAGATCCTGCTGGCCACCACAGCGGTGCGGGTCGTCGCGGTGGACACCAGCACCGCCGCGCTGGACCTGGCCACCCGGCTCGGCGCCCACCACACCGTGCAGGCCGGCCCGGACGCGGTGGAGAAGATCCGTGAACTGGTCGGGCCGGCGCCGGACGGCGCGGACGTGGTGCTCGACTTCGTCGGCGCGCAGCCCACCCTGGACACCGCCCGGCAGGTGGTCGCCACCGGCGGGCAGATCCTGCTGGTCGGCCTGGCGGGCGGCACGCTGCCGGTGCGGCCGGTCGCCGACGAGCCGCCGCCCGTGCCGTTCGAGGCCGGCGTGGTGGTGCCGTTCTGGGGCACCCGGGCCGAACTGCAGGAGGTGATCGCGCTGGCCCACGACGGCTGGCTGCACGCCGACGTGCAGACGTTCCCCCTCGCCGAGGCGCCGCAGGCGTACGAGGCGCTGCGCCGGGGCGAGGTGCGAGGGCGGGCGGTCATCGTCCCCTGACCGGGGGCAGGCGGTCGAGCAGCGCCAGCCCGGCCCGCACCGGCCGCCGGTCGAGCACCTCGGCGAAGCTCGCCCGGCCCTGGCAGAACCGGACGAACATCCGCCAGCCGGGCGGGCTCGCCAGCATCGCGTGGAACACCTCGGGCCGCCGCTCGAACACCTCCAGCAGCCGGTGCCCGGCGCGCATCTCCGGCGTCAGCCGCCGGTCGACCTCGCGGGCGTACGCGTCGAGGTCACCGGTGGCCACCGCCTCCCCGGCCAGCCGACCCGAGCGCAGCGCGTAGCTGATCCCCTCGCGGCTCCACGGCTCCAGCAAGCCGGCGGCGTCCCCGGCGACGAGCACCCGGCCGTGGCGCAGCGGGGAGTCTCCGGCGCGGCAGCGCGTCAGGTGGCCGGAGTCGTGCTCCGGCGTCACCCCGGACAGGCCGAGCCGGTCGGTGAAATCACGCAGGTAGGCGCGGGTGCGCTCGCCGTCGCCCCGGGCGGCGATGACACCGACGGTCAGACGATCACCCTTGGGGAAGACCCAGGCGTAGGAGCCGGGCATCGGCCCCCAGTCCAGCAGCACCCGGCCGCGCCAGCGGTCCCGCTCGGCGGCCTCCACCGGCAGTTCCAGCTCCAGGCCCAGGTCGACCTGGCGGAAGCGCACCCCGACGTGCCGCGCCGTCACGCCGGAGGAGCCGTCCGCGCCGATGACGGTACGGGCGCGCACCAGCTCACCGTCGGCCAGGCGCAGGCGTACCTCGTCGGGGTCCTGCTCGATCGCGCGGACCGCGACGCCCTCGCGGACCTGCGCCCCGGCGGCGACGGCGGCGGCGCGCAGCCGGTCGTCGAACTCCTCCCGGCGGATCATGGTGACCAGCGGCGCCGGATGCCGGCGGGTGAACGCGCGCCGCCCGTCCCGGGTGAACGTGAGCCGGTCAACCCGGTCGTGGGCGGGCACCTCGACGCGGCCCGCGACCTCGGCCAGCGACGTGCCGATCAGGCCACCACCGCAGGTCTTGTAGCGCGGGTGGGTGGCCCGTTCGACAACGAGTGTACGCACGCCGGCCCGGGCCGCGGCGTACGCGGCGGACAGTCCGGCGGGTCCGCCGCCGACCACGACGAGATCCATGATCACTGGTGCAGCCTAGGGCACCGCAGTGCCGCACCGCCCGGTACGACAGCCGTTCGGGTGAGCATCTTCGCCGCATGCCCGGGTAACCGCCGGTCGCCGGCCGTCCGCGGGCCGGACGGTCCACGCCGAGGAGGGAAGCGATGCCTCAGGTCCAGTTGTCCGCCGTCGAGGAACGGGTCTACCAGGCGGTGTCCGCGCTGGAGGTGCACGGACACGTCCCCTACCCGGACCTGATCGCCCAGGAGACCGGGATGACCGAGGAGGAGCTGCGCGAGCCGCTGCACTCGCTCACCGAGCGGGGTCTGCTGCACCGCGAGGACTCCCCGATGTCCGGTCTGGACTTCGGACCCCGGTGGTGCGCGCGCCAAGTGGCGTGACCGGGTCGTTTGCCCCACCGGGTGCCGGGTAGCGATCGGAGTCGGGTGATCGACGGTCAGTGGGGGGCAGGATGAGCGAGGGCCCGGCGTCGACCACCGGGTACGACGACCGGCGCCGCTGGCGTGCGCTGAGCGTCGGCCTGATCGCGGCGTTCATGACGCTGCTGGACGTCAGCATCGTCAACGTCGCGGTGCCGTCGATCGACCGGGCGTTGCAGGCCACGCCGAGCGACCTGCAGTGGGTGCTGTCCGGGTACGCGCTGACGTTCGGCCTGGTGCTGGTGCCGGCCGGGCGCTTCGGCGACGCGCGCGGGCGGCGTACCGCGTTCGTGGTCGGGGTGGGCCTGTTCACGCTCACCAGCGCGCTGGCCGGGCTGGCCCGCTCGCCGGAGTGGCTGGTCGTCGCCCGGCTCGTCCAGGGTGCCGCCGCCGGTGTGGTGAACCCCCAGGTCAGCGGCATGATCCAGGAGCTGTTCCGGGGCGCGGACCGGGGCCGGGCGTTCGGGCTGCTGGGTGCCACCATCGGTATCTCCACCGCCGTCGGCCCGCTGCTCGGCGGGCTGCTCATCTCCCTCGGCGGCGCGGAGCACGGCTGGCGGTGGGTGTTCTTCGTGAACATCCCGGTGGGGATCGTGGCGATGCTGCTCGGCTGGCGGCTGATGCCGGCCCGGCCGACCAACCCCGCCGGGCGGGGCCGGCTCGACCCGCTCGGGGTGTTGCTGCTCGGCACCGGGGTGACGGTGATCCTGCTGCCGCTGGTGCAGCGGGAGCAGTGGCGGGGCGCGGGCAAGTGGCTGCTGATCCCCGCCGGCCTGCTGCTGCTGGCCGGGTTCGCGCTCTGGGAGCACCGGTACGCCCGACGTGCGCAGCCGTTGTTCGACCTGCGGCTGTTCACCGTGCGCTCGTACACGCTGGGCGCGCTGATCGGCCTGATCTACTTCGCCGGGTTCACCGCGATCTTCTTCATCTTCACGCTCTACCTCCAGATGGGGCTCGGTTACCGCGCTCTCGTGGCCGGCCTGGCGATCACCCCGTTCGCGCTCGGCTCGGCGCTCGCCTCCGCGCTCGGCGGTCGGGTGGTCACCCGGTACGGCCGTCCGCTCGTCGCGATCGGGCTGGCGGCGGTGGTGGCCGGGCTGGTGGCGACCGACCTGGTGCTGGCCGGCGGGCCGCACGACAACGTGCCGCTGCGGACCGCGCTGCCCCTGCTCGTCGCCGGGCTGGGCAGCGGCCTGGTGATCGCGCCGAACCAGACGCTCACGCTGTCCGAGGTGCCGGTGCCGATGGCCGGCAGCGGCGCGGGGATGCTCCAGACCGGGCAGCGCATCGGGTCGGCCGCCGGCATCGCCGCGGTGGGCGCGCTGTTCTTCTCGACGCTCGCCGACGGTGGCGACTGGAACAGGGCCTTCCGCCACTCGCTGCTGCTCGCCGCCGGGATCGTCGTGCTGGCGCTCGGCGCCGCGGTGGCGGACATCGTCGCCGGTCACCGGCGGGCGGCGGGCGGCTCCTGACCGGCGGCGGGCAGCAGGACTGTGGTGAGCAGCCGCCGGGTGCGGCCGGGACCGGGGGCGAGGGCCGCGTACTCGGCGAACAGCTCGCGGAACCGGGTGACGAACTCGGCGGTCTCGGCGTCGGTGGCGTGGAACGCGTTCTGCCGGTAGCCGGCCACATCGCGGGCCAGGTCTCCCCCGCCGGCGTCGAGGTAGGTGTCGAAGTCGGCGAGCAGGCCCGCGACGAAGGTGAGGAACGCCGGGCGGTGCCGCTGCGGGCTCATGGCCCGGGCCTCGTCCGGGTCGACCGACGCGGCGGCCTCGTGCAGCCGGTAGCTGCGCTCGACGGCGCCGCGGGCCCGCCGCTCCCCCACCGTGTGCAGCACGCCGTGGTCGGCGAGCGCGGCGACCTGCCGGTAGAGCGTGGCCGGTGGCACGTCGCTCAGCTCGATGCGCAGGTCGGTGGTGGTGAGCGTGCGGCCGCCCAGGAACGCCTGGACGATGCGCAGCCGGACCGGGTGCAGCAGCAGCTCCACGGTGTCGAGTGCCACAGCGGCTCCCCTTTTGTTATCGACCCCGGTAATGTTATCACTTACGATAACAGAAGCGAGGAGTCCACCGATGGCCACCATCGACCTCACCCCCGACCGCATCGACGTCCGGCTCACCACCGCCGAGAAGATCTGGGCCCTGCGCGGCGACCTGTCGTTCCCCCGCTCCGCCGTGACCGGCGCCGTCGTGGTGCCGGACGGGGCGCGCGCCACCCGCGGCATCCGGGCACCCGGCCTCGGGGTGCCCCGCACGCGCAACGTCGGCACCTGGCGCGGCAGGGCCGGCAAGGAGTTCGTCAGCGTCCGCGGCGGCCAGCCGGCCGTCCGCATCACCCTCACCGACCAGGGGTACGACTCCCTGCTCATCGGCGCCGACGACGCCGACGCCCTGGCCGCGGCGCTGCTGCGGTGACGATCGACCGCCCGCTCGTGCGGACCGGGGTGCTGCCGGACGTCACCCACGCGCTGCGGCGCCAGCCCGGGCCGCCGTCGCTGCGGGCGTACCGGGACGAGGCGAAGCAGCCGCTGGACCCGTCCGTGGTCGAACCGGTGCTGTCGTGGCTCACCGCGCACAGCTGACGGTGACACGGGAAAGGCCGGCACCCGATCCGGGTGCCGGCCTTTCGGTGGTTCTTACTTGTTCCAGTGCTCGGCGACGATCTCGGCGGCCTGCTTCTCCCACTGCGCGTACGCGTCGGGGTAGGCGCTGACCTGCACGGTCTCCACCGGCGAAGGCGAGACCGGCGACACCGAGGAAGGTGTCACCACGTCACGATCGACGAGAAGCGCCCCGCCCGCGAGAACGGCCGGCCCCCGATCAGGGGCCGGCCGTTCTCCACGGGTGTCGGGTCACCAGACCTGCTGGACGATGTCCGCGGCCTGCTCCTCCCACTGCGCGTACGCGTACGGGTAGGCGGACACCTGGACCGTCTGCGCGGCGGTGGTCAGCGGCAGCTCGTGCCAGCCGCCGACGTTCCTCAGCGCGTTGAAGAACGCCTTGCTGGAGTACTCCGGGTCGGTGATCTGCTCGGACGTGCCCCAACCGGACGACGGGCGCTGCTGGAACAGACCCTCCGAGTCGTGGTCGTTGTACGTGCCGAGGTGACCCAGGTTGTACAGCTTCGACTCCTGCAGCGAGGTGGCGACGCCGATCACGGCGCCCCGCTCCCCCACGCCCGTCTCCTTGGCCGCCTCGACGATGGCCTTGGCGTTGTCGAGCTGTGCGTCGTCGAGCGGGATGCGCGACTGCGCGCCCTCGACGCCGTGCGGCACGAGCTTCTCCTCGGATGGGCGGTCGGCCCTGGTCGGCAGCTTGTCGCTGCCGGTGGTCTGGCCCGGCTTCACCGACTCGGTCGAGGTCTTGTTGCCGGTGGCCAGGTCGATCGCGGCCTTGGCGCCGGCGTGCGGTCCGCCGGTCACCGGCGCGGCCACGGCGACCGGGCCGACGGCCAGCCCGCCAAGTACGGCCACCCCCGCCACGCTCAGCGCGGCGCGGCGGTTCCGGGAGACGGCGGCGGTCTTCGCGACTGCGGTCTTCGCGATGGCGGGGAGCCATCCAGTGAAGTGCTGCTTCACGATGGTTGCCCTTTCGATCGTTACGACGCGCTCCGGGGTGAGCGCCCCTCGAGGGACTACCGCCGGGTAGGTGTTTGGGTTCCGGCGATACAGGGGACACAACCAGCCCGCATTGTCGGGCATTCCGGAAATGCCGGGCACGGCCCGGGTTGCGGTCCAGGTCACCCGGGATTCCGGGCAGGCGTGCCGTTCCGGCGGCGGACGGGGACGATCAGGCCGGAGCGCCGAACCGGACCAGCACGTGCCAGAGCTGCTTGAGGTGCTGAAGAGTCACCTCGGCCGGTCCCCGGTCGGCCCAGCGCTGCGGCTCGCGTACCACCGAGGCGGCGGCGCGGCCCACGAGCGCCGCGTGCAGCGGCTCCCCCGGCCGGCCGATCTCGGCGGCCACCCGCGCGGCCAGCGGCGGGATGTCCGGGCCGCGGAACTCGGCGTCGACGCCGTCGACGGGCAGCACGAAGCCGGGATGGAAGCGCAGCGCCAGGCCTTGCCGTCCGGCGACGGCCTCCAGCCGCCGGCCCACGTCGGTGCCGCGGAACGACGGGTCGACCACGAGCGCCTCCACGTCGCGGGCCAGGCTGATATCGCCGTGCACCTGCGCCTCGATGTAGTCGTCCAGCGCCCGGCCGGCCCGCCAGGACTCCTGCTCGCGGCGGCGAAGCAGCGTCCGTAGCAGCGTGCCGGTGTCCATGCCGGCCACGCCCAGGGCGACGCCGGTCCCGGCGGTGGCGGTCAGCAGCGCGGCGAACACCGGCTCGAAGACGTCGGCGGTGCCGAACTCGGTGGGCCCGATGTGGCTGTCACCGAAGCTGAACGTGGCCCGGGCCAGCACCTCCGGGCGCAGCCGCAGGTGGCAGGAGCCGAACCGGGGGCACGCGCCGTCGGCGTGGTCGAGCAGGTTCAGGCCGCCGTACTTCGGGCGCTCGGCAGGGAGCACGCCGGGACGCTGGTACGCGCCGCCGAACATCGCCTGCTCCCACACGTCCCGGTCGCCGCCCGGGTACGCGGTCAGCCCGCCGTTGGAGATGCCGGTCTCGAACTGGCTGCGGTAGACGCCCTCCTCGTCCAGCGCCTCGACCACTGTGCGGCCGTCCCGCAGCACCCGGTCGGGGTGGAAGTTGAGCGTCAGGCGGCCGTACCCGGTCACCGCGGCGACGACCTCCTCGTACCGGTACGTGACGCCGGCGGCGGCGAGGTGGTCGGCGACGACGGCGAGCGCCGCCGGGCGGTCGCGCAGCGCGACGTCGCGGACGTGGCGCAGCGCGGCGGACTGGGCGGCGGTGAGGGTGGCGACGGGCACGGGCCCGAGTATCACCGGACGGCGGGCCGCGCGGCCACACGGTTTTCCGTGCCCGTCCGAAGCGGACGAACGCCCGGCTACCCCCGGGCACGGACGGCCGGACGACGCCGCGCGGCCCGGACCGGACTGCGCCGGCCGGGCCCGCGGGCGTGTCGTCCTCAGTGGCCGGGGGCGATCCACTCGTCCAGGTGCGGCGCCTCGGCCCCGATCGTGGTGTCGTCGCCGTGCCCGGTGTGCACCACCGTCTCCGGCGGCAGCGTGAGCAGCCGGGTACGGATCGACTCGACGATGGTGCCGAAGTCGCTGTACGACCGCCCGGTCGCGCCCGGCCCACCGGCGAACAGGGTGTCGCCGGTGAAGACCGCGCCCAGGTCGGGGGCGTAGAGGCTGCACGCGCCGGGGCTGTGGCCGGGCGTGTGCAGCACCCGCAGCGTGGTGCCGCCGACGGTGATCGTCTGCCCGTCGGTGAGGTCGCCGTCCGGTTCCGTGTCCGGGTGCGTCATGTCCCACAGCACCCGGTCGGCCGGGTGCAGCAGCACCGGCGCGCCGGTGGCCCGGGCCAGCTCGGGCGCGACCCGTACGTGGTCGTCGTGGGCGTGGGTGGCGACGATCGCCAGCACCCGCCGGTCACCGATGACGGCGCGGATGGCCGCCACGTCGTGCGGCGCGTCCAGGACGACGCACTCGACGTCGTCGCCGATCACCCAGACGTTGTTGTCCACGTCGAAGGTCTGCCCGTCCAGGGAGAACGTGCCGGAGGTGACGGCGTGGTCGACGCGGGCGGTCACGGGAAGACCACCACCGAGCGCAGCACGTCGCCGTGGTGCATTCGGGCGAACGCCTCCTCGACCTGGCCCAGGGCGATCTCCTCGGTGACGAACGCGTCCAGGTCCAGCCGGCCCTGCCGGTACAGCTCGGTCAGCATGGGGAAGTCGCGGCTGGGCAGGCAGTCGCCGTACCAGCTCGACTTGAGCGCGCCGCCGCGGCCGAAGACGTCCAGCAGCGGCAGGTCGACTGTCATCTCCGGCGTCGGCACGCCGACCAGCACGACGGTGCCGGCCAGGTCGCGGGCGTAGAACGCCTGCTTCCACGTCTCCGGACGGCCCACGGCGTCGATCACCACGTCGGCGCCGAAGCCGCCGGTGGCCGCGCGGACGGCCTCCACCGCGTCGTCCTCGGAGGCGTTGACGGTGTGGGTGGCGCCGAACTTGCGCGCCCAGTCGAGCTTGCGGGAGTCGGTGTCCACCGCGATGATCGTGGTCGCGCCGGCCAGCGCCGCGCCGGCCACCGCCGCGTCGCCGACGCCCCCGCAGCCGATCACCGCGACCGAGTCGCCCCGGGTCACGTTGCCGGTGTTCATGGCCGCGCCGAGACCGGCCATGACGCCGCAGCCGAGCAGGCCGACAGCCGCCGGCCGGGCCGACGGGTCGACCTTGGTGCACTGCCCGGCGTGCACGAGCGTCTTCTCGGCGAACGCGCCGATGCCGAGCGCGGGGATCAGCTCGGTGCCGTCGGTGAGCGTCATCTTCTGCGTCGCGTTGTGGGTGGCGAAGCAGTACCACGGGCGGCCACGGCGGCAGGCCCGGCACTGCCCGCAGACCGCGCGCCAGTTGAGCACCACGAAGTCGCCGGGCGCCACGTCGGTGACCCCGTCGCCCACCTGCTCCACGATGCCGGCGGCCTCGTGGCCCAGCAGGAACGGGTAGTCGTCGTTGATGCCGCCCTCGCGGTAGTGCAGGTCGGTGTGGCAGACGCCGCACGACTGGATGCGGACCACCGCCTCGCCCGGCCCCGGGTCCGGCACCACGATGGTGGTGACCTCCACGGGCGCGCCCTTGCGCCGCGACACGACTCCCCGGACTTCCTGGCTCACGGTGCCTCCTTCGGTACGTGGTCTGCCTCTGCCGAACCTACCGCTGATCATGACCCGCGACCCAACGAAGCCCGGCGGATTGTCCTGGTCATGGCCGGGTACCCGGGGTGCCGGCTCTACCAGGTGGGACGGGAGTGATCATGAGGTTGTCACATGCGCCGCTGCGCGTCGCGATCGGCGCGTACATCCTGAACTCCGGGCTGGGCAAGCGGAACCTGGAGGGCGGGGCCGCCGCCGGCATGCACGGCATGGCGGCCGGCGCGATGCCGCGGCTGGGGCAGATCCCGCCGGACCGGTTCGGCGTGCTGCTGTCCCGGGGCGAGATCGCCCTCGGTGCGGCGCTGCTCGCCCCGTTCGTGCCGTCGCTGGTGGCCGGTGCCGCGCTCACCGCTTTCGGCGCCGGGCTGGTGCAGCTCTACCTGAAGACGCCGGGCATGCGCGAGGGCACCAGCCTGCGGCCCAGCGAGGCGGGCATCGGCTTGGCCAAGGACGTGTGGCTGGTCGGCGCGGGACTGACCCTGGTGCTCGACTCGCTGGTCCGGCACCGGCACTGACCCGGCCGCGTACCGCCGGCCGCGCGCCTGCGAGCCGGTTGCGTCCTCAGGCCGCGGCCGGGGCCGCGGCGGCGGCCCGCTCGTCGGCGAGCCGGCGGCGGGCGGCGTTGCGGTAGCGCAGCACCTGCGCCGCGCCGAGCGCCCAGAGCAGGAACTGCACGGCGAACGCCCAACGGAACGCGGACAGCGGCGGCGCGTCGTGCCCGGCCGGGGTGGCCAGGTCGAGCACCAGGCCGACGGCCAGGATCAGCACGATCGAGGCGGCGAAACCGCCCACGTTGACGATGCCGGTGGCGCTGCCCATGCGGTGCACCGGATTGAACGAGCGGGCGTAGTCGAACCCGATCATCGAGCCGGGGCCGTTCACCGCGAGCACCACCACGAGCGCCACCAGCAGCCCGTGCGGCGCCCGGCCGGGCCAGGCCAGCACCACCGCCCACATCCCGGCGGTGGCGGCGGTGATGGCGAAGACCAGCACCGAGCGGTGGAACGGGTAGCGCGCGCACAGGTGCGCGAGCACCGGCCCGCACACCAGCGTCACCATCGTCATGACGGTGAGCAGCCCGGCCGCCGCGGTGGGCGAGAAGCCCTGTCCCTGCACCAGGAACGGGTAGCCCCACAGCAGCGCGAACACCGAGCCGGAGAACTGGGTGACGAAGTGCGTCCACAGGCCCAGCCGGGTACCCGGCTGGGCCCAGGCCTCGGCGAGCCGGCGGCGCACGGTGGCCAAGTCGGGGGCGAGCGCGGTGGCGTGCTCGGCGTGCGGGGTGTCGCGGACCGCGACGAGGACCAGCAACACCACTGTGGCGCCGAGCGCCGCGGCGGTCAGGAACGCCGGCGTCCAGCCCGCGCGGTGCAGCAGCAGCACCAGGGGTACGGCGCCGAGCACCGCGCCGAGCTGGCCCACGGTGCCGGTGAGCTGCACCAGCAGCGGATTGCGCCGGCCGGGGAACCAGAACGCGACGATGCGCAGCACGCTGATGAACGTCATCGCGTCACCGAGGCCGACGAGCACCCGGGCGGCGACCGCGAGCGGCACGTCCCCGGCGACGGCGAACAGGAGCTGCCCGGCCACCATCAGCGCGCCGCCGGCCAGCAGCAGCCGGCGCGAGCCGTAGCGGTCCAGCAGCACCCCGACCGGGATCTGCATGACGGCGTAGACGGCGAGCTGGGCGACGGAGAACGTGGCGAGCGCGGCGGCGTTGATGTGGAAGCGCTCCGCCGCGTCGACCCCCGTGACGCCGAGCGAGCTGCGGTGGAACACGGCGGTCAGGTACGCGGTCAGCGCCACCGCGTACACCAGGGCTGCGGGCCGGCGGCCCGCGCTCACCGCAGCGTTCCGAGCATCCGCGCGGCGGTGTCGATGTGCGCGGCGACCGCGTCGTGCCACGCCTGCGGGTCGTCGCCGTCGAGCGCGGCGAGCTGACCGGCGTGCTCGGCGAGGGCGACCTCGGCCCAGCCGGGCGAGAGCCGGAAGCTCGCCTCGCCCATGCGGAGCTGGCGGTCGCGCAACCTGTGGTACAGCTCGGCCAGGATCTCGTTACCGGCCGCCTCCACCACGGCGGCGTGGAACGACCGGTCGGCGGCCATCAGCGCGGTGAGGTCACCGGCGGCGACACCCCGGTCGCCTCGGCGATCTCGCCCTCGCTGACGAGCTGGCCGCCCGGGTGGACCTGTTCCAGGATGGCCTGCTTGAGGTGCCGGTACGCCCGCTCGGCGGTGGACGGCGCGATCCGGCTGGGATGCGTCATGTATCTAAGCTTGCTCCCCGGGCCGCCCGGACGGCCCGGCGCGGGCCGGGACAGTGGCGCGGGCCACGGTCAGGCCCACAGCTCCCGCAGCAGCACCTCCACCTCGGCGGTCCGCTCGATCTGCGGCATGTGCCCGGTGTCGCGGAACAGGTGGGAGCGCGCGCCCGGCAGCCGGGTGCGGGCGTAGGCCAGGTGCGCGGCGGGCAGGACCAGGTCGCGCTCGCCCCACACGAGCAGCGTGGGCAGGTCGAGCGCGGCCACCGCGTCGAGCAGGTCGGCGCGCCACTGCGGGCGTACGCCGCGCCAGGTGCCCAGGTCGCGGACCAGCTCGAGCATCACCCGGGCCGCGTGCGGCTGCCCGGCCACGGCCAGCGCGAGGGCGATCCGATCCTCGGTGACGTACGCCGGGTCGTGGAAGATCGCCCGCTCGGTGCGGCGGACGATCCTCGGGTCGGGACGCAGCAGCAGCCGGGCCAGCGGGCGCACCGCGAGCAGCCGCAGTGCCACTGTCACCTCGCGGCCGAAACCGGCGCTGTTCAGCAGCGCCAGGCTGGCCGCCCGGTGTGGCGCGTCGGCGGCCAGCCGCATGGCCACCGCCCCGCCGAGGGAGTTGCCGACCAGGTGGGCCGGGCCGGTCACCCCGGCCACGTCCAGGAAGCGGGCCACCGCCGCGGCCAGGGCCGGGAGCGTGTGCGGGCCGTCCAGCGGCGCGGAGCCGCCGTGCCCGGGCAGGTCCACCGCGAGCACCAGGTGGTCGCGGGCCAGCGCGGTGTGCAGGGCGGTGAAGTCGTCGAGGGTACGGCCGATGCCGTGCAGCAGCACCACGGGCGGGCCGTTCCCGCTGATCCGGCACCGGACGCGCCGCCCGTCGACGGTGTGCTCGTCGGCCGGAGGCAGGGCGGGCGTCACGCCCGGCGCCCGGGTTCCGGCACGGCCTCCTCGCCGGTCCGGGCGGACGGCACCGGCACGTCGGCCCGGAGTGTCGGCGTTTCGCTGGGCGGCGCTGCGGCCGGCGTTTCGGCGGGCGGAACTGCGGGTGTCTCGGCCGGCCCGGCCGGGCGCCGGCGCATGCCCAGGGCCAGCACCTTGCCGTACCCGGCGGGTGCGACGCGGGCGAGCAGGTCGGGCAGCTTCGCCGACCAGCCGATCAGGACCCGGCCGCGGCGTCGCCGGGCGCCGCGCAGGATCACCTCGGCGGCGGTCGCCGGATCGATGGTGAGCAGCTTCTCGAACTGCTTGCGCCCGGCCTCGTACTCCTCGCGGGCGACGCCGCTGCCCACGCGGGCGCTGGCGGCGATCCGGGTACGGATGCCGCCCGGGTGCACCGATGTGACACCGATGCCGTCGTCGACGAGTTCGTGCCGCAGCGCCTCGGTGAAGCCGCGTACGGCGAACTTGCTCGCCGAGTACGCGGCCTGCCCGGCGGGCGCGATCAGGCCGAACAGGCTGGACACGTTCACCAGGTGGGCGCCGGGCTCGGCCTTGAGCGCGGGCAGCAACGCATGCGTCAGGCGAACCACCGCCCGGAAGTTGATCTCGATGACCCAGAGGAACTCGTCCAGGGTCACCTGGTCGAAGCGCCCGCCCAGCGCCACACCGGCGTTGTTGATCAGCAGCCGGATCCGGGGGTGCGCGCGGTGGATCTCGGCGGCCACCCGGTCGGTGGCCTCGGCGTCGGCCAGGTCGACCACATGGGTCTCCACCAGCCGGTCCGGGTAGGCGGCCCGGATCGCGGCGACTGTGGCGGCCAGGCCGTCGGCGTCCCGGTCGAGCAGCACCAGGTCGGCGCCGCGCCGGGCCAGCCCGTGGGCCAGCGCCGCGCCGATGCCGCTTGCCGCGCCGGTGAGCACCGCCGTGCCGCCGGGGAAGACGAGGTCACGCATCGGTTCCTCCCGGGGCTGCGACGGCGGCGGCGGGCGTGCCGGCGCGGGCGAACCGTACGCCGTCGGTGAGCGGGCCGCGCCGCATCAGCCGTACGTCGCGGGGATAGTTCTGATGCAGCCGCCACGGCGCCTGCGGCCCCTGCTTGGGCAACTGGTCGACGGCGCGCAGCACGTAGCCGGACTGCAGGTCGATGATCGGTTCGAGGTCGTCGGTGTCCGGAGCGAGCGGCGTGACGATCTGCTGCCCGGTGTCGTCGAGGTGACGCAGCAGCCGGCAGACGTACGTGGCCACGAGGTCTGCCTTCAGCGTCCAGGAGGCGTTGGTGTAGCCGATGGTCATGGCGAAGTTCGGCACGCCGGACAGCATCATGCCCTTGTAGGCGACCGTCGAGGCGAGGTCGACCTTCGCGCCGTCGACCACCAGCGTCATGCCGCCGAGCGCGAGCAGGTTGAGGCCGGTGGCGGTGACCACCACGTCGGCGGGCAGCTCCTCGCCGGAGGCGAGCCGGATGCCCCGCTCGGTGAACGTGTCGATGGCGTCGGTGACCACCGACGCGCGGCCGGCGCTCAACGCGGCGAACAGGTCCCCGTCCGGCACCACGCACAGGCGCTGGTCCCAGGGGTTGTAGCGGGGCGAGAAGTGCCTCTCGACGTCGTACCCGGACGGCAGTCGGCCCTTCGCGGCGCGGCGCAGGAACCGCTTGACCACGCCGGGGGCGCGGCGGCTGAGCTGGAAGTTGGCAACCCCGAGCGTGACGTTCTTCCACCGGGCCACCGCGTACGCGGCCTTCGGGGGCAGCCAGCGCCGTGCGGCGTCGGCGAACGGGTCACGCGAGGGCAGCGCGATCACGTACGTGGGTGAGCGCTGGAGCATGGTGACGTGGGCGGCCCGCTCGGCCATGGCCGGAACCACTGTGACCGCCGTGGCGCCGCTGCCGATCACCACGACCCGCTTGCCGGCGTAGTCCAGGTCGTCGGGCCAGTGCTGCGGGTGCACGACCGTGCCGGCGTACCGGTCGACGCCCGGGAACCGGGGCGTGTAACCCTCGTCGTAGCGGTAGTAGCCGGAGTTGGTGAACAGGAACCCGCAGGTGAGCGTGACGTCCTCGCCGGTGTCGTCGCGGTGGGCGTGCACCGTCCAGCGCGCGGTGGCGCTGTCCCACTCGGCGCGCAGCGCCCGGTGGTGGAAGCGGATGTGCCGTTCCACGTCGTACTCGCGGGCGGTCTGGCGCACGTACGCCCGGATGGAGTCGCCGTCGGCGATCGCCTTCGGGTCGGTCCACGGCTTGAACGAGTAGCCGAGGGTGTACATGTCGGAGTCGGAGCGGACGCCCGGGTAGCGGAACAGGTCCCAGGTGCCGCCGATGGCGCCCCGGGCCTCCAGCACCGCGTAGGTCTTGCCGGGGCATTCGCGTCCGAGGTGGACGGCGGCGCCGACGCCGGACAGGCCGGCCCCGACGATGAGGACGTCGACGTGGTCTGCGGCCATCGGTTTCTCCCGTTCGCACCGGCGGTGGACCGGACACTATCCATCGCCGTCGACCGCAGTCAACACCATGTCGAGTCGAATCGACACTGTGTCGAGCGGGTGTAGCATCAGCCGGCATGACGACCGCCCGTACGCCGACCGGCGCCGCGCCGACGCGCGGGCGGCGGGCCGGCCGGTCCACCGGCGACGACCGGGAGACCGCGATCCTGGCCACGGCCGAGCGGTTGCTGGCCGAACGCCCCTTCGCCGACATCTCCATCGACGACCTGGCTCGCGGCGCGGGGATCTCCCGGCCCACCTTCTACTTCTACTTCCCGTCCAAGGACGCGGTGCTGCTCACGCTGCTCGACCGAGTGACCGAGGAGGCCGACGCGGCCGCCGGTGACGTGTTCGAGCGGCTCGCCGAGGATCCGCGCGCCCACTGGCGGGAGCTGATCGCCCGGTTCCACGCCACGTTCGGCGGGCACCGGGACGTGGTGCTGGCCTGCGCCCAGGTACGCGGCACCAACGCCGAGGTGCGGCGGCTCTGGGCCGAGGTGCTGGAACGCTGGGTCCGCGCGGTGCAGGCCGCGATCGAGGCCGAACGCGCCCGCGGCGCGGCCCCGGACGGTCTGCCCGCCCGGGACCTCGCCATCGCGCTGAACTCGATGAACGAACGCGTCTGGTACGCCACGTTCGCCGGGGACGGCCCGGCGGTGGCCGAGCGGGACGTGGTGGACGTGCTGCTCGACGTGTGGCTGACCGCGATCTACCGGACCACCACGCCGCCGGTCACCACGTCCGGCGGAACTCCATGACCCAGTTGGTCTCCCAGGTGCGCTCGCCGTCGGTGGAGAACGCCTGCTCCCAGCGGCAGGAGTCGGCGGTGATCGCCGACCAGAGGAACCGGCAGCGCACCGGCCGTCCCTCGTCGGTGTCGTCGGCGTGGAACGTACCGACGCCGCCGGTGAACCGGCCGACCACCGGCGGCAGTTCCAGCACGCCACGGCGGCTGTTCATCCAGTAGATCGACCACAGCCCGGTCGACGGGTCCAGGATGCGCACCGTGGAGCCGGAGAAGCCCCGGCTCGGGCAGCGCATCTCGTCGAAGCTGCCGGCGCCGTGGAAGAACGAGCGCGCCTCGCTGACACCGGCGAACTCGTCCCAGTCGTCGGCGCCGACGTGCCGCTGCCGCAGGCGCCGGTTCGTCACGTCCCAGGTGCCGACGAGGAAGTCGAAGTCACCCATCAGCGGCCCACCGGCCCCTCGGCCCGGGTGTCGGCCAGGTAGCCGGCCAGATCCGGCCGGTCCGGCGCGAGCACGTGCCGGATCCAGGCGGCGCGCTCGTGTTCCAGCACGCCCAGTTCCCAGACGCAGCCGACGCCGGGCCGGGTCAGGTCGACGAAGTGCGCCGGGTCGGCGTCCGGGCAGTCCAGCGCGGGCTGCCCGGCGATCGCGATGCGGCACTCGACCACGTTGTCGAAGAACCAGCTGTACGCCAGCAGGTACGCCCCGGTGTCCGCGCCCCGGTGCAGCACCACCCAACTCGCCGGCGGGGTGGAGCCGTCCGGGCCGGGCAGCAGCGACGGCAGGTACGCGTACGCGGCGTCGACCACCCGCGGTTCGAGGCGGCGGCCCGGCTGGTCGATGTGGTAGCGCTTGACGTGCCGGCCGGCGACCTCGATCGTCCCCGGCACGGTCAACTCCTTGTCGTGGAAGGCCATGGACGGGACGGTAGAAGCGGTCCCCTGACAGCTAGTGTCAGTGGAATGCGGGCCAGCCGACTCCTGTCCATCCTGCTGCTCCTGCAGGCGCACGGCCGGTTCACCGCCGCCGACCTCGCCGCCCGCCTGGACGTCTCGGTCCGCACCATCTACCGGGACGTCGAGGCGCTGCACGCCGCCGGCATCCCGCTGTACGGCGAGGCCGGACACGACGGCGGCTACCGGCTCGTCGAGGGCTGGCAGACCCGGCTGACCGGGCTGACCGCCGAGGAGGCCGACCGCCTGCTCTTCGCCGGTCTGCCCGGGCCGGCCGCCGAACTCGGCTACCAGTCGGTCGTCGCCGCCGTGCAGCTCAAGCTCCGGGCCGCGCTGCCCGCACCGCTGGCCGACCGGGCGGCCCGGCTGGAGCAGCGGTTCCATCTGGACACCCCGGGCTGGTACTCCGACGGCGACCCGTCGCCGCACCTGGCCGAGGCGGCCGAGGCGGTGTGGCGGGAACGCCGGGTCCGGGTGCGCTACCGCGGCTGGCGGGGCGAGACGACCCGCATCCTCGAACCATACGGGCTGGTGCTCAAGGGCGGGCGCTGGTATCTCGTGGCCGCCCGACCGGACCGCGCCGAACCGGCCACCTACCGCGTCAACCAGATCCTCGACCTCACCGCGCTGGACGAGCCGTTCGCGCGGCCCGATTTCGACCTGCCGGCCTGGTGGCGTGCCCACGTGGTCGCGTTCCGGGCCGGCCTGCACCGCGACGAGGCGCGCATCCGCCTCTCCCCGCGCGGGTTCACACGGTTGCGCGAGATCGGCAGCGACGTGGTGGTCACCGCCGCCCAGGCGAGCGCCGGCCCGCCGGACGCCGCCGGCTGGGTGCACGCGGTCATCCCGATCGAGTCGCTCACCCACGCCCACGGCGACCTGTTGCGCCTCGGCGCCGACGTGGAGGTCCTCTCCCCCGCAGCGCTACGCGACCGCCTGGCCGCCACCGCCACCGCCCTGACCACCCTCTACCACCCACCCTTCCCTGACCCACCCCTCCCCCGTTGATCAAGGAGTTCGTGCGTGAGGCGATCTCCCCGCCGGACACAAAGTCCTTGATCACCCGGAGCCGGGGTGGGTCAGGGAAGGGTGCGGAGGGATTCGGCCACCGTGGACAGGGCCCGGTCGATCTCCGAGGGTGGGGTGGCGGCGTAGCCGAGGACCAGGCCCGGCGGCTGCGGGCGCTGACCGTGCCAGGACAGCGGGTGGACCTTGACGCCCCGGCTCAGCGCCGCCGCCGCGAGCGCCAGGTCGTCGACCTCGCCGGGCAGCGTGACCATCAGGTGCAGCCCGGCGGCGGCACCGTGCACCACAGCCTCCGGCAGGTACGCGCGGACCGCCCGGATCATCGCGTCGCGGCGGCGCACGTGCCGGTGCCGCAGCAGCCGCAGGTGCCGCTCCAACGCGCCCGACTCCATCAACTCGGCCAGCACGAGCTGCGGCAATGCCGCGTTGCCCAGATCCGCCGTCCGCTTCGCGTCCACCACGTCGGCGCGCAGCCGCGGCGGCACGAGCGTCCACCCGATCCGCAGCGCCGGCGCGAGCAGCTTCGAGATGCTGCCGGCGTAGCAGACCCGGTCCGGCGCCATGCCGCGCAGCACCGGCACCGGCGGGCGGTCGTACCGGTGCTCGGCGTCGTAGTCGTCCTCCACCACCAGGCCGCCGTCGCGCGCCCACCGCAGCAGCCGGCGACGCCGCTCACCGTCGAGCACCACCCCGGTCGGGAACTGGTGCGCCGGGGTGAGCAGCACGGCCGGCGCGCCGGAACGCGCCAGCAGATCCACGCGCAGGCCCCGGTCGTCCACCGGCACCGGCGGCGTCGCCATGCCGGCGTACGTCAGGTGCTGCCGCACGCCGAGCGAGCCCGGGTCCTCCACGGCGACGGTGCGCGTACCCCGGTCGTGCAGCACCCGCGCGAGCAGGCCGAGTGCCTGGGACACCCCGGCCACGACCACCACCTCGGCCGGGTCGGCGCTGATGCCCCGGTTGCGGGCCAGCCAGTTCGCGACGGCCAGCCGCAGCGCCGGCGTGCCGGCCGGGTCGCCGTAACCGAGCGCGGCGGGCGTCGCCCGGTGCAGCACGGCCCGCTCGGCCCGCAGCCACGCCGCGCGCGGAAAGGCGGCCAGATCGGGTACGCCTGGCGTCAGGTCCACCTGCGCGGGGGCGGCGCGCAGCGCCTCGAAGACGTCGAGGCCCGGCCGCTCGGCGAACACCTCCGGCGTCCTCCTCGGCTCGGTCGGCCGGGCGCGCGCGGCGGCCGGTGTGGCCACCACCACCGTGCCGGCCCGACCCCGCCCGGCCACCTGCCCGTCCTCGCCCAGCCGCTGGTACGCCTCGGTCACCACGCCGCGTGAGACGCCGAGCTCGGCGGCGAGCACGCGGCTGGGCGGCAGGCGGGTGCCGACCGGTGCCCGAAGTCGAGCTTCTTGTGACATCGAGGGACTCGCAGGCATGTGCAACGGACCGTGCGCGGAAGGGGTCACCCACGGCCGGAGCCGGGCCGCGGCCGTCGCATCCCGGCGGCTAGCCACCGGGTCCGACGACACCGCCGGCCGAGTCGGGGTCGTCCGCCCGGTTGCGATTGCCGTACGCGGGTAGTGCGCGGACACGCCCGAACGATACGAGGACTCTCGACGCGCCGTTCCTGTGCTCGCAGCGGGCCGCCCGGCGGATGCGCGCGGCCGGTCGGGGTGGCCGGATCATCAGCGTCACCAGCGTGCACGAGCACGCCCCCGGGTACGGCTCGTCGGCGTACTGCGCCGCGAAAGGGCGGGCTCGGCCTGCTCACCAAGGTGATGGTGCAGGAACTGGCAGCCAAGATGATCTTGGTGTGCGGTCGAAGTCCTGACGCTTGCCCCGGGTCGATGAACCAGTCACCCGGCAGTCGTTGACGTAGTTGCCGGCGCCGCACGCCGGGTGAAGGCTGCGCCCACCCCGCAAGGGGTGCCCTCGATTTCCAGGCGGTACATCGCGTAGAGGCCGTTCACCCTTCCACTGGTGCACCCGAGATAGGACACGCTCCCCGACTTGACGACATTCCCGTTGTAGTAGTCGCGGATCTTGAATGATTCGCCACCCTGAAATGGCGTACAGACATTGTAGTTGAGGTAGTGCCCGGACCCGTTCGCCGGAATGCAGTTCCACAGTGGCGCCGTCGGGTGAGATCACGGTCGGCTCCACCGTGGGCGATGATCGGATGCTGGCAGGCCGTGGTGCCATCCGACAGCTACCACCCTGAACTACCTCAATGGTCATCAGACCCAGGTGGACGCCAGCTTCCGGGTGACCCGCCCGGACTACGTCGGTTCAGATGCTTGACCTGTCAGTTTTCCGCCGGTAACTTAAATTCACAACGACAAGCATCAATCTGAAGGCAGGGAAACCGTGCTGTTGAAATCCATCGCCATCGCCGCGTCCGTCGCAGGCGTGCTGGCCACCGCCCCCGCCGCCTCGGCTGCAGCACCCGGAGTGTCGATACAAAGCTGGGGGTCCGGGAACTGCCCGCAGGGCATGCTCTGCATCTGGCCCAACTGGAATCACCCGCCGCAGGGCCCCGTGGAGGCGCCGTCTCTGACGATCAACAGCGAGTGGACCGGCAGCATCCAGGGATTCAACTTCTACAACGGCACGGGCCGCGACGCCGTAATATCCGGGTTCACTTTCGGCTCGTCGATTCCCTTCAAGAACTGCGCTCCTGCCGGCGGGACCGGGGGCGACCTGTATATACCGGTCAACGTGACGAAGGTGACTTGGCAGCTGACCCCCTGCTGATCCTCCACTGGGCCTTTCCGAGTAAGGGTTAACGACGCGCCCGGATCCGTTGCGGTGCAACGAGAAGACGCAGAACCCCGGCATGAAGATGGTCCTTCCCGGGATCATCGTCATCGAGGTTCTGCGTCGCTATGAGCGTCACATATGCCGCCATCCTGCCCGTACGCGAGGCGACCGTGTCGTTTCTGTCCGCCTCCTACACGCCGAACGGCAACGGCTCGGCACCGCGCCGGGACCCGGTCGTTGGCCTGCTTCAAACAGGCTGGTCCTGCTCCACGTCGACCCGCCGCCGAAACGATCCTCGCCAAGGTCCGACGTGGACGAGTCGCCGTCCAGCAAATGGCTAGTCAGAACTGAGACAGAACACTACAGATCTTGAATGGTCAGGTTGTGTCAGGTTCGAAGGTCAGGCCGGTGTGGGCGAGGAACCCGTCGAGCAGGTCGGGGCGGTACTGGATGCTCTTGAGCCGGTTGCGGATGATCGCGAGGAGGTGATCGACGCCGGTGACGGCGATGTTGCCGATGCTGCGTTTCAGGTGTGAACCGCCCTCGGTTGGGTTCAGGTCGGGGGCGTAGGCGGGTAGCCGGATGACGTGAAGCCAGTCCCGGGCGTCGATCATCTGCCGCATAGCGGCGGATACGTGGGTGTTCAGGTTGTCCCAGACGCACACGATCGGGCCGCCGAGTTGTTGGTGGGCGGCGTCGAGCAGGGCGATGTAGTCACATTCGCTGCAGCTCGATCTCGAACCGCTAATCCTGACCTTTCAACCTCTGTAGCTGGCGGGGTAGTGGCAGGCGGTTTGTTGGGTGCGGCCGTCGCGGGTGACCAGGGCGGGTTCTTCGGTGGCGCAGTGGTCGGTGGCTTTCCAGCAGCGGGTGCGGAAGCGGCAGCCTGATGGGGGGTTGA
>NZ_JBIAKL010000022.1:0-45901 GCF_042872445.1 Micromonospora sp. NPDC005257 | reverse complement strand
GCGCGCTCGGCCGGGGTGGCCTGCGCGGCGATGGCGGGGCCGGCGATGCCACCGGCGGTGGCGGCGATACCGGCAGCGGTCAGAACGGTCTTGCGGATCAGATCGGTACGCATGATGCGACTCCTCTGGTTCGGGGGTGTGCGGCACGGGGGCGCCGCGGGGGTCTGCCCGGCCCGGCGGTCAGCGGCGGCGACCTGCTCGGAGCGCTCGGGCGGCTCGGGGGGTGTAACCGACGGGCGGGGTCCGGCATTCCACCGGCACGGGCTCCGGCCGGCTCACCGCGTCCAGCCATGTACAACGCCCGGAGGCGGGCAGGGATTCCGGGCCGGCCGATCCGGACTTTCCAGACATACCTCAGATCCATCAACTCGATCGATGCCCCACGTGCCCCCGGACCGGACGGCGCACCCCAGACCCAACGGCGGGGTGCGGTTCGGCGGGCCGGGGCGGCTCAGGCCAGCACGGCGGCGGCGACGGTGTCGACGTACCAGCGTTCGAACCGGTCGACCGGCCAGCCGCGTTGCCGCACCAGCCAGTCGTAGTTGCGGAAGTCCATCGCCAGCCACAGCACGTCGGCGACGCTGTCGACGTCGTGGTCGGGTCGCACGGAGCCGGTGGCGACGAGTTCGGCCGCGAACATCGCCATGCCGCGCCGGCGTTCCGCCACGTTCTTGCGCCAGATGGCGGCTGCGTCGGGGTCGGCGCTGGCGGCGCCGGTGAGGGCGATCATCATGTCGACCTGCCGGGCCTGGGTCGCGCTGAGGTGCCGGGCGTAGCGGGCCAGTTTCGCCCGGGCGTCGGGCAGCGCCCGGATCTCCGCGACGAACGGCCGGTCGGGCAGTGCGGCCGGTTCGTCGTCGCCGGCGATGGTCACGTCGACGAGCGCGGAGAGCAGGTGGCGTTTGTTGCCGAAGATCGCGTACACGGTCTGTACGGCCACGCCGGCCTCGGCGGCGACGGCGGTCAGCGGGGTGGCGGCGTAGCCCGGGTCGACGAACAGCTTGCCGGCCGCGTCGAGGATCGCCCGCCGGGTCTGGCGGGCCTGCTCCTGACGTCTTGCCGACTCGTACCTCCTCTTGACACCCACGGCGCGAGTGTAGTCATCTATTAGATAGAGCAACACTCTATCGAAAAGAGTTGATCATCGTGCCGTTTGGTGTGGTTCAGGAGATGCCCGGCGTCAGCGAGGACGAATACCGGCTGGTCGAGCGACACCTCGGTCCCGACCGGCCGCCGGGCCTGCTCGCCCACGTCGCCGGGCCGGTCGAGGGCGGTTGGCGCATCATCAACATCTGGCAGGACGAGGCCGCGTTCCGGCGCTTCCAGTCCGAGCGACTCGTCCGGGCGGCGGGCCTGGCGGCCCAGGCCGACGGATTCGACGCGAGCAAGGCCGCCGGCTTCCGGTCCGTGACGGTCGACGGCGCCGAGATGCCGTTCTGATGGCGGACCTGGCCGACCTGCGGGACCGCAACGCCGCCTTCTGGTCGGGGGCGGCACCGGGCTGGGTGCGCCACGCCGACCGCCAGGACCACTGGGGGCGACCACTCGGCGCGGTCGCCCTGGAGTGGCTGCGCCCGCGGCCGGGCGAGCGGATCCTCGACGTCGGCTGCGGCTGCGGCGGCACCACGGCCGAGTTGGGGGCGGCGGTCGGGCCGACCGGGGAGGCCGTCGGCCTCGACCTGTCCGCCGAGATGCTGGCCGCCGCCGTCGCGCGCTTCCCGAACGGCCGTCATCCTCGGCTGCGGTTCATGGTGGCCGACCTGGACACCCTGGACGTCGTCCCGGGCGCGCCGTTCGACGCGGTGCACTCCCGGATGGCCCTGATGCTGCTCGCCGACCCGGTCACCGGGTGCCGCACCCTACGGCGGGCGCTGCGCCCCGGGGGACGGCTGGCGGCGACCGTCTTCCGGGACGGGAGCACGACCCCGTGGCTGATCGCGGCGGTGCTCGGCGCCGCCCCGCACGTCGGGGCGCTGCCGCCACTGCCGGTCGGCGACGAGCCGGGGCCGTTCGCCCTCGCCGACCCGGCGCGGGCCCGTCGCGTCCTGGCCGAGGCCGGATTCGACGACATCGCGGTGGACTCCCACGATGTCACCCTGACCGCACCCGACGACCCGGACACCGTCGCCGACTGGCTGATCGAGGTCGGCCCGGCCGGGGCCGTGTACCGGGCCGCCGGCCCGTCGCGGCAGGCCGCGGCGCGGGCCGGGGTGGCCGCACTGCTCGCCCGGTTCCGCGAGCCCGGGGCCGGCTACCGGCTGCCCGCCGGTCTCCTGCTGCTCACCGGACGGGCACCGGCATGACGCCCGCTTCGAGACCAAATCCGACACGTAAGGACGGTCAGCACATGAGCCCGGTCAGGCACGTCACGCTCGTCACCTCGGTGATCACGCTCGGCATCGCGTCGTTGGCCGGCTGTTCCGAGGCCGACGGCCCGTCCAGCCCGCCCTCGCCGGGTGCCGCGGCGCCGAGTCCGACCGCCACCGAGGTCCCGTGCGGGGCGATCGCCGACACGGTCAGTCGGCACCTCCGGTCGGACCAGGTCCGCGCGGTGACAGTGGAGGGGCAGTGCACCACGGTCGTGGTCGCCACCACGCTGGGCGACGGTGACGCCGGCCCGGGCCGGCAGTTGTGCGACCGGGCGGGCGAGGTGGCCTACTCCGGCGACGTCAACTCGGTCCGGGTGCTGAGTGGGTCCGGCAGCGAGCTCGCCAACGGGATCACCGGGATGAGATGTCTGACCTGACTGTGAGGCTGGCCGGACGACGCCACCGGCCTCACCCCAGCGGCGTGCGGTCGTGACCGGGCCGGTCGGTCGGGCGGTGCTGCGGTGGCACCGTCACCGGCCAGGGGATCTCGGGGGAGGGGTGGAAGGTGATGCCGGCGGTGGTCCAGCGCGGGCCTTGGCCGGCCAGCCGGCTGCGGAACCGGGGCCAGTCGTGCGTCTCGCGCGGTGACCAGCCCAGCTCGGCGACGGCGGGCAGGCGTGGGAAGAGCATGAACTCGGCCTCGGCGATCGTGGTGACCGACTCGGTCCACAGCGGCGCCTCCACCCCCAGCACCGCCTCGGCCGGTACGCCCCGCACGTGGGTCGCCGGATCCCACTCGTACGCCCGGCGTACGTCGATAAGACCGGCCCAGTCGTTCCCGATCGGGGTGTCCTGGGCGTACTTCATGTCCAGGTACGCGCGGTTGCCGGGGGAGAGGATCAGCCGGGCGCCCCGGCGTACCGCGTCGGCGGTCTCCGGGTCGTCGCCGTTCGTGCCCCACCACTGCAGGACGCGCCCGTCGACGTGTTCGGCCGGGGCGAGCTGGTGCCAGCCGACGACTGTCTTGCCGGTGACGGCGACCAGCCGCTGCGCCCGGTCCACGAAGGTGCGGTAGCTGTCGGCCGGCACCTTGAACGCCTCGTCGCCGCCGAGGTGCAGCCACGGTCCGGGCGTCAGCGCGGCCACCTCGCCGACCACGCCCGCGACGAAGTCGTACGTCCGCTCGTCGGCGGGGTCGACGTAGCTGAACCCGACCTCGGTGCCGGTGTACGGCGGCGGCGCGATCTTGCCGGGCGCCAGCTCGGGGTACGCGACGAGCGCCGCGTTGGTGTGGCCCGGCAGGTCGATCTCGGGCACCACGGTCACGTGGCGGCGGGCGGCGTACGCGACGATGCGGCGGTAGTCGGCATGGGTGTACCAGCCGCCCTGCCCGCCCCCGACAGCGGTCGCGCCGCCGACCTCCGCGAGCCGGGGCCAGGAGTCGACGGCGATCCGCCAGCCCTGGTCGTCGGTGAGGTGCAGGTGCAGGTGGTTGAGCTTGTAGCGGGCCAGGTGGTCGACCACCCGCAGTACGTCCTCGACGGCGAAGAAGTGGCGGGCGACGTCGAGCATGGCACCCCGGTAGGGAAAGCGCGGCCGGTCGACGATGGTGCCGCCGGGCACCGCCCAGCGCGCGGCGACCACGGTCGGGCTCTCGATCGGCGCGGGTAGCAACTGCCGCAGCGTCTGCGCGCCGTGGAACAGCCCGGCCGGGGTGGCGGCGGTGATCCGGACGCCGCCGGAGGTCACGTCGAGCCGGTAGCCCTCGTCTCCGAGCCGTGTGCCGTCCGGCTCGCCGGATCGGGCGAGGGCGGCCGGGGACAGCGTGAGCGTCGGCGGGCCGCCCTCGGGGGCGTCGGCGACCGGGAGCGGGAAGCCGGTGGCCGGGCGCAGCCAGGCGGCGAGCTGTTCGGCCACGTCCCGCCCCGCGGGGCTGACCCGCAGCACCGCGTCCGCGCTCAGGGTGAAGTCCGCCGCCGGGTCCGGGACCACCCGCTCGGGCGCCGGCACCACGTCGTCGAGGCGGGCCGGCGCCGCTGTGGCGAGCGCGCCGTCGGCGCGGCTCGCGGCCACACGCGCCAACTCGGCGGCGGGCGCCGGCACGCCGGGCAGCCCTGCGTCCGCCGCGGCACCGGCCGGCGCTCCCGCACCGGCCGAGGGCACCGCACCGGCGAGGGACGCCGCACCGGGCGGCGACATCGGGGGTACGTCGCCGGAAGGTGTGCTGGCAGGGCGGGTGGCGGTCGGCTCCGGCCCGGTCTCCGGGGCGGTGGGGGTCGTCGGCACGACGGCGGCTCCGAGGGTGTATTCGCGCGGGATATGGCAAAGGTGAGGATCCGCGAGATGTAGTGACGTCAAGAGTACGAGAGGAAGCGGAATTGCGTGATCGTGCTCGTGGAAGCGTTCCCAAAAACCCGTACGAACGCGGATTGTGGTGACCGTTGTGCCGAAAGTCACCGAACGCTCCCAGGTTTCGCGAAACTCGCCTAGCCTTCGGCCCACCGACGCTGACGAGCCGGGATTGCCGGTGGTCACTACCGGGGTATGTCCGAACTGAACCTTCGTTAAGTGTCAATGGCGCGCGTGGGAGGGCTCTGGTGGCAGCGCACGATTCGGTCGAGCGGAAGTACGTCTACGACTTCGCCGAGGGCAACAGGGATCTCAAGGATCTGCTCGGCGGCAAGGGGGCCAACCTGGCCGAGATGACGAACCTCGGGCTGCCGGTCCCGCCCGGCTTCACGATCACCACCGAGGCCTGCAAGACGTACCTGACGACCGGGCGCGAGCCGGACGGCCTGGCCGCGCAGATCGAGGCGCACCTGGAGTCGCTGGAGCGCGAGATGGGCCGGCGCCTCGGCGACCCGGACGACCCGCTGCTGGTCTCGGTCCGCTCCGGCGCCAAGTTCTCCATGCCCGGCATGATGGAGACCGTCCTCAACGTCGGCCTCAACGACCGCAGCGTCGAAGGACTCGCACGGCAGGCCGGAGGCAGTGCTGACCGGGTCGCCTCCGGCGGCGCGGATCGGTTCGCCTGGGACTCCTACCGGCGGCTGATCCAGATGTTCGGCAAGACCGTCTGCGAGGTGCCGGGCGAGGAGTTCGAGCACGCGCTGGACGAGATCAAGAGCGCCAAGGGCACGCACAACGACCTGGACCTGGACGC
The DNA here is from genome assembly GCF_042872445.1 of Micromonospora sp. NPDC005257. Lineage (NCBI taxonomy): Bacteria > Bacillati > Actinomycetota > Actinomycetes > Micromonosporales > Micromonosporaceae > Micromonospora > Micromonospora sp. NPDC005257. The sequence continues at coordinate 40,429 of NZ_JBIAKL010000022.1, read as the reverse complement.
CGACGACCTGCGCGGGCTGGTCGACGCGTACAAGAAGATCTTCGCCAATCACACCGGCCGCGAGTTCCCGCAGGAGCCGCGCGAGCAGCTCGACCTCGCCATCCGCGCGGTCTTCGACTCGTGGAACGCCGAGCGGGCGGTGCTCTACCGCCGGCAGGAGCGCATCCCGGCCGACCTGGGCACCGCCGTCAACGTGGTCGCGATGGTGTTCGGCAACCTCGGCCCCGACTCGGGCACCGGCGTCGCGTTCACCCGCGACCCGGGCAGCGGCGCGCAGGGCATCTACGGCGACTACCTGGCGAACGCCCAGGGCGAGGACGTGGTCGCCGGCATCCGCAACACGGTGCCGTTGCAGGAGCTGGAGCAGCTCGACAAGGCCTCCTACGACCAGCTGCTCGGCATCATGGCCCGGCTGGAGGAGCACTACAAGGACCTCTGCGACATCGAGTTCACCATCGAGCGCGGCAAGCTCTGGATGCTCCAGACCCGGGTCGGCAAGCGTACCGCCGCCGCCGCGTTCGTCATCGCCGGGCAGCTCGTCGACGAGGGCCTGATCGACCTGGACGAGGCGTTGCACCGGGTCAACGGCGCGCAGCTCGCCCAGCTCATGTTCCCGCGCTTCCAGCTCGACCACGAGTTCCAGCCGGTCGCCAAGGGCATCGGCGCCTCCCCGGGCGCGGCGTCCGGCAAGGTCGTGTTCACCTCGGCCCGCGCGGTCGAGCTGGCCGCCGAGGGCGAGGCGGTGATCCTGGTCCGCCGGGAGACCAACCCGGACGATCTCAACGGCATGATCGCCGCCAGGGGCATCCTGACCTCGCGGGGCGGCAAGACCAGCCACGCCGCCGTGGTGGCCCGCGGCATGGGCAAGACCTGCGTCTCCGGCGCCGACGAGCTGGAGGTGAACGTGCCGGCGAAGAAGTTCACAGTGGGCGGCCACGTGGTGAACGAGGGCGACGTGATCTCGATCGACGGCACCACCGGCACTGTCTACCTCGGCGAGGTGCCGGTCATGCCGTCGGAGGTGGTGCAGTACTTCGAGGGCGAACTCGACCCGGAGACCATCGACGACGCGCTGGTCCGCGCCGTACACCGGATCATGACGCACGCCGACGCCACGCGGCGGCTGCGGGTGCGCACGAACGCCGACACCGGCGCGGACGCGGCCCGGGCGCGGCGCTTCGGCGCCGAGGGCATCGGCCTGTGCCGCACCGAGCACATGTTCCTCGGCGACCGCCGCGAGCTGGTCGAGCGGCTCATCCTCGCCTCCGGCGCGCGGGAGCGCGAGGACGCGCTCGCCGCGCTGCTGCCGCTGCAGCGGGCCGACTTCGTCGAGATCTTCCGGGAGATGGAGGGCCTGCCGGTCACCGTGCGGCTGATCGACCCACCGCTGCACGAGTTCCTGCCCCCGCTGGAGCAGCTCGCGGTGAACGTCGCGGTGGCCCAGGAGCGCGGCGAGGACGTCGCGAAGGAGGAGGCGTTGCTCGCCGCCGTGCGGCGGATGCACGAGGAGAACCCGATGCTGGGCCTGCGCGGCGTCCGGCTCGGCCTGGTCATCCCGGGCCTGTTCGCCATGCAGGTCCGCGCGATCGCCGAGGCCGCCGTCGCCGTCGTCCGCGACGGGGGTACGGCCTACCCGGAGATCATGGTGCCGCTGGTCGGCGCCGTGCAGGAACTGGAGACGGTACGCGCCGAGGCCGAGCGGATCATCGCCGAGGTGGTCGGGGACAGCGGCGTCGAGGTGCTGATCGGCACGATGATCGAGGTGCCCCGGGCGGCGCTGACCGCCGGGCAGATCGCCGAGGCGGCCGAGTTCTTCTCCTTCGGCACCAACGACCTGACCCAGATGGGCTGGGGCTTCTCCCGCGACGACGTGGAGGGCGCGTTCTTCTGGCGCTACCTGGAACTGGGCATCTTCGGCATCTCGCCGTTCGAGTCGATCGACACCGACGGCGTCGGCCGGCTGATCCGCATCGCCGCCGAGGAGGGCCGGGCGGCCCGTCCAGGGCTGAAGCTCGGCGTCTGCGGCGAGCACGGCGGCGACCCGGACTCGGTGCACTTCTTCCACGAGGTCGGACTGGACTACGTCTCCTGCTCGCCGTTCCGGGTGCCGGTGGCCCGGCTGGAGGCGGGTCGCGCGGCCATCACCACCACCGGTTCGGACTCCCGCTGACCGACGTGGGGCCGCCGGTGCTCGCCGGCGGCCCCGCGTACGCCCGACGCGCCTTTCCGGTCTCCTCGGCGTAACCTGAGCTTCCGCCACGTGTCGATCAGGAGGGGTGGGCGCATGACCGCCGTCTGGGAGAACCTGACCATCGACGCCCGGGACCCGTCCCGGCTCGCCAGTTGGTGGGCGGAGGCGCTCGGCTATCAGGTGATCTCCGACAAGCCGGACGAGGTGGAGATCCGCCGCACTCCCGACACCGCGCCCGGTCTCGTCTTCGTCCCGGTCGCCGGGCCGAAGGAGGGGAAGAACCGGCTGCACATCGACCTGCGTCCGGCCGACATGGAGGCCGAGGTGGAGCGTCTTGTCGACATGGGCGCGCGGCACGTCGACATCGGCCAGGGAGACGTGGAGTGGACGGTGCTCGCCGATCCGGAGGGCAACGAGTTCTGCGTGTTGCGGGAGAGATGAGCGACGCGGCCCGGCTGGTCGACGAGGCGCCGAAGGACACCGGGCACGGCCGGTCGCCGTTCGAGCGGGACCGCGCCCGCGTGCTGCACTCGGCGGCGTTCCGCCGGCTCGCCGCGAAGACCCAGGTGCACGCCGCCGGGACGAACGACTTCCTGCGTACCCGGCTGACCCACTCGCTGGAGGTCGCGCAGATCGCCCGCGAGATGGGCGCCCGGCTGGGCTGCGACCCGGACGTGGTGGACACCGCCGGGCTGGCGCACGACCTGGGGCACCCGCCGTTCGGGCACAACGGGGAGTACGCGCTGGACGAGCTGGCCGCCGCCTGCGGCGGCTTCGAGGGCAACGCGCAGACGCTGCGGGTCGTCACCCGGCTGGAGGCGAAGGTGTTCGCCCCGGACGGGCGCCCGGCCGGGCTGAATCTGACCCGGGCCGCGCTGGACGCGGTGAGCAAGTACCCGTGGCCGCGCCGGCCCGGTGAACGCAAGTTCGGCGTGTACGCCGACGACCGCCCGGTCTTCGACTGGCTGCGCGAGGGCGCCCCGCCCGGCGACCGGCGCTGCCTGGAGGCTCAGGTGATGGACTGGGCCGACGACGTGGCGTACTCGGTGCACGACGTCGAGGACGGCATCCACGGCGGGTACGTCGACCTGCGCCCGCTGCTGGCCGAGGAGGACGAGCGGCGGGCGCTCTGCGCCGACGTTGCCGCCACCTACTCCGGCGAGGCGCCGGAGGACCTGGGCGAGGTGCTGGGTGAGCTGCTCGCCGATCCGGTTCTCGCCCCGCTGGCCGCGTACGACGGCAGCCACCGCGCCCTCGCCGCGCTGAAGGCCACCACGAGCGTGCTCACCGGCCGGTTCGTCTCCGCAGTGGTGGCCGCCACGCAGCAGCGCCACGGCCCCGGCCCACACCGCCGCTACGCCGCCGACCTGGTGGTGCCGCGCCGGATCCGGGCGCAGTGCGCGCTGCTCAAGGGCATCGCGCTGCGGTACGTGATGCGCCGCCCCGGTGCGGAGGAGCGCTACGCGCGGCAGCGGGACGTCCTGGCCGGGTTGGTCGTGGCGCTGCTGGACCGGGCGCCGGACGCGCTGGATCCGATGTTCGCGCCGCTGTGGCGGGACGCTCCGGATGACGACGGGCGGCTGCGCGTGGTGATCGACCAGGTCGCCTCGCTCACCGATCCGGCCGCGCTGGCCTGGCACGCCCGCCTGGTGTCACCGAGCTGACGGATTCACCGCCGCGGAGCTTAGGCTAGCCTAAGCGTCATGACGGATCGCCCGAAGAAGCTCACCGCCGCCACGGTCGTCCGGACCACGCGGCCCACGGCGCACCTGATCCGCCTCGTCCTGGGCGGTCCCGAGCTGGCCGGGCTGCCCGTCGGCGCGTACACCGACCACTACGTGAAGTTCGTCTTCCCGCCGGCCGGGGTGACCTATCCGTACCCGGTCGACCTGGCCACGATCAAGCGGGAGTTCCCGGCGGAGCAGTGGCCGCGTCTGCGCGCGTACACGGTCCGGGCCTGGGACGCCGCGGCCGGTGAGATGACGGTGGACGTGGTGCACCACGGCGACGAGGGGCTGGCCGGGCCGTGGGCGGCGGCGCTGCGTCCCGGCGACCGGGTGTTGTTCACCGGGCCGGGCGGGGCGTACGCGCCGGACCCGGCGGCCGACTGGCACCTGCTGGCCGGCGACGAGAGCGCGCTGCCGGCCATCGCCGCCGCCCTGGAACGGCTGCCCGCCGGGGCCCGCGCGACGGTGTACGTCGAGGTGGGCGGCCCGGCCGACGAACTGCCGCTGACCAGTGCCGCCGCCCTCGACCTGCGCTGGCTGCACCGGGACGGGCGCCCGTACGGCGAGCCGCTGGTCGAGGCGGTCCGGGCGCTGGAGTTCCCGCCCGGCCGGGTGCACGCGTTCGTGCACGGCGAGGCCGGCGCGGTCAAGGAGCTGCGGCGGCTGCTGCGCCTGGAACGCGGCGTGCCCCGGGGTGACCTGTCCATCTCCGGCTACTGGCGGCGCGGCATGGACGACGAGGGCTGGCGCTCCACGAAGCCGGCCTGGAACGCCGCGGTCGAGGCCGAGGAGGCCGCCGCCTGACGGGCCTCCCGAGGCGTTCGCCGGATCCGGCTGGGCGCCGACCTGGATCGTCATGATGTTCAGCGCCGGCATGGGCATCGGCCCCGTCACCCGCTGGTTCCACAGGCCTCGCGGCTGAGTGGGGGTACCTCGATTTGTAGTACAGGTGCTACATTTCGAGGCATGACTGCGATCGAACTCTCCGGGACCGTCGCGGCCCCGCGACCACCCGACGAGGATCTCGTCCTCGACGTGCGGGATCTGCGCATGCGCTACGGCGCCGTCGACGTGCTGCACGGCGTCGACCTGACCGCCCGGCGGGGCGAGGTGGTGGCGCTGCTCGGGCCCAACGGCGCGGGCAAGACCACCACCATCGAGATCCTCGAAGGCTTCCGGCTGCCCTCGGCCGGCACGGTGCGGGTGCTCGGCACCGACCCCGCGGGCGGCGACGAACGGTGGCGCGCACGGCTGGGCGTGGTGCTCCAGTCCTGGCGCGACCACGGCAAGTGGCGGGTGCGGGAACTGCTCGCCCACCTCGGCGACTTCTACGCGCCGTACGCCACCGACCGGATCCCGCGCCCGTGGCCGGTCGACGAGCTGCTGGAGACGGTGGGCCTGGCCGCGCACGCCGGCAGCCGGGTGGCCCGGCTCTCCGGCGGCCAGCGCCGCCGGCTCGACGTCGCGGTCGGCATCGTCGGCCGGCCGGAGCTGCTGTTCCTGGACGAGCCGACTGTCGGCTTCGACCCGGCCGCCCGGCGCGAGTTCCACGAGCTGGTGCACCGCCTGGCCGACCTGGACGACACGACCATCGTGCTGACCACGCACGACCTCGCCGAGGCCGAGAAGCTGGCCGACCGCATCCTCATCCTGGCCGGTGGCCGGATCATCGCCGAGGGGTCCCCGGACCAGCTCGCCCGGCGCGTGGCGGGGGACGCCGAGGTGCGCTGGACCCGCGACGGCGAGCGGTACGTGCACGCCACCCCCGACGCCACCGCGTTCCTGCGCACCCTGCTCCGCGAGCACGGCGACCGGATACAAGAGCTGGAGGTGCGCCGGGCCAGCCTGGAGGACGCGTACCTGGCGCTGGTGCACGAGGAGGAGACGGGTATCCGTACCGGCCGGGCCGAGCGGGTGTGGCAGCAGGAGGCGAACCGATGAACCCCACCACGAACGCGCTCCGGGCCGGGCTGCGACGCGGCGTGATCGAGCTGCGCGCCACGTTCACAAACGGCCAGGACCTGTGGACCTACTTCTTCCCCACCGTCGTGCTGCTGGTCGCCGTGTTCTGGATGCGCGGCTCGACGGTGCCCGGCACCGACTTCTCCCTCGGCGCCCGTACGCTGCCCAGCGCGCTGGGCATGGGCCTGATCTTCGGCGGCCTGCTCGGCCTGGCCAACCAGCTCGTGATCGACCGGGAGGACGGCACGCTGCTGCGCGCCAAGGCGATCCCGGACGGCATGCTCGGCTACCTGGTCGGCAAGATCGTGCTGGTCGCGGCGGTCTCGCTGATCGGCGTAGCCATCCAGCTCACACCGGGCCTGTTCTTTCTCGACGGGCTGCGGCTCGGCGACCCCGGCGCCTGGCTCACCCTGGCCTGGGTGGTGCCGCTCGGGCTGGTGGCGACGCTGCCGCTGGGCGCGGTGATCGGCTCGCTGGTCGAGAACCCGCGCAACATGGGCCTGGTGGTGATGCCGATCTTCGGTCTGATCGCGATGTCCGGCATCTTCTACCCGATCAACGACCTGCCCGGCTGGCTGCAGGGCGTCGCCCAGGTCTTCCCGCTCTACTGGCTAGGCTTGGGCATGCGCTCGGCGCTGCTCCCGGCCGACCTGGCGGCTGTCGAACTCGGCGGCTCCTGGCGGCACCTGGAGACGCTCGGGGTGCTCGGCGCCTGGGCGGTGCTCGGGCTGGTGCTGGCCCCTGTGGTGCTGCGCAGGATGGCCCGCCGGGAGTCCGGCTCGCGGGTCGCCGCCCGGCGGGAGCGGGCCATGCAGCGGGTCGGATGAGAGGGCGTCGATGAGCGAGACAGTGCACAACCGCATCGCGGTGCTGCGCGCCGAACGGGGCATCTCCCGGCGGCAGCTGGCCGACGCGCTCGGTGTGCACTACCAGACAGTGGGTTACCTGGAGCGCGGCGAGTTCCGGCCCAGCCTGCACCTGGCGCTGCGCATCGCCGCGTACTTCGAGGTGCCGGTCGAGGTGGTGTTCTCCATCGAGCCGTTCCCCCGCATCGGCGACCCCGCGGCGGCCCGCTCGGCCTGAGCCGTCGGGACGGGCGTGGTCGGCCACACGCCCGTCCCCCCGGCCGCCGGAACGGCGGTCCGGCAGGGCAGGATGTACGCCGAGGGGGTGGCGGTCATGGCGGGGCGGATCCGGGACGAGGACATCGCGCTGGTCCGCGAGCGCACCGCCATCGCGGACGTCATCTCCGAGGTGGTGACGCTCAAGTCGGCCGGCGGCGGCAACCTCAAAGGGCTCTGCCCGTTCCACGACGAGAAGAGCCCGTCGTTCAACGTCTCGCCCGCCCGCAACGTGTTCTACTGCTTCGGTTGCGGGGTCGGCGGCGACGCGATCAAGTTCCTGATGGACGCCGAGCACCTCAGCTTCGTCGAGTCGGTAGAGCGGCTGGCCGCCCGCGCCGGCATCCAGTTGCGCTACGTCGAGGACGACAGGTCCGCGCCGCGGCCCCGGCCGCAGCAGGGGCAGCGGCAGCGCCTGGTGGCCGCACACGCCGCCGCCGCCGACTTCTACCAGGCCCAGCTCACCACCGCCGGCGCCCGCCCGGCCCGCGAGTTCCTCGCCCGGCGCGGCTTCGACCGGGCCGCCGCCGAGCGGTACGGCTGCGGATTCGCCCCGGACGCCTGGGACCTGCTCACCAAGCACCTGCGCCAGCAGGGCTTCACCCACGACGAGCTGGTCACCGGCGGCCTCTCCCGCCCGGCCCGCTCCGGCTCGCTGATCGACCGTTTCCGCCGTCGCCTGATGTGGCCGATCCGGGACATCACCGGCGACGTCATCGGCTTCGGCGCCCGCAAGATCTTCGACGACGACGACGGCCCGAAATACCTGAACACCCCCGAGACGCCGATCTACAAGAAGTCGCACGTCCTCTACGGCATCGACCAGGCCAAGCGGGAGATCGCCAAGCAGGGCAAGGTGGTGGTGGTCGAGGGCTACACCGACGTGATGGCCTGCCACCTGGCCGACGTGCCGACAGCGGTGGCGACCTGCGGCACCGCGTTCGGCGGTGACCACATCTCGGTGCTGCGCCGGGTGCTGTTCGACAGCGACGAACGGGCCGGGGAGATCATCTTCACCTTCGACGGCGACGCGGCCGGGCAGAAGGCCGCGCTGCGCGCCTTCGAGGACGACCAGCGCTTTGTCGGGCGTACCTTCATCGCGGTCAGCCCGGACAACATGGACCCGTGCGAGCTGCGCCTGGCAAAGGGCGACCTGGCCGTACGCGACCTGGTGGCCCGCCGCGAGCCGCTCGTCGACTTCGCGCTCCGGCACATGATCAACCGGTTCGACCTGGACACCGTCGACGGCCGGGTCGAGGCCATGCGCCGCGCCGCGCCGCTGGTGGCGAAGATCAAGGACCGGGAGAAGCGCCCGGAGTACGTGCGCAAGCTCGCCGGTGACCTCGGCATGGAGATCGAGCCGGTGCAGCGTGCGGTGCTCACCGCCGCGCACGGGCAGCCGGCGCCCGGCAACCGCGCCGCGCCCGCGCGCCCCGCCCGGGCCGTGCCCGCTGTGGACAATCCCCGGTCCATGGTGGAGCGGGAGGCGCTGAAGCTGGCGTTGCAGGAGCCGGTACTGGCCGGCCCGATGTTCGACGCGGTCGAGGCGGGCGACTACCAGCACCCGGTGCACGTCGCGGTGCGCGCCGCCGTGGCCGCGGCCGGCGGCGCGTCCGGCGCCACCGGCGGCGCGGTCTGGATCGAGCGGGTCCGCGACGCCTGCGACGACCTGGCCGGGCAGGCGCTCGTCGGTGAGCTGGCGGTGGAGCCGCTGCGCATCGACGGCGAGCCCGACCCGCGGTACGTCTCGATCACCATGGCGCGGCTCCAGTGGAGTTCGGTCACCGGCCGCATCCGGGACCTGAAATCGAAGGTCCAGCGGATCAACCCGGTGAGCAACAAGGACGAATACTTCGCGCTGTTCGGGGAACTGCTCTCGCTGGAACAGCACGCACGGGCACTGCGCGAGCAGGCCGCCGGAGGTTTGTGATGGGTCTGTTCAACCGCCGGCCGAAACTCCCGTCGGCCGACCGGCCGCCACTGGCCGCCGACGAGCGGGTGCTCGCCTGGGCCGCCGCGGGGACCGGCGAGGGCGGCAACGACGGCGTGCTGGTCGCCAGCAACCGGGGGCTCTGGCTGCCCGGCCGGGTGGACCGCATCGGCTGGCACGACATCCTCAAGGCGGTCTGGTCGGGCCGCGAGCTGACAGTCACCCCGGCCGAGCCGGTCGCCGAGCACGACGGCTACCTGGTGGTCGCCGACGGCCTCCCCGAGACGTACCTGCTCGTCGACCCCGGTGACCTGCCGCACCAGGTCCGGGCCCGGGTCACCGGCTCGGTGGCGTACACCTCGCACCACGAGATGCCCGGCGGCGCCGGGCGGATCGCGGCCCGGCGGGTGCCCGGGGTCGACGGTCTGACCTGGACGGTCCGCTACGACCCGGGGACGCCCGGCGACGAGGCGGTGACCGCCGAGACCGCCCGGCTGGTAGCGGCGGCGCGTGCCGCCACCACCCCCGCCGACGCCTGAGGCCTACACCTTGAGGACGTCGACCTCGTAGAGCGGGATGGAAGCGTCGCGGGTGGCCAGGGTCAGGTTCTCCGTGATCGCCTGCGCCACCAACATGCGGTCGAAGGGATCCCGGTGATGCGGCGGCAGGCGGCCTGCGGTGATGGCGTGGCCATGGGTCACCGGTAGTTCACGGAAACCCATGTCCCGCACCCGCTCCGCGAGTTCGGGAGGACCGGCGAGCTTTCCCGCCTGCTGCTTGATCGTGATCTCCCAGAGGCTGACCGGGGAGAGGAAGATGTCGGGATCGTGGCGTAGCCGGTCGAGGAACTCGACGCCGAGGGTGGCGTCGCCGGTGATCGCCCAGAGCGCGACGTGAGTGTCCAGCAGCAGGGTCATGCGCCGATCCCGAAGTCGGCGGCGATCTCGGCGTTGGTCTGCGGCGAATCCCAGTCACCCGAGAGGTCCACCTGCCCCGCGAGGGAGCCGACCGCCGTGCGGTCGGTCCGGCGCACCAGCGGTACGACCTTTGCCACGGGGGTGCCCGCCCGGTCGATGATGATCTCTTCGCCGCGCTCCACCCGCTCGATGATGCGCGACAGGTGCGTCTTGGCGTCATGCATGTTGTAGTGCACAGCCTCAGCGGACACAGCGCGACCTCCTCGGTTAGCTAAGTGCTTAGTTTAGACACGTGGGCGGGCGCCGTCGAGGAAGAGCGCGACGACCCGGGCGGGTCCGGTGTCGTCGGTGAGGTCGGCCGCGCGGGCCAGGTGCAGGAACGCGTTCATCAGGAACTCCGGTTCGCCGGTGACGGCGCCCTCGTCCCGGGCGTCGGCGAAGAACCGGGTCACCGGCGCCAGCATCAGGGCGACGTAGAGGCCCGAGACGTGCTCGCTGGTCTCGGCGGAGACGAGCGGCAACGTGTCGTAGATGCGCTGCTCGAACGTGATCGCGTCGCCGTGCTGCCCGGCGGCGACGGTGGCGAGCGCGTGCAGCCGCCGCGGCACGTCGCCGGGGCCGGACAGCGCCGCCGAGATCAGGCCGCCGACGTCGCGGATGTACCGTTCCGCCACCGCGATGTAGAGGTCCTCCTTCCCGCCGGGGAAGTGGTGGTAGATGGACGGCTTCTGGATGCCGACGCTGCGGCCCACGCCGACCAGGGAGATGCCCTGGTAGCCGGTCGCGGCGAGCTGCTCGGCGAACGCGTCCATGATCTGGGTGCGGGTGTCGGTGGGGCTCATCGGTTCTCTCTCGCGTGGCGGAGGGCGAGGGCGCAGGCGGCGGTTCCGGCGACGGCGAGGGCGGCGATCGCCGTGACGCCGATCGGAGCCGCGGTGAGCGACGCGTCCCCACCGAGCTGGCGGGCGGTGTCGACGATATAGGTGAGCGGGTTGACGACGGCGATCACCCGCATCCAGCCGGCGAGTTCGTCGACCGGCGCGAACACGCCGGTGAAGAACGACAGGCCGAACACGGCCAGCGTGACCAGGTTGGTGGTCGACGCCGAGGCCGAGCGGATCGCGAGCGCCATGCTCAGCAGCGCGACACCGAGGCCCAGGGCCAGCATCAGCAGCAGCATCCCGGCGACGCCGGACCAGCTCTCCGGCCGGTAGCCGATCGCCGTGGCCCCGGCCACGGTCACCGCCATCTGGAGGACGACGGCGATCAGCGCGGCGACGACCGGGCCGACGAGGAACGGTGTCGTGGTGCCGTGGGCGAGCCGGAGGCGGTCCAGATATCCGCTGGTGAGGTCGCCCAGCACCAGCGTGCCCGCCGCGCCCGCGCCGGTGGCGACGCCGGTGAGCAGGATCAGCGGGAGCAGGAACGCGATGAAGCTCGTCCCGTCCAGGTAGGCGCTGCCGACGGAGTCGAGCTGGCCGGCGTAGACGAGCAGGAAGAACAGGGACTGCGCGACCGGGGCGATCAGCAGCGCGGGCGTACGGAGCACGGCCCGGGTCGAGCGTCTGATCGCCGCGAGGACGACAGGGGCCGGCGAGCGGCGAGGCGGGGTGACTGCGAGCGGGAGCACGGATTCGGGCCTTTCGGGGTTCCGGGTGGGGCACGCCTCAGCGGGCGGCGAGGGCGACGAAGACGTCGTCGAGGGAGGGCTCGGCGAGGTGGAGCCGGGTGATGTCGGCGGCGGCGTCGCCGGCCTCGGCCAGGGCCTTCGCCAGGGCCCGCGGATCGTCGGGCACGCTGAGGCGTACCCGGTCCGGGTGATCGGGGTCGGCGCGGAACCCGGCCTCGGACGCGGCGGCCAGCGCGTTCGCGGCGTCCGCGCCGGACATGTCGAGCGTCAGCGTACGAGCGCCGACGCGCTGCTTGAGCGACGCCGGTGACCCCTGGGCGACCACCCGGCCGTCCCGGAGCACAGCGATCTCGGTGGCCAGCACGTCCGCCTCGTGCAGGTCCTGGGTCGAGATGAGCAGCGACGTTCCGCCCTGGTTGAGACGGGTCAGCTCGGTCCAGAAGTCGATGCGCGCGAGCGGGTCCAGGCCGGTGGTCGGCTCGTCCAGGATCACCACGGCGGGCTCGGCGACGAGCGCCACGGCCAGGTCCAGCTTGCGGCGGGTGCCGCCGGAGAGCTTGGCGACCCGGGTCGAGCGGTGCTCGCCCAGGCCGAACAGGTCGACCAGCTCCCGGGTACGGCGGGCCCGGTCGCGGCGTCCCAGCCCGAGCGCGACGCCGTGGAAGTCGAGCACCTCCGTCGGGGAGGCGAGCGGGTCCAGGGCGTTCGTCTGCGGCGTGAGACCGATCAGGCGCCGCGCCTCCCGTGCCTGCGTCACGGTGTCGAACCCGCCGACGCGTACCGAGCCGGACGTCGGGGTGCGCAGCGTCGCGACGATCTCCAGCAGCGTGGACTTGCCCGCGCCGTTGTGGCCGAGCACGACGAACCGGCTGCCGGGCGCGACGGTCAGGTCGAGCGCGCGCAGGGCGTCCCGGTTCCCATAGGTCTTGGTCAGGGCGGTGGCGAGCACGAGCGGGGTCATGGCCGCCACCCTACCGACCGGTCGGTAGGCACGCCAAATCCGGTTGTCGGCCCCTCCACCGGCCGTTAGCGTCGCGGCATGTTCGCCACCGACCGGGTCCGCCTGCGCCCGCCCACTCCCGACGACGCGCCGGACCTGTTCCGCCTGCACGCCGATCCGGAACTGCACCTCCTGACCGACGACGACCCGTTCCTGCCGCACCACGTCGACCAGGTCCGGACTCGGCTGGAGAAGCGCGCCGCCGAGCAGCCGGACGTCGGCGCTCCGGTGTCGCTGCTGGCCGAGACCGTGTCCGACGGCACGTTCCTCGGCACCGGCGTGCTGTGGGGCATCAACACCTTCAACGGATACGCCCACCTCGGCATCATGCTGCTGTCGGAGGCGCGTGGCCAGGGCTACGGGACCGAGGTGATCCGGCTGCTCTGCCGGTACGGCTTCCGCAACCGCAACCTGCGGCGCCTGGAGATCGAGACGCTCGCCGGCAACACGGCCATGCGGCGTACCGCCGAGAAGTGCGGTTTCGTCCACGAGGGCACCCAGCGGGAGCGCGGGTACGACGGCGACGGCTTCGAAGACATGGTGATCTACGGCCTGCTACGGCGCGACTGGACGCCCTAGCCGGCGCGGTTCGTCGAGGCGCCCCGGCCCCGTGCCGCCGAGGCGCCCTCCCGTGCTCAGCCGCCGTCGCGGTAGAACCGTTCCGCGCCCGGGTGCAGCGGGATCGGCCGGGTCGCCGCGGCGCTCGCCCGGTTGAAGTTCGCCGCCTCCGGGTGCACCTGGATCAGCTCCCCCTGCCAGGTGAACAGCACCCGGGTCAGGTCGTACGCGAGTTGCTCCGGCATGTCCGCCGCCACCAGGATCACGTTCGCCACGGTGATGGTCGGTGTCGGCTCGGGTGTGCCGTAGACGTCCTTCGGCAGCGTGGCGGTGGTGTAGACCGCGCCGAAGCGGGCGCTCAACGGCTCGATCAGCTCGTCCAGCGGCAGCAGCCGGAACGCGCCCGGCGAGGAGGAGAGCAGGTCCTTGACGCCCGGCGTGGGCAGGCCGCCGGAGAAGAACATCGCGTCCAGGCCCTTGGACCGCATCCGCTTGACCGTCTCCGGCAGCGACAGGTTGAACCGCTGGATGTCCCGGGTCGGATCGATGCCACCGGCGGTGAGCAGGCGCCCGGCGATGATGTCGGTGCCGGACTTCGGTGAACCGGTGGAGATGCGCTTGCCGCGCAGGTCGGCGAAGCTGCCGATCTTGCCGTCGGCGCGGACGATCACGTGGGTGTAGTTGCTGTACACCCGGGCCAGCGCCCGCACCGGCTGCGGCTGCTTGTCGAACGCCCCGCGCCCGTCGACCGCGTCCGCCGCCGTGTCGGCAAGGCTGAACGCGATCTCCATGTCCCCGCCGGCCACCCGGGTGATGTTCTCCACCGACGCGCCGGTCGGCTCCGCCCGCGCCTCGTACCCGGGCAGGTGGCGGCTGATCAGGTCGGCGTACCCGCCGCCGAGCTGGTAGTAGACGCCTGTGGTGTTGCCGGTGGCCAGGAAGATCCGGCCGTCGTGCCACGACTCCGGAGCGGAGTCCTCTGCCGCGCAGCCGGCGGTCACCAGCACCGCCGTCATCAACGCGGCCAGCAACCGCAGCGGGCGGCCGGTCACCGGCGGGCCGCCGGTTCCAGCGCCTCCGCGACCCGCTGCACCAGCGTCGCCGTCTCGTAGCCGATCTGGCCCAGGTCGCAGCCGGGCGCGGCCAGCACGCCCAGCAGCGCCCGCTCGCCCACCGCCATCACCAGCATCACGCCGCCGTCCATGTCCACGATCTGCTGGCGTACCCGGCCGGCGGACATCAGCCGGGCCGCGCCCACGGTCAGGCTCGCCAGCCCGCTGATCACCGCCGAGAGCTGGTCGACCTGATCGGGTGCGAGGTCCGGCGAGGACGCCAGCCGCAGCCCGTCCTCGGAGACCGCGAGCGCGTGCGAGACGTCCGGCACCTGCTCGGCGAAGTTCGCCAGCAGCCAGTCCAGTCCGGTGGACGGTGAGGTCATGGTCTTCTCCCGTTGGGTGTGGTGTTCGGGGCACGGCGCGTGGCGCTGGCCACCCCCTCGGCGAGGGCGGACAGCCGGGCGCGTACCACTTCGGGGTCGAGCAGGTCGGTCGCCGGCGGCGGCGCGGGGGCATCCGGCATCTGCTCGGGCAGGTGCCCGCCCACCGGCCGCCGGGGCAGCCCGGCGGCGGTGGTCGGTACGGGCGTCGGCGGCGTGCTCATCGGCCGGATCCGGGCCGCGCTCGGCGCCAGCAACGCGGCACCGGGCGTGCGGACGGCGGCGACCCCGCGCACCGGGCCGACAGCGGCCGTGGCGGTGGTGACCAGCTCACGGGAGCCGGGCGCCGACCGAGCGGCGGGCCCGGCCTTGAACCAGGCCGCGGCGCGCGGTCGCCGTTCCACGGCCGGCCGGGAGGCCACCGACTCCACCCGGGTCAGCACCGACTCCGGTACGTCGACCTGCGCCACCGTCCCGCTGCCCGGGTTGTGCAACTGCACCCGGATCCCGTGCCGCGCGGCCAGGTGGGCCACCACGTGCAGGCCCATGCTGCCCGCCGCGGCGCTGGAGAGCGTGGCCGGCGCGGCCAGCCGCTCGTTGATCTCGGCGAGCCGGCTCTCGCTGACGCCGATGCCCTGGTCACGTACGCGCAACACCAGGCCGTCGACGGTGCGCCGGCCGTCGACGAACACCCGGGCGTCGGGCGGCGAGTAGACGGTGGCGTTCTCCAGCAGCTCGGCCAGCAGGTGCACCAGGTTTCCGGCCGCCACGCCGTGCACCGCCGCGGTCGGCACGTCGATCTCCACCCGCAGGTAGTCCTCGATCTCGGAGGCCGCCGCTCGCACCACGTCGTCGAGCAGCAACGCGCCCTCGTGGCCCCGGCCGGGCTCGCCACCGGCGAGCACCAGCAGGTTCTCCCCGTTACGCCGCAGCCGGGCGGCGAGGTGGTCGAGCGCGAACAGCCGGGCCAGCGCGTCCGGGTCGGTCTCCTCACGCTCGAAGTCGTCGAGCAGCCGCAGTTGCCGGGTGATGAGCGTACGGATGCGCCGGGCCAGCGCCTCCGCCATCCGCGTCACGTCCAGCCGCAGCTCGGCCTGCTGCCCGGCCAGCCGCAACGCCGCCCGGTTCACCGTGTCGAACGCCTCGGCGACCTGCGCCACCTCGTCCTGGCCCCGCCGGATCCCGTCGGTCATCCGGGTCGCCGGACCATCGGCGGGTGTCCGCTCGCCCGCCGCGATCGCGGTGATCCGTTCCGGCAGCTCCCGGTTCGCCATGGTCAGCGCGGCCACCCGCAGCCGGCGCAGCCGCCGGCTGGTGCGTACCGCCAGCAGCACGGCGGTGACCAGCGAGCCGAGCGCGACCGTGCTCGTCGCGCCCGCGGTCAGCACCGCGCGCACCCGCGCCTCGCTGGCCAGGTCCGCCGCGTCCCGGTCCAGCACGTCGGTCAGATCCCGGCCGAGCAGGTTGTACCGGCGGATCGCGCCGCTCTGCGCCACGTACCAGGCGTCACCGTCGGTCTTCACCGTGCCCTGCGCGCCGTCGGAGTCGAGGACGGCGTCACGCATCCGCCGAGCCGTGGTCACGTCGGCGCCGTCGACCAGGCGGTACCAGGCCCTGTTCGCCGGGGCGGAGGCGATCCGCAGGAACTCGGCCTGACGCTGCTCCCGGGCGCCCCGCAGCCGGCCCAGCCGGGCCAGTTCGCCACTTTGCAGTCCACCCCGGACGAACACCGCCCGTAGCAGGTCGCGTTCCAGCGCGGACAGGTGCTCCTGGGTGGCCACCGAAGCCACCTCGCGCGCCTGGTTGGCCAGTTCGGCGTCGCGGAGCTGGCTCGGCAGCGCGTCCGCGACAGCGAGCAGCGACTCCACAAGCGACACGTACGCCGGGTCGGCGCGCTCGCCGGTCAGGGCCAGATCCCGGGTGGGCGCGAGCTGTTCCAGGCGCCCGCGCGCGTCGTCCAGCACTCCGGCCAGATTCGGGGCGGCTCGGCGCGCGTCTCCCTGGGCCGAGCGGTAGCGGTCCACGGCCGTGTCCACCCGGCGGCGCTGCGCGTCCACGAGCGGGCGGCCGGACGTGCCGCCGCGCTGGCGCAACGCGGCCGTCTCGCCCAGTTCGCGTTCCAGCTCGTGCACCAGCCGTACGGTGGCGGTGGCGGTGCCGGCCAGCACGCGTGCCCGGTCGGCGTCGACGGACGCGTCGAGCGCGGCGTCGGTCTGCGCCGCCCCCAGCACGACCAGGCCGGCGGTGGCCACCAGGATCGGGGCCAGCAGTTGGACGCGAACCGAGCGGAGGCGTCCGGTGCGGTCCGCGGAGCGGTGATGCCGGCGTACGCGGGCCGGGTGGGGCAGCGGCACGGGGGTCTCCGGATCGGGTCGGTGGGCCGGGCCCGGACGCGAGTCCGGGCCCGGCCCGTTCGGGTCAGCTCGCGCCGAGGTCGCTCAGCGCCCGCTCCGCGCCGCGGTGCAGCGGCACCGGGTCGGTCTTGCGCGCGTTGCCCAGCTCGATGCCCTTCGCCGCCGGGTTCGCCTGGGCCAGGGCGTCCTTCTTCTCGAAGACCGTCCGGGTGATCGCGCAGGCCACGTCGGCGTCCAGGTTGTCCCGAACCAGCAGCACGTTCGGCACCACGATGGTGGGCACGTCGGCCGGGGTCCGGTAGACGTCCTTGCCGATGGTGCCGGCCTGGTACGCCGGGTTCAGCTCGGCCATCTTCGGCAGCAGCGGGCTGATGTCGAGGAACTTCACCTTGTCGCCGGACGTGGTGAACAGGTCGGTGACCCCGCCGGTCGGCACGCCGCCGGACCAGAAGAAGCCGTCGATGCTGCCGTCCTTCATGCCGTCGACGGTCTTGGTGAGGTCCAGCCGCTGCGCCTGGACGTCCTTGGCCGGGTCCAGTCCGGCGGCGGTGAGCAGCCGGTTGGCGATGACCTCGGTGCCGGACTTGGGCGAGCCGGTGGAGATCTTCTTGCCCTTCATGTCGGCCACCGACGTGATCCCCGCGTCGGCGCGGACCACCACCTGGGTGTAGTTGTCGTAGATCCGGGCCAGCGCCTTGACCGGCTGCGGCGAGCTGAAGCTCCCCTTGCCCTGCACCGCGTTGACGGCGGTGTCGAACAGCGAGAACGCCACGTCGTACTGGCCGGCGACGAGCTGTTCGACGTTCTGTACCGAGGCGCCGGTCTCGGCGGCCGTCCCGGTGAGCTTGCCGTCGGTGGCCTTGCTCAGCTCACCGGCGAGCGCGTTGCCGACCACGTAGTACACGCCGGTGGCGTTGCCGGTGGCGATGCCGACCCGGGTGTCCTTGGTGACCTTGCAACTGACCTCGCGGGCGGCGTCGTCCTTCGCCGCGCCGTCCTGACGGCCCCCGCAGCCGGCGGCGCCGGCGGCGACCAGGACGAGCGTCCCGACACCCGCCACTATCCTCGCGTCGATCCGTCCCACTCTCTCTCCTCCCCATGGTCCACGGATTTCTCGACCGCCGGGCGGCCGGGGTGCCCGGCGGCGCCACGTCGGACGTACACGCCCGCGACCGCGAGCGCGGTGAGCGCCGCTCCGATCGCCATGGGCAGCGGTTCCAGCCAGAGCAGCACCAGCCCGGCGATCGCGCCGACGACCCGCTCCGGCACGCCGGCCCGGCCCACGCCGGGCAGCCAGCCGCCGGCGGCGACCGCGAGCACGGCCACGCCCAGCGCCGACACCAGGCCGGCCGTCATGATCCGCCCGGCCCCGCCGATGCCGAGGAGCCCGAGGCCGGTCGGTGTCATCACGAAGGCCAGCGGGATCAGGTACGCGGGCAGCGCGTAGCGCAGGGTCTGCCACATGGTCGGGACCAGCCGGCCGCCGGTGACGGCGGCGGCGGCGACCGCTGCCAGCGCGGTCGGCGGCGAGACTTCGGACAGCACCGCGAAGTAGAAGACGAACATGGCCGCGGCGGGCGCTTCCACGCCCAGGTTCAGCAGCGCCGGGCCGATGATCACCCAGCCGATGACGAACGAGGCGGTGACCGGCACGGCGAGGCCGAGGAGGCTCAGCGCGACCGCGGCGAGCACGGCGGTCAGCGCCAGCACCACGGCCGGCTCCGAGCTGACCGCCTGCGCGCCGCTGATCAGCAGCGAGGCGGCCTGCGGCCCGAGGCCGGTCTTCGTGGTGGTGGCGGTGATGATGCCGGCCGCGGCGCACACAGCACTCACCGCGAGCACTCCGCGTACGCCGTCGCGCAGCGCCGCCACCAGCCGGGCCGGCGTGAGCCGGTGCCGCCGGTCCAGGAAGGACAGCACCGCCGCGACCACGGTGGCGATGACGACCGCCCGCATCGCCGACGCGCCGAGCGCCAGCACCACGATGATCACGAGGAGCGAGAGGAAGTGGTAGCCGAAACGGGCCAGCAGCCGCCACGCCGAGCCGGTGTCGATGACCACCGGCCGGACGCCGGAGCGCCGGGCGTCGATCTCGACGGAGAGCAGGATGCCCAGGTAGTAGAGGATCGTCGGTACCGTCGCCCAGCCGAGCACCTGCAGGTAGGACACGCCCAGGTATTCGGCGATGATGAACGCCGCGGCGCCCAGCGTGGGCGGCGACAGGATCGCCCCGACACCGGCGGCGGCGAGCATGCCACCCGCGCGCTCGGCCGGGTAGCCGGCGCGGCGCAGGATCGGCCAGGTCACCGCGCCGATGCTGACTGTGGTGGCGGCGCCGGAGCCGGAGACCGTGCCGAGCAGGAAGCCCGAGGCCACGGCGGTGCGCCCGGCGGCCGTGCGGGAGCGGCGGAACGCGGCGGCGGACAGCTCCACGAAGAACCGGCCCGCGCCGGACAGGTCGAGCACCGCGCCGTAGATGGTGAACAGCACGATGTACGACGCGGCCACGTCCAGCGGCGTGCCGTAGAAGCCGCTGTCGGAGTTGTAGAACGCGTCGACGAGCTGTCCGAAGTCGAGTCCCGCGTGTGCCACCGGCATGGACTGCGGCAGCAGCCCGCCGTAGTAGCCGTACCCGAGGAACAGCACGCAGACCGCCGGCAGGATCCACCCGGTGGTACGCCGGCACGCCTCCAGCAGCAGGAGCAGCAGCCCGGTGCCGAACGCGATGTCCAGCGGGTCCAGCAGGCCCTGCCGGTCGAGGAAGGCGTCGTATCCGCCGCCACCGGCGCCGATGGTGACCGGCAGCACCGGGTAGAGGCAGACCACGAGCGCCGCGGCGGCCAGCAGCCAGTCCACCGGTGTCGGTCCGTGCCGGTCGTCCACCTCGACCGCCGTGCGGCGCAGCCGCACCCCTGAGGGGTACGCGAGGAAAACCATCGGCAGGATGCCGGCCAGGAAGAAGATGAGGTAGTACTTGCTGCCCTGGGCCAGCGGGAAGAACACCTGCCACAGTGTCAGCAGCCCGACCGCGACGGTGACACCGGTGAAGAGGACCCCGACCGGCCCGGCGAGCACCCGTCCCGGCTTCTCCTCCTCGAACCGGGCCGCCAGTTCACGGGCGTCCTGGGTCTGTTCCGGGGTCTGGCCAGGGGTGTAGGTGTCGCTTCCGCCGGGGCTGTGCTGCTCGGCCGCGGTGTGGTGTTCGGTCCGGCTGTGGTGGTGCGTCTCGCCCGGCCCGTCGTCGGCCCACTCGGGGCCGGCCACGCTTCCGTCGTCCGGTGGCAGCGACACCACCTCGGCGTCCACGTCGGACCCCGGTCGTCCGTCGGACGGCGGCCGGGGTTGGGGGGAAGTCGCGTCGGGGGGGCGAACGGACGGCACGAGGGGGCACGATACGCGAATAGCGCGCATGGTGGGAACATTGCCGATCATCATTGCAATGAGTGACGGAATGGAGTTCCACTCACTCGTGGTACCCATTTCCTGAAACTGTTTCGCATCGACTGGGGGTGGTCTCCCGCGGCTGACTTCCGAGGGTGGGCGGGTGGCTTCTGCAACGATGAAAACGCGGTCCTCTGGGACGGTTGCCGTCACGGAAAGTGTTCGGCAGGGCCCGGTGTCACCTCGCGTGGAGCGGTACCCGCCGTACCGGCCCGAGCCGGGCTCTCCCGCCCTCGCGCCGACCGCGTCCGCCGCGCGTGGAGCGCCGGGTGAGTCGCGCGCGGTACCGTGCGCGGCGCCGACCAACGCGACTTCGCCGAGGTGGTGGCATCGGGCCGGCCGCTTACACCGCCGCTTCGCCGAACCGGCGGTGTCGTCGTGCGCGCCCCGGCCCGCCCGCTCACCCGACCGCGCCGCCGGCCCCGCCGAGTGGAGCGCCATGGTGTCTCCGCCCGCCGTTGACACCCAT
Organism: Micromonospora sp. NPDC005257; assembly: GCF_042872445.1. Taxonomy (NCBI): domain Bacteria; kingdom Bacillati; phylum Actinomycetota; class Actinomycetes; order Micromonosporales; family Micromonosporaceae; genus Micromonospora; species Micromonospora sp. NPDC005257. The sequence goes on along the minus strand of NZ_JBIAKL010000022.1, from coordinate 19,694 downwards.
GCGGTTCCACTCGTCGTGACGATCGTCGAGATCTCGCGCGAGTGGATATCTGCGGCTGCCGACAAGTTGCCGAGATCGCGAGAGGGCGCGGCGGGGCGTCGACGAGGGTGGCGCGCCCGTCCTTCCTGCTCTGCAGCCGCCGTCGCACATGATTACGGAGCGTGTCTGTTGCGCGAGTGGCCGAGGGTAGTTGTGGAGCAGCGGACAGCGACGGACCGCGCACCGGCGAGGAGAGAGCGGGCGGCGTGCGGGGCGTCGGCATGACGCGCTGGAAGCCCGGGTGTGGGGCGCGAACCGGCAGAGGGCGGGCGACGGGCGGCTGTCGGGTGGCCGGTTTTGCGGGCGCGGGTGGTTATCGCCGCCGCCGCCAGGGCATGTCGTCCGGGACGACATGACGATCAGGAGGTGCCATGGCCGCCCGCGACGTCCACGACGACGCCCGCGACGGGCGCGACGACGACGCCCTCGCTTCGCACGACCGGGTGGGGCCGGTGGGGCCGGACGACGGGCCGGACAGCCCGGCCGACCTGTCGGCCACGCGCTGGATGGCGACGCTCAAGCGGACCGTTCGGGAGTTCCAGGACGACAGCCTGACCGACTGGGCCGCCGCGCTGACCTACTACGGCGTGCTCTCCATCTTCCCGGGCGTCCTGGTGCTGATCTCGCTGCTCGGCCTGCTCGGCGAGCGGGCCACCGAGGGGGTACGGGACACCGTCGGGCAGGCGGTACCGGAGGAGAACATCCGCCGCATCATCGAGAGCGCGATCGACCAGGCAGGCCAGTCCGGCGGGCTGGCGAGCATCGCGGCGATCGTCGGTCTGGTGGCGGCCTTCTGGTCGGCCTCCGGCTACGTCGCCGCGTTCATGCGCGCCTCGAACAGCATCTACGACGTGCCGGAGGGGCGGCCGATCTGGAAGACCCTGCCGGTACGCCTCGGTGTGACCGCGGTGATCGGTGTGATGCTGCTGATCAGCGCCGTGATCGTGGTGTTCACCGGTGGCCTGGCCGAGCAGGTGGGAGACGCGATCGGGCTCGGCGGGACCGCCGTCACGGTGTGGAACATCGTCAAGTGGCCGGTGCTGCTGGTGATCGTGAGTCTGATGTTCGCGATCCTCTACTGGGCTTCGCCGAACGCCCGGCACGGCGGCTTCCGCTGGGTGAGTCCGGGTGGCGTGCTCGCGGTGGTGCTCTGGCTGGTGGTGTCCGGCCTGTTCGCGCTCTACGTCAGCAACTTCGGCTCGTACAACAAGACGTACGGCGCGGTGGCCGGCGTGATCATCTTCCTGGTGTGGCTGTGGTTGAGCAACGTCGCCATCCTGCTCGGTGCGGAGTTCGACGCCGAGTTGGAGCGCAGCCGCGCCATCGCGGCCGGGCACCCGGCCGACGAGGAGCCCTACGTCGAACTGCGCGACGACCGCAAGCTGCGCAAGAAGGGCCGGACGAACTCCCGCTGACCCGAAAACGCGCCGCCCCGCCCGGAACGAACACGGGCGGGGCGGCGCGTTTTCATGATTCGAATCCTTCTTTTGTTCTTCTAGACAAAAGTTTGCGTCGTGCGTGCCGAAGCTATGGACATGCCACCCGGAAGACTCCTACTGTGTCGGGCACGACACACATCGTCATCATCGATGTGGCGGGCTCCGATGCGGAGGTGACTGCCGGTGCGGACGGTCGACCCCCTGCACGTACGGCTTCTACGGCTGCTCCGGGACGAGGGCCCCGTGTCCCGCGCCGAACTCGGCGGCCGGCTCCAGATGCCCCGCCCACGCCTGGTCGCCGAGCTGGAACGGCTCGTCTCCCTCGGGTACGTGGCCGAGGCCGGACTGGCCGCCTCCCGGGGCGGGCGACGCTCCACACTCGTCGAGCTGAGCCCGCACCTGCGCTTCGCCGCCGTCGACCTGGGCGCCAGCTCGATCGACGTGGAGGTGGTCAACGGCCGGCTGGAGACGGTGGCCGCCTACACCGAGGCCGCCGACATCCGCTCCGGCCCGAAGGTGACGCTCCAGCGGGTCAACGAACTGCTGCACAAGGCCAGGGTGGAGGGCGCGTACGAGCGGCTCGACGCGGTGGGCATCGGCGTACCGGGGCCGGTGAGCTTCCGCGACGGCGTGCCGGTCTCCCCGCCGATCATGCCGGGCTGGGACCGGTTCCCGGTCCGCGAGGTGCTCACCCGGGAGCACGGCTGCCCGGCGGTGGTGGACAACGACGTCAACATCATGGCGATCGGGGAGCGGCACGGCGGCGTGGCCCACTCGGTCGACGACTTCCTGTTCATCAAGATCGGCACCGGCATCGGTTGCGGCATCTACCTGCACGGCGAGGTCTACCGGGGCACCGACGGCTGCGCCGGGGACATCGGCCACATCCAGGCCGACCCGAACGGTCCGATGTGCTCCTGCGGCAACGTCGGCTGCCTGGAGGCGGTGTTCGGCGGCGCCGCGCTGGCCCGGGAGGCGACCGTCGCGGCCCGCGCCGAGGTGTCCCCGGCGCTGGCCGAGCGGCTGGCCGCCCGGGGCGTGGTGACCGCGCTCGACGTGGCGCAGGGGGCGATCGAGGGGGACGCCACCTGCATCCGGCTCATCCGCGACGGCGGCCGACGGGTCGGCAGCGTGCTGGCCGGGCTGGTCAGCTTCACCAACCCGTCGATGATCGTCATCGGCGGTGGGCTCGCCCAGGTCGGCCACATCCTGCTCGCCGAGATCCGCAGCGTGGTCTACCGCCGCTCACTGCCGCTCGCCACCGGCAACCTGCCCGTCGTCCTGTCCGAGCTGGGCCCGCGCGCCGGCGTCGCCGGCGCCGCCGTGCTCGCCAGCGACCTCGCGTTCGGGGAGGCAGCGTGAGCGACGCCGTCGCGGGCGAGGTGGTGCTGCGCCTCACCGACGTGGTCAAGACGTTCCCGGGGGTACGTGCGCTCGACGGCGTGCAGCTGGAGGTGCGGGCCGGCGAGGTGCACTGCCTGCTGGGGCAGAACGGCGCCGGCAAGTCCACACTCATCAAGGTGCTGGCCGGGGTGCACCGGCCGGACTCGGGCGAGGTGCTGTGGCGGGGCGAGCCGGCCTCGTTCGCCGCCCCGCAGGCCGCCATGCGCGCCGGCATCGCCACCATCTACCAGGAACTCGATCTGGTCGACGACCTGTCGGTGGCGGAGAACGCGTTCCTCGGCCACGAGCCGCGCCGGTTCGGGTTCGTCCGGCGGGGGCACACGGCCCGGCGTACCCGGGAGATCCTGGCCCGCCTCGGCCATCCGGAGATCCCGCCGGGACGGCTGGTGCGGCACCTGCCCGCTGCGGGCAAGCAGATCGTCAGCATGGCCCGGGCGCTGTCCCACGAGGCCCGGCTGATCATCATGGACGAGCCGAGCGCCGTGCTGGCCCACGACGAGGTGGCGAACCTGTTCCGGATCATCCGGGAACTCACCGCGCAGGGCATCGCGGTCATCTACATCTCGCACCGGCTGGAGGAGATCCGCGAGATCGGCGACCGGGTCACCGTACTCAAGGACGGCCGGACCACGGCGGCGAGCCTGCCGGCCCGCGAGACACCGACCCGCGATCTGGTCGCCCGGATGACCGGACGGACCATCGAGTACGTCTTCCCGCAGCGCCCGCCCGGCCAAGGGGGCGGCGCGGAACTGCTGCGGGTGGACGGGCTGACCCGCCACGGCGAGTTCGCCGACGTCTCGCTCCGGGTCCGGGCGGGGGAGATCGTCGGCATCGCCGGGCTCGTCGGCTCCGGCCGATCGGAGTTGCTGGAGACCATCTTCGGCGCGCGCCGGGCGCAGGCCGGCACGGTCCGGGTCGACGGCCGGGCGCTGCGTCCCGGAAGTGTGGGCGCTGCGGTACGGGCCGGGATGGGCATGGCGCCGGAGGAGCGCAAGAGCCAGGCGCTGCTGCTCGGCGAGCCGATCTACCGCAACGTCACGCTCGCCACCTTCAGCCGGTACGCCCGCCTCGGCTTCACCGACACCGCCCGGGAACGCGCCGAGGCGGACCGGATCGCCGCGTCGCTGGAGCTGCGCCCCGCGGACGTACGCCGGCCGGTGCGGACGCTCTCCGGCGGCAACCAGCAGAAGGTGGTGGTCGGCCGGTGGCTGCTCGGTGACACCCGGCTGCTGCTGCTCGACGAGCCGACCCGGGGCGTGGACGTGGGCGCCCGGGCCGAGCTGTACCAGGTGATCCGCGATCTGGCCGCCCGCGGTGTGGGGGTGCTGCTGGTCTCCAGCGAGGTCCCCGAGGTGCTGGGGCTGGCCGACCGGGTGCTGGTGATGCGGGAGGGCCGCGTGGTCCGCGAGGCCCCGGCCGGCGAACTGGACGAGAACACAGTGCTCGACCTCGTCATGGCGGGGTCCCTCATGGAAGGCGCGCCGGCATGAGCGAGCGGCAGCGAGCGAATCATCGATACAGCGCCGGAGAGTCTCGTGCCGGCGCCGCGCGGAGCGGGGCGCCGGCATGAGCGACGTCACCGAATCCGCCCTGCCTGCGCAGTCGCCTCCGGTGGAGCGGGCGGAGACCGCCAAGGTCGGCGCGTCGGCGAAGCTCTCCTGGTGGCGCGGCGACGGCGGGGAGGGCGCCAAGCGCAACCTCGGCCTGCTCGCCACGCTCGTCGTGCTGGTGGTCATCGGCATCCTGACCCGCCCCGACCTCTACGGCGACCCGAACTGGGTGTGGGGCAACACGCTCACCATCCTCAAGCTCGCCTCGGTGGTCGGCGTGGTCACGGTGGGCATGACATTCGTGATCATCGGCGGCGGCATCGACCTGTCGGTCGGCGCGATCGTCGCGCTGGCCGGGGTGTGGTGCACCACACTGGCCACGCAGAGCTACGGCGCGGGCGGCATGATCTTCACCGCGCTTACCGTCGGGCTCGCCGTCGGCGTGGTCAACGGGCTGCTCGTCTCGTACGGACGGCTGGTGCCGTTCATCGCCACGCTCGCCATGCTCGTCGCCGCCCGAGGGCTGGCGGCGGAGATCTCCGACAAGCAGACCCAGGTGTCGGGCAACACCTTCATCAACGGCATCGCCAGCACGAACGTGCTCGGCATCCCGCTGCTGGTCTACATCCTGGTGGCGGTGGTGGCGGCCGGCTGGGTGCTGTTGAACCGGACCACGTTCGGCCGCCGTACGGTGGCGGTCGGCGGCAACCCGGAGGCGGCCCGGCTCGCCGGCATCAACGTCCGCCGGCACACGGTTCTCCTCTACGCGCTGTCCGGCCTGTGCTGCGGCATCGCCGCGGTCATGCTCACCGCGCAGGCCACCTCCGCGCAGGCGGCCATGGCCAACCTCTACGAGCTGGACGCCATCGCCGCCGCGATCATCGGCGGCACGCTGCTCAGCGGCGGGCGGGGCACGATCATCGGCTCCCTGCTCGGGGTGATCATCTTTTCCACCATCACCAACCTGTTCGCCATCAACAACCTCTCCACCGAGGCCCAGAACATGGTCAAGGGCGGCATCATCGTCGCCGCCGTCCTGGTCCAGCAGGTGCAGTTCGGCAGCCTCACGCAGTTCCTCGCCCGCAACCGGGCCACCACCACCTGACCCCACCGCGCACATCCAGGCCGCCGTCGCGCCGACTGTGGTCCGGCCCGCCACACCCGGAACCACCCCACCACCTCATCCCAGGAGGCGTCATGAGAACACCGCGCCAGGACCTGTCCCGCCGCCGGCTGCTCCTCGGCGGGGCCGCCGTCTCCGCCGGGGTGCTGCTCGCCGGCTGCACCAGCAACGAGCAGAGCCCGACCGAGGCGCAGACCAAGGCGGCCGGCTCCGGCGCCGACACCGAGCCGGGCAAGAGGGTGAGCATCGGCTTCTCCGCCCCGGCCGCCGACCACGGCTGGATCGCCGCCATCACGAACAACGCCAAGGCGCAGGCCGGGGCGTACCAGGACGTGGAGCTGAAGTCGGTCGAGGCCGGCGCGGACGCGGCGGCCCAGCGCGCGGCGCTGTCCACGCTGATCTCGCAGAAGCCGGACGTGATCGTGCTGCTGCCGCACGACGGCAAGGAACTCAACGCGTTCGGCCTGGAGGCGATGAAGGCCGGCATTCCGGTGGTCAACCTGGACCGGGCCTTCCCGGACGCGCGTGCCTACCGCTGCCAGATCAAGGGCGACAACTACGGCATGGGGGTGGCCGCCGCCACCTACATCGCCGAGCAGCTGAAGGCCAAGGGCGTGAGCAACCCGGTGATCGGCGAGATCCCCGGCATCGAGTCGCTGGAGCTGACCCAGGAACGCTCGAAGGGGTTCGCCGACACGCTCGCCTCGTACGGGCTGAAGGTCGCCAACCGGCGGCCGGCCGAGTTCACGGTGGACTCCGGCCAGCAGGCCGCGACCGGCCTGTTCCAGGCGCTGCCGAAGATCGACGCGATCTGGAACCACGACGACGACCAGGGCATCGGCGTGCTCGCGGCGGTCAACCAGGCCAACCGCAAGGAGTTCCTCATGGTCGGTGGCGCCGGCTCGAAGAAGGCCATGGAGGACATCGCCGCCGACAACACGGTCCTCAAGGCCACAGTCACCTACAGCCCGTCGATGGCCTCCTCGGCCATCTCCCTGGCCCGCCTGATCGGCCAGGGGAAGGGCATGTCCGACCTGGTCGAACTCCAGGTACCGAAGGAGATCGTGCTCGCCTCCGAGACGATCACCAAGGAGAACGCGAGCGACTACCTGAAGCTCGGGTTCTGACACACGGGGGGAGACCCACCTTGTCCAGTCACGACAGCATCCTGCGCGTCGGCATGGTCGGCTACGCGTTCATGGGCGCCGCGCACTCCCAGGCGTGGCGCACCGTGAACCGGGTGTTCGACCTGCCGGCGCGGGTGCGGATGGCGCTCGTCTGCGGCCGTGACGAACCGAAGGTGGCCGAGGCCGCCGACCGGCTCGGCTGGGACGGCTACACCACCGACTGGCGGCGGCTCGTCGAGTCCGACGACATCGACGTGGTCGACATCTGCACGCCGGGGGACAGCCACCGCGAGATCGCGCTCGCCGCGCTCGCCGCGGGCAAGCACGTGCTGTGCGAGAAGCCGCTCGCCAACAGCGTCGCCGAGGCCCGCGACATGACCGAGGCCGCGGCCCGGGCACGCGAGTCCGGGGTACGCGCCATGTGCGGCTTCAACTACCGGCGGGTGCCGGCGGTCGCCCTGATGCGGCAACTGGTGGCCGACGGGCGGATCGGCGAGATCCGGCACGTCCGGGCGGTCTACCTCCAGGACTGGATCGTCGATCCGCAGTTCCCGCTGGTGTGGCGGTTGCAGAAGGACAGGGCGGGCTCCGGCGCGCTCGGTGACATCGGCGCGCACATCATCGACCTGACCCAGTACGTCACCGGTCAGCTCGTCACGGGGGTCAGCGCGCTGACCGAGACGTTCGTCCGCCAGCGGCCACTGGTCGCCGGGTCGAGCGGACTGGCCGCGCGGGCCGACGGCAACGGCACCGCGACGGGGCAGGTGACGGTGGACGACGCGGCGGTGTTCGTGGCCCGGCTCGACGGGGGAGCGCTGGCCACGTACGAGGCGACCCGGTTCGCCACCGGCCGCAAGAACGCGCTGCGGGTCGAGATCAACGGGTCACGCGGCAGTGTCGTGTTCGACCTGGAACGCCTCAACGAACTGGAGTTCCTGGACGCCAGCCGGCCCGCCGCCGAACAGGGCTTCAGCCGGATCCTGGTGACCGAGCCGGAGCATCCGTACCTGGGTGCGTGGTGGCCGCCCGGCCACATCATCGGCTACGAGCACTCCTTCACCCACCAGGCGCGCGACTTCGTCGAGGCGGTCGCCACCGGCGCCGACCCGGCCCCGTCGTTCGCCGACGCGCTTCAGGTCCAGCTCGTGCTCGACGCGGTCACCCGCTCGGCCGAGCGGGCCGCCTGGACGGAGGTGGAGCCCGCGCTGGCCGAAGCCTCCGCCTGACCCGAGGCGACCCCTCGGGGTCCGCCGACACTCACCGGCGCCGGCCGGCGAGGGCCCGCCGCGGTTGCGCCCCGCGGCGGGGACGAGGCCGGCGGCGGGGAGCGTGCCGCCGGGAATCCGCCGGCACGACCAGCACGGCCCTCCGGTGCGGCCGGACCGGGATTCCCCGGCCGCACCGGTGGACCGGCTCGATCCCGGCTGTCTCGCGAAATCGGCGGGACAAATACGCGAGGCACTCTCGGCCGGGGGTGCGTCGACCGGCGCGAATGACTGCTGGACCCTGCCGTGACGGCTGCCATAGAGTGGAGGCGGCGACCGCGAGGTGGCCGGTGACCGGCGGGAGGCGCAACCCGTCCGGGAGCAGACGCCCCGGCGTCCACCGGTGCCCACGCGCCGCCGTCTCCGGTCGTCCTCGCCCCGGTCCGCGACGGAATCCCCCATCACCACAGGGGAGAAGGACAATGGCGCGACCCATCACGCTCTTCACCGGCCAGTGGGCCGATCTGCCGTTCGACGAGGTCTGCCGGCTCGCCGCCGAGTGGGGCTACGACGGGCTGGAGATCGCCTGCTGGGGCGACCACTTCGAGGTGGGCAGGGCGCTCGCCGACGACTCGTACGTGGAGCGCAAGCTGGCCACCCTCGCCAAGCACAACCTCCAGGTGTTCGCCGTCTCCAACCATTTGGTCGGGCAGGCCGTCTGCGACCACCCGATCGACGAGCGGCACCGGGACATCCTCCCGGCCCGGATCTGGGGCGACGGCGAGCCGGAGGGGGTGCGCCGCCGCGCCGCCGAGGAGATCAAGGACACCGCGCGGGCGGCGGCGAAGCTGGGCGTACGCACCGTCGTCGGCTTCACCGGCTCGTCCATCTGGCACACGGTGGCGATGTTCCCGCCGGTGCCGCCGGCCATGATCGAGCGCGGCTACCAGGACTTCGCCGACAGGTGGAACCCGATCCTGGACGTCTTCGACGAGGTGGGCGTGCGGTTCGCGCACGAGGTGCACCCCAGCGAGATCGCCTACGACTACTGGACCACGAAGCGCACGCTGGAGGCGATCGGGCACCGGGAGGCGTTCGGCCTCAACTGGGATCCGTCGCACTTCGTGTGGCAGGAGCTGGACCCGGTGAACTTCATCTTCGACTTCGCCGACCGGATCTACCACGTCGACTGCAAGGACGCGAAGGTCCGTACCGGCGATGGGCGGCGCGGCCGGCTCTCCTCCCACCTGCCCTGGGCCGACCTGCGGCGCGGCTGGGACTTCGTCTCCACCGGCCACGGCGACGTGCCGTGGGAGGACTGCTTCCGCGCGCTGAACGCGATCGGCTACGACGGTCCGATCTCGGTCGAGTGGGAGGACGCCGGCATGGACCGCCTGGTCGGCGCGCCGGAGGCACTCCAGTTCGTCCGCCGCCTGGCGTTCGACGCCCCGTCGGCGGCCTTCGACGCCGCGTTCAGCAGCAGCCGCGAGTGACCTCGGCCGGGCACGCCCTTTCAGGCGGCTCCCGACCTGATCACGTAGGTGGATCGCCGGCGGCCTGCACCGGGCAGCGTGGCCGCCACGATCCGTCTGCGCCATCAGGTCGTCGGTGGGCCGCCGCGCCCCGGTAGCGGGAGCCGGGCCTGCGCAGCCTCGTTCGCACGAAAGCGGGCCGGTCACCCGGAGGTGACCGGCCCGCTGTCCGCTGTTGTCAGAGCGTGTTGCCGGTGCTGGACGGCTTGGTGCTCGTGCCGGTCGAGGTCGAGCCGGACGTGCTGTTCGAGGCCGTGCCGTTGGCGCTGCGGCTGCCGACCGCGGCCGGCGTGCCCGCGAACGGCTTGTCGGCCTCGGTCATGCCCGGCTTGCCGCCGTTGCCGGTGGCGAGCTTCTCACCCAGCTTGGTCTGCCCCAGCTTGTCCTTGCTCTCGGAGTAGAGCCGGGTCGCCTGTGCCTGCGCGACCCCGGCCGCCTCCTGGACGGTCGGGTGGTCGAGGACCTTGCGTCCGCGGACCACCAGCTCTTCGTACTTCTCCCGGCCGGCACGGGCGCCCAGGACGAATCCCGCAGCCAGCCCGCCAAGAAACATGATCTTTCCGCGCATGGCGGCTCCTTCCGTACCTGACGCTCTCTGCCGATTTCCGCCGGCTCGGCGGAACGACCATCTCGCGCCTGCGTTCTCTGTCGACGGCTAACTACCCATCCTGCTCTCTGCTCATGCCTCCCTGTGCCGAGATGACGATTTGTCCGTAATTCTGGCGCGTCCGCCGGTCGGGTCCGGTCCGGTAACCCCCTGGCGCACCACCCCCGGATGTCCTGTACTCTTGTCCCCGTCGCACGGAGCGGAAAGATCCGATCCGAGCGGTGCACGGTCCCCTGTAGCTCAATTGGCAGAGCAGCCGGCTGTTAACCGGCAGGTTATTGGTTCGAGTCCAATCGGGGGAGCTTCGCTCCATGTCACGCCCGTCGGCCCCGCCGGCGGGCGTTCGTCGTTCCCACCCCTCGCGTGTCCCGGCTGCCCGGTTTCCGCCCCCGAGTCACCGTTCGCCCGGCAGGATGGTCGGCGTCGACCTAGACTCCCGCTGCGTCGATTGATGCGTCGATTCGAGGACGGTGGAGATGGCCGCAGGACGCAGCCGCTGGACCGCGACGCTCGTCGCGGTGGCGGTGGTGCTCGGCTGGCTGATCATCGGCGGCGTCGCCGGGCCGTACTCGGGCAAGCTCGGCGAGGTCTCCACCAACGACAACGCCTCCTTCCTGCCGACCGACGCCGAGGCCACCCGCGCACAGGACCTGGCCGCCGGATTCGTCGACCGGGAGACCACCCCGGCGCTCGTGGTCTACGAACGCGCCGGCGGCCTCACCCCGGTCGACCAGCAACGGATCCAGGCCGACGCCGCCCGCTTCGCCGACGTGCCCGGCGTGGTCGGCCCGCTGCCGCCACCGATCGTCAGCCAGGACCGGCAGGCCGCCCAGGTGATCGTCCCGATCGAAAGCGGCGAGGGCGAACAGATCCGCGCGGTGGTGGAACGCCTGCGCGACATCGCCGGCCCGGACCGCGACGGGCTCACAGTCGACGTGGCCGGACCCGCAGGGCTGCTCGGCGACCTGATCGAGGTGTTCGGCGCGATCGACGGGCCGCTGCTGCTGGTCACGCTCACGGTGGTGCTGGTCATCCTGTTGATCGTCTACCGCAGCCCGGTCCTCTGGGTCTTCCCGCTGCTGGCCGCCGGGATGTCATACTCGCTCGCCGCCGTCTTCGTCTACCTGCTCGACGACCACGACATCGTCAAACTCAACGGGCAGGCGCAGGGCATCCTCACCGTGCTCGTCTTCGGCGCCGGCACCGACTACGCGCTGCTGCTCATCGCCCGCTACCGGGAGGAGCTGCACCGGCACGAGCGGCCCTGGGACGCGATGAGGACCGCCTGGAAGGGCGCCGCGCCGGCCATCGTCGCCTCCGGCGCCACAGTCATCGTCAGCCTGCTCTGCCTGCTGCTGTCCAGCCTCAACTCCAACCGGGCGCTCGGCCCGGTGAGCGCCGTCGGCATCGCCGCCACGCTGCTGGTGATGCTCACGTTCCTGCCCGCGCTGCTGGTCCTCGGCGGCAGATGGGCGTTCTGGCCCCGGCGGCCCCGGCACGACGAGGCCGACCCGCGCGCCGAGCACGGCATCTGGGCGCGGATCGCCGGCTTCGTGGCGCGGCGCTCGCGTACCGTCTGGATCGTCACCGCCGTCGCGCTTGCAGTGCTCGCGATCGGAGTGACCCAGCTCGGCGCCACCACGCTCGGCCAGTCCCAGCTGTTCACCCAGCGCACCGACTCGGTGGCCGGGCAGGAGGTCATCGACAGGCACTTCCCGGCCGGCACCGGCAGCCCCGCCACCATCTTCACCACCCAGGACACCGCGCGTCAGGTCGCCCAGGTGGCGCAGGGCGTCCCGGGGGTGGCCGCGGTCGCGCCGCTCGGCCAGCGTGGCGAGAACGCGCCGCCCGACCCGGCCGCTCCGCCGAAGGTGGTCGACGGGCGGGTGCAGCTCAACGTCACGCTCGCCGACGCGCCGGACAGCAACGGCGCCGAGCGCACCATCCGTGACCTGCGCGAGGCCGTGCACCGGGTGCCCGGTGCGGACGCCGTGGTCGGCGGCTTCACCGCGATCAACGTGGACACCGCCGACGCCTCGGTCCGCGACCGCAACGTGATCATCCCGGTGGTGCTGCTGGTCATCGCGGTCATCCTGGCCGTGCTGCTGCGCGCCCTGGTCGCCCCGGTGCTGCTGATCGCCACAGTGGTGCTGTCGTTCCTGGCCACGCTGGGCCTGTGCGCGTTGCTGTTCCGGTACGTGTTCGACTTCCCCGGCGTCGACCAGTCGTTCCCGCTGTTCGCGTTCGTCTTCCTGGTCGCGCTCGGCATCGACTACAACATCTTCCTGATGAGCCGGGTCCGGGAGGAGTCGGTACGCCGCGGCACCCGCGCCGGTGTGCTCGTCGGCCTGGCCGTCACCGGCGGCGTGATCACCTCCGCCGGCATCGTGCTCGCCGCCACGTTCTCCGCACTCGCCGTGCTGCCGCTCGTGGTGCTCGTCGAGCTGGGCGTGGCCGTCGCCGTCGGTGTCCTGCTCGACACCATAGTGGTCCGCTCGCTGCTGGTGCCCGCGCTCGCGTACGACATCGGTCCGAAGGTCTGGTGGCCGGGCCGGTTGTCGCGGTCGCACCGCGAGGGCGACCGGGCCGGCGCGGGGGTGGAGCGTGCCTGACACCGACGTCGTGGTCGTCGGCGGCGGCCTGGCCGGGCTCGCCGCCGCGCGGCGGCTGCACCGGGCCGGCGTGCCGTGGCGGCTGCTGGAGGCCGCCGACCGGCTCGGCGGGCGGGCCGCCACCGACCGGGTCGACGGGTTCCTGCTGGACCGCGGCTTCCAGGTGCTGAACACCGCGTACCCGCGGCTGGCCGGCCTGGTCGACGTCGGCGCTCTCGGGATGGGCTGGTTCACGCCCGGCGTGCTGGTGCGCCGCGGCGACCGGCTGGAACGACTCGTCAACCCGCTGCGCGAACCCGCCGGCGCGCCCGCCACGCTCACCGCCGGCATCGGATCACTGACCGACCGGCTGCGCTTCGGCGCGCTCGCGGCCGGCTACGCGACGCTGCCGGTCGGGCGGCTGCTCCACACGCCCGAGACCACAGCCGAGAAGGCGCTGCGCCGGGCCGGGCTCTCCGACGCGATCATCGAGGAACTGCTCCGGCCGTTCCTGTCCGGCGTGCTGCTCGACCGCGAGCTGGCCACCTCCAGCCACGTCCTCGCGGTCATCATGCGCTCCTTCGCCCGGGGCCGGATCGGCCTGCCCGCGGACGGCATGGCGGCGCTGCCCCGGGCGCTCGCCGCGCCGCTGCCCGCCGAGCTGATCGACCTGAACACCCCGGTCACCGAGGTCGCGCCCGGCCGCGTCCGCACCCCGTCCGGCGAGATCACCTGCCGCGCCGTCGTGGTCGCTGTCGACCCGCCGGCGGCGGCCACGCTGCTGCCCGGTCTTACCCGGGTACGCATGCACGCCTACACCACCTACTACCACCGCACCGGCACGGCGCCACTGGACGAGCCGATCCTGCTGCTCGACGGCGACCGGCGGGAAACGATCGCCAACACGGTGGTGGTGAGCCGGGCCGCACCCACGTACGCCCCCGACGGCCAGCACCTGGTCGCCACCTCGGTGGTCGGCCCGCAGACCCCGCCCGAACCGGTGATCCGCCGCGAGTTGGACCGCCTCTACGGCCGCTCCACCGCCGACTGGACCCACCTCACCACCGTCACCGTGCCGGACGCGCTGCCCGCCGCCCCGCCGCCGCAGGGCCGCCTGCGCAAACCGGTCGCGCTGGGCGACGGCCTGTACGTGGCCGGGGACCACCGGGACAGCCCGTCCATCCAGGGCGCGCTCGCCAGCGGCTGGCGTACGGTCGGCGCCGTTCTCGCCGATCTTCGGCGCGCGTAGAGCCGTTGGCCGGTGGGTTGCGCGTTGTTATCCTCGCGTAGCCCATCGTGCTGTCGCGGTAGTCTTTCCGCCCGGCCGGTGGTGGTCCGCGAAACGATCGGCGGGTTACGATCCGGCGCGGTGACGGGGCGGTAGCTCAGCCGGTTAGAGCAGGGGACTCATAATCCCTCGGTCGCGGGTTCGAACCCCGCCCGCCCCACCAGCCGTTTTCTCAGCTCAGCCATGCTGCTGGCGACCCAGGCGAACCGCGGTTAAAGGAATTCGGCCGCGTGGTCGGTGGCCCATTGCGCGAATGTCCGTGCGGGTCGGCCGGTCAGGCGCGGGACGATGCCTGCCCACTCCTGGTTCGTCGGGGCAGGGTCACGCGCGGACTCCGCCCACATGGTGAAGATCCAGTCGACAAACGTCTCTGGATAGCCGTTGCCGATCCACTCGGCCCGGGCCGCGGCCGGATCGAGCTCCTCGAACCGCACCGTGGCACCGATCGCCGTGCCGATCGCGTGCACCTGCGCCACGGTGGTGAGCGCCTCGGGGCCGGCGAGGGTGTAGGTCCGGCCGGCGTGCCCGTCCTCGATGAGAACTGTCGCGGCGACCGCGGCGACGTCCGCCTCGTGGGTGGGTTGGGTGACCGCAGCCCCGTACGGGCGGCGAACCACCCGACCTTCCTTGATGGACGGGGCCCAGTCCAGCCAGTTCGCGGCAAACTCCCCGGGCCGGACGTGCGTCCACTCCAGACCAGAGTCCTCGACGGCACGTTCGACCGCCAGGTATCCGTCCTCGCTGTCGTCGGTGTCGGCCAGCGCCCCGGACAGCACGACGATGCGCCGCACGCCGGCCCGCTTCGCGACGGCAACTAACTCACGCGCTGTCCGTCCGACAGGGAACAGATACATTTTCTCGACGCCGTTCAGCGACGGCTCCAGCGACAGCGGATCCGTCAGGTCGCCGCCGACGACCTCTACCCCGTCCGGAAGGCTCGCCGCCGACGGCGTCCGCGTGAGTGCGCGGACCCGATGCCCGGTCTTCACCAGTTCGGCGACGACGTGTCGGCCCACCATGCCGGTGGCACCCGTGACCAGAATCGTCATCGCGTCGCCTCGGGCCGGAAGTCGGTGGCGTGATCGTTGGCCCACTGGGCGAACGTGCGCGGTGGCCGCCCCGTCACCCGCAGATAGGTGTCCGTCGGCGGCAACGCACCTGTTCCGTCAACCGCGTCGGCGAGCAGCGCGATCATCCAGTCGGCGGTTTCCTCATCGAAGCCGTCGCGCAGCCACTGCGTGCGCGCCTCGGCCGGATCGAGCTCCTCGAACCGCACCTGCACGCCGATGGCGGCACCGATCGCGGTGACCTGCTCCGCCTGCGAGACCTTCACCGGGCCGGTGACGGTGTACGCGGCACCGACATGGTCGTCGGTCAGCAACGCCGCGACCGCCACGTCGGCTACGTCGGCCTCATGGACCACCGGATAGCCGGCCGACGCGTACGGTTCCCGCACCACCCGCTCGGTTCGGATCCGGTCGGCCCACCGCAGCGAATTGGCGGCCAACAACCCCGGCCGCACATGCGTCCACTCGGCACCCGAGGCCTCCACCAGCAGTTCCAGCCCGCGGTGCGCCACCCGCTCATCGGTCAGGTGCCGCCCGAGCGCGCCGTCGCCACCGGTTCCGGGTGTGAACCCGGCCGCCGCCGCGGAGTGCACGACGAACCGGGTGACGCCGGCCTTCAACGCCTCATCGACGAACCCATGGTCGGTCGCGGCGTACGCGAACGGGAACAGGTACACCGACCGCACTCCGTCCAGCACCGCTCGCCAGGTCGCGGGACGTTCGAAGTCTCCCTGGACCACCTCAGCCCTGTCCGGTAGCCGGTGCGTTTGCGGCTGGCGGGTCATCGCCCGCACCGTTCGTCCGGCCCGGACGAGCCCGGCCACCACCTGGCGACCCACGTTGCCGGTCGCTCCGGTTACTAGGATTGTCACGTTGCTCCTTCTCGAATACCTGGAGTGGGGCAATAGACCGCCGCCGCGATTCCACGGCCAATGGCGCGGCGGCGGTCACCACGCAGGCTAGGTCGAAATTCCGAAAGCCGCACATCGCACATGTGTACGAAGCCTGGGCTGCCGCAGTCCGGTCGCGCCGATGTTCCGGAGGTGCGAGCCCCACGCGGTGTGCTCCGCGAAACCCGGCGGAGGACACAGGCTCGACCGCGTCTGTCTAGTCTCACCACATGCTTGACGAATCCGTCCCAGCACATGCTTTACGTTTGGTCTAGATTCCGTGGTCGGCCTTGCGGGTCTGTCTGTGCTTCCAGGCGTAGATGAAGGCTGCCAGGCCGATTACGGCGAGTGCACCGGCGACGGCTGTGTGGACGGCGAGTCTGTGTTCGGCTGTGGTGATGTCGGCGGCTTGCTTCTCCAGCATCTCGGGGGTGGGGTCCTGGTAGGGCATCGAGATCCCGGACAGATCCAGGAACGGCAGGCACGGCAGCAGGCACGAGGCGATGAGCAGGAGAACCCCGGCGGTCAGCGCTAGGCGGGCACGCGACATCGCGACAGGCTCTCACGGGGGTCGTCTTCTGCGTTGACCGCCTCATGCCGTGGTCCACCTTGCGGTGCCGGCTGGCTTTGAGGTTGCGGACGGGCTGGTCGGTGGTGCGGCATGGGACGGGCGCGAGGTGCCGTGGTTCATTCTGGTCATCGAGGGAGACGAGGCGCGCTTCGCTGCTAGAAAACCGCACCCGACCGGGTCGTTCGCGGGTTCTAGCTCTCGCCCGCCCCACCAGTCGTTTCCTCGGCCTTGTCGAGAATCCGCCTCACGGCGGAGGTTCCTGGCGAGCCTTACTAGGAACTCGGCGGGTCGGTTCCGTCGCAAGGGACACCGATACCCAGCCGTACTTGTGCCGTCTGCCCCCGCGACTGAATGGTGAGCGGTAGGCAGGTTGGTCGCGCAACCCACGTGCCGCCGACGAAGGCCAGCCACTCAGGTCGGTCATCGGCAGATGCGCAGGCACGCACATGGGCGCTCACGGCTGGCACCACTGACGAGCCCCATCCGAGACGCGCCTTGTCCTCCCAGCCGGCTGCCACCCGAAGATCAACCACTGCGCCGCCGCGTACGACCAGTCCCCATTTGGCGAACAGCCGGGCTGCCGGGTCCGGTTCCCCCGATTCCTCTGCTTGAAGCACCGGCCGTGCAGGTACTGCAACGTCCTCTCCCACGAGCCGATAACCCGCCGGCGGTTCCTTGATCGCATCGACGGATACAGTGCACGACTCCTGTCCGGCGCTCACGTCAGTCGACGGGGACGCACTGGGGTCAGTGCCCAGGGACGCAGTTGGTGCGACTGGTCTGGCCTCATCCTGGCTGGATCCGCTTGAGGACGTACAGGCTGCCGGCGCCGCCATCAGGCAGACGCTGAGCGGCCAGCACAACATACGGCTGGTCCTACGCACGCGCGTCACCTCCTGAACGGCGAGGCCTTCGACGGTAAGGGCGCGACTCGTGAAGCGTCACCGTACCCGAAGGCGGGGTGCCTTCGATGCCGCCGAACGTGATCCCCTAAGCCCCTCGGCCGCGGGTGGATCAGCACCGCTCAGCCGGTGTCATCCGCTCGGTGCCCTCTCGTCGGGAAATGGTGGATGAATAGGCGTCCGGATCGCCCATCCGGTCACCAGTCCTGTGCCGGTGCATATCCGATCCTCAGCCCGAAGTCCTAAGTAGAGACCAGTAGTCGTGTTGCTGACAATCGAACCGGCCGAATGTCTGATCCTGGCATCAGCGCACGAACGCCAGGATCGTTTTGTAGCCGGTTGAACGATCCTCGCAAGTTGCGGGTGTGCTGCCGGTCGATCCCCGACGCATTGGCGCGTCGTCTGCATTGTCGCGATGCCCTCTTTTCCTTCCAGCTGAAGGAGTGCTGTGCCAGTTACCAGACAATTTGCGGTGCATGGAGCGGATCCGGTTCTCGTTGAGGTCGAGGGCCAGGAGCTGGAGATCCATGGCGAAAACGCCGGTATCGGGCCGGTGGGCCGCAGTGCTCGCACCGAGCCGAGATCCTTCGACGAGTCACTTCGGAGCGTCCGCTCGGCGGCCATGGAGGCCATGCGTGTGTTTCGCGAGGACCTGGGGCCGAGCGAGGTCAAGCTCACCTTTGCCGTGAAGATGACGGCTGAGATGAACGCCGTCATCGCGAAGACCGCGTACGAAGGAAACTTCGGTGTCGAACTGGTCTGGCGACGGGAAGACTCCGCCCCGAAATGATCACCTCCTCTGAACCCTGGCGGCTGCGGATCCGGGCCACGACGAATGGTGGTGCTCCGTCGGAGGTGCTGGGAACCGCATTCGTCGTGGCGCCGGGCGTGGCCCTCACATGCGCTCACGTGGTCGAGGGTCGAGTCCGGTGTTGGGCGGAGGCGCCAGGGGGTTGGGGCTCGGGCCAGGTCTGTTCCGCGCGCTACGCGGTTCCGGGCTGGAGCCCGGGCCGGTACGACGGGACCGACGTGGCAGTCGTCGACGTTCCGGAGAGCTGGCCCGCGGCGCCGCTCGGGCCCAGTGAGCCGCCGCGGCCGGAGACGCCGCTCGACGCGCTCGGCTTTCCGGAACAGTATTCGTCGGCGGACGACCGCGGTCAGCGGACCCGGGTCCAGGTCATCGGGCCGGATGAGACCGGGAAGCTCATTCAGGTGAACGGTCTGCCCGGTTTCGACGGCCAGATCCAGCGCGGATACAGCGGCGGCCCCATTGTCGACGTCACGTCCGGCCGCGTCGTCGGCATGATTTCGACAGCCGACATGGACAAGAGGCTGCGGATCTCGTGGGTCATCCCGCTTGCCACGCTGGCTGAGGCCTGGCCACCGCTTGCGGATCTGCTTCCGGAGCAGATCCGCGTCGACCCGGAATTCGTCGAGGCGATCGCTGCTCTCAACAACGGGGCATACGCACGTGCCCTGGAGCGCTTCAACACCCTCGTGAACATGTATCCACGCGAGGTCGATGTCTACTACTACCGGGTGCTGGCCGCTCTCGGCGGCCGGCGCCCCGGCGGATACCGGTACGAGGTGATCCGGGCGATGGAAAATCTGCTGCAGATCGGCATTCAGATCGATCCCGGCGACACGAGCAACCATTTGCGAGCCCTCTGGGCGCTGATCATCGAAGACTACTACGAAATCCGTGGCATTCCGACCGACCGCTTCAGGCTTCGCGACCTCCAGGCGGCGCTGTGGGGCGTCGGCAGTGATCGCGCCCGCGAAATCATCAACCACGTTCCTGCTGTCGAGTGCCCGACGTGGCAGGGGCTCAGCCGAAACCAGGGAATCTGATGCATCCTGAACAACGCGCAGAGCGAGCCGGCAAGTACTTCGCGCCCGAGCCGTCCACACCGGTAGCCCAGTACGTCAAGCTGGCATTCGGTGGCGGACTCCTGCTGATGGCCCTGGTGATGTTCGCCGTCGGTGACGCGGCAATCTGCCTGGGGTTCCTCTGCGGGGTCGGCGGCGCCGTGCTCGTCGTCCTGGGGCTCATCGGGCTCCTGAACTACGCGGAGGCGCGCAGGCGCGCCTATCCCCGGGCGACCGATCAGGAGATGGACGCCTGGCTGTACGGGGCCGAGGAAGCCATCGCGCAGATGGGCTACCGGCGGCTGAACATCCACCCCACCGAGCTTTCCCAGGGCAGGCGGCCGTATCTCGTCTTCTACGGAATTCCCGAGCTGTTCTCGGTTCTTCCGTTCCACTGAGCCATTTTCATCGTGATCAAGGGCTCCTGAGCAGGCGCTCAGCGGCGTGTCGCTGCTCCAGATAGGACGAAGCTCCCGGTAGGACAGCAGTC
>NZ_JBIAKL010000021.1:0-46291 GCF_042872445.1 Micromonospora sp. NPDC005257 | reverse complement strand
TGAACTGGTCATGCCCGTCTTGCTGCTACCAACACCGGCGCTTCTACTTCGAACCACCCAAGCCGGACACCCTCACGACTTTGCCGGGGCCCTGGGGGCCGACACCGTCGCAATCGCCGCGCTCACGCATCTCGAAGCCGCGCTGCCCGAACCCTGGCCAACTCTAGGCGGTGAAGCCGGGGAGGGCTTGAAGCACGGATAGACGACCCTGGCCCGATCGGCTGGTGCTGTTGCACGCATTGAGGCTGATCATTCCACGTCGAGGCTGGATGGAGGTCCCTGGCATCCCGCGCCGTGCGACCCGTCGAATGAGCGGGGATAACGACACCTGCTCGCCGTCGTTCGTCTGCAACGAAGCCCGGCACCCGTCATCGAGCTACACGTGCGAGGATCGGGCCATGGCACTGATCTCCGCCGATGCGCTGGCTGGTTACCTTCTAGAAGAGGCGATCGCCTTCCTACTTAGCTCAAACGGATACCGGCTCCTGCAGGACTCGGACGCGGATGAGCAAGCCTTACGTCAAGCGGGACACGGCCTGCTCGTTCGAGGCCGCGGCGCTGATCACCAAGCAGATGTCTTGGGGGATCTGCTTATGCCGACGCCGTTTTCCCTGCCTGTTCGACTCTTCGTCGAGGCCAAGAACCGCGGATCGAAGGTCGGTTTGGCGGAGGTGCGCAACGCCCACGGCGTGATCGACGACGTCAACCAGCAGTACTCGACCGAGCTGTCGACGTCTTACAGGCAACCGCTACGTCGGTATCAGTATCGCTACGCTTTGTTCTCGGGGGCCGGCTTCAAGAAAGAGGCGCAAAGCTACGCACTGGCTCAACAGATCTCGCTTGTCGACCTTTCCGGACCCGCGTTCGAGCCTCTCATTTCGACGGTGGCAGAGGCAGCAAAGACGATCTTAACCGAAGCGGAGGACGCAAATCTCACGAACTTTCCTGTTCGACAAACACGACAAGCACTACGGAACGCATTCAGCAATGCTGGTACCGAAATCCCTCCGACCGATGTAGTCTCCGAAAGCACGGGCGGCGGCCTACCTCCGAATGTCTTGGTACAATGGGCTGCCCGAGTAACTGCGGAGCTGCAGGACTCGGCTAGCGGCGAAGGCCTCATCCTGGGTTTTCCTGCAGCGCCCTTCATCCTAGCCATGCAGCCCGACAGCATGGAGGAGCTCGAGGCTTTCATCGCGGAGCACGGCACTCATATACCCGTCAATATTCGTTTCGGGCGAGAAGGGGTTCGTGGAGACTGGAACATAACTCCTGCGGGACACCCAGAAGGTTTCCGACTATGGTTCGGATTACCCGGAGCGCTCGAATCCTGGTTGCTGTCCACGCCCGAGCAGGAACGACGGCGCGCCGCCGACGCCAAAAAGATCTTCTTGCGGACGATTAGCATCTTCTTAGAAGATCGGCTGGTTCAATTGCGGTATGAGCCGATACAGGCACCTGCCCCGCTCCCCTCGCAGGAGGAGCAGGTTGAGGACGGAGCGGGAACCGACGCCGCTGACACTTCGTTCCTACGCCGGCATCTTTCTGCCCGAGCCCGAGAGCGGAGACGCCCAGAGCCATTCATTGTGATTGAAGATCAGCCTGAGCAAAGGCCTCGAGAGATCCGAGGCTGGTCAGAACAGGCAGCTTACCAGCTGATGACCGTTCTCGCCGGTCCCTATCCTATGCACGCAGAATTGATCCGCGCCGCCGCGCGTCAGGACGGTCGACTCGAGCGGGAACAGGTGTACACGATCGCCGAGTTTCCAGCGGAACGCACGCTGCGCGGACTAACGAGGCCCACCAACCGCATCACTGCAGCCCTCATCGAGCAAGACTGGCTTCCGGAGGAAGTGGAGTATCCGTTCCAGACGGGCTACGACCACGGTGTCCGAGCGACTCATTTCCTCGTGCCGCGCAACCTCGTGGCAGCGCTCCGGGCGCTTGGGCCACCTCGAGGTATCTAACAAAGGGCCTTTGTGAGATACCTGAGCGGGTCAATGGACGCGAGTCACTATCTGTCAGGTGTGCGAGGAACGATACTGGGCAACCGACGCCCTTAAAACAGTCGAAACTCGTCGAGCCGCATTCTTCTCCTGCTGGTTCCAACCCGCGGCCTTCCTGTCCTTTGCCCACGGCACCGTCCGCAGCCCTGCCCCTTGACTCGGGCGGAAACCTTTGTCTCCCACTCGTTCGACCCGCAGCAGGGACAGTGCCAACGGCAGCGGTCACCGGACCGTGGGCGGAGCCGATCAGGCCCCCGCTCGGGGTGGTCGAGGTTCGCCAGGAAGGTGTCCGCAACATCAGGATGCAAGTCGGCCAGGGACCCGCCTGGCGGAGGGTCCTGGCGGATCGCGCTGCGGCGACGGATGCTGCATGGCTGGCAGCCGCGTCCCGAGGTGCGGTTGACGACGGGCGCAACCCACTCGTGCGCACAGTCCGGGCATCGCCAGAGCACCCGGATGGTCGACCCACGAGCCAGGTCGAGCAGCTCGATGTCGCGGGTTTTGTCGACGTCAAGGATCCGCACTGCCTGGCTAAGCAACTCGGGAGCGACGTCACGAACCCGGAGCTCGGCCCGACTCAGGCGAGCTTGGTAGGAGCGTTCCCGCCGTGAGCACGGTGGACAGCCGGTTTTGCGCTGGGCTCGGCTGACTACCTGGGTTCGCCATACGTGTCGGCAGGTTCCGCACTGCCAGACGCACCGGTCTGCGGAGCCGGGAACCAGCCACTGCGCACCCATCTCCGGACGCGTCAAGTTCTCGACCAGTTCGCTCGCCAGCGCGGGGAATAGCTTCGCAAGGCTCTCGCCGGGTGGTGTGCTTTGGTATGCCTTCCACTCCTCGCGCGCCGCAGCGACTGCTACGGCCATCCGATCGCTAGACAACGACGAGCACGGCACGGACTGCGACCGCAACCACTCCGCGAGGATCAAAAACCACTCCGTCGCATCCTTGGTGCCCGCCACCACGGTCTCCCCTGGAACCGGCGGCGTGCCGGGTTGCCGAACCCGTACATAGCGCACGCCCAGCTTGGCCATGACCTCTGATTTGCGCAGGTCACGGGCGTGAGCAGCGGCACCGGCGTGCCAATGGGCCGGGTCCAGGTCGATGTAGATCTCGGCCGAGGACAGGAAGAGGTCCAGCCGCTCCGCTGATCGCCGACCGCCGTCGAGGCGCACGTCGACTTCGACTTCGTCGCCGGTCGCGGCCGCCAGCAGTTGGGCGAGCTCCAGTTCGAGGAGGCTGCGGCCTCGGCGGCGGCAGCGGCCGCAGCCGTAGTCCGGTGATTTCGCCCGATCGCGTACGTGCGCCTCGTAGAGCGCACCGCATCGGCAGCGCCAAGAGCAGAGTGCGGCAGCCCGCGGGTACAGCGTCTCCGGTCCATGCCCCGGCCAGGAGATGTTCGCCACGAAGGACGAGGCAACCTCTGGCATGAGCGTCGCCAGTGACTTCTTCTCGGGGGCGACCCGGCTGGCAACGCCTCGAGCAAGGTACGCGCATGCGGCACAAAGCAGGCGAGTCGCGTGAGTGGCGACGGAGCGTTCGAAGTGCCGGGAACACTCCGGGCAGCGCCAGACGCAGATGTCGTTAGTCCCCGCGGTGAAGCTCTGCGGGTCCCGACCAGGGTGAGACTTGTTGGCGACGAACGTGGCGGCCTGCTCCGGATGCGTGCTGCTGAACGGAGCCGCTTCGCCGGTATCTCGCAGCAGCTCACCCGCCCGTCGACGCCCACAGGGCGGGCAGCCACGGCCAGCGGTTCGGTTCGTCACGGTAGAAACCCACTCGTGCGCACAATCGCCACAGCGCCACAGGCATCGGTCGACCGAGTTCGGACGGAGGAGTGCGGGGCGCCGCTCAGGTCGACGCTGGTTGACGACGAACTGGGCCGCGATCTCTGGATACAGGTCAGCGAGCGACCGGCCGGCCAGCGGTGCGCCGCCCATAAACTCCGCGCATCGAGGGCAAGGCCGGCCGGCGCCGACCACATTCAGCACCGTCTGCTCCCACTCGTGATCGCAGGCGCTGCACCGCCATCGACACCGGTCAGTCGCAGATTTCGGCAAGGAGTCAGGGGTGCGGTGAGGGTGGGTCAGGTTGCGGATGAACATGTCGGCCACCGTGGGGTGGCTAGTGCGCAGCGGCGCTGTGGTCGGCGGCCGACGCTTCGCGGCCCGGCATCGTGGGCACACACTTCCGGCGACCCGGAGCCGGATTCTAGTGTGCCAGGTATTGCCGCAGCCGCAGCGCCACCAGGCCACCTTGTCGGAGCGGACGCTTACCTCGGTCACCGGCGTCTGCTCGGCCCGGTCCTCCCAGCGCAGGAAAAACTCGACGATCTCCGGGCAGGCGTCGCCGACTCGGCAGGCCACACGGCTGGAGTTGGCCGCGGCCCGACGCTTGCCTGCGCACGGCTTGCAACCGCCTCCTCCGGAACGGGTCCGTCGCACAATCGGGTTCACCCAGGAGTGACCGCAGGACGAGCAGCGCCATCGAACCTCGGCCGAGGACTGGGCGCTAACCGTCTCCGGTGTGGCGGTGGGATACGTGAGACACTCCAGCCACTCCTCGGCCAGCTCCGGCATGACTTCCACCAGGCTACGGCCCAGCCCCGGCGTGTCGGCCTTTCGTCGCAGACGGCTCCGGCAAGCCTTACAGCCGGGCGCCGCTCGCACTCGCACCGCCGCAGCCTGCCACCATTCGAGCCCACAGGTAACGCACCTCCACCGGGCCTTGCGGTTCGAGCCCCGGGGAAGGTCACTCAAAGCCCTCGTCCAGCCTTCGGCCTCAAGCAACTCTGGCAGGAGTTCCGGATGAGCGCTCGCCACCGTCTCCCGAGTTTTGGCAACCACGCCCGCATCATGGCAGCCGAGTACGACGTCGTCCGAGAGGCAGAGCGATTACGCGCTGCCACACCCTAACCGGCTGATACGAGCGCTTCTGCGGATGCCAGCGATTCGTCAGGGTGGCGCCATATATAGACGCGACGCCGCTCGCATCAATCGAAGACTTCTTCGTACTTGACCCTGATTCGCCCGTGGTAGCTGTCGACCACCAGGTACCAGTCGTCGTCGTACGGCACCTCGAGGAGTACGGGGCTGACGTCGAAGAAGCCGCCGTGATACTCGTACTCGTCGCCGTCGAGGTATGCCTGGTACTCGTCGGCGTCCATCACGCTCACCCGCGCGGACGAGCCGCGCAGATGCACTGCGAGTTGTGTGCCACCAGCGCAGCCGCCGAGATCGAACCATAGGTGCTCCATAGGCGACTACTAACCGACGGCGTGGCGTACGTAAAGGTACCCGTCCATTTTTGAACATGATCCCTGCTCCCAGTTTTGATCGGAGCAAGGAGGTGCAGTCGACGAGACAGCGAGCAGCGCGGCCGCTGGGGCCACCTGCTACTGCCCTGACCAGGGAGGATGCCACGGTAGGCCACGAACATCACGTCTTCCGCAACCCGCCGTCGTCCACACCGGCTGAGGTACACGCCGTCCTCGACCGCGGCGGCCGCACTGGACGCCATGGTCGGCACCGCCCTGTACGGCGACGGTGACTGGAGAGAGGTGCAGGAGCTGCATCTTCAGTTACTCGGGCACGAGGACCACCAGGCCAGCGCCCTCGCCGCGACGTGCCTTGGGCATGTCGCGAGGGTCTACCGTCAACTGGACGAACGGCGAGTAGTCGCCGCCCTTCCGCCGAGCCCAGTCATTGCCCCACATCAGAGGCACTGCCGACAACGCGCTGGACGACATCCGTCTGTTCCTTCACCCGCGTCGCGCGCGGTGGCGCCGGCGCGTCTGGACGGCCGTCCGCCCCTGGACGTGGATCTGACTCGCACGTCATTTGCATGCATCGTGCGTGCGAGCGATGCGCGGTAAAGCACCCCGGTGGTCAGCTCTGCTGGTAGTTCACCGCGGCGAACCCACACGGGTGGTGCAGGTGGAGGTAGTAGGCACCCTCGCCGTACTCGTCAAGGTCTGCGCCGCCGATCAGACCGACGTAGTCCATCGGTTGGCCGCATCCAGGGCAGAAGGCGTGCTCGGCGTCCTGGATCCAGTCGGGCCAGCCGCCCAGCGTCGAGCCGCCCTGCTCCCACGCGCTTGCCCCATAGGGGCCGCGCCGGGCCCCGTCGGGGGTCGGCACCAGTACCGGCGGATCCTCCGCCGCGGCGGGGCCCAGGTAGCCCGGGCGGGTGTTGCCGGGCCACCAGACAGTGTCACCGGCCGGCGTGACCTCGCTGTACAGCGTCGTGTAGCAGGCACAGAAGTGGCACGTCTCGATCACCAGCCGGCCAGGCCAGCCCGTGTGCGTCAGCGCCGCGCCGACGGACGGGTCCGCGGTGTCCAGCACGGCAGCCGTCCACAGTGGCGACGCGCACCATGGACAGGTGGGACGGTCCGCGCGGCGCGGAGCCTCGCGCATGCCCCACCGATACGCGCTGTTGCCGCACAGGTTTCGCCGGCGGCCGTCCGGGTCGACCGTCCAACCACCCTCCCGCGCGTAGTTCAGCGCACCGACGTACAGCTTATCCGCGCCGGCCGGCGACTGCGTCGACCAGCGGCGCAAGGCGCTCTCGGCCAGCGGGTGACCTGAGTGCGCCAGAATGAGCAGTAGGTGGTTGAGCCGGTCCGGCGTCCGGCCGCCGTCGATGCGCTCGACGACGCGGTGGACCACCTCACCGTCCGCCGCCCGGTACAACTTCGCCGGCCACAACACGTCCCGGTCGAGCAGGGAACCGAGGTACGGCGTCAGCCTTTCCGGATCAGTGTCCGCAATGACGGACAGCTCCTCGACCGCGTCATCGTCCCCGATGGAAGCCTTACTGACCAACTCCTCGATCACGGGTAGATGCTAGCCACGTCGACCAGGAGGCTCACGCGACGGACCAGGCAGGGACGTCACCCCATACACGGGCTTGCACATCGCCACCTGCGACGGGTGTCAGTCCCACCAACTCCACCACTCCGCTGGCGCAGGTTCGGCCGGCATCTCCGGAGACGAGTGGTGCCGCGCCGCCCCGAGGTCGCCGCTCACGGCGCAGTTGCGGAACGGCCCGTCGTCGCCGTACAGGATGGGCAGCTGGTGGTCGAGTTCTCTGAGCCAGTGCAGCATGCCGGTCATCTGCAGGCGGGCTTGTTCCCAGCCATACCAGAGGGCGGTCAACCGGGTGACCGCTTCGTCGTGGCGCCACCATTGCTCGCACCAGTGCCATCGGGACATGCCGACCTCGCTTACCGGCCGCGGGAAGGTCGGCAGCAGGTACGTGTTCACCCACTCCTCGACCGTGGAGTACAGCGGCGGCTGATCGCCCCCGTCATCAGCGTGGCCACGCTCGGCATGGGTCTGCTGGAGGTCGGTAACCTGCTTCGTCAGTCTCGCCACCTCAGCGGCAAGCTCATCGAGTTGGGTTGCCGCCTCGTTGGGGGTCTGCTGGGACGAGCTGGCGGTCATCGAGCTCTGCCGCGCATCTGGACTGCGGTGGTCGCCGCCGCGGGCTGCTTGGCGGCGACTGCCGCGTCGACTTGGGCAACGCGAAGCTTGGGAAAGGCCAACGTCCACGCGGGGGTCGCGAGGACCTCAGCGTTGTGGACTGAGGCGGTAGCGGCGGTGTGGTCAGCGTTGTCGTCGCGCACCACGCCCGCCGTCTGCCCGATCGCATGCTCGTCGACCGAGGTACGGGGATCGTCCAGCGTCCCACCGTCTCGGACTCCCTCACCCCGCTCAGCGGCAGCTCTGCCATGCAGGTCGCGGGCTAGAGCTTCCTCTACGTGACTGTGCGCGAGGCGGATGCCTTCGACCGGCCGTCCGTCGGCGTTCCCGGTCCTGATGGCCCGACGCATCTCTACCGTAAGGTCGCGAAGGAGCTGCACGGGTTCGCCGGCGGGGAGTTTGCCGTTGGCACGCCACTGGCGCTGTAGCTCGTCGAGGGCTTCGGGCCGTACGTGTTCCGCCAGCATCATTGCCTCTTGCCGGACAGCGGCGTCGAAGTCGTCGACCTGCCCACGGCCACCCCGCGGCAGAGCGGCGGGCCCGTCCGGGGTGATCCCCTGCCGGTCTGGCGTCCCGCCGTGGGCGCGAGCACCGTGCTGCCGGTAGCCCGCGCGGGCGTCGTTCTCCCACACCTCCCGGGCGGCGGCGCGCATGGCCTCGGGGATTGCGCTGCCGGCGTGCCGGTGTCGTTCGTAGGCGGCGATCAGGTCCGGGCGGAACTGGCGTAGTCGTTGCTCGGCGAAGTCTGCTGCCCGCCGGGCGACCGGGTCGGCGCCGGCGTGAATGGTCGCGGTGCGCCAGACGGCGGCGGCCTCGGCGAAGGTGGCCTTGTTGAGCAGCCAGTCGCCGTCGAGTGATGCTGCCATTCGTTCGCGGTCCGCGCGGACCTTGGCGGCCAGTCGGTCGGCTTCGCGGCGGGCTGCCGCGGCGGCCTGGTCGCGGTGGGCCTGGCGTTCGCGGTCGGCGGCCTTGTTCTGGATGCCGACGGCGGCCCAGCGGGCGCCGGCCTCGCCGACGGTTGCCATCGTGGCCAGCCCTTGCAGGAACTGCTGGCGGGTCTCGGCCATCGGGTCCTCGTGTTGCTGCGGGTACGGCACGTGCGCCTCCTTTGCCTGCTCAGCGGCCACGTCCAGCGTGTCGGCCGCCTCCCACTGTCGGTTCGGAGGTGGACGTGGCAGTGAGCGGCAGCGCTACCGCCAGTTGCCGGCCACCCGCTACCAGCCGCAACGCATCGGCTGCGGCTCGGGCTGTCTCGGCCTGGTGTAGGCGCTGCTGTGCCTTGCGTAGCTGCTCGAGGGTGTCGGCGAGGCGGGCCAGGTCCATCACCAGCGCGAGCGCAGCCATGGCGTCGTCGTCGCCGGAGATGCGGCCCATCAGCGCTACCAGCCGCGACATAACGCGCATCTCCTGGCCGCGGCCGGTTGGCCGACGGACCCGCCCGTACAGGTCCCGGGCCGCCCGGTCGAAGACCTCAGCGGCCCGGTGCAGCGGCCCGCGCCGGTCACCCTCCATCGCGTACGCCAAGCTGGTGAGCAGATCCGCCGCGGCGACCGCGGTGGCCTGCGCCCGGCCCGGTTCGGTACGGGCAGCGCGGCGGATGTCGTCGGCGGCCGCGGTGGCCACCTTGGCGGCCTGGCGCATCGCCTCGACACGTTCGCTGCGGCCAACCGTTGGTGCCGTCTGCTGCGGTGTCGGGGTGCCCCAGCGCACCCGCAGCTTGGGCAGGGTCATGTCGGGCGCCAGCCGGCCGCCGCCGAAGTAGACCGGTTGTCCGCCGGCGGTCCGGGCGCCGGGAAGCGCGACCGCGTACCCGGTGATCTGCTGGGCGTCGGTGCTGCTGCGTCGGAGTCGAACCAGCACCCCTGTCTCCCGGAGCCGGGTGAAGAACTCCTCCTCCGAGCTGGCTGCGGCCACGGCCCTGCGTACCCGCCGGCGCAGCTCGCCGCGGGGCGTCTGGGCGCGGCCGGTGCGGCGGGCCTTGCTGACCTCGACCGGGTGGGGACGGCGGTGGGCGGTCCGGTCCGCCGGCGGGACCCGGCGGTGCAGGTTGTAGCGGCGAGCGACGTTGTAGGTGGCCTTGACGCAGCGCGGGTAGTCGTTGCGCATCCAGTTGGTCCGCCCGTCCTCCCGCACCAGCGTGGCGACGATGTGCACGTGGTCGTCGGCGTGCCTCATGGCGATCCACCGCAGGCCCGGATCGGTGGCAGCGGTGGCGACACCGACCTCGGTGAGCATCTGCACCGCCATGCCCGCCCACATCGAGTCACTGATGGTGCGGCGCCGGTCCTCCGGCGCCAGCCGCATGCTGGCGTGCCAGACAAACTTGTCCGGCGGTCGGTAGCCCGCCCGAACCGGTTGCTCCAGCAACGCCGTCAGCACGCGGAAGTCCCGCTTACCGCCGGCGGCGGCCTTGGGCTCCAGGTCCGCCAGAGGACCCCCGCCGTCCCACGCGGTCACCAGGTGGGGGTTGGTGTGCTCCTCTGCCTTGCCCGGGCCCCATAGGTAGCGCAGCAGCCCACCGACCCGCGAGCCGCGTCGGTGCACCCGGGTAATCACCGTAGTCTCCGGTGGACCAATGAGATCACCTCGTCAAGCCGAGCCACCGCTGCGGCGCAGAGTCGAACGGCGTCGGTGATCCAGTCCGGGAGCTGGCCGGTGGCGTTGAAGGCCGCAGCGGCCTGGTTGACGTTGTTGCCGAACATCACCACGGCGCGGCGGGCAGCGAACAGCTCATGCTGCAGGTCTCGCAGGTCACCGATCGCATCGTTGGGAGCTTGGCCGGCGGTCGCGGCGGCGACGGCCGCCTTGGCCGCGTATCCCGTGGCGGTCAGGTTCGCGGCTGCGGCTGCGGCGTCGATCGCAGCCTTTTCCTCCTCCGATAGTCGGAGCAGGATCGCGTGCGGGCGGGCCGGTCGATGGTGGGCACGGTGCCGGGTCTTCCGGGGTGGGGCGGGCTGATCGTTGTCCATCACCTGCCACTGTGTGCCCCGGGCGCTGCCGGCAAGTGAGCGTCCGGGGGACCTCACTCAGGCATACGTGGCTGAGACCTCGTGCGCCGACAAGCCTGCGCTGGTAGCGTCCGCATACCCACCGACGACCCTCGGGTAGGAACCAGTTTGGGCGCGGTCTGCCGTCCTGGTCTGGGAAGGCCAAGCTTGCGCCTGCCCGACCTGCTGGCGTCGTTGCGGTCATCGGCGGGCGCTGCGGTAGTCATTCGAGAGCAAGCCGACCCGCACCGCAGCCGCGCAGCGGCGAGGAGCGGAAGCGGCGCGGTAGCAGGGGTAATCCCGGAGCCTCCGCGCCAGCGTCGTTCGTCACGCTACGCCTGGGCGTGGGCCGGAGACTGGTCCCGTTCGTCCGTACCTACCTGGCCGCACTCAACCGAACGCCCACACGGGGCCGGCGCGGCAGGCGCGGACTCGCCTCCATTGCCGATCTGCGACCGCGCCCGGTCGCAGATCGATAAGCAATGGCCATATCTTGCTTCACCCACCGCCTGCTCGACCGGATGCGTCATGGGCTCGTTGGTATCGCATCCGGTAGAGCCCTGCGTGGTCCGGATCTACTTTGCGGGGCGGGCCCGGAAGCGGCACTGAGGGGACGGCTATCAGAATCCCGGGTATGGTCGCGGCTGCGGCGGCGCGGGCCGGCAGGATGCGCTAGACGGCAAGCACGTCACGGCGGGCACCTACGGTGCCCGCGCCGACGCGACCGCCTCGGGCATCCACCAGCTGCCCAGGCGGGCCAGCCGGTGATCCTGCGCAGCCGCCTTCGAAGCCCCCAGCCGGGTACCTGCTCGGCCTGGGCGAGCGGCGAGCGCAACTATAAGCGGCTGGTAGCGCTAGACGGTGGCCTCGATTGGCACGCTCTGGGAGCTGCAGCCGCAGGCTTCACCGAGGTGCTGGGCTACTCTTCACCAGCACTGGTCTGCTGCTCCAGCAGCGTCAGCGCCGCCTGCAGCATCGCCGTGGCGGCGGTGAAGAACATGTGTAGGTGCGATGGCTCCAGCGCCTGCCGGGCATCAATGTAGTCGTCGTACTTCTCAGGTGTGCGGGCCAGCATCGGCACCGGCCATACCTTCCCGTGCGCGGCACCACTGCCGACCCGCCACATGAACATGTGCGAGTACTGCTTCACTACATCGCCCGGGTGAAGGTGCTCGGCCGCCCACTGGACGACAGCGGTGGCGTTGAAATTCGGGCGGGTGCATCCGCGCCGGGTCAGCTCGGCGCACAGCCGACGGCGGGACTCCGTCAGCTCTGCAATGTGCGCCCGGGCATCGTCGAGCCGATGCGGTGGCAAGAGTGCGTACCGCACAACGTCCTCGGCCTGCTTCTTCTCCTGGGCGCACTCATCTGCGGCTGTGATCAACGCCCGCGTAATCCGCTCGTCCTGCTGCGGTGGTGCGAGCATCCAGATCACCTGCGCTGCATTCAGCTGCGCTGGGCGGCACAGCGATGACCAAGCTGCTGGGGATGCGATCCACTCGGCCTCCCACAGCATGACCGCGACATCTAGGTGTTCACGAGCCGCGTGAACACCGATCCGCGCTGGCAGGCTCACCGACACCCCGAGCGGTGCCTCCTGGTCGTCGTACGCCAACCGGCTGCCCGGCCCCGGTATGAAGGTCGTTGTTCGGTAAGACCTCCATGTCCGCACCAGGCGTACCTGCGCCTCCAGGTCCGCCATCCGGTCGACGACATCCATGACCTCTGCCGCTTCCTCATCACTGAATCCCTGCAGGAACACGCGGCCGTTCGCATACGGAAATTCGGTCATCATGCTGGTCTATCAATCACGGTGGCAGGAGGCCAGCGCTTAACCGGTCAATTCTTGGCCTGAGAAGTCGACACGCACCCGACCTGGGAATCCAGCACGCAGGACGAACGGCCGGGCCGGTCGCCTGGCGCTGACGCCGAACGGGTGCCGTCGGCATTGAGAACTGCATCGAGCGGAGGACGATCCCGTAACTCAAAGGACGTACCCGGTAGTGGCCCGGGCGGTTCGTCTCGGCAACGCCGCGGACATTGTCGGCTCCGCCTGAAAACTGGCTCTGGCGCAGATTCTGTGATTGATCTTGGTGGCGGCTCACGAGTTGGTCAGGACGCGTTTGCGGAGGAGGTCGAGGTTCGCCCGGCCATACATCTGTCGCTTGATCGTCTTGATGCGGTTGACCTGGCCCTCGACCGGACCTGAACTCCATGGCTGGGCGAGGCCGGCGACGACGGCGTCGCGGTCGCTGACAAGACCGGCGGCGAAGCCGCGGATCTCGGGGTATCCGGCGCGGCGGGCGCGGTTGATCCAGGCGTCGAGGTGCTGCCCGGTTCCTTGATGGCGGACCAGCGCGGCAAACCCGCGGGCGAGGCCGTCGACGGTGTCGAGGTCCGGGCAGCGGCGGCGGGCGTCGGCGAGATCGACGTGTTCGTCGTCGGTGAGTTTGTGGCCGGGTCGCATGATCCAGGCGGTGATCCGCCGGGCCGACGGCACCCGGACTGCGGTCGCAGGGGCAGGCCGGGCGCGGTTGATGGTGAGCCAGTCCCGCAGCACCCGCAGGCTGCCTTGGTAGCCGCGGGCCAGGATCTCGCCGTGCAGGTCAGCGGTCTGATGGACGCCGTCGGTGAGGCGTTGCCGCAGGTAGGAGTGGAACGGGGCGAGGACGCTGGGTCGGCTGCTGGCGTTCGGGCCTATCAACGCCTCGGCGGTGGAGGCGCGGGCGTACCTGCGGGCGGTTCTGACGTTCATATCGAGTCGGCGGGCCGTCGCGCTGATAGACAGCCCTTCGGCTCGCAGAGCGTGCACGGCCGCGTGGCGTTGGCGCGTGTTCGCCGCCCGCCGCCCCGCCTCGCCCGGCTCAGCGGCCAGCGTGACCAGGGAAGATGTTGGTTCGGCGTGGGTGCGTAGGCATCGGCGGTGCCCGCGGATGACCTTCTCGACGGTGTCGCTGAGGTTCTTCAGCAGGTGCCACCGGTCGGCGACCTGGATCGCGTCAGGTGCTCCCTTGCGGGCACCCTCGGCATAGCTGCCGCCCCGATCGCGGCAGATGATCTGAACACCGGGATGGTCGTGCAGCCAGGCGGCGAGGGTGTCGGCGGTGCGGTCGGGCAGGACATCGATCGGTCGGCGGGTATGCATGTCGAGCAGCACGGTCGCGTAGCGATGCCCACGGCGGCGGGCAAAGTCGTCCACGCCCAGCACCGTCGGCGTCACCGGCGGCGGGTCGGGCATCCGGTGGATCATCCGGATCAGCGTTGACCGGGAGACCGACACCGCCAACCGCTGCGCCAACCTGCTGCCCGGTCGACCGCCCAACGCCACCGCGACGGCCTCCAAGTCACCGGCCGCCACGACGGTGTGACGGGCATGCCGACGAGTCAGGCCCGGGACCTGCTCAACGAAGGTCCGCCGCCCGCATTCGCCGTTCACGCAGGTGAATCGGCGGACCGTCAACGCGACCAGCACCTCGTGACCACCCAACCTGACATCGGCCAGCCGCCGCACATAGCGACCATGCCTTGTGGTCGACCAGGTGCTGCAGGTGCCACACCGCGCCCGCACAGTCTGTGTCGCCGCATCGATCCTGACCCCGACGCCCCGGACCACCACCGCTTCCAACCGCAGGCCCGTCAGGTGCGGCAGCAATGCCGGAATGATCTCCACCCAGGCACCCAACCCGAACCACCGCCGAGCGCGACTCACAAAATGTGTGCCAGAGCCAAGGTTGAGCCGGCGTTGACAGACATCACCTCGGAAGCCGCTTCCTGGCAGCCCGACACCTACTTCGAGAAACCTCGGAACACGCCATCCCGGTCTGCCGCGTCGGCGAACTCGAAGAAGTCCATGTTGGCGATCGAGAGGTTGTTCTCAACGCTCCAGATCTCAGCCGGCACCACACGGAACCAGCGACCTGGCTGGTGGAGCAGGTCCAGCGCAACGAGCGGCGTTTCCACGTTGGTCACGGTGACGTTGTCGACAAGGAACAGGAAGCTGCGATAGGTAGCCGTCGGCAGCGCCGCCACCTGTTCAGGGGTCAGGTCAGCGAATGCTCGATCGCTGACGAAGGACAGACTCGCCGCGAACCCATCCGCTGTGGGCGCGATGCTCGCCGAGCGCACCGCTTCCCAAGCTGCCTCGTCGGAGAAGTCGGTACGGAGCACCAGAGTGCAGGGCGTGTCCGGCAAGGTCAGCATTCGTGAAGTGTTGCAGGGGTTCCACGAGCCCCGCCAACCGCTACCAGGGCCGCCAACTGCCCGCTACCGCTGTGGCGGTAGCGCACCGGAGAACGGCCGGCCGCAATCGTCGTGTCAGGGCATGCCGATTAGTGCCTCGACAGCCGGTCGCCTCGGCGTCCACTCCCCTCACCCCTGGAGGATTGGGCAAGATGATCACCAGCTCGCTCACCCATGAGGAACTGCTGCGACTCCCTGCGATTGTCGACCTCTCCACTGCCGCTCGCGCCCTGGGCGTCGGCCGGACGAAGGCCTACGAGCTCGCAAAGCTGGACACGTTTCCTTGTCCAGTGCTCCGGATTGGCACGACATACCGCGTCCGGACTGCGGACCTGCTGAGGCTGGTCGGCATCGACCGGCACGGCGCCAATCAGGAGCACTCATCCGCTTGTACTGGTATGTGATCAGTCGGCGTTTCCTGTCTCCTCCGGCACGGCCCATTCCGGCCGGTACCGCCCGGCGAGCACGTCGTCAACGAGCAGCGCGAGAATGCCGGACGGCGTGAGGTCAGGCCGCATCGCCGTCAGCCTCTCCATCTCCGAGGGTGTGAGGCGAATCTTGACCTGCTGATCCCGCCTTTCCCGCGTCGGCAGCGGCGGCAGGTTCTCGGCGACAGGACGCTGTCGCGGCATGCCTCAACTCCTCGAACTGTCAGAACGGCTAGGTGACGAGTCGAGGTTGCCACATCCCACACCGCCTATCACCAATCACCAACCCACGAGCCCGACGGGACCGCGAATAGGTACCTAATTTAGGTACCATCGGGTCAAGTGCGCAGTAGCTTCACGCACGAGACCAGGGCGGCAGCCCATCCCTCATGGAAGGAACAGGACGCACGTGAGCGCCTCGGACCCGATCAAGAAGGTCACCCTTCGCAGCGGCAAGACCCGCTACCGGTTCGTCCTCGACGTCGGGCGTAAGCCGGACGGACGTCGCGACCAACGCACCTACACGTTCGACACCAGGAAGGAAGCCAGGGCGGAGTACGCCCGGATCAAGCACGAGACCGGCCGCGGCACCTACGTCAAGCCAGGCAAGATCACGGTCGATGAGTTCCTCGACGAGTGGCTGACGTCCGCCACCCGCGATGTCGAGAAGGCCACCACGGCGAACTACCGCGACGCGCTCCTGCCGGTCCGTGTCCGCCTTGGCGCCAAGCCGCTGCAGGACGTCACCGAGGCCGACATCGAGGTACTGGTCGACTGGATGCTCACGGAGGGACGGCGCCGTGGCGGTAAGCCAGGGACCGGATTGGGCGTCCGGTCGGTCCGCCTGACCCTCGGCCGACTCCGGACCGCGTTGAACGTCGCGGTTCGCCGTCAGCTCGTGGTGCGGAACGTCGCGGCATTCGTGACCATCCCCCGGGCAGCGGCGAAGGCCGCCGCTGAGGAGAAGGCGAGGCGCAAGCCCTGGACCCAGGACGAGGTGAAGGCGTTCCTGGCCGGCATCGCCGACGAGCGTCTGCATGCTCCCTGCCTGCTGTCGCTCATGGGTCTGCGGCCCGCTGAGGTGTGCGGGCTGCGGTGGTCCGATGTCGACTTCGAGGCCGGGACGATCGCCGCCGGCGACAACACCCGGACGCTCGTCGACGGCGAGGTCGAGGAGAAGGAGGCCAAGTCCGCGGCCGGCAAGCGCGGGCTACCGATGCCCGCCACGGTCGCGAAGGCGCTGAAGGACTTCCAGACCCTGCAGAAGAAGGAACGGCTGCAGGCGGGCGAGGCATATGTCGACAGCGGCTACGTCCTGGTCGACGAGCTCGGCCGCCCCCAACGCACCGACTGGCTGCGCCGCCGGGTCTACAAGCTGATGGAGAAGGTCGGCGTGCGGAAGGTCCGACCCTACGATGCCCGCCACGCCTGCCTGACCTATCTCGCCGGCGCCGGCGTGCCCGACGTCGTGCTGGCGGCCTGGGCCGGCCACGCGGACGGCGGCACACTGGCCAAACGGGTCTACGTCCACCCGGACAACAGCCACCTCAAGGTCGCCGCCGAGCACCTGGAATCAGGCCTGTTCGGGTAGCTCCAGTGACACGAAAGTCAGCAGTACGCGCGTACGTGATAAATCGTGAGACGGAACAGCAAGAAGGCCTCGACCCACCGAAGTGAATCAAGGCCCTGACCTGCTCTTTTACTGTCGGGACGGCCGGATTCGAACCGACGACCCCTTGACCCCCAGTCAAGTGCGCTACCAAGCTGCGCCACGTCCCGATGCCCCCGCCAGGTTTCCCCCGCGGCAGCCGGTACAGCTTAGCGCAGGATCTTCGCACCGTGCGCAGAGGCCCCTCCCGCGCCGCGCGCCACACCCCCTAGAGCATCCTAGGAGGGTGGCGTGCGGCAGAGAACGGGTCAGCCGTGGGCCTTGCCCCGGCCGCCGGGGCCGAGCTTCTTGCGCGGGCGTACCGAGATCTCGATCGGGCTGCCCTCGAAGCCGAACTCCTCGCGGAGCTTGCGCTCGACGAAGCGCTGGTAGCCGGCGTCCAGCGGCCCGGTGGTGAACAGCACGAAGCGCGGCGGCGCCGCCCCGGCCTGGGTGGCGAACAGGATGCGCGGCGCTCGTCCGCCGCGCACCGGGTGCGGGGTGGCCTGGACCAGCGCGGTGAGCCACTGGTTGAGCTGCGCGGTGGGGATGCGCGTCTCCCAGCTCGCCAGCGCCTTGCGCAGCGCGGGGGCGAGCTTGTCGACGGCGCGGCCGGTCTTCGCGGACAGGTTCAGCCGGATCGCCCAGGGGATGCGTCGCAGCTCCCG
Source organism: Micromonospora sp. NPDC005257 (assembly GCF_042872445.1). Lineage (NCBI taxonomy): Bacteria > Bacillati > Actinomycetota > Actinomycetes > Micromonosporales > Micromonosporaceae > Micromonospora > Micromonospora sp. NPDC005257. The sequence goes on along the minus strand of NZ_JBIAKL010000021.1, from coordinate 28,829 downwards.
GTCGATCTCCTTGTCCAGGTAGTAGCGGCGGTCGCCGTCGACCAGGTCCCACTTGTTGAACGCGATGACCAGCGCCCGGCCGGACTCGACCACCATGGTGAGGATCCGCTGGTCCTGCTCACTGATCACCTCGCTGGAGTCGATCAGCACCACGGCGACCTCGGCCGCCTCGATCGCCGAGGCGGTACGCAGGCTGGCGTAGTACTCGGTGCCGCTGGCCTTGCCGACTCGCTTGCGCAGGCCGGCGGTGTCGACCAGTTGCCAGGTCTCGCCGCCGATCTCGACCAGGCTGTCGACCGGGTCGACAGTGGTGCCGGCTACCGAGTCGACCACCGCGCGCTCCTCGCCGGAGAAGCGGTTCAGCAGGCTGGACTTGCCCACGTTGGGGCGGCCCACCAGCGCCACCCGGCGCGGGCCGCGCGGCCGGTCCTCCACGATCTTCGGCGCCTCGGGCAGCGCCTCCAGGATCGCGTCGAGCAGGTCGCCGGAGCCGCGGCCGTGCAGCGCGGAGATCGGGAACGGCTCACCGAGGCCGAGCGACCACAGCGAGGTCGCCTCCATCTCGATGGTGGTGTTGTCGGCCTTGTTCGCGATCAGGATCACCGGCTTGGCGCTGCGGCGCAGCATCTTGACCGCAGCCTCGTCCACGTCGGTGGCCCCGACCATGGCGTCCACCACGAACAGCACCACGTCGGCGGTGCCCACCGCGATCTCGGCCTGGGCGGCGATGGCCGCGGCCCGGTCCTTGGCGTCGGGTTCCCAGCCGCCGGTGTCCACGACTGTGAACGACCTGCCGTTCCACTGCGCGTCGTAGGGCACGCGGTCCCGGGTCACGCCGGGGATGTCCTCCACGACTGCCTGCCGACGGCCGATGATGCGGTTGACCAGCGTGGACTTGCCGACGTTGGGACGGCCGACCACTGCCACCACGGGCTGCGGACCGGTCGGCTCACCGGAGTCGACCTCCGGCTCGCGCAGCTCCACCCAGCCACCGAAATCCTCGTCACTCATGAGACATCCCGCTCCGTGAGCATCTCGCGCAGGCGCGCCACGACCTCGTCGATGCCCAGCTCGGTGGTGTCCAGCACCACCGCGTCGGGGGCCTGCTGCAACGGGTTGACCTTGCGGGTCGAGTCGAGCCGGTCCCGGCGGGCCAGGTCGGCGGCGGTCGCCGCGACGTCCGCGGCGTCCTCGGCACTGCGCCGCTTCGCGCGCGCCGCCTCGGAGGCGGTCAGGTACACCTTCAGGTCCGCGTCCGGGGCGACCACCGTGCCGATGTCCCGGCCTTCGACCACGATCCGGCCCGCGTCGGCGATCACCCGCCGCTGCCGGTCCACGAGCAGCTCGCGTACGGCGGCGACGGCGGCGACCGCGGAGACGGCCCGGGTCACCTCGGCGCCGCGGATGGCCGTCGACACGTCGGTGCCGTCGACGGTCACGGCGTACCCCTGGGGGTCGGTGCCGATGCGGAGGCCGGCCTCGGCGGCGACCTTGGCCACCGACTCGGTGTCGGTGAGTTCGACGCCGGAGCGCAGGACCGCCCAGGTCAGCGCCCGGTACATGGCGCCGGTGTCGAGGTAGCGGGCGCCGAGGCCCGTGGCCAGTCGCCGCGACACGGTGGACTTCCCCGAACCGGACGGCCCGTCCACAGCGACCACGCATCGCCCGGCCGGTACGTTTTCCTCCACCGTTGTCCTCCTCAGCCCGTACCTCGCGGGTCGCCCGGTGTGTCAGGCGCCGTTGAGCGGATGGTTCTGTCGTCAATCGTGCCCGCGCCGCGCGGGCGTCCCGCCGGGCCGGCGTGTGCCGGCCCGCGGACCGCGTCGAAGCCTACCGGGAGCGGTACCCGGATCGGCGGGTCAGTCACCCACCGCCTTGAACAGGGCGGCGACCTCCGCGTTCGTCAGTCGCCGCAGCCGTCCGGTGCGCAGGTCGCCAAGCTTGATCGGACCGATCGAGGTACGGATCAGACGGGACACCGGGTGTCCCACCTCGGCCATCAGGCGCCGGACGATGTGCTTGCGCCCCTCGTGCAGGGTCAGCTCCACCTGGGCGGTTTTGCCCAGCGTGTCGACCACCTTGAACCCGTCGACCTTCACCGGCCCGTCCTCCAGCTCGACGCCGGCCATCAGCCGCTTGCTCAGGCTGCGCGGGATCGGCCCGGCCACCTCGGCGAGGTAGGTCTTGAGTACCTCGTACGACGGGTGCATGAGCTTGTGGGCGAGGGTGCCGTCGTTGGTGAGCAGCAGCAGACCCTCGCTGTCGGCGTCCAGTCGCCCGACGTGGTAGACCCGCTGCTCCAGCCGCGCGCCGATGAAGTCGGCGAGCTCGGTGCGGCCCTTCTCGTCAGCCATCGTGGTGACCACCCCGCGCGGCTTGTTCATCGCCACGTAGACGAGGCGGACGTCGGCCTGGAGTCGTTCGCCGTCGACGACGATCACGTCCCGCGCCGGGTCCGCCTTGTCGCCGAGCTGCGCGACCCGGCCGTTCACTGTCACCCGGCGCCGGAAGATCAGGTCTTCACAGGCGCGCCGGGAACCCACCCCCGCGGCGGCGAGCACCTTCTGCAGGCGCTCGGCGCCCTCGTACACGGGGGCGTCGGGCTTCGGGGCACGGTCATCGCGTCGCATCGGCAAGCTCTTCTACGTCGTCGGGAAGGAACGGGGCGAGCGGCGGCAGGTCGTCCACCGAGTTCAGCCCCAGCTTCTCCAGGAACATCGTGGTGGTTCGGTAGAGGTAGGCGCCGCTGTCCGCTTCGGTGCCGCACTCCTCGACCAGGCCGCGACCCACCAGGGTACGGAGCACCCCGTCGCAGTTGACACCCCGGATGGCCGAGATGCGGGAACGGGTCACCGGCTGCCGGTAGGCGACCACGGCCAGCGTCTCGAGCGCGGCCTGGGTCAGCCGCACGGACTGCCCGTCCAGTACGAACCGTTCCACGTACGTCGCGTATTCCGGCCGGGTGTAGAGACGCCAGCCACCCGCGGCCCGGCGCAGGTCGAAACCGTGCCCGGCGGCGGTGTACCCGGCGGCGATCTCGTCGAGCATCGCGCCGACCCGCTCCGGGTCCTGTTCGAGGACCTCGGCCAGGATCAGCTCGCTGACCGGCTGGTCCACCACGAGCAGGATCGCCTCCAGGGCGCCGCGCAGCTCCGCGTCGTCGAGCACGGGCGCGGGCGGCGGTTCGGGCGCGCGCCGCCGTCCCCGCTTCGGGGGTACGCCGTCGGGACCGGCGTCAGTCGGCCCGGTTGCGGCGATCTTGGAAGGAACAGGCCCCTCCAGCGGCCCTTCGCTGCCCAGATCTCTGGGCGTTTCCGACACCGCGCCGGGATCCGTTTGTGGCGAACCAGACGTGTCCGAGATCTCGGATTCCACCTGCTCCCCGGCCGCGTCCGAGTCGTTCGGGGCAGGCTTGGGCGGGGCGGGTCGCTCCCACGGGGGCACCCAGGCGGCAGCCTGGTCGGCCAGGGAGTCGCGCCGTTCCTCGTCGCTCATCCGCTCACTCCTGCGTCGGTGCGGGTTCGCCCGCGGCCTCTGCGTGTACGCCGGCGTCGGATGCGGAAGCATCGTTCGGCGCGGCGGCGTCGGCGGCGGGGGTGGATGTGGTCGTGGGTTCGGGGGTGCCGGCGTACTCGTCGACTGTCAGCTCGGCCCTACCCTCGGCCGGGCCGGTCCAGCGGACCGTCAGCTCCTCCAGCGCCTGCTCCTGCACGAACGCGACGAGGCCCTGCCGGTACAGCTCCAGCAGCGCCAGGAACCGGGCCACCACTTCGAGTGTCATCTCGCAGTCGGCGCAGAGCAGCGAGAACGTGGCGACCCCGGCGCGGCGCAGCCGGTCGGCGATGATGCCGGCGTGTTCCCGGACGCTGACCCGGACCATGTGCACGTGCGCGATCGACACTTCGGGCACCGGTTTCGGGCTCATCGCCCTGACCGCGAGCTTGCGCAGCCGCTCCGGACCGATGCCGAGCACCAGGTCGGGCAGCGCCTCGGCGTACCGCGGTTCGAGGGTGACCGCCCGCGGATAGCGCCGGCCGCCGACCGCCTCCAGCTCGGCGATGTGCGCGGCGGCCTCCTTGTACGCCTTGTACTGCAACAGCCGGGCGAACAGCAGGTCCCGCGCCTCCAGCAGCGCCAGGTCCTCCTCGTCCTCGACCTCGGCCGAGGGCAGCAGCCGGGCCGCCTTCAGGTCCAGCAGGGTGGCGGCGACCAGCAGGAACTCGCTCGTCTCGTCCAGGTCCCACTGGTCGCCCATGGCGCGCAGGTACGCGATGAACTCGTCGGTGACCTTGTGCAGGGCGACCTCGGTGACGTCCAGCTTGTGCTTGCTGATCAGCTGGAGCAGCAGGTCGAACGGGCCGGTGAAGTTGTCCAGCCGGACCGTGAAGCCACTCGCCCGCTCGCCGGCGCCCGGGTCGGCGGGCACCACACCGTCGACCTCGGCGGCCAGCTCCGCGGCGACGGCGGGATCGCCGGGGCCGTGCGGCGGGTCGAGGGGCGGTGCGGTCACCGGGAAACCGTAGACGACGCGGCGGGCGGCCGGCGTGCGCCCTACCGGTCCGACTGGGCGGCGATGACCTCCCGGGCGAGCTGCCGGTAGTTGCGCGCGCCGGAGGAGGCCGGGTCCATGGTGGTGATCGGTGCGCCCGCCACCGTGGACTCGGGGAACTTGACCGTCTTGGTGATGACCGTCTGGTAGACCTTGTCGCCGAACGCCTCGACCACGCGCTGGAGCACCTGCCGGCAGTGCGTGGTGCGGCTGTCGTACATGGTGGCGAGGATGCCTTCGAGTTCCAGGTCGAAGTTGAGCCGCTCGCGCACCTTGTCGATGGTGTCCAGCAGCAGCGCCACGCCGCGCAGGCTGAAGAACTCGCACTCCAGCGGGATGAGCACGCCGTGCGCGACGGTGAGCGCGTTGATCGCCAGCAGGCCCAGCGAGGGCTGGCAGTCGATCAGGACGAAGTCGTACTCCTTGCGGATGGTGCGCAGCACCCGCGCCAGGGCCATCTCCCGGGCGACCTCGTTGACCAGCTGGATCTCGGCGGCGGAGAGGTCGATGTTGGCGGGCAGCAGGTGCAGCCCGGCCACGTCGGTCTTGATCAGGACGTCCTCGGCGGTGACGTCGTCCTGCATCAGCAGGTTGTAGACCGACAGGTCCAGGTTGTGCGGGTTGACGCCCAGCCCGACGGAGAGGGCGCCCTGCGGGTCGAAGTCGACGAGCAGCACCTTGCGGCCGTACTCGGCCAGGGCCGCGCCCAGGTTGATGGTCGTCGTGGTCTTGCCGACGCCGCCCTTCTGGTTGGCCATCGCGATGATCCGCGCCGGGCCGTGCCGGTCGGTCGGCATGGGTTCGGGGATCGGCTTGCGCATGGTGTACGCGGCCGGGTCGGCGGGCCCGAGATCGGCGCCGAGCGTCGCCTGCTGCTCACGGAGCTCCGACGTCCAGGTCTCGGCACGGTCACCGTTTCCTGCCATGTCCTCGTTGCCCCCTCCCGACGACCACCCGGCGTCGGAGCCGTCCGACGTCCCTCGCGGCGCCGCTGCGCACCCCCCGGTCCGTCGTACCTGGAGGCCCGCGCCGATGCCGACTGTACGCCACCGGCCAGCAGCACGTTCGGTAGCGGGTCGGCGTGTCGGCCGCCCCGTCAGGCGAGGGCGCGCGGATGCGCCGTCGCGTACACCTCGCGCAACCGTTCCACTGTCACCAGCGTGTAGACCTGGGTCGTGGTCACCGAGGCGTGGCCGAGCAGTTCCTGCACCACGCGCACGTCCGCGCCGCCGTCGAGCAGGTGCGTGGCGTACGAGTGGCGCAGCGTGTGCGGGGAGACCGCGTCGGGCCCGTCGACCGGCAGGCCGGCGCGGGCGGCGGCGGTACGCAGCACGGCCCAGGCACCCTGCCGGGTGAGCGGGCCGCCGCGGGCGTTGACGAAGACCGCGTGGGCGCCACGCCCGGCGGCGAGCAGCACCGGGCGGCCCCGGACCAGCCAGGCGCGCAGCGCGTCGGCCGCGTACCCGCCGACCGGGACCAGCCGGGTCCGGCCGCCCTTGCCGCGCAGCAGCACGGTGCCGGCGTCCAGGTCCAGGTCGTCGACCGCCGCGCCGACCGCCTCGGAGATGCGCGCGCCGGTGCCGTACAGGAATTCCAGCAGCGCCCGGTCGCGCAGCGCGCGGGCGGCGGCGTCGCCGGTGGCGCCGGGCAGGTCGGCGGCCTCCAGCAGCCGCAGGACCGCGTCGACCGGCAGCGCCCGGGGCAGCCGGCGCGGCGGCGCGGGCGGCCGGACGTCGCGGCTGGGGTCGGCGCCGGCGAGTCCCTCGCGCAGCGCGAAGCGGTGCAGGCCGCGTACCGCGCTGGCCGCGCGGGCGGCGGAGGAGACGGCGAGCGGCGGGTGGTCGTCGTCGCCCGCGCGCAGCCGGGCCAGGTGGGCCTCGACCTGCGCGGGCCCGGCGGCGGCCAGGTCGGTCACCCCGGCCGCGGCCAGGGTGGCCAGGTAGCGGTCCAGGTCCCGGCGGTACGAGGCGAGTGTGTTCGCGGACAGCCCGCGTTCGACGGTGAGGTGGTCCAGGTAGGTCCGGACCGCACGGCGCAGGGCCGGTGCGGGTTCCGCACCGGCCCTGCGTACCGCGGCGTCGGTCAGCTCAGCACCTCGTCCAGCGGCAGCATGTCCATGCCGTGCGCCTCGGCGACCGGGCCGTAGACGACCTTGCCGGCGTGGGTGTTCAGGCCCAGCGCCAGCGCCGGGTCGTTGCGCAGCGCCTGCTGCCAGCCCTGGTTCGCCAGTTCGAGGGCGTACGGCAGGGTGACGTTCGTCAGCGCGTAGGTGCTGGTGTTCGGCACCGCGCCGGGCATGTTCGCCACGCAGTAGAAGATCGAGTCGTGCACCTTGTAGACCGGGTCGGCGTGCGTGGTCGGGCGCGAGTCCTCGAAGCAGCCGCCCTGGTCGATGGCGATGTCGACGAGCACGCTGCCCGGCTTCATCCGGGAGACCAGTTCGTTGGAGATGAGCTTCGGGGCCTTCGCGCCGGGCACCAGCACCGCGCCGATGACCAGGTCCGCGTCGAGCACGGCCCGCTCGATCTCGTACGCGTTGGACGCGACGGTCTGCAGGTGGCCCCGGTAGATGGCGTCGGCGGAGCGCAGCCGGGCCACGTTCTTGTCCAGCAGCAGCACCTCGGACTGCAGGCCCAGCGCGATGGCGGCGGCGTTCAGGCCGGACACGCCCGCGCCGATGACCACGGTCTTGGCCGCGTACACGCCGGAGACGCCGCCGGGCAGCACGCCCCGCCCGCCGCCGGTGCGCATCATGTAGAAGGCGCCCACCTGCGGTGCGAGCCGGCCGGCCACCTCGGACATCGGGGCGAGCAGCGGAAGCGACCGGTCGGGCAGCTCGACCGTCTCGTACGCGATGCCGGTGACCTTGCGGTCGACCAGCGCGTCGGTGCACTCGCGGGACGCGGCCAGGTGCAGGTAGGTGAACAGCACCTGCCCCTCGCGCATCCGGTGGTGCTCCTCGGCGATCGGCTCCTTGACCTTGAGCACCAGCTCGGCGGTGTCCCACACCTCGTCCGCGGTGGCCAGGATCTTCGCGCCGGCGGCGGCGAACTCGTCGTCGGTGATGCTGGAACCGACTCCGGCGCCTGCCTCCACGAAGACCTCGTGGCCGTGGCGGGTGAACTCGTGGACGCCCGCGGGTGTGATCGCCACCCGGTACTCGTGGTTCTTGACCTCGCGGGGGATTCCGACCTTCACGATGCAGACACCTTCCTCCGGGGCGGTTCGCCCCCGACTGCGCGGCGCCGCGCCGGCTCCGTTGCCGGCGCGGTCTGCCGGTCCCGCCGGCGGCAGTCTAGGCCCGTGGAGGGTCCACCGGCCGCGACACTGTGACAACCGGTGGCCGCTGGTGCTGACGGTGTGTCAGGCACCCCTCGGGCCACCCGGTGGAGACGTCACCCGCCGACGGAACAGAGTTCGACGTCATCTTCGCACCGGCGCCGCGGCGACGCCGGACGGACGTGAACTACCGAAGAGGGCCGCCCGGCGCAGTGCGCCGGGCGGCCCTCCGTCGTCGCCGGTCAGCGCGGCAGCGGCGCCTCCGGGCGGCGCAGCTCGGTGAAACCGGTCTCGCGGGCGCGGGCGGCGGCGAGCAGCCCGGCCACGCAGGACGCGTTGGTGATCTCGCCGGCCAGCACCATCCGCACCGCCTCGTCCAGGTCCACCCGGACCACCTGGAGGTCGGCCTCCTCGTCGTGCCGGTCGTGCCGCTGCTCGGCCGGCACGTCGGCCAGGTCGCGGGCCAGGAAGACCCGGACCACCTCGTCGGCGAAGCCGGGCGAGCTGTGCAGGTCGACGAGCACGTCGACGCGGCCCGCGGTCAGGTCCGTCTCCTCGGCCAGCTCCCGCAGCGCGGCGGCGGCCAGGTCCTCGCCGCCGACGTCCATCAGCCCGGCGGGCAGCTCCCACAGGTGCCGGCCGACCGGGTGCCGGTACTGGCGGATCAGCACCACCTGGCCGGCGTCGTCGAGCGCCACCACCGCTACCGCGCCGACGTGCCGCACGTAGTCGCGGGTGGCGCTGCCGCCGCCGGGCATGGTGACGTCGTCGCTGACCACGGAGAAGATCCGGCCGGACCAGATCTCCCGGCGGCCGGTCACCTCGTACCGGTGCTCGACGCCGCTCACTTCCCGGACGCCTTCGCGCCGCCGCCGCGGCCGGTCTTCCTCGACGCGCCGTCCAGGTCCACCGGCAGCTGGTCGGCCTGCGAGTACGCCACGGCGGCGCCGACGAACGCGGCGAACAGCGGATGCGGCCGGGTGGGACGGCTCTTCAGCTCCGGGTGCGCCTGGGTGGCCACGAAGAACGGGTGCAGGGTGCGGTCCAGCTCGACGAACTCGACCAGCCGACCGTCCGGCGACGTGCCGGAGATGTTCAGGCCGGCCTTGGCCAGCTGGTCGCGGTAGGCGTTGTTCACCTCGTACCGGTGCCGGTGCCGCTCGCTGACCTCGGTGCTGCCGTACGCCTCGGCGACGATCGACCCTTCGACCAGCTTCGCCGGGTACGCCCCGAGCCGCATGGTGCCGCCCAGGTCGCCGCGCCCGGCGACGATGTCCTCCTGGTCGGCCATGGTGGCGATGACCGGGTGCACGGCCTCCTCGTCGAACTCCAGCGAGTTCGCCCCGTCGAGGTTGGCCAGGTGCCGGGCCACCTCGATGGTCATGCACTGCAGGCCGAGGCAGAGGCCGAGCAGCGGGACGCCGTTCTCCCGCGCGTACCGGGCGGTGCCGACCTTGCCCTCGATGCCGCGGACGCCGAAGCCGCCGGGGATCACGATGCCGTCGACGCCGGACAGCGCGGCGGCGGCGCCGGCCGGGGTCACGCAGTCGTCGCTGGGCACCCACTTGAGCTGCACCCGGGCGCGGTGGCCGAAACCGGCCGCCCGGATCGCCTCGCTCACCGACAGGTACGCGTCGGGCAGGTCGACGTACTTGCCGACCAGCGCCACGGTGATCGTGTGCCGGGGCTGGTGCACGCGCTCCAGCAGGTCGTCCCAGCGGGTCCAGTCGACGTCGCGGAACGACAGGCCGAGCCGGCGCACCACGTACGCGTCGAGGCCCTCGCGGTGCAGCACCTTCGGGATGTCGTAGATGCTCGGCGCGTCCGGCGCGGCGGTGACCGCCTCCCGGTCGACGTCGCAGTACAGCGACAGCTTCTCCTTGACCTTCTCCGGGATCTCCCGGTCGCAGCGCAGCACCAGCGCGTCGGGCTGGATGCCGATGCTGCGCAGCTGCGCCACCGAGTGCTGGGTCGGCTTGGTCTTCAGCTCGCCCGACGGCGCCAGGTACGGCACCAGCGACACGTGCAGGTAGAAGCAGTTGTCGCGGCCCAGGTCGTGGCGGATCTGCCGGATCGACTCCAGGAACGGCAGCGACTCGATGTCGCCGACCGTGCCGCCGACCTCGGTGATCACCACGTCGGGCACCTGGCCGTCGGCGTCCGGGTCGGCCATGCCGCGGATCCGGGCCTTGATCTCGTTGGTGATGTGCGGGATGACCTGCACCGTGTCGCCGAGGTACTCCCCGCGCCGCTCCTTGGCGATCACCGCCGAGTAGATCTGGCCGGTGGTGACGTTCGCCTTGCCGGAGAGGTCCCGGTCGAGGAACCGCTCGTAGTGGCCGACGTCGAGGTCGGTCTCGGCGCCGTCCTCGGTGATGAAGACCTCGCCGTGCTGGAACGGGTTCATCGTGCCGGGGTCGACGTTCAGGTACGGGTCGAGCTTCTGCATCACCACGCGCAGTCCGCGCGCGGTCAGCAGACTGCCGAGGCTGGAGGCGGTGAGGCCCTTACCCAGCGAGGAGGCGACGCCCCCGGTGACGAAAATGTGCCTGGTCGTCCGTGCTGTTGGGGCCAAGGCCTGCTCCCGTGTCGTCCGTAGCGGTCGTGCGAACCGCCGTGCCGATCAGCAGAGTGATCACGCGATCCACGGGATTCCACGGTAACACCATCCGGACCGTGAGCCGGCGTCGCACCCGCTGTCGGCGCACGTGGGGCCGGTGCCGGCCCTCTCCGGCCCCGCGACGGCCCGGTGCGACGGCCCGGCGCGGCGGCCCGGCGCGGCGGCCCGGACGGCCCAGCTCAGCCGGCGGGGATCTCGGTGGACGCCGGGGCCGGCTGTGCGGGGATCCGCGCACCGGCGGCGCGCGGCCCCTCCGGCGCCTCCTCGCCCGCGGCGTCCTGCCCGGCCGGCTTCCCGGCCTCCCCCGCGGCGTCGCCGTCGCCGGTCGGGCCGTCGGCAGTCGGGCCGTCGGCAGTCGCCCGGCCGCCAGAGCCGTCACCGGCCGCGCCGCCACCGCCCGGCCCGCCGCCCGGTGGGACCGCGCCCGTCTCGCCGCCGGGACGCCCGCTGTCGGGCACCGTACGGTCCGTGGAGTGGTCCAGCACCCGCAGCGCGGCGAGGGCCGCCATCGGCACCACGAGCGCCGCCGCCGCGCCGGCCACGTCCAGCGCCGACCCACCGAGCACACCGCCCAGCCCGACGGCCACGCCGGTGCCGGCCATCGCCGCCCGGATCGCCGGGTAGATGCCGAACAGCCGCATCAGCCCGCCCCACGGCTGGAGCAGCGCGAGCCAGACCATCGCGGCCCCGGCCAGGGCCAGCACGGTCAGCGGGCTGTTCACCAGCGTCTCGAAGTTGGAGCTGCCGGACCGGTGCACGGTGAGCCCGCCGGTGCCGTCGCCCAGCGCGGCCAGGAACCGGCCCAGGCTGCCCCGCTCGGCCGCCGGCCGACCGAGGTCGACCAGGGCGAAGCCGACGGTGACCGCGAGCGCGGCCATCGTCGCCCAGGCCAGCCGGCTCACGGTGAGCCAGCCGCCGGTGCAGATGGCGGCCGCGACGCTCACCCCGGCGGTGAGCGCGATGGCGCCGATCGAGTCGGCGCCCAGGTACGGGCTGCCCACGATCACCACGGCCAGGCCGCCGACGGCCACCATCACCATCGGCCGCCAGCCCTTGCGGAACCGCTGGGCGAGCCAGCCGCCGCTCAGCAGGGCCCCGGCGATGAACACGCCCAGCCCCACGGTGCCGAGACCGGCGTACCGGCCGCCCTCCAGCGCCGAGTAGCCGACCACGCCGTTGAGCTGCAACCGGGAGCCGGTGAGCACGTCCACGCCCACGACGAGCGTGGCCAGCCCGGCGACCGCACCGAGCGGACCGAGCGTGCGCTCGTGCCCCGGGGCGAACCGGACCACAGCGGTGCCGCCGACGATGAGCAGCGCGGTCACCGACGCGTACCACAGGTCGGCGTGGTCCCCTCGCCACCAGGGCACGGCGTCGGCGAGCAGCGCCGCGGGCACTGCCAGCGCGGCGGCGATCAGCAGCAGCTCGACCACGGCCACGATCCGCCGGGACACCGGTTCCGGCCCGTGCGGGCCGGCGAGCCGGCGGGCCCGGCGCAGCAGCGGCAGCACCGTCACCGCGAGGGCGACCTGGGCGGCGGCGAGCAGCGTGAAGAACCAGCCGGCGACGCGGCGCTGGGCGGCGGCCTCCCGGTCCGCGTCGGCCGGCGCCTCGATCGCGGCCCGCAGATCGTCCGGCCGGTCGTCGACAGTCACCGCCGGCCGGCCGAGGAACGCCCGGTCCGGCATCGGCTTGTCGAGCACCGCGAGCACCGTCGGAGCCAGGTCGACCAGTTGCAGGTAGCCGGACCGGGCGGTGCTCGGCGAGGTCAGCCAGCCGCCCTCCCAGCCGGGACCGTCGGCGACCGCGACGTGCAGCCGCGCCGGGTAGTCGGTGTCGGACACGCCCGCGACGAGCACCAGCGAGCGCGGCGGCCGGGCGGCGAGCACCCGGGCCAGCCGGGCGTCGGCCTGCCGCGCCTGAACGGCCCGTACGGCCGGGTCGTCGTCGTCGACGGTGCCGATGTCGACGATGCTCAGCACGCAGGAGCCGAGCAGTTCCGCCGGGTCCTCGGGAAGCGTGGGGGCGTACCTGTCGACCCGGCCGAACGGGCGGGCGGCGGCCACCGCGGCGCCCGGTCCGACCGCCACCGAGCAGCGCACCGACTCGGCCAGCGCGCCGGGCGTGGCGCCCCAGGAGAGCTGGTCCTGGTTGTGCGCCACCGCGCCGACCTGGTCGGGCAGGTTCGCGCCGATGCCGTCGGGCCGCTCGACGGTGACCGAGGTGGCCGGGCAGCCGCCGCCCGGGCGGGCACCGGGCCACGCGGCGTAGTTCCCCGCGCCGAGCGTGAGCCACCCGTCGACCGGGCAGGTGGGACGGTGCGCGGAGCGTACCGAGAGCGACCCGATCGCACCCTGCTCGGCCATCCGCCACAGCGTCGGCGTGTTCTCCGGGTCGACGTCGTCCCACCGCAGGCCCGCCGCGCCGACGAGCACCACGAAGTCGGCGCCGGGCCGGGACGCGCCGTCGTGTGGGCGGGCGGAGAGCGCGGTGATGCCCAGCGCCACCACGACCAGGGTGAGCAGGACCGGGGTCAGTCTGCGCAGCATCAGCGGTTCCCGGTCGAGAGCTGGGGCGTCAGCTCGGCGTAGAGGCCGGCGAGCGCGGCCACGGTGTCCGCCTCGGTGGGCCAGGTCGCGGCCCGCGCCACCCCACGGCGACCCAGTTCGGCCCGGCGTACGGGGTCGTCGAGCAGCTCGCGCACCGCCGCGTCGACGGCGTCCACGTCACCGGGCGGGACCAGCACCGCGGCGTCGCCGACCAGGTCCGGCAGCCCGCCGACGGCTGTCGCGACGAGCGGCACGCCCGCCCGCAGCGCCTCCTGCGCGAACAGCTGGCGGGCCTCCCAGTCGCTGGTCACCACGGCGAGGTCGGCGCCGGCCAGCAGGTCCGCCACGTCGGTGCGGTGCCCGAGCAGCGTCACCGGCGCGCGGGCGGCGGAGATCCGGGCGGCCAGCGGCAGGTACGCCGGACCGCTGCCGGCGATCACCACGAGCGGGGCGGGGGTGCGGGTGCGCCAGCGGGCGGCGGCGTCGATCAGCACGTCGTACCGCTTCTGCGGGTGCAGCCGGCCCACCGACAGGATCAGCTGACGGTCGGCGGCGACGCCGAACTCGGCGCGTACCGCGGCGCGGCGGCGACGCGGCGCGGGCAGCGCCGGCGCGGCGACCGGGGCCAGGCGGGCGTCGGCGGCGCCGAGCGCGGCGGCGCGGTCCACCAGGTCGGCGGAGGCCCCCAGGGCGACCCGCACGGACCGGGCGACGACCCGCTCGACCAGCCGGGACACCGCGCCGCGCAGGCCACCGGCGAGGACCGCGTTGTGCCAGGTGACGACCAGCGGGGCGGCGGGGCGGGCGAGCGCGGCGACCAGGCCGGCGCGCAGCCCGTGCGCGTGCACCACGTCGACCGGCGTGTCCGCGAGCGCGCGGCGCAGCGCGGTGACCGCGCGTGCGTCGCCCGGCGTGGGGCTGGCCGGGATCTCCACCGGCGTGAACCGGGCCCCGGCGGCGGTGAAGTCGAACTGTTCCTCGGTGGCGGCCGGGCCGCAGACCAGCACGGACGCGCCGGCCTCGGTCAGCCCTCGGCTGATCGAGCGCACGTGCTGCCCGACCCCTCCGGTGCTGGAGGCGAGCACCAGGGCCACCGACCCGGGCCAGCGCGGTGCCGGCGAGGCGTCCGTCATGAGGAAACGGTCTCCCTTCCGTCACCCCGCTCGCCGGGGTGCTGCTGCGCCGGCGGGCCGTCGTCCCCGCCGGCCGGGCGTCGCCGGCGCAGCCGGCGGGTCACGGCCGCGAGCAGCGGCCGCAGGTCGCGGGCGTCGGTCAGCCAGGCGACGGCCAGGAACAGGACACCGACCACGACCCCGGACAGCATGCCCTGCGCGAGCGCCTGCGGTGTTGTCGGGGTGCCGTCACCGAGCCCGGCGAGTCCGGCCGCGACGGCCGTCCCGCCGGCTGCCGCGACGCCGGCGGCGAGCAGCCCGGCGGCCCCGGCCCGGCCCGCACCGGCGAGCGCCTCGCCACCGGCGGCCCGCCGGACCGCGACGAGCAGCAGCCCGCCGAGCAGCAGCATCCCGGCGGAGCTCGCCAGCGTCACCGCGAGCACCCGGTCGGCGAGCGGCAGCGCCTGGGCGGCGAGGACGGCGAGCGTGGGCACGCTGAGCCAGCCGAGCGCGGTGGCGACCGTGGCCCGGCGCGTCTCGCCGCGCGCGTACAGGGCGCGGGTGAGGACCGCGAACAGCCCGTAGCCGACCAGGCCGGGCGCGAACCCGGTGATCCCGGCCGCTGCGGTACGCGCGTCGAGCGGGTCGGCGAAGAAGAAGTGCCCGACCGGAATCGCGGTGCCGACCAGCGCGGCGGCGCCGAGCAGGCTGAGCAGCACGACGCCGCGTACCGCAGGGGCCAGTGTCTCCCGGTAGGCGCGCTCGTCGCCGGTGGCCCGGGCCGCCACGAGCGTCGGGTACGCGGCCACCGCCAGCGGCACCGCCAGCACCGCCCAGGGCAGGAAGTAGACGGTCTGGGCCAGGTTGTAGACGCCGACGTCGGCGGTCCGGCCGTAGGTGACCTGGTTGAGCGCCACCACCAGGGCGATCTGCTGCGCGGTCACGGTGACCACGCCGGCGACCGCCAGCCCGCCGACCCGGGCCCGCGCGTCGGCCGGGAACCGGTAGCCCGGCCGGATCCGCAGGCGCAGCCGGCGCAACGGGATCAGCAGCGACAGCGAGAGCACCACCACGCCGAGCGTGGTGCCGGCGGACAGCAGCAACTCGCCACCGCGCCCGGCCTCGCCGATCGTGGCCAGCCGCCCCTCGGCGGCGGTGAACCCGAGGTAGACGGCGATGACAGTGACGCTGGACAGCAGCGGCGCGATGACCGGCCAGGCGAACCGGCGGTGCGCCTGGAGCACGCCGGCCAGCACGATGCCCACGCCGTACAGCGGCAGCTGCGGCGCGAAGACCCGCAGCATCCTCGCCCCGGACTCCTGCTGAGCCGCGCTGAGACCGTTTCCGATCAGGCCCGGCAGCGGGTCGGCGAAGACCGCCACCAGCACCGCCAGCGGAACCAGCAGGGTCAGCGTCCAGGTCAGCAGCGCGCCCGTCGTGGCGGCCACCGCCCGCCGGTCACCCGTCTCGACCGCGCCGGCCAGCAGCGGTACGACGAGACTGGCGAGCGCCCCACCGGCGACGATCTCGAAGATGAAGTTCGGGACGTAGTTCGCCACCAGGTAGGCGCCGCCGAGGTCACTGGTGGACAGCGTCCAGGTGAACACGGCGGTCCGGCCGAAACCGGCGAGCCGGCTGAGCACGGTGAGGACGGCGATGAGAGCGGCCGCCCCGGCGACCCGGCCGGCGGTGGCGAGAGGAGCCGGTTTCGTCACGTCAGTCCGGGAGCCGGCCCAGCTCGTCGAGATGCCGAAGCCCCGGCGTCCGCGCGATCACCTGCGTGAAGCTGACCTTTTCGCTGGCGGCGGTGAGCGCGGCGAGCACGGCCAGCACGCCGGCCCGGCCCAGCGGCCCGGTACGCGCGGCGAGACTCACCCCGAGCAGCGCGCCGAGCGCGTTGGCGCCGCTGTCGCCCACCATCACCCGCTCGCCCAGGTCGTCGCCGACCAGCGCCGCGGACGCGCCGACCGCGCCCGCCGCGACGCCGCCGTACGGGCCGGTGGTCAGTGGCACGCCGAGCAGCATGCCGGACTTCAGCGCCCGGCCGGGCCGCAGATCGAGCAGGTTGACCAGGTTGGCGGTGCCGGCCACCACGCCGGCGCCGAGCAGCACGTCGACCCCGCGGCCGAACGCCCCGGCGTCGCGTCGGCGCGGGTGCGCGGCGACCCGGCGGTCGGCGGCCAGCAGCGCCGCGGCACCCAGCCCGGCCACGCCCACCCCGGCGACCTTGACCATCCCGGCGGTGATCTGGCCCTCGCGCAACGCGGCGAGGTGCCCGGCGAAGCCCTTGGCGGCCTTCTGTTCGGGGCGGGCGCCGACCACGTCGTCGTAGAGGCCGACAGCGCCCGCGCCGAGCCCGGCGACGAGCGCGGCGGCACCGGCCGGTGCGCTACCGGCGCCCAGCGCGGCACCGGTGGCCGCGCCGACGGCCAGGGCCGGACCGGCGGCCAGGGTCACCGTGCGGCCCCGGTAGTTGGTGCGTTCCAGCGCCGGCCCGCCCGGCGACGTGCGCGTCTGACGCAGCACGTAGCGGGCGGCCAGCGCTCCCGCGCCCACGGCCAGTAGCCGACCCAGTCTCACGGGACCTCCTCGATCCGGACTTCGAACGCGACACGGCACGGACCGGGCGGCCCGGAGCGGTCACCGGGGCAGTGTAGGCACCCGGGCCGCGGCGTTGTCGCCCACGCCGTACTGGCCGGTCTTCTTGTCGGTGAGCTGCTCCGCCAGGGCCAGGCTGGTGGCGAGCTGACCCTGCACGGTGTTGGCGTTGTCGACGGTGGAGATGGTCTGCGACAGCACCGGGTCGCCGCGGACCACGGAGACGAGGTTCCCGCCGGTCGAGCCCATGCCGGCCACCACCAGCGCGCCGGCCCGGTCGAACTGCTCGGCGATCTTCACCACCGACTCGTCCTTCTTCGCCGAGTCCTTGTCCACGTACGGCTGGCCGGTGACCATCACCACCGCCTCGGCGGCGGCGGAGATCCGGTCCGCCGGGGTGAGGTATCCGGCGGTGGCGTACTGCTCCAGCACGGCACGCCGGTCGGCCTCGCTGACCGGCGGGCTTCCGGCGGGGCGGTCGACGAGCACGTTGGCCAGCAGCGCGCTGGAGGTCTCCACGCCGTGCCCGTTGCCGGGCAGGTTGCCGGTAGGGGCGCTGTTCGGCCGGGCCGCGGTGACCGCCAGTTCCAGCAGGTTGTTGTTGCTGTCCGGGTTGACGAACTTGTCCTGCACGTTGATCCGGCCGGTGATGTCGGCGCCGGCGGTCTGGAGCATCTTCACCACGCCGTCCGCCTGGTCGCGGCCGGTGGGCAGGGTGAACACCAGCACCCGGCGGCTGGTCAGCTTGCCGGGCAGGACGAGCTGGGCCATCTCGGCGGCGAAGTCCTCCTCGGTCTCCAACTGCTTCTGCATGCTGTTCACCGACTGGCGCATCAGCGAGTTGTCCTTACGCAGGCCGTTGACCTGTTCCCGGAGCGAGTCGGCAACCGGCCCGTTGAGGGCGGCCGTGCCGACCACCAGGCCGATCGCCAGTGCCAGGAACACCGCGGTCAGGGACACCACGTGGTAACGAAAGTTGATCACGCTTGCAGCCTCTTGATCGTCGGGAGGGCTAGAAGAGCTGGCCGAGTTGGAACACGAAATTGTCCCACCATTCGGAGACCACGCCCAGATACGCCTTCCCGACGGTGGAGACCGCCACGGCGGAGGCCATGGCGGCCAGCGCCGACAGGACCAGCAGCAGCAGCGACGACCCGGAGATGCTCTGCCGGTAGAGCCGGCTGACGCCCTTGGCGTCGACCAGCTTGCCGCCCACCTTGAGCCGGGTCAGGAACGTCGACGCCATGCCGCCGCGTCCCTTGTCCAGGAACTCGACGAGGGTGGCGTGGGTGCCCACCGCCACCAGGAGCGAGGCGCCCTTCTCGTCGGCCAGCAACATGGCCAGGTCCTCGCTGGTGGCCGCCGCCGGGAAGGTGATCGCCGGCACGCCGAGCCCGTTGACCCGGGCCAGACCGGGCGCCCGCCCGTCCGGGTAGGCGTGCACGATCACCTCGGCGCCGCAGCGCAGCACGTCGTCGGTGACCGAGTCCATGTCCCCGATGATCATGTCCGGCGTGTAGCCCGCCTCGACCAGCGCGTCAGCCCCGCCGTCCACGCCGATCAGCACCGGCTTGAACTCCCGGATGTACGGGCGCAGCACGTCCAGGTCGGCCTTGTAGTCGTAGCCGCGCACCACGATCAGGCAGTGCCGGCCCTGGACCTGGGTCTGGATCTCCGGCACGCCGACGCCGTCGAGCAGCAGGTCGCGTTCCTGCCGCAGGTAGTCCATCGTGTTGGCGGCGAACGCCTCCAACTGCACCGACAGACCCTCCCGGGCGTCGGCCATCGACTTGGCCACGGTCTCGGCGTCCTGCAACGAGCCGTGCGCGACCGGCTCCTCGCCGACGAAGACGGTGTTGCCCTCGATGCGGACCCGATCGCCCTCGCGGACCTGCTCGAAGACGCCCTCGCCGAGGTCGTCCAGCAGCGGGATGCCGGACGAGATCAGCACCTCGGGGCCGAGATTCGGATAGCGGCCGGAGACCGACGGCTTCGCGTTCAGCACGGCCGCCACACCCACCGCCACGAGCGAGTCGGCCGCCACCCGGTCCAGGTCGACGTGGTCGATGACCGCGATGTCGCCGGGCCGCAGCCGCCCGACCAGCCGTTTCGTGCGGCGGTCCAGGCGCGCGGTGCCGACGATGGAGCCCGGCTCCGGGTTCCGGCTCCGGCGCAGTGTGGGTAGACGCATCGTGACCATCCTGGCATGTGAGGCAGGTTTTGCTGTCGCGACATGCCTGAGCAGGGCCGCCTACCCAGGGAAGCACACCGGGACCCGCGCCGGTGTGCTTGCGCTCACAATCGGCGTCTCACGGACGCCTTTCCTTTGCCGCCACGGCCAAGAGCTCCTCGGCATGGGCGATACCCAGATCCGAGTCCGGCAAACCGGCGAGCATCCGGGCCAGCTCCCGGGCGCGTTCGGTGTCCTCCACCACACGCACCCCGCTGGTGGTGACCGCTCCCCCGGTGTCCTTGGCCACCACCAGGTGCCGGTCCGCGAACGCGGCCACCTGCGGCAGGTGCGTGACCACGAGCACCTGGTGGCTGCGGGCCAGCCGGGCCAGCCGGCGACCGATCTCCACCGCGGCCTGGCCGCCGACGCCCGCGTCGACCTCGTCGAACACCAACGTGGGCGGGCCACCGGACCCGGCGAAGACCACCTCTATGGCCAGCATCACCCGGGACAGCTCGCCGCCGGAGGCGCCCTTCTGCAACGGCAGCGCCGGCGCACCCGGGTGCGCCAGCAGCCGCAACTCCACCTCGTCGGCGCCGTCCGCGCCGACGCCGGTCTCGACACCGTTGACCGGCAGGCTCGGCTCGGACCGGCCCGCCGGGCGCGGTAGCACCGCCACCTCGATGCGGGCGTGCGGCATGGCCAACCCGGCCAGCTCGACAGTCACCTCCTCGGCGAAGCGGACCGCGGCCTCCCGCCGGGACGCCGACAGCCGGCCGGCGAGGTCGGCCACCTCACCGGCAAGCCGGGTCGCCTCGCGGTCCAGCTCGTCCAGCAACTCGTCGGAGGTGTCCAGATCGGACAACCGGGTCCGGGCCCGCTCGGCCCACGCCACCACGCCGTCGACGTCGTCGGCGTACTTGCGGGTCAGCCCGCGCAGCGCGGCCCGCCGCTCGTAGACGGTCTGCAGGCGGGCCGGGTCGGCGTCCAGCGCGGCCAGATAGGCCGACAGCTCCGCTGCCACGTCGGTGACGAGCGTGGCCGCCTCCTCCAGCCGGGCCGCCAGCTCACCCAGCGCCGGGTCGGTGCCGGCCTGCGCCTCGAGGGTGCGCCGCGCGGAGCCGAGCAGCGCGCTCGCGTCCGGCGTCTCGTCGGCCGCCTCCACGCCACCGGCCACACACTGTTGCGCCACCTGCGCGGCCGTGCGCAGCCCTTCGGCGTGCTCCAGCCGCTGCGCCTCGGCCTTCAGCTCGTCGTCCTCCCCCGGCTGCGGGTCGACCCGGGTGATCTCGTCCAGGCCCAGGCGCAGCAGGTCGGCCTCCTGGTTGCGCTCCCGGGCGTTGCGCCGCCGGTCGGCCAGGTCGTCGACGACGGTGCGCCACCTGGCGTACGTCTCACGCAGCGCGTCGAGCAGCTTCTCGTGCTCCGGCCCGGCGAACCGGTCGAGCGAGGCGCGTTGCTCGGCCGGGCGCAGCAGGCGCAGCTGGTCGGACTGGCCGTGCACGGCCAGCACCTGCTCGCCGACCTCGCCGAGCGTGGACACCGGCATGGCGCGGCCGCCCAGGTGCGCTCGGGAGCGGCCCTCGATGGTGACGGTGCGACTGAGCAGCAGCGAGCCGTCATCGTCGGGCTCGCCACCGGCGTCGATGATCCGGGCGTGGACCGACTCGGCCACCCGGCCGCCCAGCCGCAGCCGGCCCTCCACCACCGCGCGGCCCGGCTGGGCGCGCACCCGGCCGGCGTCGGCTCGGCCGCCGAAGAGCAGGCCGAGGCCGGTCACCACCATGGTCTTGCCGGCGCCGGTCTCGCCGGTGATGACGTTCATCCCCGCGGCCAGGGACAGCGTCGTGTCCTCGATGACGCCCAGTCCGGTGATGCGCAGCTCTTCCAGCACAGCACCCGACAGTAGCCCCGCCGTGTGACAGTTGACCAGCCGGCCGGGCCGGACGCGGGCAACCGTACAGTTCAATCCCGTGCTGGAGGACGCGCTGGCCCGGGTCGTGCGCTACCGCGCCATCCACGAACGGGCGATGCTGCTGGAGCCGGGCACGCCGGCCGACGTGGAGCGTGGCGTACACGCCGGTGAGCAGGCCCGGGTGCGGGACCGGCTGCCGGTGCGTCTGGCCGTGGTGGACGGTCGGACCGCGGTACGCCGGCCGACCGGGCCGCCGCACCGGCGACATGTCGCCAGGTGGACACGGGCACGACGGAGTGGGGCCGGGACGCCGGAGACCGCATCGCCCAGGTCGCGTGCCGCCGCTTCCTCCGGCGGGCGGCCCTGCGACCTGTCGGCCCGGCCGGGGTCGACACCCGACCGGACTCGGCATGCCGGTCCGCCCGCCGCGGCCGGCTACGACGCTCCGGCGTCCCGACCGTCGCGGTCCCGACCACCCCCTGGCCGAGCCCGCGACAGATGGGCCGCATCCGGGGAGCGGCGGGCCTCACCGCCGCGTCCGGACTCACCTCTTCGCGGCCCGTACGCCCACCGTAACGCGCGCGAGCGCCGGGGCCGGTGGGCCGAACGGAGATTTCCGCTGAGCCGCTAGTCAGCGGCGATTGCCCCGCCAGCCCTGTACGGGCAGGTCGAACTTGGCCACCAGCCGGTCGGTGAACGGGCGTGGCCGCAACCGCACGATGCGCACCGGCAGCGTGCCACGACGCACCGTGACCCGGGCGCCGGGCGGCAGGTCGTAGACGCGCCGCCCGTCGCAGCAGAGCACCGCCAGGGTGGTGAACGGGTCGACGGTGATGACGAACGTCGACGTCGGCGCGGTCACCAGCGGGCGGCTGAACAACGCGTGCGCGCTGATCGGCACCAGCAGCAGCGCCTCCACCTCAGGCCAGACCACCGGCCCGCCGCCGGAGAACGCGTACGCGGTCGAGCCGGTCGGAGTCGCGCAGATCACGCCGTCGCAGCCGTACCGGGCCAGCGGCCGGCCGTCCACGTCCACGAGCAGTTCCAGCATCTGGGCGCGTTCGCCCTTCTCCACGCTGATCTCGTTCAGCGCCCACGACTCGATGGTCGGCCCGCCCTCGAACTCGGCGGTGACGTCGAGGGTGAGCCGCTCGTCCACCGTGTAGTTGCGCTCGACCACGTCGCGTACGGCGGTGTCCAGGTCGTCGATCTCCGCCTCGGCGAGGAAGCCGACCTTGCCCAGGTTGATGCCGAGCAGCGGCACCTTCGTCGGGCGGGCCAGCTCGGCGGCGCGCAGGAACGTGCCGTCCCCGCCCAGCGCGAACACGATCTCGGCACCCTCGGCGGCTTCCGGGCCGGTCACCGGCACCACGCCCGGCAGGTCCAGGTCGTCGGCCTCCTCGGCCACCACCCGCACCTCGAAACCGGCGGCGATCAGGTCGGCGGCCACCGCGCGGGCGTGTTCGGTGCTGCGTCGACGGCCGGTGTGCGTGACCAGCAGCGCGGTACGGCTCACCCGGACACCTCCTCGGTCGTGGCCGCCGTCGCGGCGGCGCCCTGCGGGCCGGCGGCCACCACCGCGCGGACCCGCTCCGGGTCCGCGGCGGGCGCGTCCCCGCGCAACCATACGAAGAACTCGACGTTGCCGCTCGGGCCGGGCAGCGGGCTGGCCGCCACACCGGCGAGGCCGAGGCCGAGCCCGGCGGCCGCCGCGGCCACGTCGAGCACCGCCTCCGCCCGCAGCGCCGGATCGCGGACCACGCCGCCGGCGCCGACGCGCTCCTTGCCGACCTCGAACTGCGGCTTGACCATCAGCGCCAGGTCACCGCCGGGGCCGGTGCACGCGGCCAGCGCGGGCAGCACCAGACGCAGTGAGATGAACGACAGGTCGGCCACCGTCAGGTCGACCGGGCCGCCGATCGCCTCCGGCGTGAGCGTACGCACGTTCGTGCGCTCGAACACCCGGACCCGCTCGTCGGTCCGCAGCGACCAGGCGAGCTGCCCGTAGCCGACGTCCACGGCGACCACCTCGGCGGCGCCGCCGCGCAGCAGCACGTCGGTGAAACCGCCAGTCGACGCGCCGGCGTCCAGGCAGCGCCTGCCCGTGACGGTCAGCCCGCCGGGGGCGAACGCGGCGAGCGCGCCGGCCAGCTTGTGGCCGCCCCGGGAGACGTACTCCTGCGCCGGATCCTCGCCGGTGACCAGCAGCGGGTCGGCCGGGTCGACCATCGCCGCGGCCTTCCGCGCCGGCACTCCGCGCAGCTGGACGCGACCGGCCTCCACGAGCGCGGCGGCCTGCTCCCGGGAGCGGGCCAGGCCGCGCCGGACCAGTTCGGCGTCCAGCCGGGTACGACGAGCCATCAGGTGTGTCTCCGCCTCTGCTCAGGCCTGGTCGATGGTGGCGAGGGTTTCGCGCAGCGTCTCGTACGCCGCCTCGTACTGGGCGATCTGGTCGGCCGGCGCGAGCGCCTCGGCGTTGGCCATGCCGAGCACCGCGGCGTCCACCGCCGGGTGCCGCGCCTCGCCGACCTCCTCGACCGGCGCGGGGCGTGCCCCCGGGGGCGGCCCGGGCCGCGGGCCCGGCGGCGGCCCGGGCCGGGGCGCGGTCACGAGCCGGCCGCCCGGCGCCCGGTGGCCTTCTTCGCCGGCCGGGCGGGCGCGGCGGGCAAATCGTCGGCAGGGGTACGGGCCACGGTGGCGGGCGGCTTCTTCGCGATCGCCTTCTTGGCCACCGTCTTCTTCGCCACCGCCTTCGTCGGCGTCGGCGCGGGGGCCTTCGTCGGCGTCGTCGCGAGCGAGGACTCGGCGGCGGGCGATCCGGTCTTCGGCTGCCCGGCCCCGGACTGCGCCGCATTCGACGGCTCGGCGCCGGCCGAGCCGACGCTGGACGGCTCGCTCTGCGGTGCGGTCGCGCCGGACGGTGGTGCGGCCGGTGTGGCGGCGGGCTCGGACGCTCCGGCGGGCGGCGTGTCGCCCGGCCCGAGGTGGCCGCGCGCCTCGCGCAACTGCCGCTCCAGGTCGTGCACCCGGCGGGTCAGCTCGGCAACCTCGTCGGCGGTGGCCAACCCGACCGCGCCCAGTGCCCGGTCCACCTCGAAGCGGACCAGCTTGGTCAGCGACTCCCGGTTCGCCAGGCCGGTCGCCACCAGTTCCTCGGCGAGCGTCTGGATCTGGGCGGCGGTCGCGCCGCCCTGGCCGACGACGCGCATGACCGCGTCCTGTGCCTTCTTCCGGGGCGCCTCCGTCAGGCCCATGGCCAGCTCGAGGTAGGCGCGCCACGCGTCCTGCATGCCTGAGTCCTTCCGCGGGGCGAGGTGTGCAGGTGCCACGCTACCGGGCACCCCGGACGTCCCATTGCGGTACGGTGCCGGGAACGGCGTGGTTCATGGTGAGGAGACGATGTGGCCAGCGTGGACGAGTGCCGGCAGGCGTTGCAGGACCTGGCCGCGCGGCTGGACCGCAACGCCGAGGCGCAGGGGCGCATCGACCTCGACCGCACCCTGGCCTGCCGGATCACCGATCTCGGCACCGCGTTCCACGGGCGGCTGGAGGGTGGCCGGCTGGTCGACCTGGCCGACGGCGACGACCCGAAGGCGAAGATCGCGCTGAGCACCGGCAGCGACGATCTCGTCGCGCTGGTGAACGGCCGGCTCGACGTGATGTCGGCGGTGGCCTCCCGGCGGGTCTCGATCAAGGCGAACCCGTTCGACCTGATGAAGCTCCGCAAGCTGCTCTGAGCGGCCGGCGCCTCAGTCGTCGAGGCCGAACGCGGCGAGCGCTTCGGCCGCCGCCGGGGACTGCGCCCGCACCCGCGGCCCGCACGCCGTCGACCAGGCCACTCCGCAGAGCGCCGCCAGCGCTTCCAGCGGCGGTCCCGCGCCGTCGAGCACGAGATTCCCGCCGGACTCCGTCACCGACCAGCCGCCCGCGTTCTCCCGGCCCGGCACGGCCACCACCGCGGCCGGGTCGAACAGACCCGCCAGGTCGAACGAGACGTACGCGGGGCGACGCTCCTGCGGTGCGGCCAGCAACTCGGCGGCGTCGCTGACGCCGGTGAGCACCAGCAGGCTGTCCAGCCCGGCCCGGCGGGCGCCCTCGATGTCGGTGTCCAGCCGATCGCCCACCACGAGGGTGCGCCCGGTCCCGGCCCGCCGCGCGGCGGTGGTGAACAGCGCCGGCTCCGGCTTGCCCACCACCACGTCGGGGTCGCGGCCCAGCGCGGTACGCAGCACCGCGACGAGCGAGCCGTTGCCCGGCAGCGGGCCGCGCGGGCTGGGCAGGGTGCGGTCGGTGTTCGTGGCGTACCAGGGGGCGCCCGCGCGTACCGCGAGGGACGCCTCGGCCAGGTCGGACCAGCCGACCTGCGGGCCGTAGCCCTGGGCCACCGCGGCGGGCTCCTCGTCGGCCGTGGACACCGGCCGCAGGCCCACCGCGCGCAGCTCCGCGCGCAGCGCTTCCGCACCGACCACGAGCACTGGTGAACCTTCGGGCAGCCGGTCACGGAGCAGTTCGGCGGTGGCGGCCGCGGAGGTGAGCACCTCCGCCGGCCGGGCCGCGACGCCCATGCCGGTGAGCAGGTCGGCCACCTCGCTGGAGCGGCGGGAGGCGTTGTTCGTCGCGTACGCGACCGCGCGCCCCTCGGCGTGCAGCCGGCCGACCGCCTCGACCGCGCCGGGGATGGGCCGGTCGATCAGGTAGATGACGCCGTCGAGGTCGAAGACCACGAGCGAGTACGCGTCGACCAGCCGACCGCCCGCCCCGGCGCGGTCGGGTTCTCCCCGATCCGCGCCGGAGGCGGTGTCACCGGCGTACCCGGTCATCGGCGCTCCGCCGCCTCGCCCTCGCCGGCCTCGCCCTCGCCGGCCGCGGCGTCGCCCGGCGCGGGCCGGACGGCCTCGTCCGCCGGGGTGACGTCGGGCGCCGGTCCGTCTGCGGTCACGGCGCCGGTGTCCGGCGTGGTCGTGGCCGGCGTGGTCGGCGCCTCGGCGTCGGCCGTCGTGGCGCCGGCGGCGAACGAGCCGGCCTCGGCGTCGGTCAGCGCGTCGTCGTCCAGGTCGCCGGCGTCCCGGTCCCGGTAGCCGGCCCGCGCCGCGTCCCCGCCCGCACCCGAGACGGAGTCGTCGTTGCTCAGCCGCTCGTCGTCGTCATCGTCATCGTCCTCATCGTCGTCGTCATCGTCGTCATCGTCGTCATCGTCGTCGTCATCGTCGTCGTCATCCTCGTCGTCGTCGAGGTCGTCGTCGTCGAGGTCGTCGCCGTCCTCGTCGTCGTCGAGGTCGTCGTCGTCGAGGTCGTCGCCGTCGAGGTCGTCGCCGTCCTCGTCGTCGTCGAGGTCGTCCTCGCCGCGGGCGGCCTCGGCCGACGGCTCGGACGCGTCCGCGTCGTCCTCCGGCTCCTCATCGCCCTCGATGACCACGCCGTCCAGCTCCAGCAGCCGCTCGGCGGCGTCGGTCTCTCCCTCGGAGTCGACGTCGGCGGCCCGGGAGAACCACTCCCGCGCCTCCTCGCGCCGGCCCACCGCCAGCAGGGCGTCCGCGTACGCGTAGCGCAGCCGCGCCGCCCACGGCTCGGTCGAGTCGCCGCTGAGCTCGCGGACCTGGAGCATCGCCACCGCGGCGTCCTTCTGCCCGAGGTCGCCACGGGCCCCGGCGGCCACGATCAGCAGCTCGATCGCGACGGCCTGGTCGAGCTTGTCGCGGTCGGCGCCGCGGAACAGGTCGATGGCCCGCTCCGACCGGCCCAGCGCCCGCTCGCAGTCGGCCAGCACCGCCAGGTGGCTCTGCAGCCCGCTCATCCGGTGGTACGTCCGCAGCTCGGCGATAGCGGTCTGCCACTCGCCCGCGTGGTACGCGGCCAGCCCCACGGCCTCCCGCACGGCGGCGATCCGCGAGGCGAGCCGGCGGGCCGCCATGGCGTGCGCCAGCGCGAGCGTCGGGTCCTCGTCGATCAGCAGACCGGTCGCGACCAGGTGCCGGGCGACAGTCTCCGCCACCGGCTTGGCGAGGGAGAGCAGCTCCGCCCGCACGGCCGTGTCGAGGTCGCTCGCGACAACGTCGTCCGGCAGCTCCGGCGCCTCACCGGTACGCCCCTCGCCCTGCTCGTCCCGGCGCTCCCGCTGCGGGCCGTAGTTGCCGCGGCGGTCGTCGCCACCCGGCCGGTCGCCGTAGCCGCGGCGCTCACCGTCGCGCTCGCCCCGGGAACCGCCCGGCCGCCGGTCATCACTCCGGTCGTCGCGCCGGAAGCCACGGTCGCGGTCACCGCCGCGGAACCCGTCGTCGCGGCGCTCGCCACCGGCGTAGCCCTGCCGGCGGTTGTCACCCTGGTGGCCGCCCTCACGACGGTCCCCACCACGGAAGCCTCCGTCGCGGTCTCCACCGCGGAAGCCGCCTTCGCGGGTGCCACCCTCGCGACGGTCCCCGCCCCGGAAACCGCCCTCACGGTCACCACCGCGGAAGCCGCCCTCGCGACGGTCCCCACCGCGGAAGCCTCCGTCGCGGTCGCCGCCGCGGAAGCCGCCTTCACGACGGTCACCACCGCGGAAGCCGCCCTCGCGGGCACCACCCTCACGACGCTCACCGCCCCGGAAACCGCCCTCACGGTCACCGCCGCGGAAGCCACCCTCACGACGGTCGCCCCCCGCGCGGCTCCCACTCCGGAAGCCACCGTCACGGTCGCCACCGCGGAAACCGCCTTCGCGGGCGCCACCGCGGAAACCGCCTTCGCGGGCACCACCCTCACGACGCTCACCGCCCCGGAAACCGCCCTCACGGTCACCACCGCGGAATCCGCTCTCACGACGCTCACCGCCGCGGAAGCCTCCATCACGGTCACCGCCACGGAAGCCACCCTCGCGGCGGTCACCACCGGCGAAGCCACCTTCACGACGATCCCCGCCGCGGAAGCCACCCTCGCGGGCGCCGCCCTCGCGGCGGTCGCCACCACGGAAGCCACCCTCGCGGCGGTCACCACCGCCGAAGCCGCCGCCCTCACGGCGGTCACCGCCACGGAAGCCACCCTCGCGACGGTCGCCACCACGGAAGCCACCCTCACGGTCGCCGCCCGGGCGGCTTCCACTCCGGAAGCCGCTGTCGCGGTCGCCACCACGGAAACCGCCCTCACGACGGTCACCGCCACGGAAACCGCCCTCACGGCGGTCACCGCCGCGGAAGCCACCCTCGCGGGCACCGCCTTCACGACGGTCGCCACCACGGAAGCCACCCTCACGGTCGCCGCCCGGACGGCTTCCACTCCGGAAGCCGCTGTCACGGTCGCCACCACGGAAACCGCCCTCACGACGGTCGCCACCACGGAAACCGCCCTCACGACGGTCACCGCCACGGAAACCGCCCTCACGGCGGTCACCACCGCCGAAGCCGCCGCCCTCACGGCGGTCACCGCCACGGAAGCCACCCTCGCGGGCACCGCCCTCACGACGGTCACCACCACGGAAGCCACCCTCACGGTCGCCGCCCGGACGGCTTCCACTCCGGAAGCCGCTGTCACGGTCGCCACCACGGAAACCGCCCTCGCGACGGTCACCACCACGGGCGCCGCTGTCGCGGTCGCCGCCACGGAAACCGCCCTCACGGCGGTCGCCACCGCGGAAGCCACCCTCGCGGGCACCGCCCTCACGGCGGTCACCACCACGGAAACCGCCCTCGCGACGGTCACCACCACGGCCGCCGCTGTCGCGGTCGCCACCACGGAAGCCGCCGGGGCGGTCGTCGCGGCCGCCCCGGTACGAGGGACGGTCATCGCGACGACCGTCGCGGCCGGCGTCACCACGCCCCTGGCCGCGGTCGGCGCGATCCTCGTAACGACGGGGGCGGTCCCCGCCCTGCGGTCCTGAACTCACAGGTACATCCTTCCTGATGGCGTTTCCGCCGAGAACGCTAACGCAGTCGAGGGCCGCCCCTGCTGGGGCGGCCCTCGACTGGAAGTTTGTCCGGCGGTGTCCTACTCTCCCACACCCTCCCGAGTGCAGTACCATCGGCGCTGGAGGGCTTAGCTTCCGGGTTCGGAATGTTACCGGGC
>NZ_JBIAKL010000020.1:0-50301 GCF_042872445.1 Micromonospora sp. NPDC005257 | reverse complement strand
ATCGATGGCTCCACGCCTGTTTCCACTGCCGCCCGACTCGCCGCCTTCGTCCGTGTCGCACCAATCAACCCTTACGCGTTGCTGAGATCACCTCAATCACTCGAGGATTTTAGCCAATGTCTCAGCGTGACTGAAGCAAGCGAGGTCCATGTTTCGCCGATTCTCTTCATCTCACTCGGCGTCAGAGAATCCGCCCACTTCATCGAGCTCCGCGCGGGACAGTCCTGTCAGAAGTGCGACAGAGCTTGCGACGGACCCATCTAGCTGACGAAGCGCATCAGTCACTGCGGATCGGATTTCCGTGCGGTGGTTCTCGATGTATTCACGCACTGCAGCATCTACGACATCCTTCTTAGAACGGCCGAGAAAGTGCGCTGCGTGCGAGATTAGCTGGTCAGTTTGCGTGTCCACCTTGATCGGCGTGGCGGCGGCAGCCATGACTCCCCTCCCGGTGGTCAGGTACCCGAGTACCAAAGTACCAGTGATCCGTACGCGTGGCATCCCTTACACGTCGGCGTCCCGAGGATCTCCCAAAAGGCTCGATCAGGCCGAAAAGTTCGCTACCGCTCATCCTTTCTGGCCAGAGCTTGGCGGTCCTTGCCGAGCTGGGCAACCTCGGCGTCGATGAGGTCGGTGAAGAACTGGGCTGGCGAGCCGGGGAAGTCGGGCCGCTCCTCGGTGTGCCACTGGTGCAGCCACGGCTCCAGCTCCGCGATGCCCGCCAGCAACGGCAGCAGGCGTTCCGCAGGCCACGCAGCCTGCAGCTTGCGATCCAAATAAACGGTCGCCAGCGCCTGGGCCTGGGCGAGGTGGTCCCACCCCGCCCAGCCGAGCAGTTCCGTACCGCCACCCTCGCGACCCGCCTTCGGGTACGAGATGAAGCGCTCCTTCGGCACGTCGAGCTTGCCGCGCGCCCGCCAGTAGGACGGCTTGGCGAAGTCTGCCGACGTGTACTTCGGCGGCACCTTGATGTCCACGTCCTCGCCCGCGTCCTCCAGCCGCTGCTGCGCCCAGGTCCGCTCCCACTGCGCGCGCTTTCGCAAGCCGGACGGCTTGTAGCGGTAGGCGGGCAGGAAGGGGACGTGCTCGTCCGCGACCAGCCTCGCCAGCGCCTTCGTCAGGTCGTAATCGTCGCGGCCGGTCCACAACTCCAGCACCGCGCGGAAGTCGCCGTCGTGGCGTACCCCGTCCGCGAGCTGCGCCACCGACTGCGGTATCGGCCGGTCGCCCCACAGCTCGGGTGCCTCCAACCGGTCGAGCAGCCAGTCTCGCAGCGCCTTGGCCTGCATGGCGTCCCAGCCTTGGGTGGCCCACCTCCGCTTGCACTCCGGCCGCTCGATCAATGCGATGTTCCGGTCGGACTCGATCGCCTCGATCCGCCGCTGCACCAGCGCCCGGTAGTCGTCCGGCCAGTGCGCCGGAAGCTCCGTGATCGGAGTCGACCCGTGCCGCGCGAACCACTGCGTCTCCACCTCACCGGCCGCCATCCGTCGCGCAAGCACGATCTCGAACGCCCGCTCCCCCAACGCGAGCCGCGGCGGCTCGGCGCAGGTCAGGTCGTCGTCACGCAGCCCGTAGAGCCGGTAGACCTCCCAGTCCAGCTCCTCCTGCAACGCGATCATCCGGGCCCGGGTCTCGTCGTAGTCGGTGTGCGCCGCCGCCAGTCGCTCCCGGGTCGGCACCCCGGACTCCGCAACCGCCGCTGGGGTCAGGCCGGCGAGCCGCTGCGCCAGCGAGTCGAGCAGCCGCGCCCGCTCCAACGGGTACGCCGAAGGCAGCGGAAACTCCTGAAGCTTCGTCCCGGTGAACTCGTAGCGATCGGACCATGACTCGGCGCTCACCCTTGCTCCATCAGCCCCTATTGGGTCCCCTCCCTTCGGGTAGCTGACCTGCTTGAGCCAGAAGCAGGCGGTGGAGCTGTTCAGCACCCCGAGCAGCCGCAGGTGGTCGTCCTCCGTCGCCCCCTCCGGCAACTTGATCACCGGCGCCGACCGGTTGAAGACCTTCCCACCCCGGTCCAGCACGAAGTGGTTATGCGTTGCCACAAAGGCAAAGACAACCGACAGTGGGGTTCGGTAGGCGGAAGCGGTGTGCTGGTGATAATCCCACCAGCGAAGTCCGGCATCAGCCATGCTGCCCTGAAACGTCCGCCTCGCGGCAAGCATGGAACGCCAAGGCCACAACTCGACCGCGAGCCCTGCCCCGTCCAGGGACGTGTCGTAGGGGTACCAGATCGTGTCCTCGGGAGAAGAGTCCCAGTCCCGCACGACCTCGCCGATCACTAGCGGACGCAGTGCTCGAGGGCTGGCGGCGGTTCGGAGCTTTCGACCTAGCGGTCGCATAAAGGCCTCATCAGCCCCGGCTCTGATGGCCCGTCCGACAGGCAGGTCGATGACGTTTGACATCTTGACCGTCCCCGCCTCGATGTCGGCGGTCAGGTCACCTGCCCCACCTCCGCTGAGGCTCCAGGGGTGACGAGCGAGCCTGTCGCGCGGCAGGTCGGTGACACTCACCCACTCGGAATGGACAGAAGGATCATCAACGCCTGCCCTGATCGCGGACCACACCAGCCCTGCAGCGGGATTTACCGGCTGGGCTGGTTCCCCTCGAACGCCCAGAACAGTAAGAACAGTCGAGGAAACCCCCCGGTCTCGGGGGCGGCCGATCAAGATGACGGTCGGCGTGCCGTGCCCAGGGATGTATGCGCCCGAAGTGTCGATGACCTCAGTCAGTTCGACTTTGGAAGCGAAGTAGTCCTCGACCAGCTTTTTGCCGAACTCACGCTTCATGAAGGCATTTCCGGTGATCTGGCCCACGTGGCCCGCCCCGTCGCCGTGCGCGTCACCTCGCCTGGCCAGATCAAAGAAGCGCTTGGCGAACGGCACCGTCAGCGCGTACTGCCGGTGACACACGTCGGGATAGGTGTCACGGTAGAGCTTGTTGCGGGCCGGATCCGCAACCGTGATGTACGGCGGGTTGCCGACCACCACCGTGTACTGCCCCTCGCGCAGATAGTCGGCGAGCAGGTCCGCGTCTTCGCTGACGTAGGCGAAGGCGTTCCGTCCCTCAAGCGCAGCCAGCAGATCGCCCTGCGCTCGGGACGAGCGCCCCCATTGCAGCAACGAATCACCGGTAGCCACTCTGACAGACCAGGAAGGAATTCGCTCCAGGGACGCCAGGCCGCACTCCTGCATCGCGGCGGTGAGCAGCCGGAACCGGGCGATCGCCACGGCGAACGGGTTGATGTCCACCCCGGTCACCTGGCCGAGCGCCCGCTCCACCAGCACTCGGATGTCGGTGGCGGGCTCGCGCTCCCGCCACTTGCGCACCAGCCGACCGAACGCGCCCAGCAGGAAGTGCCCCGATCCGCAGGTCGGGTCGATGACCGACGTCTCCGGTAGGCCGAACTCGCGCACCGCCGGCTCGAACGTGCGGTCGAGGATGAACTCCTCGACGAAATCCGGCGTCTGCAACAGGGCGTACGTCTTCTTGGCGTGCGTCGACAGATCCTGGTAGAGGTCGCCCAGGAAGCGGGTGTTGAGGTCGTCGACGCGCAGCGACACCAGACCCGGCCCTCGCCGGAAGAACTCCGACAGCTTCTCCGCCGCCGCGCCGGAGATGTCGAACCGCCACACCGGGTTGTGCTCGTCGAAGATCTTGCCGGTGGCGCGCAGCCCGCGCAGGTAGGTGAACGCCTCGCGCAACCAGTGCCGGTCGTTGTGCCGCGGGTTGTCGATCAGGTGCTGCTGGCGGTGCTGCATGGCCCGGCCGGCCGGCGCGACCGGCTCCGGGCCGCCGATCCAGAGCGGCTCGACCAGCTCGTTGTCCTCACAGAAGCGGACGAATACGCAGCCGAGCACCCAGGCCACCGCCGCCTGGTCCACGACGTCGTCCAGCCAGGTCTCGAATGTGCCCGCCGTACGCCGGGCCTCGGTCGCCTGGGCGTGTTCCTTGCGCAGCGACGACTCCAGCTCGGAGTCCGCGGCGACCTGCCCACGCAGGTTGTCGGTGAGCGCGGTGACCTGGGTCTGCAGCGCCTTCAGCGGAATCATCGGGGGGCGGTCCTCTCCAGAATGGGGGTGTCCCACTCGTCCGGCAGCCACAGCGACTGGCTGGCCGGCGAGGTGAGCGGAAGCTGCTGCCCGTCGAGCAGCAGCGGCTCGGTGCGGCGCACCGGCACCAGCAGCAACCGGGCGGCCGGACGGGGGCGGGTCGGGTCGGCCAACTCCTGGACCACCTGCAACTGCTGGTAGCGGGCCAGCGGCCCGGCCTCGGTGATCAGCACCGGGCGGTCGGTTTCGGCCAGCGCGGTCCGGATCGCCGGCATCACCTCGTGCTGGAAGAGCTCCACAAGAGAGCGGAAATCAGCGTCGGTCGGCGAGCCGGTGTCGGCGGCGACGATCGTCTCCCAAGGGAAGCCGAGCGCGCGGAACCGCTCCAGCATGACCGCCGTCACGTCGACCTCGGTGAGGTCGTAGCGGTCCAGCAGGGCCTGCCGGGCGCGGCCCGGCCGCCGGATCGACGTCAGCGCCACCAGAAAGCCGCGCCGGTCGATCACGTCGGCGAGACGGCGACGGGCCCGCGCGGCGGCGCCCGGCGCCAGGATCGGCCCGACTGTGCTGACCGAGCGGGTACCGGTCAGCGACGAGGTGCGGTCCGGCGGGACGTAACGGCCGGTGCTCGCGTCCCAGAACAGCGGGATCTCCCGCAGCAGTTCGTCCAGCTTCGGTCGTGGCGGTAGTTCCTGAGCACGCGGGAACCGGGCACGCACTCTGGCGCGTACCGTCTCGGGGTCGAGCTTCTGGCCCACGAGCGCGCCGGCGGCCAGGCGCAGCGCGCGCTCGGCGGCCATCCGCTCGGCCGGGTAGAGCTGGCCCTGCGCGTTGACCGCGGCCTCGCCGCCGCTGCCGGCGGCGGCGAGCTGAAGCAGCCGGGCCTCGCTCAACGGCGGCATACCGGCCGGGGGACGCTCCAGCGCCCGCAGTTCCTCCACGGCGCGACTCCGGCTCGGCAGTGGGTCCGCGCCGGCCAGCACCGCCGCCCGACGACCCAGGCGGGTGACGTATCCGAGCAGATCGTCGGCCGTGCGCTCGGTGGCGGGATCGTCCGGTTCGCGGCCGATGAGCACGGTGTCCCCACCGCGTAGCCGCTGCATCGCCAGCCGCGCGTCACCGCCCCGGGCCAGTTCCGTCTCGACAGCGGCGCGGACCAGGCCGATGGCCTGCGCGGTGCGCTTGGGCTCGGCGGTGTAGGAGCCACGGGTGACGTTCAGCGCCTCAGCGATCTCCTCGCTCGACGCCACCCCACCCCGCGCGTCCAGCAGCGCCACGATCTCGTCGCGGACCAGTCCGAGCGCCGGGTTGGGCAGCCAGTCGCGGGTAAGGATCCGGCGCGACAGGTTGGAGATCTGCGGCTGCTGTTTGCCGACCACCCGTGCCACATCCGCCTGGGACGGCCAGTGCAGGTAGTGACCGTCCTCGCCGGCGGCCTGACCGAGCAACACCTGAACCGCGGTGCGGTGCCAGGAGGTCCGGGCGGTCTCGGCAGGCAGCAGGGTGGCGCAGAGCGCCTCGACGTGCTGTGCGTCCGGCCGTCCGGGCACCGGCGGCTCGACGGTGGCGAGGAGCTCACGTAGCTCCCGGCTCCGGGCGAGGATCTCCTTGCGGGTGGCGTCCGGCACCCCCCGAGCCCGGGTCAGCGCGGAGGGCTCGGCGTCCAGCAACTCGCCGACGGTGCCGATGCCGAGGCGCTCCAGCGCCGACCGGGCGCGGGCGGTCAACTCGGCCGCCTCCAGCGACGAGGCTCGGCTCAACGGTGCGAGCCCGCCGGTGTCGCTGGCGAGGACCGCCGGTTCGGGAATCTCCCGGAACACCGCCCGCCACGCGTCGGTCATCTCGTCGAGGGTGTCGAACCGGTCTGCCGTGTCCCGGGCCAACGCCTTGGCGAAGTAGGCGACCAGACGGTCCGCGACCGAGGGATCGAAGGCCGCCGGATCGAGGGTGACTTCGTCGCTGATAGCGGCCGGGTTGGCGCCGTTGCCCCAGCGGGGCAGTGTCCCGGTGGCCATCTCGTAGAGCGTCACAGCGGCGGCGAACCGTTCGGCCGCGGCGTCGTAGCGCAGCCGGCGAGGCGGACCGAGGAACGGGTCCAGGTAGGCGGTGGTGCCGGCGGTGAGCTGGTCGGCGGGGACCGCCGCCAGCGAGAAGTCGAAGACGCACAGGTGGGGTTGCTTGTCCTTCGGACGAGGGCGGGACGCCAGGTTCGCCGGTTTGATGTCCCGGTGCCACACACCCTGCCCGTCCAGGAAGGCGACGATCTCCAGCAGGTCCCGGCCGTACCGTTCCAGCAGGTCCAGCGCCAGCCGACCACCGCGCAGGTCCTCGGCCAGAGTGCGCTCGCCGGCGTTCTCCAGCAGTAGCGCGGTCCGGCCGCCCACCTTGACCGGACCACGCACCAGCGCGGCAACTCGCGAGTCCCGCAGCTTGTCCACGGCGCGGGCCTCGGCGGCGAAGCGCTCCGCGTACTGCTCGTCCCTGGCGACCTTCAGCACCACCGGTCGCCGGTCCGGCCCGGCCTCTTCGGTCACCAGCAGGGCGACCGCCGTGGAGCCGCTGCCCAGCCGGCCGAGCACCGTCAACCCGCCGTCGAGCACGTCACCGCGGTGGGCGCGCAACGGATCCACCACCGGCTCCGGCTCCGGCGCGGTCAGCTCCTCCCAGACCAGCTCCAGGCCGGCGAGGAAGTCGGTGACCCGCCGCATCCGCGACCCCGGATCGCCTTTGGTGGCGTCGTAGACGATTTCGACGAGCGCCGTCGGCATGCCGTCGGCGACGGCGTCCAGCCGCAGGCCACCGCCGGCGACCGCCGCGACAAGTTCCTCCGCCGAAGCTGCCGGCTCCACGGCGGTGAAGATCCGGTACGCCAG
Organism: Micromonospora sp. NPDC005257; assembly: GCF_042872445.1. NCBI lineage: Bacteria > Bacillati > Actinomycetota > Actinomycetes > Micromonosporales > Micromonosporaceae > Micromonospora > Micromonospora sp. NPDC005257. The sequence goes on along the minus strand of NZ_JBIAKL010000020.1, from coordinate 43,376 downwards.
CGCCCCGAGGGAGAACATGTCGAGCTGATGGCCCGGCAGGTCGTCCAGGGTTGCCGCCTCGGGTGCCTGGTAGCGCCGGACCGAGTCGTCGAAGAAGAGCTCCAGCGAGGCCGGGTCCGTGGGCGAGCCGAGGGAGGTCATCCGGGTGCCGGGCAGCCGCCCACCGGTCTGCCAGTCGGTGACCACCAGCGTGGGGCGGGCGCTGTCCGGGTCGCAGACGTAGACCGCCCGGGGGTTCAGCGAGCGGTGTGACAGCCGACGCGAGTGCGCGTGCCCCACGATCTCGGCGAGATCCTGCACCAGTTGCAGTCGCTGGGCCAGTTGGAGCCGGCCGTCTCGCTCGGCCAGCCACTGGTCGAGTCGCTGCCACTCGGGCCGGTGGTCGAAAACCACCGCCGGGCCCCAGGGGTGGTCCACCAGGTCCAGCGCGCGGGCGATACCCGGGTGGTGGATGCCCTGTAACAGCCGGAACTCACGTTCGGCGGCCCGCCGGATGGCCGGCACGTCCTCCTCCGCAGCGCGGCTGGTCAGATAGAACCGCACCCGTCGCAGCAGCGAGGTGTCCACTGTGTGGTCGGCGAGGAAGTCCTGCCAGCCGATGCCCTCGGCGAAGGGCCGCTGGTGCAGCATGAGTTGGTTGACCCGCCGCTCGGCCACCGATGGCCGAATCTTGGCACCGCGCACCAGCTCGACGATCTGGCGGCCACGTACCGCGTCGACGAGATGGCGGGAATCTGCCGGCGGCGCCAGCAGCATCTGCTTGAGACTCGGCAACTGGCTGTTGTTGTCGTCCAGGCCGTAGACGTGCTGACGCCCGATGTCGTCCAGCTCGCAGCGCATGTTGCGGGCGTGCAGGAATACCGCCGCGTGCACGAAGGGGATCCGGGCCCCGGGTGGAGCGTACTGGCGCATGACGCTGCGCAGCCGTTTGGCCTTGCGGTTGGTCAGGATCAGCGGGCTGTCCACGTGGGATCGGCCATGCCGCCACCGCTGGCCGTCGCCCGAGATCCGGCCCTGCCAGTGCTTGAGTTCGAGCACGTAGAGGCCACTGCGGGTGAGTACCAGGGCGTCGATCTCGTTGATGGAGCCGTCGGTGCCGACGAACTCGACGTTGGCCCAGACGTGATACGGCTCGGCGTCCGGCAGGTACGACGCCAACTCCCGCAGGCCGTCCTGTTCATGCAGGTAAGCAGTGGGGTTGATCTGTTGCCAGCGTGGTGAGTCCTCACGCATGATGCACCAGGCGAATCTGCGCAGTCATGACGGCCACTCCCCACGTATTCAACTGTGTTGGATCCGGTGCACGGTACCGGCCGCCGAACAGCGAAAAAGTCGAGAATCCGACACCTTTTCTCATCCTGCGCCGTGAGAGCCACCGGAGCCCGTACTCGAGGCGCGCAGATTCTGCCCGGACGACCGATCCGGTGCGGAGGAGGTTTCGTCGGCCGCACGCCCACCCGCTGTACACCGTCAGCCACGAGCGATCGCGGCACCTGCGCGGGAGGCACCAGCGAGGCCAGGAACCGCTGCGTCTCCGGGTCCGCCGAGTAGATCAGCGTCCCGCGCATGCCGCGGGTGAGCAGGACCTTGTACGTGTTACGGATGAGCCGATCTGCGTCCCGTGCCACGATTCCCCGCCGCCTGGGCTTCCCCCTGAGATGTGGACACCCTGAGACTGGATGTTGGTCCAGAGGAAGGGGTGTCCCCGTTGGGGCGTCCATCGAAGTACACGGAAGAGTTCCGGCGTGACGCGGTCGACCTGGTCCGTTCGTCGCAGCGGCCGATCAACCAGGTGGCTCGTGAGCTCGGGATGAGTCATGAGACGCTGCGGAACTGGGTCCGCGCCGCCGAACGCCGGACCGGGGCCGCTGCGACCGCCTCGGGTGGGGACGGGTTGTCGGTGGCGGACAAGGACGCCGAGATCGCCCGGCTGCGGCGTGAGGTGGCGGAGTTGCGGCAGGAGAAGGAGATCCTGCGCAAGGCAGCCGCCTATTTCGCCAAGGAGATGGATCGGTGACCAGCCGCTTCCGGTTCATCTCCACCCACCGCGCCGTGTTCGGCGTCAAGCGGCTGTGCCGGGTCCTGGCGGTCTCCCGCTCCGGGTTCTACCGCTGGAGCGCCAGCGAGCCGGCCCGGCAGGCACGCGCCGCCGCCGAGGACGCCCTCGCCGAGCAGATCAGCCGAGTGCACGCCGACTCCGGCGGCACCTACGGATCTCCTCGGGTGGCCGTCGAGCTGCACGAGCGGGGTGTGCGTGTCAACCGCAAGCGGGTCGAGCGGATCATGCGGCAACGCGACGTGGTGGGCCGGCACCTGCGCCGCCGCAAACGCACCACCATCCCGGATCCGACCGCTGCGCCGGTGCCGGACCTGATCGGCCGGGACTTCACCGCCGCCGCACCGGACCAGCGGTGGTGCGGCGACATCACCTACCTACGCGTCGGGACCGGCTGGCTCTACCTGGCCACGGTCATCGACATCGCCACCCGCCGGCTGATCGGCTGGTCGATCAACACCCACATGCGCGCGGAACTGGTCATCGACGCCCTCGACGCGGCTGTCGCCGCCCGCGGCGGCCGGGTCGACGGGGTGATCTTCCACAGCGACCGCGGAAGTCAATACGGCAGTAGCGACTTCGCCGACGCCTGCCGCCGCCACGGCGTGCGCCGCTCGATGGGGCGCATCGGCTCGTCGTACGACAACGCCCTGGCCGAGGCGTTCTTCGCCACCCTCAAACGCGAACTCGACGTCGACCACCGACAGTGGGCCACCGAGACCGACGCCCGCCGCGACGTGTTCCGCTGGATCGCCTTCTACAACCACCGACGCCGCCACTCCGCACTCGGCTACCTCAGCCCCACCAACTACGAACAGACCCTCGCACCGACTACGCTGCAACAGATCGCGGCATAACCCGGTGTCCACATCCCGGGGGGAACCTCAGCCGGTCGAAGATGGCACTGTCATGTGACTCTGACGGTTGACTGATCAGCCTGCCGTTCCGGAACACCAGATCGGGGCCGAGAATGACACCCGACCAGTCGTACTCGAAGCCTTGTGCCGTATAGATGCATCCCACCTGCTCGAAGCCGGCCCGCTCCATGGCCCAGAAGGAACTCGACGGAATGCCCCGGGGCGGGCGCTTACCGGCCGCGTTCCACGGCTTCGACCAAGATCCGATCCGAATGTGCGGGACGAGGTCTAGGCCGCGCGGCTTCTCCGTCCACGGCCAGCAGAAACCGGCCGAGATGCGCGCCGACGCCTGCCGGTTGTGGGTACGGCGTAGCAACGTCTCCATTTGACCCGGTGAGTCGGCAAGGGCGAGCCGGAAGGAGTCATCCCCGCTCCAGCGGTACGGACGACCTGCGGCAAGACCCAGCAGGTGGCACACCCATCGTTCGTAGCGTGGGCTGCCACCACAGCGAAACTGGGCCCCGAGATGAACGAAGTCGACCTCCAGGTCCAGCCGCTCCGCCGCATCACGGATCAGCGCAACGCTGCCCACCTCGTTAGGTCGCACCACCTGGTCGTCGTCGAGCAGGAAGACCGGCACCTTCGCCACTTCGATGAGTTCCCGAACCTGCGGCTTCCGCCCTCGGCGGTTGCCGCGAGAGGACTGGTCGCGGATCCGATGCGCCTCGTCGCAGATCAACACATCCAGGCTGTCTGCCGACTCATCCATGAAGTCCCTGAAGTAGTGGAACAACGGTGCGATGCGGCGGTCAGGGCTGTGCGGCTGGCTCCGGGCGTATTCCCGCAGGCTCTCCCGGAACGCCTTGGAGCCGGTCGCGTGGGCAACCGAACGGCCTTCCCGTGCCAGATCGGTGAGGAGCGTCAGCGCGATGGCGCTCTTGCCGCTGCCGGGCCCGCCCGCGACCAGCACCACCCGCTTCCGCCGGCCCTGGTCCGCCCAGCGCACGCCGCGCATGACCAGTTCGTATGCCGCGCGTTGCTCGTCGAGCAGGACAAGATGCCCTCGGCTGTCCAGTTCGTCCGCGCCGAAGGCGAGGAGTTGTCGACTGGGCTTCACTGTGGCCGTCAACAACGTTTGCGCGGCCGCCTCGTCCCGCCAGGGAGCGAACCGTCCGCTCAGATAGCGGCGCATCTCCCCGGTACGGTCCCTGGTGAACACCATCCGCCGGCGATTCCGGCCCTCATCGTCCTCGTCGGTCAGCGCCGGGATGTGCCCCTGCTCTGCGTTGTGCAGGTACGCCAGGCCGTGCACACGGTAAGGCGATTCGTCGAACATGGGCAGGAAGTCGGTCAGGTAGGAGCAGTAGTTCTCGACCTGCACCGCAGGATGCACCTGGGGCTCGGCCATGCCTGGCACCTTGACCAACTTCTCGACTTCGTCGTAGGTCGTCGCGGCGCTCCACTGTTTGAGTTCCACGACGAGATACGCCGGGCGTCGGGAGAGTGGCTCCATGCCAGCGAGGATGACGTCGGTTCGCCTGCTGCTGCGTGGCAATTGGCACTCCACGAGCACGTCGAGTTCCCCGAGGCCCGCGTCGACGAGTTGCGCGGACAGCGCTGGAAGGCTCTGCTGCCAGGACGAACGCTCACTGTCCGAGATCCGGAAGCCGCCCCCAGGCACGAAGATCTCGTGCGGTGGGGGCATGCCCCAAAGGGGAAGCCCGTCGATCCGCTGAACCGCCGCCACTTTAGCGACCTCCACCGGACAGGGGCCACCCATTCATCCGGCCAGATGCCGCATCCACTCGGTCACACGGCACGCCTCCTGGTCGGTAGGGTCCGGCGGCGTGGGGACGACGGTGAGCTACGCGCGACTGGTCCGGCCGGCGATCGACCGGGTCTACGTGGGCGCCCGCTGGGCAGCGCGCGCCCGGATGGAGGCGTTCTACGCCGAGCGGGGCTGCACACTCGGCGCGGAGAACAGCTTCTTCTCCGGCGTACTGGCCCGGCCGATGCCCGCCGAGGCGCTGGCCGACGGCCTGGTCTACACCTCCGGCAGCATGGATGAGGAGCTGACGCAGGGCATCGTCGTCCGGGACGGCGAGGGCGCCTGGCACCTCACCGACCTGGGCCGCGAGCTGACGCTGTTCGCGCAGCGGGCCACCGGCGAGGCCGCCGAGGAACTGTGGGCGATGCTGCCCGGGGTGCTGCCCGGCCTGGGCATCGTGCCCCGCCTCGCCGACCTCGCCGACCGGGTGCTGGCGCACGCGCAGGCCACCGGCGGGCCGGTGTTCCGGGCGATGTCCCCGCCGTACGAGCCGGAGGACGCCTCCCCGGCGCTGCTGCTCGTCACCCGGCTGGGCTCGCTGCGGCACCACCGCGCAGACGCCCACCGGGCCGCGTGGCGGGCCGCCGGGCTGACCGCCGACGAGATCCGGGCGCTGCCGGACGGACCGGAGCGCGCGGCGATCGAGGCGGACACCGACCGCCGCGACGAGCCGGCGTACGCGGTCCTCACCGAGGCCGAGCGGTGGGAGCTGCTGGCCGGCCTCGCCGCCCTGCCCAACTAGCGCCCGCCGCCCTGCCGACCAACGCTGTCGGGTGGAACGTCATGGGTGTCTACGGCACCGTTTGACACCCAGGGCGTTCCACTCACCGCCCTGGTACCCGCCCGAACCCGCCGGGGTCAGCGCGGCAGGTGACGTTCGAGGCCGTCGAAGAGCAGGTCGAGGGTGAACTCGAACTCGGTCTGAGAGTCGCACCAGCCGAGCGTCGGATCGGCCGCGTCGTGCGTCTCGGCGGCGACCATCGCGGCCAGGTGCGGCAGCCGTTCGGCCAGCGCCATCATCTCCGCTTCCGCGGCTGCGGCGTCGGCCGCCCCGCCCGCGTCCGGCCGGAACACCTCCTGCGCGAAGCCGAGCGCCATGCTGCCGAACGCGTGCAGCGCCCGGTGGGCGATCCGGTACGAGAAGCCGCCGTCGACGAGGGTGGCGAGAATGCCGTCGTAGTAGGCGTACACCCCGGCGGGGACGGTCGGGCGGGAGCTGAGCAGCGCGGGTGCCCACGGGTGCCGCAGCATGACCGCGCGCGCGGCGAGGAAGCGCAGCCGCAGCCGGGTTCGCCAGTCCCCGCCGGGCGCGTCCGACTCGGCCCGCTCGGCGGCTGCGGTGATCTCCGCGGCGACGGCGTCGACGAGGCCGTCGAGCAGTCCGGCCTTGCCGGGCAGGTGGTGGTAGAGCGACATGGCCTCGACGCCGAGTTCGGCGGCGAGTCGGCGCATCGTGAGCGCCGCCATCCCTTCGGCGTCGACAAGGGCGATCGCGCTGGCCAGCGCCCGCTCGCGGCTCAGCGGCTCCCGAGGCTTCCTCGCTCCCATCCGGCTCCCCATCTCCCCTTGACCTTACAACGTATGGTTGGCCTTACGGCGTAAGGCGACCAGCCACGGCACGTCGATCACCCTCAAGGAGCCGCCATGCACCAGCTGATCCGTACCGCCCGCGTGACCGGGCTGTTCTACCTCGGACTCGCCGTCACCGGCGCGCTGGGGTTCCTCACCGTCCGCCCGATGATCTTCGACGCGGACGACGCGGGCGCGACGCTCGCCAACCTGGTCGCCCACGAGTCGCTGGCACGCGTCGGCGTCGCCCTCGAACTGCTGGTCGTCCTCACCCAGGCGCTCACCGCGGTCTGGTTCCACCGCCTGTTCCGGACTGTCGACAGCACCGCCGCGGGCAGCATCGCCGCCTTCGGGCTCGTCAACGCCGTCGCGATCCTCGGCAGCGCGGCCGTGCTCGCGACGGCCCTGGGGGTGGCGACCGGCGGGCCGGGCGACGCCGGCACCGTCCAGCTTCTCTACCTGGTCAGCGGGAACCTGTGGGAGGTGGGCGGGCTCTTCTTCGGCCTGTGGCTGGTGCCGATGGGCTGGTGCGTGCTCCGGTCGGGCTGGCTGCCCCGCCCTCTCGGCTGGGTCCTCGTCGCCGGTGGCGTCGGCTACGTGCTCATGACATTCGTCGCGTACCTCGCCCCCGGCGCCGGCATCGCCGGTGACCTGCTGGTGGTGCCCGCCACCGTGGGCGAGGTGTGGATCCTCGGCTACCTGGTCGTCTTCGGCGTGCGCAGGCGGGCAATCGAAGGGACCGCAGCCTAGGCGGGGCTCGCGGCGAGGGCGACATCCCGGGCGTACCGGATCGCGGCCGGGGTGTCCGCGAACACCAGGCCCTCGCGGCGCAGCTCCTCGGCGACGCCGAGCGTGCTGAGCACCTGCTCGTGGCCCGGGGTGATGCCGGAGAGCAGCACCGTGATCCCCCGGCCGCGCAGCCGGGCGATGGCGTCGCCGAGCACCTGGGCGCCGGTGGCGTCGATGGTGGAGACGCGGGACATCCGCAGGATCACCACCCGCACGTCGGCCACCTCGGCCAGCTCCAGCAGGAAGGTGTGCGCGGCGGCGAAGAACAGCGGCCCGTCCAGCCGGTACGCCACGATGTGCTCGGCGAGCAGCTCGTGCTCCTCGGCGCTGTGCTCGCCGGTGTCCAGCGGCACCTGTTCCAGCCTGGCGCTGCGGGCGACCGCGCGCAGCGCCAGCACGACCGCGACGGCGAGCCCGACGACCACCGCTGTCACCAGGTCCCAGATCACAGTGACGGCGAACGTCAGCACCAGCACCACCGCATCGGCCCGGGTGGCCCGCATCAGCGCCAGCAGGGAGGCCGCCTCCACCATCCGGACGGTGGTGGCGAGCAGCACCCCGGCCAGGGCGGCCAGCGGGATGCGGCCGACGAGCGGGGCGGCGGCGAGCACGATCGCGGCGAGGGCGACCGCGTGGGTGAGCGCGGCGAGCTTCGAGGACGCCCCGGCGCGGACGTTGACCGCCGTACGGGCGATGGCGGCGGTCGCCGGGATGCCGCCGAACACCGGGGAGGCGAGGTTGGCCAGGCCCTGGCCGAACAGTTCCCGGTCGGGGTCGTGCCGCTCGCCCACCGTCATGCCGTCCGCCACAGTGGCGGAGAGCAGACTCTCCAGGGCGGCGAGCGCGGCCACGGCGAGGGCGCTCGGCAGCAGCACGCCCACCGCGCCGAAGTCGAGGAAGGCCAGCGACGGCGCGGGCAGCCCTTGCGGCAGCTCGCCGATCCGGGCCAGGTCGATCGGGGCCAGCTCGGCGAGGATCGTGGCGGCGGCCACCCCGACCAGGGAGAACGGCACGGCGGGCCGCCACCGGCCGCCGAGCAGCATCAGCGCCGCCACGCCGAGCGCCACCGCGATCGCGGTGGGCCGGGGATGCGCGGCGAACCGGGCGACCGCGTCGGCGGCCACCGCCCACACCTTCTCGCCGTGTGCCCCGGCGACGCCGAGCGCGGCCGGCACCTGTTGCAGCGCGATGACGACGGCGATGCCGGCGGTGAAGCCCTCGATCACCGGAGTCGGCAGGTAGCGGACGTACCGGCCGAGGCGGGCCAGGGCGAGCGCGATCAGGATCAGCCCGGCCAGCGCGCCCACCATCAGCACGCCACCGGCGCCGAACTGCTGCACCACCGGCACCAGCACGACGGTCATGGCCCCGGTGGGGCCGGAGACCTGGAGGTTGGAGCCGCCGAAGATCGCCGCGACGGCCCCGGCGACCACGGCGGTGACCAGGCCGGCCTGAGCGCCGAGCCCGGAGGTGACGCCGAAGGCGAGCGCCAGGGGCAGCGCCACCACGGCGACCGTGAGGCCGGCGAGCAGGTCGCGCCGGGGCGAGCGGCGCACGGCCGCCCAGTCGGCCCGGCCGGGCAGCAGCCCGCCGAACAGCCGGCCCGCCTGCCGCACGACCTCGGCGGCGCGAAGGCGACCGGCCGCCGCCGTGCTCACCGGTCCGCCCCGGAGGCCCGCAGCTCGTCCAGCAGGGCGTCCCGGTCGGTGAGGACCGCGCCGAGAATGCGCCGCCCGGCGGCGAGCAGATCGGCCACGTCGGGGGTGCTGAGCGCGTACATGACCAGGGGGCCGTCCCGGTAGGAGGTGACCATGCCGGCGCGGCGCAGCACGGCGAGCTGCTGGGAGAGGTTCGACGCTTCCACGTCGATGGCGGCGAGCAGGTCGCGTACCGGCTTCGGCCCGTCCTGGAGCAGTTCGAGCACCCGGATGCGGACCGGGTGCCCGAGGGTCCGGAACAGCTCCGCCTTCGCCTGGTACAGCGGCACCGACATGACTCAACCCTCCGACGACTCTGAAGACTTTAGCACTTGCAGAAGTCTTCAAATCGACGGAGATGGGCGTCGCCTCGGGTGAGGTCGTTGACGCAGCGCAGCACCGGTCGGGAGGTGAGCGCGGCGGCGTCGAGCGGGCGGGTGGCGCGCACGGTGAACGTCACGCTCTCCCCCGGCAGCAGCGTCACCAGCGCCCGGTCCACCTGCGCGGCCGGGTCGAGGCGGTCCGCGAACAGCGTCAGGTCGCGCAGCACCGTCCGCGCGGTCACCCGCACCCGCAGGCCGCCGTCAACCGGCTCGACACTCGCGTCCCACTCCGCCGCCGGCCACCGCACGTCGCGGTCCTCGGCGAAGAACCACAGCGCCCGCTCCGCGCCGTCCCCGGCGTCCGCGACGAGCAGTTCGGCGCGGCCGTCGTCCGGCCGCGCCACCTCCGCCGGCAGCGCCAGCACCACCGAGGAGTACGCCGGGACGTCGAGGTCGACCGAGGTCTTCGCCCTCGGCTCCCCGGTGACTGTCAGCCGGGTGACGGTGGCCGGACCGGTCCACGCGTCGGCCGTCTCGTTCACCGCGACCAGCGCCGGCCCACCGTCGCGCGGCTGCACGGTGAGCAGCCGGTCGGCGTAGGCGCGGCGCAGCGCGTACCACAGGGGTTTGCGGCGGCCGTCGCCGTCGATCGCCGACCAGGAGGTGACCGGCCAGCAGTCGTTCAGCTGCCACACGACGGTGCCGGCGCAGACCGGGCGGTGCGAGCGGAAGTGCTCCACGCCGAGTTGGATGGCGCGGGCCTGGTTGAGCTGGGTGAGGTAGTGCCAGTCGTCGAAGTCGGCGGGCGGCGGCAGGTGGGCGTCGAGCCCGCGCCGGAGTTTGCGGTCCCCGTCGGCGGCCTTCTGGTGGTGCGCCATGCCGGGCGAGTCGTGCGCGAGCGGGTCGTCCGAGAGGGCCCGGCGCAGCGTCGCGTACGCGGGCGGCGCCTGGTAGCCGAACTCGGCCACGAAACGGGGCACGTAGTCCCGGTAGCGCGTGTAGTCGTCGGTGTTCCACACGTCCCAGATGTGCGTGGTGCCGTGCGCCGGGTCGTTGGGGTGGAGCTCCTCGCTGCCGGACCACGGGCTGCCCGGCCAGTACGGCACCGTCGGATCCAGCTCGCCGACGATCGCCGGGAGCAGCTCCAGGTAGTAGCCGCGTCCCCAGGTGCGCCCGGCCAGGGGCTCCTGCCAGTCCCAGTCGTGCCAGCCCCAGATGTTCTCGTTGTTGCCGGTCCACAGCACCAGCGAGGGGTGCCCGGCCAGCCGGGTCACCTGCTCCCGTGCCTCCGCCTCGACCTCGGTGCGGAACGGCTCCTCCTCCGGGTACGCGGCGCAGGCGAACAGGAAGTCCTGCTGCACCAGCAACCCCGACTCGTCGGCCAGGTCGTAGAAGTCGTCCGACTCGTACCGGCCGCCGCCCCAGACGCGCAGCAGGTTGACGTGCGCGCCGGCCGCCTGCGCGAACCGCTGGGCCAGGCGCTCCCGGGTGACCCGGTCGGGAAACGCGTCGTCGGGGATCCAGTTGACGCCCCTGACGAACACCGGCACGTCGTTGACGTGCAGTGCGAACGGGGTGCCGTGGGCGTCGGGCGTGGTGTCCAGCCGTACCGAGCGGAACCCGATCCGCCGGGACGCGGCGTCCAGCTCCCGGCCGTCGGCGCCGTGCAGGCTCACGTCGAGGTCGTACCGCGGCTGGTCGCCGTACCCGATGGGCCACCACAGCGCGGGGTCCGCGACGGTGACCGTCACGACGGCGGGCCGCTCCCCCGCCGGTACGGCGATCTCGGCCGCGACCCCGGCGACGGCGGCGCGGACGGTCAGCGGCTCGTCGCCGGCCCGTTCGACCTCGACGTGCAGCTCGACCCGGCCGACGCCGTCGACCACCGTGACCAGCGGCCGGACCGACGCGAACCGGGCGGTCGACCAGGCGTGCAGGCCGATGTCGCGCCAGATGCCGGCGGTGACGAGCGTCGGTCCCCAGTCCCAGCCGAAGTTGCAGGCGGTCTTGCGGATGAACTGGAACGGCTCCTGGTACGCGTTGGGCCGGTCGCCGAGCCGCTCCCGGTGCGCCTCGGCGTACCGGTAGGGGGAGTCGAAGCGTACGGCGAGGGTGTTGCCGTCCGGGCGCAGCAGCGCGCGGACGTCGAAGCGGTACGAGCGGTGCTGGTTCTCGGTGCGGCCGACCTCGACGCCGTTGAGCGTCACTGTGGCGACCGTGTCCAGGCCGGCGCAGACCAGGTCGACCCGCTCGTCGTCGCCGGGCCGCCAGGAGAATGCGGTCTGGTAGACCCAGTCGGTGCGGCCGATCCAGGTGAGGCGGTTCTCGTTGTCGTCCCGGTACGGGTCGGGGATGAGCCCGGCCGCGAGCAGGTCGGTGTGCACGCAGCCGGGCACCGTCGCCGGCACCGCCACCCCGGCGATCTCCGGCGGCGCCGCCGGACCGGGCACGGCCCGCAGCGTCCACCCCTCGTGCAGCAGCGTTCGACGGCTCACGACTTCACCGCGCCTACCATGATTCCGCGGACGACTGAACCGGATAAGTGAAGCCACCGTACGGTTCTCATTCATGACTGTCAACGGGCGTCCGGTGATCGGCGCTCCAGGCTGAACCGCGCAAGCGGCGAGCGCCGGAGAGCCATCCACTGCCACCGCCGACGGCACCCCGGCCCGGCGCGGCGTGCAGTAGCGTCACCAGAGGCCGGTGATCCGGCGGCCGAGCGCCCGCGAGGGCCGGACACAGTGGAGGAACGCTTCGGTGAAGCGGCCGACCATCGCCGACGTCGCCCGGCGCGCCGGGGTCTCCAAGGGCGCGGTGTCGTACGCGCTCAACGGCCAGCCCGGTGTCTCCGAGGCGACCCGGCAGCGGATCCTCGCCATCGCCACCGAGATCGGTTTCCGCCCGAGCAGCGCCGCCCGCGCGCTGTCGGGCGCCACCGCCAAGGCGGTCGGGCTGGCGCTGTGCCGGCCCGCGCGGATACTCGGCATCGAGCCGTTCTTCATGGAGCTGATCAGCGGCGTCGAGGCCGAACTGTCGGCCCGCTCGTACGCGCTGACGCTCCAGGTGGTCAGCGACCAGGACGCCGAGATCGCGGTCTACCGGCGGTGGTGGGCCGAACGCCGGGTGGACGGCGTGCTCGTCTGCGACCTGCGCACCGACGACCGGCGCGTGCCGGCGCTGGAGGAACTGCGACTGCCGGCCGTGGTGATCGGCGGGCCCGGGCACACCGGCGGCCTGGCCAGCGTCTGGGCCGACGACGCGGCGGCTCTGGCCGAGACGGTGGAGTACCTGGTCGCGCTCGGCCACCGGCGCATCGCCCGGGTGGGCGGGCTGCCCTCGCTGCTGCACACCGAGATCCGCACCGAGGCGTTCACGGACGTGTGCCGGCGGCTCGGGCTCAACGAGGCGACCACCGTCTCGTCCGACTACACCGGAGAGGAGGGCGCGCGGGCCACCCGCCGGCTGCTCAGCTCCCCCGGCCGGCCGACCGCGGTGATCTACGACAACGACGTGATGGCGATCGCCGGACTCTCCGTGGCGCAGGAGATGGGCCTGACCGTGCCCGGCGACCTGTCCATCGTGGCCTGGGACGACTCGCCGCTCTGCCGGCTGGTGCACCCGCCACTCACCGCGCTGGGCCGGGACATCCCGGCGTACGGTGCGCACGCCGCCCGGCGGCTCCTCGCAGTCATCGCGGGTGAGCCGGCCGCCGTCGTGCAGGACGAGACGGCGCACCTGACGCCGCGCGGCAGCACCGCCCCGCCGCGGCCGACGAGCCGCTGAACCGATTCAGTTCAGCGGGTGGTGGACGGGTACTCCTCGAACCACGCCTCGACCCGCTCGGCGGTCGCCGGGCGGGCCAGCGCGAACCCCTGGCCGTACCGGCAGCCGGCCCGCCGCGCGCCGGCCACCTGCCCCTCCGACTCCAGCTCCTCCACCACCAGCTCCACGCCGAGGCGGTCGGCCAGGTTCGCCACCACGTCGATCAGCGGACGTCGCCCGTCCCCGCCCGCACCGACCAGGTGCGGCCCCACCTTGAGCATGTCGATCGGCAGCCGGCGGAGCTGAGCGAGCGAGGCGTGCTCGGCCCGGAAGTCGTCGAGCGCGATCCGCACGCCGATCGACCGCAGACCGGCCAGCCGGGGCACCACGGTGGACAACTCGGCGCCCACCACCGGCTCGGACACCTCCACCACCAGCCGGTCCGGCACCACGTCGTACGCGGCCAGCGCGGTGGCGGTACGCGCCACGAAGTCCGGCGCGACCAGCTCCCGCGGCGTCACGTTCACCGCCATCCACAACTCGCGACCGCCCTCCGACCACGCCGCGAGCTGGCGGCAGGCCCGGTCCAGCACCCACCGCCCGATCTCGCCGGTCAGATCGAGATCGGCCGCCACCGGGAGCAGCTCGGCCGGCAGCACGGTGCCCAGCGCCGGGCTGCGCCAGCGCAGAAACGCCTCGGTGCCCACCGGCATCCGGTCCGCCAGCGCCACCACCGGCTGGTAGACCAGGTCCAGCTCACCGCGCGCCACCGCGCCGGGTAGCTCCCGCTCGAGGTCCAGGCGGCGGACCAGTTGCTCCTCCAGGTAGGCGTCGTACCACTCGACCCGGTCCCGGCCGAGCTGCACCGCCCGGCGGCGGGCCAGGTCCGCCTGGCGCAGCACGTCCTCCGGATCGCCGCCGCTGGTCTCGGCCAGCCCGACGCTCACCCCCAGCCGGACGACCCCGCCGGGCCGGGGGTACGGCTCGGCCAACGCCGCCAGCAGCCGCAGGCCGAGCGCGTACGCGAGCACCGGACCGAGGTCGGTGAGGACCGCGTACTCGGTGTCGCCGAGCCGGGCGACCAGATCGTCCGGCTCGGCGCCCGCCCGCAGCCGGCGTACGGCCTCGGTGAGCACCGGCCCGCCCGTACCGTGCAGGTCGACGACGAGCAGGGCGCCGCCGCTGCGGTGCGCCATCGTCCGGACCAGATCGGCACGTGTCAGCAGCACGGGCCCGGCCGTCCCGGCGGCCGGGCCGAGCCGGCGCCGCAACCACGCCTCGCGGGCCGCGAACCGCTGCACCCGGCGGCGCTGGTCGGCGGCGGCGAGCAGCTCACCCACCATGATCGGCGGGATGACGGCCAGCCCCAGAGCCATCGCGCCGGTGCTGAACTCCCCGGCCGCACCCAGGTGGATCCCGGCGGCCAGCGCGGCGACCCCGGCCGGCGCGGTGAGGCGGGGCCACGCGGCCGGCGCCACGTCCCGGTCCGGCCGTTCACCGCCTGAGGTACGCCGGACGCCGGCCGCTGTGAGCAGCGCTCCGGCCACCAGCGGCGCCGCGACGATCGGCAGCGCCCGGTCCGGCGCGTCGTACGCGAGCAGCACCACGAGTAGCGTCAGCCCGCCGAGCGTCAGCGCGGCTCCGGCGTGGCAGCAGGCGGAGCCCGGCCGGCGGCGGCGTTCGGCGAGCGCCGCCACCGCCAGGACGGCGAGCACCACCGCGCCGACCGGCGCGGCGACCCCGGCGACGGCCGGCACCGGACCGCCGGGCAGCAGCATCCAGCCCGCGAAGACCAGGCTGACGCCGAGCGCGAGCACGTCGACGGTACGGCGCACCAGCTCCGGACCGGACAGCCGGGACCGACCGGGCAGGCGCAGTAGGGCCGTCACGTGCAGCGGACCGGTGAGGCAGAGCCCGGCCAGTGCGATCGGCAGCCGATGCGCGGGGTCGCTCAGCGGCAGCACCGCGACGGTGAGCCCGGCGACCAGGACGGCGGCGTCCAGGATCGCGGCGACCCGGCGCGACAGCGCGGCCCGGCGAGCCCGCCGCCCGGTCACCGGGGCGAGCGCCGTCGCGCCGTGCGTCACGGCGAGGTCCGGCGCTTCGTCTGCCGGGGCGGCTCCGGCCAGCCAGGCGAGCCGGACACAGGCGAGGGCGAAGCCTCCGGCGACGGCGAGCGCGGCGGCTGCCGGACCGGGCAGGGCACCGGCGACGCCGGCCAGGAGAAAGGCCGCGCCGGCGAGCGACACGGCGACATCGGGCAGGGCTGTCCGCAGGCGCAGGACGGCGGGAGGGGGGACGGGCACGGCGGTCGCCTTCGTGAGGGGGCACGGGGCGGTGCGGTTGCGGTACGCGGTACGACGTGCGGTGTCGGGCGGGCGAGGACGCATCGGCGGGGACCACTGCGGCCACGCCTAGAAACGATCCCGGAAGCACCCGGTGACGTCACCGCACCAGTGACATCCATCACATCAATAGTCACGCCAGCTCCCCGAGCCCGCGACGCTCTCTCCAAGATCACCGGCCGGAGGTCGGGGAGAGAGACGCCCGCGGGGCGGCGTGGGCTGGCCGGATGGGATCATCGGGGGGTGAGCCGCGCCGATACCGTCCGTTTCCGTCACAACCAGGCCATCCTGGTCGCCGCGATCGTCGCCACCATCGGCGCGCTGCCAGTGGCCAGTGCCCGCTGGTGGCTGCTCTGGGTGTTGCTCGTGCCGCTCGCCGTCGTGGTCTGGGCGTGGCGGGCCGGCACCGATGCCGACGCCCGCGAGCTGCGGCTGCGGGCGCTCGCCGGGCAGCGCCGGGTGCCGTGGAACCGGGTCGCCGAACTCGCCGGTGATCGCAGGGGAAGGGCCGTCGCCCGGCTCGACGACGGCGAGGTGGTGGTGCTGCCTGCGGTACGCGCCACCGAACTGCCCCGGCTGATCGCCGTCACCGGGCAGGAGCTACCGGACGCCGAAGGCGATCGGTAAGCAGAGTTCAGTAGCCGTCGACCACCCGGTTCGTCAGCTCCTCCCCGGCCGCGTACCGGCGCAACTGCTCACCCACCAGCCGGTACGCGCGGGGCAGCAGTCCGCGTACCGAGCCGGCGACGTGCGGGGTGAGCAGCACGTTCGGCAGCTCCCACAGGGGATGGTCGGCGGGCAGTGGCTCCGGGTCGGTGACGTCCATCGCCACGCGCAGGCGGCCCGAGGTCAGCTCGGCCACAAGCGCCGTCGTACTGGCCACCGGCCCACGGGCGGCGTTGACGAGCAGCGCGCCGTCCGGCATCGCGGCGAGGAAGCGCTCGTCGACCATGCCCCGGGTCTGTTCGGTCAGCGGCACCAGCAGCACCACCACGTCCGCCTCGGGCAGCAGCGCGGGCAGCTCGTCCACGCCGTGTACGCCCTGTTCGGGGCGCGGCGTACGGGCCACCAGCGTGAAGCTCACCTCGAACGGGGCGAGCCGGTCGCGTACCGCGGTGCCGATCGAGCCGGCACCGACGATCAGCACCCGCTTGCCGGCCAGCTCGTCGGTCGGAGCCACCTCGTCGTACGCCCACTCGCGCCGCGCCTGCGCGCGGGCCAGCGGCGCGAACCCGCGCAGCGAGGCGAGGATCGCGGCGACCACCCACTCGGCGGTGGGCGAGTCGTGCACGCCCCGGGCGTCGCAGAGCGTCACACCGTCGGGGATCCGGCCCACCCAGGCGTCCGCCCCGGCGGAGAGCAGTTGCACCACCTCGACGTCGGGCAGCTCGGCAAGGAGCGCGCCGGCGTCCGGGCCGGACAGGAACGGCGGCACCCAGAACCGCACCGCGGCCGGGGACGACGGAAGCCGCCGCGGGTCGTCCAGCACCTCCACGGTGACGCCGGGCGGCAGCTCGCCGAGCAGTCTGCGGCCCTCGGAGTGCGGGATCCATACCTTCACGACCGCCGACGATATCGGCCCCGGACCTCCCGGCGCGGCGTGACCCGTGACGAACACCGCGCCGGGAATGGAGTGGCGCCCCAGCGGGGTATAAGCGAGGACGGAATGCCGGTCGGGCGTTCCCGGTTGCTGAGGGCGGGTGGCGATGAGCGAGCACGGCCGGGGACGGGTGTCCGTGCCGATTCCGGCGCTCGCTGATCCCGACCGATTGCGCTCACTCGACGAGACCCGGCTCGACGCCGTACCGGACGAGGCCTTCGACAGGTTCGCGCGGCTGGTCGGCGACCTGCTGGACGTGCCCGTCGCGCTCGTCTCCCTGGTGGACGCCGACCGTCAGTTCTTCCCCGGCGCGACCGGGCTGCCGGAGCCGTGGGCGGCCCGCCGCGAGACGCCGCTGACCCACTCGTTCTGCCAGCACGTCGTCGACGTCGAGATGCCCCTGGTGCTGCCCGACGCCCGCCTCTCCCTCCAGGTGCCCCTCAACCTGGCCGTCGAGGACCTGGGCGTGGTGGCGTACGCGGGCATGCCGCTGACCGACCTGGACGGGCGGGTGCTCGGCTCGCTCTGCGCGATCGACAGCAAGCCCCGGGCCTGGACCGGGGAACAGTTGCGTACGCTCGCCGACCTGGCCGCCGCGTGCTCCTCCGAGCTGCAGCTGCGCATCGCGGTCCGGGGCGCCGAGGAGGCGCGCCGCCGCGCCGAGGAGGCGCACGACCGGCTCGCCATGCTGGCCGGGATGAGCGAGATGCTCGGCGGCACGCTCGACGTGGCCACCGCCGTCGACCGGCTCCGGCACGCGATGGTGCCGCTGCTCGCCGACTGGTGCCTGATCACGCTCGTGGACCCGGCCGGCCGGCCGCGAACTGTCACCGGCCTGCACCGGGACGCCGAGCGCGCGGCCGACCTGGCCCGTTTCGCCGAGCTGCTGACCACCGGGCTCAGCGCGGAGTCGCAGATCCGGTCGGTGCTGCGCACCGGGCGGCCGGTGGTGCGGGCCACGGCCGACCTGGACGACGTGGCGCGCGGCGCCACACGCCCGGAGCTGGTGCCGCTCGCCGACCGGCTCGGCGTCGGTTCACACCTGACCGTGCCGATCACCGCCGCCGGGGACCGGGTGATCGGGGCGGTCACGCTGGTCAACCGGCCCGCGCGGCGCGGTTTCGACGTCAGCGACCTGCGCACCGCGCAGGACATCGGGGTACGCGCCGGGCAGGCGGTCGGCAACAGCCGCCTCTACGGGGAGCAGCGCCACGTCGCCGAGGTGCTCCAGCACAGCATGCTGCCGAGCCTGCCGGCCGTGCCCGGGATGGAGCTGGCCGCCCGCTACCTGCCGGCCGCCGACCGGGTCGAGGTGGGCGGCGACTGGTACGACGCCTTCGTCCAGCCCGACGGCGAGGTGATCGCCGCGATCGGTGACGTCGCCGGGCACGACATCGAGGCGGCGGCCACCATGGGGCAGTTGCGCAACCTGGTGCGGGGCAACGCGTACGGCCGGGACGATCCGGTGGAGGACCTGGTGGCCCACCTCGACCGGGCCATGGGCGGGCTGCGGATGCCGACCGTCGCCACCGCCGTGCTGGCCCGGGTCCGCCCGGCCGCCGGCGGACTCCGCGTCTCCTGGTGCAACGCGGGACACCCGCCGCCGCTGCTGGTGCGCGCCGACGGCACGGTGTCGGTGGCGGAAGGTCGCGGACCGCTGCTCGGCCTGACCCGCCCGCCCCGGCGCACCGGCCGGACGCTGACGCTGGCCCCCGGCGACACGCTGCTGCTGCACACCGACGGGCTGATCGAGCGCCGGGACCAGCCGATCGACGAGGGGCAGGCCGAGCTGCTCGCCCACCTCGGCACCGCCGGGCCGGGCGTGCCTCTGGACCTGCTCTGCGACCGGCTGCTCGCCGCCGCGCACCGGCGCGAGGACGACGTCGCCCTGCTCGCGCTGCGGGCCGGCTGAACCGGCACTCCCCCGAACGGGCCGGGTGCGGGCCGCCGTCCACGCGACGCACCCGGTTCGCCGGTCCACCCGGCTAGGCTGGGGCGGGTGAGCCCGCGTCTTGCGTACCCCCGTGTCAGCCGCCTCCGGACGGCGCTGGCGGCGTCCTGCGCGGCGCTGCTGCTGGGCACCGCCGGCTGCGCCCTCGGCGAGCCCGAGCCGGACCCGGCCGGAGCACCGCCCAACCTGCCCACACCGTCGAGCACCGCGAGTTCCGGCGGGGCCGGCCAGCAGGCCGTCGCCACGGTGCTGGCCAAAGGACTGGAGGTGCCGTGGGGCATCGCGTTCCTGCCCGACGGCGGCGCGCTGGTGACCGAGCGGGACAAGGGGCGGATCCTCCAGGTCGGCCCGGGGTCCGGTCCGGAGGGCCTGACGGTGCGGCCGGTGCAGACGGTGCCGGACGTCGCCGCCGGTGGCGAGGGCGGCCTGCTGGGCATCGCGGTCTCCCCGGCGTACGAGCGGGACCGCACGGTATTCGTCTACTACACGGCCGAGAACGACAACCGGATCGCGAAGATGCAGCTCGGGCAGGCGCCGAAGCCGATCCTGACCGGCATCCCGAAGTCCGGCACGCACAACGGCGGCGGGCTGGGCTTCGGCCCGGACGGCCACCTCTACGCGAGCACCGGGGACGCCGGGCGCACCGAGAACGCCCAGGACGCCAAGAGCCTCGGCGGCAAGATCCTCCGGATCACCCCGGACGGCAAGCCGGCGCCGGGCAATCCCACCGCCGGGTCGCCGGTCTGGTCCACCGGCCACCGCAACGTCCAGGGCTTCGCCTGGACGCCGGACAAGAAGATGTACGCGGTGGAGTTCGGCCAGAACACCTGGGACGAGATCAACCAGATCAACAAGGGCGGCAACTACGGCTGGCCCCGGGTCGAGGGGCGCGGCGACGACAAGCGCTACGTGAACCCGATCACGCAGTGGCCCACCGCTGACGCGTCCTGCTCCGGCCTGGCGGCGGCGGACCGCGTGCTCGTCGCCGCCTGCCTGCGTGGCCAGCGGCTCTGGCTGGTGGAGCTGGCCGGCAACGGCACCGTCCTCGGTCAGCCACGCGACCTGCTCACCGGCCGGTACGGTCGGCTACGGGCCGTCGCGGCGGCGCCGGACGGCTCGCTGTGGGTGAGCACCTCGAACCGGGACGGCCGGGGTACGCCCACTGCCGAGGACGACCGCATCCTGCGACTCGTGTTCGCCGACGGGGGCGTCGGCCGGAGCTGATCCGGCCCGCCGGGTTTTGTCAAGATCGCTCAAGGGCAGGTCAGGATCTCAGCATGGACGGCCACGAGAACGAACCGCGCCGCACCGGGGACGAGACGTCTCCGGTGCGCGGGCGCGTCCGCCGTGCGGCGGGGTGGCGGCCCGGTCACCGGCTGCGCCGGCTGGGTATCGTGCTGGCTCTGCTCGCGGTCACGCTCGGCGGCATCGTGATCGGCACGTACGCGGGCGGCCACGTCGGCACCGACATCGGCCCGTTCCGGGCCGAGCTGAAGCTCAGTCCGTCGCTGAGCGGCGGCACCACCGTCGACATCCCTCCGCTGGGCGCGCTGCTGCTGGACAGTCACGACGGCCCGGCGTACCTGACCGTCGAGGTGGGCTCGCTGGACCAGGGGCGCACCGAGGCGCTCATCGACGACCCGGCCAGCATCAGCCGGGCCAGCCAGTCGGCGGTCCAGGACGTCCGCGACGGCGTGATACGGCTCGGGCTGCGTACGCTCGCCTCGGCGGTGCTGGCCACGCTGATCCTGGCGGCGCTCGTCTTCCGGGACGTCCGGCGTACCGCGTGGGCCGGCGGCATGGCGCTCGTCGTGACCGCCGGCAGCCTCGGGATGGCCGCGAGCACCCTGCGCCCGCAGGCCATCGAGGAGCCCCGGTACGAGGGCCTGCTCGTCAACGCGCCCGCGATCGTCGGTGACGCGCGGCGGATCGCCAACGACTACACCAAGTACGCCGAGCAGCTCCAGCGGCTGGTCGGCAACGTCAGCAAGCTCTACACGACCGTCTCGGCGCTGCCGGTGGTGCAGCCGTCGCCCGGCACCACCCGGGTGCTGCACGTGTCGGACATCCACCTCAACCCGACCGGCTGGCAGTTGATCCGGACCGTGGTCGAGCAGTTCGGCATCGACGTGGTGGTCGACACCGGCGACATGACCGACTGGGGCAGCGAGCCGGAGGCGTCGTTCGTCGGCTCGATCGGCCTGCTCAAGAAGCCGTACGTGTTCATCCGCGGCAACCACGACTCGCCGCGTACCGCCGCCGCGGTGGCGCAGCAGCCGAACGCGATCGTGTTGAACAACTCGGTCACCACCGTCGGCGGGCTGACCATCGCCGGCGTCGGCGACCCCCGCTTCACCCCGGACAAGGAGACCTCACCGGCCGGGAGCGGCCTCACCTCGGCCGTGGCCGACCAGGTGATCGGCACCGGCGAACAGCTCGCCGCCACGATCGAGAAGTCGCCGCGCAAGGTCGACATCGCGCTCATCCACGACCCCGCCTCGGCCGGCCCGCTCTCCGGCGTCTGCCCGCTCGTGCTCTCCGGGCACACCCACTCCCGGCAGGTGTCGAAGCTGCCGCAGGTGGACGGCAAGCAGCCGACCACGCTGATGGTGCAGGGCTCGACCGGCGGGGCCGGGCTGCGGGGCCTGGAGGGCGAGAAGCCGACCCCGCTGACCATGACGGTGCTCTACTTCGACCAGCAGAAGCTGCTCCAGGCGTACGACGACATCACCGTGGGCGGCACCGGGCAGTCGCAGGTCAACCTGGAGCGGCACGTCATCCGCGACCCGGCAAAGGGCGACCAGGTGCCGGTCACCCCGACCCCGACCCGCGGCCCCTCCGAGTCGCCGTCGCCGGGTACGACCACCCTGAGCCCCACCCCCACGAGCTGACCGTCCCGCTTTCTCGCCTGCCTTCGCGGTCAGACCCGAACGCTCTGCCGCACTGACACCGGTTACTCCACGTCATGAAGGCGTCCGGCACGGGAATGCACTGCCGCCGACTTTGCTCTGCACCCACCGGCGCAGCAGGCACCGAGAGTAACCGCCTGGGTGGGTGCAGAGCAGCGGCACACCCACTCGGCCCCAGCTCGGAGCTGTGCTGCGGATATGGCTGCAGAGCAAAGGGGCCGAGGGGTGATCCCTTGGATGGCCAGAGGCGGTTACTCCCCGCAACCAAGCCAGCCGTAACTTTCCGTAAGAACGACCGCCTACCGCACCACCCGGATCAGCAGGATGCGGCCCGCCGTGCCGGAGTCGAGCCAGGAGAGCGGGAGGGCATGAGGCGGATCAGCCGAGCGGGTGAGGCACGCTCGAAGGCCGGACCTCCACCGCGAGGGCCCGGGGCCGCCCGGGATGTCCGGCCGGCCCCCCGTGGCGGGGTGCGGTCAGCGCAACGGACGCGCGGCTCAGCGCAGCGCGATCGCGGCCAGCGCGGCGTTGACGATGCTGCCGGGCAGCAGGTCGTGCAGCTCGTACAGCTCCCGGACGCTGCCGGACTGGCCGAACTCGTCCACGCCGAGCGGCACCGCCGGTGCGCCGACCGCCGAGCCCAGCCAGGCCATCGCGTGCGAGGCCGCGTCGTGCACGGTGACCACCGGCACCCGGTCGGCGAACGCCGACCGCAGCGCGCCCGGGACGCTCGGCACGGTAGCGGTCCGCACACCCTGGCGCAGCGTCCGCTGCCACGCCCGGTAGAGCCGGTCCAGGCTGGTCACGTCGACGACGTGGGCGGCCACGCCCTCCTCCGCCAGCTCCGCGGCGGCGGCCAGGACCTCCGGCAGCACCGCGCCGGAGGCGGCGAGCTGCACGACCGGGGCGTCCGCCAGATCGGGGTACGCCTGGTGCGCGTCGACGAGCCGGTACGCGCCGGCCACCACCTGCCGCCGCAGCACCGCGTCCCCGAGCCGCGCCCGCGCCGCCTCGAACGGCGCCTGGTCGATCGGCCGGGTGCTGAGCCGGAAGTAGTACGCCCCGTCCTCGGCCGGCGCGGCGGTCGCGGCCGGAGCGGCGCCACCGGCGATCTGCCCGAGCGCGTCACAGAGCAGCCAGTCGAGGCTGCCGGCGTACGCGGGCTCCAGGAACGTCACCCCCGGCAGCTCCAGGCCGACCGAGGCGGTGATGGTGGACTGGTGCGCCCCGCCCTCCGGGGCCAGCGTGATGCCGGACGGGGTGCCGGCCACCACGAACCGGGAACCGGAGTACGTACCGTAGAGGAACGCGTCCAGACCGCGCAGCACGAACGGGTCGTAGACGGTGCCCACCGGTAGCAGCGGCTGGCCGGACAGGTCCCACGACAGTCCGAGCTGGCCCAGCAGCAGGAAGAGGTTCATCTCCGAGATGCCCAGCTCGATGTGCTGCCCGGCGGGGCTCTCGGTCCAGCGCAGCATCCGGTCCTCGGTCCAGGAACGCTGCTCGGTCGGCGCGAAGACGCCCGTCTTGTTGATGAACCCGGCCAGGTTGGTCGAGGTGGCCACGTCCGGCGCGGTGGTCACCAGGTAGGGCGCCACCTGCGGATCGCGGGCCAGGTCGACCAGCACCCGTCCGAAGGCCTCCTGGGTGGAGACCGGCTTGTTCGCGCGTACCCTCGTGGTCTCCGGAACGGTGACGCCCAGCGCACGCTCGCGCGGCGGGCGGGACAGCGCCTCCCGGCGCTCGCCGGCCCGGATGCCGGCCGGGGACGCCGGGTCGAGGCGGTCCCACTCGGTCTCCGGCGTCAGGCCGTGCGCGGCACGCAGCGCGTCGATCTGCTCGGTGGTGAGCAGCGCCGAGTGGTTGCGCGGGTTGCCGGCGATGGGCAGGCCCCAGCCCTTGACCGTGTACGCGAACACGACGCTGGGCCGGTCGGCGACCGCGTCGCACTGGGCGTACGCGTCGAGCATGGCCTGCGCGTCGTGCCCGCCCAGGTCGGTGACGAGCGGGCCCAGCTCGTCGTCGCCGATGTCGGCGACGAACGCGGCCACCTCGGCCGGGGCGCCGTCCAGGAACTGCTTGCGCAGCGCGGGGCCAGCCAGGCCGAACAGCGACTGGTACTGCTCGTTGGGCATCCGGTCGATCCAGTCGCGCAGCGCCGCGCCGCCCGGCCGGGCGTACGCCTCGGCGAGCTTCCGGCCGTACTTGACCTCCACGACGTGCCAGCCGGCCGCCTCGAACTGGCCGCGCCACTGGTTGATCCGGATGCCGGGGACCACCCGGTCCAGCGACTGGCGGTTGAAGTCGACCAGCCACATCACGTTGCCGAGCCCGGTGGTGGCCGGGTCGGCGACCGCCTCCCAGATGTTGCCCTCGTCCAGTTCGGCGTCGCCGATGAGGGCGACGAACCGGGAGTGCGGACGCGGACCGAAGTGCGCGTCGACGTAGCGGCGGGTGACGGCGGCGAACAGCGGCGCGGCGGCGCCCAGGCCGACCGAGCCGGTGGAGAAGTCCACCTCGTCCGGGTCCTTGGTCCGCGACGGGTACGACTGGAGCCCGCCGCGTGCCCGCAGCTTCGGCAGGTACGACCGGTCGAGGTTGCCGAGCAGGTACTGGATGGCGTGGAACACCGGCGAGGCGTGCGGCTTCACCGCGACCCGGTCCTCGGCGTCCAGGTGCTGGAACCAGAGCGCGGTCATCGCGGTCACCAACGAGGCGCTCGACGCCTGGTGGCCGCCGACCTTCACCCCGTCACCGGTGTCGCGGTCGTGGTTGGCCGCGTCGACGATGCGGGTGGCGAGCCAGAGCACCCGGCGCTGGATCTCGTCGAGGACGTCGAGGTCGTGCTGGTTCACGGTGACTCCATCCGGGCGTCGCCGTTGACGCCCTCTGCGGGGTGAGGAGCGGACGAAGGGCCCCTCCCCTGCCGGGAAAGGGCCCACACGACCGGGTCAGGCGCCGAGACGCGCCAGGATCAGCTCGCGGACCGTCTTCGCGTCCGCCTGGCCGCGGGTGGTCTTCATGACCGCGCCGACGAGCGCACCCGCCGCCGCGACCTTGCCGCTGCGGATCTTGTCGGCGACGTCCGGGTTGGCGGCGATCGCCTCGTCCACGGCGGCGGTGAGCGCGCCGGTGTCCGAGACGACCTCCAGGTTGCGGTTGGTCATGATCTCGGTCGGCGAGCCCTCGCCGGCAACCACGCCCTCCAGCACGGCACGGGCCAGTTTGTCGTTGAGCTTGCCGGCGTCGACCAGGCCCTGAAGCTCGGCGACCTGGGCCGGGGTGGCGCCCACGTCAGCCAGGTCCACGCCGGTCTCGTTGGCGCGGCGGGACAGCTCGCCCAGCCACCACTTACGGGCCGCGGCCGGGGTCGCGCCGGCGGCCACCGTCGCCTCGATCAGCTCGACCGCGCCCGCGTTCACCACCGACTGCATGTCGAGGTCGGACAGGCCCCAGTCCTGCTGGATCCGCTTGCGGCGCAGGCGCGGCAGCTCCGGCAGGGCGGCCTTCAGCTCGGCCACCCACGCGGTGTCCGGGGCGAGCGGCACCAGGTCCGGCTCCGGGAAGTAGCGGTAGTCGGTGGCGGTCTCCTTGGACCGGCCGGACGTGGTGTCGCCGGTGTCCTCGTGGAAGTGCCGGGTCTCCTGCGTGATCCGGCCGCCGGCCTCCAGCACCGACGCCTGGCGCAGCATCTCCGAGCGCACCGCCCGCTCGACCGAGCGCAGCGAGTTGACGTTCTTCGTCTCGGTGCGGGTGCCCCACTCCTCACCCGGACGGTTCAGCGACGTGTTGACGTCGCAGCGCAGCGAGCCCTCCTCCATCCGCACGTCGGAGACGCCGAGCGAGCGGACCACGTCGCGCAGCTCGGCGACGTACGCGCGGGCGACCTCGGGCGCGAGCGCGCCGGTGCCGGGGATCGGCTTGGTGACGATCTCCACCAGCGGGATGCCGGCCCGGTTGTAGTCGACGAGCGACTCGGTGGCACCGTGGATGCGACCGGTGGCGCCACCGACGTGCAGCGTCTTGCCGGTGTCCTCCTCCAGGTGCACCCGCTCGATGCCGATACGCACCAGCTCGCCGTTCACCTCGACGTCCAGGTAGCCGTCGAAGCACAGCGGCTCGTCGTACTGGCTGATCTGGAAGTTCTTCGGCATGTCCGGGTAGAAGTAGTTCTTCCGGGCGAACCGGCACCATTCGGCGATGGAGCAGTTCAGCGCCAGCCCGATCCGGATGGTCGCCTCGATGGCGGCCTTGTTCGCCACCGGCAGCGAGCCGGGCAGGCCGAGGCAGACCGGGCAGACCCGGGTGTTCGGCTCGCCGCCGAAGTCGGTCGGGCAGCCGCACCACATCTTGGTGTTCGTGCCCAGCTCGACGTGGGTCTCCAGGCCGATCACCGGTTCGAAGCGCGCGACGACCTCGTCGTACGCGGGCAGTGTCGTCGTCATCTGAGCTCCAGGCGCGATCCGGACAGAACCGTTCCAGACTAATCGGCTGGCCCGGCCGGCCCGCTGCCGGGCTTCGAGATCACCGCGCAGGGCCCGCCACGAGGAGCGGGCCCAGGCCGGGTGTCACTCGGGTGTGGTGAAGGTCCGCCGGCGGTTGTACGCCAGCACGAGCAGGATGCCGCCGACGGAGAAGGTCACGACGCTCAGCAGCAGCAGGACGAGCGGTGAACCCGGCCCGGTGATCGGCAGCCAGGCGCCGCTCACCTTCGACGGCGAGGGCGCCGGCTGGGGCGCCGTGGTGTTGCTCTCCGACGGCGTGGCGGCCGGATCGTCCGGCGTCGGCGTAACAGTCGGGTCGGCCGGGGTGGCCGTGGCCGTCGGGTCGGCCGGGGTCGCCGTGGGAGTGCCCGGGGTCCGGGCGACGACGGTCAGCGACACCTGCTTCGTGGCGCTGGTGCTGTGCCCCTTCGCCGCGACGGTGAAGGTGAACGTGCCGGCGCTGCCCGGCGTGCCGCTGAGCTTGCCCTTCTCGTCGAGGGTGAGACCGTCCGGCAGGGCCCCGGCGGCCAGGGAGAAGACGATGTCCGAGTCGCCGTCGGCGGTGAACCGGAAGGAGTACGGCTTGCCGACGGTGGCGGCGGGCGGTTCGCCGGAGGTGAAGGCGGTCGCGGCCACGGCGACGACGATCGTGGCGTCCTGCTCGTCGAAGAGGTCGTTCTTGTCGGTCATCCGCAGCGTGAAGGTGTACGTGCCGGCTGCGGTCGGCGCGCCCCCGAGCGACGTACCCACCACCAGCATCCCCGGCGGCAGGCTGCCCGAGGTCACCGACAACCCGTACGGCCCGGTGCCACCTGTCGCCTCGACCGTGTGGATCGCGTACACCCGGCCGAGGTACATGGGCGACCGGGGCTTGCCCGACGTGATGACGACCTTCGGCTGGCGTACCTCGATCGTCGCCGTCTGCTCGTCGAAGAGGCCGTTCTGGTCCGTCATCCGCAGCGTGAACGTGTACGAGCCCGGCGTGGTCGGCGCGCCCCCGAGCGACGTACCCACCACCAGCATCCCCGGCGGCAGGCTGCCCGAGGTCACCGACAACCCGTACGGCCCGGTGCCACCTGTGGCCTCGACGGTGTGGATCGCGTACGTCTGCCCGATGTACATGACCGACCGGGGCTTGCCCGAGGCGATGGTGACGGTCTCGGTGGCGGCGGTGGCCGGTTGCGCGGCGGCCGGCTGGGCGGCGCCCAGCAGCAGCGCGACGGCCATCGTCAGGGCCATGACCGGGCGAAGTGTCCCCATCGCACATCCAGTCTCGATCGGAGCCGCTCGCATCCGCCAGCGGACCACAGTCCAGTCGATCCAGCAGCCTCGGAGCTTATTCGACCAGCGCCAGTGACAGGTGACAATCCGCTGTTCGGTGATCACGGTGTCGCCGCGACGACAGCCGCGCCCGGCGCGGTCGTGGTGACCGCACCGGGCGCGGGACGTTTCCCGGTACGGAGACAGGCGGGCGGCCCGTCTCCGTACCCCTGCTTCAGAGCGCCGGCGGGGTGAGCGTGCCGACGGCGTTCTCCAGCGCGGCGGCGACCCGGTACATCCGGTCGTCGGCCATGGTCGGCGCCATGATCTGGAAACCGACCGGGAGCCCGTCGGACAGGCCGCACGGCACCGAGATGGCCGGGCCGCCGTAGAGGTTCGTCGGGATGGTGAACAGGTCGGCCAGGTACATCTGGTACGGGTCGGCGGTGCGCGACCCGATCGGGAACGCCACGAACGGCGTGGTCGGCGAGATCAGCGCGTCGACCTGCTCGAACGCGCTGGTGAAGTCCCGCGTGATCAGGGTGCGGACCTTCTGCGCCTGCCCGTAGTAGGCGTCGTAGTAGCCCGAGGAGAGCGCGTACGTGCCGATCATGATGCGGCGCTTGACCTCGGGGCCGAAACCGGCCTCGCGGGTCAGCGACATGACCTCCTCCAGCGACCGGTTGCCGTCGTCGCCGACCCGCAGGCCGAACCGGACGCCGTCGAACCGGGCCAGGTTGGAGGAGCACTCGCTCGGCGCGATCAGGTAGTACGCCGGCAGCGCGTACTTGAAGTGCGGGCAGGAGATCTCGACGATCTCCGCGCCCAGCTTCGCCAGCGCCTCGGCCGCGTCACGGAACGCCGCCATCACGCCCGGCTCCGCGCCCTCACCGGTGAACTCGGTGACCACGCCGAGCTTGACGCCGGCCAGGTCGCCGGTGGCGCCGAGCCGCGCGGCGGCCACCACGTCCGGCACCGGGGCCGGGATCGAGGTGGAGTCGCGCGGGTCGTGACCGCCGATCACCTGGTGCAGCAACGCGGCGTCGAGCACCGTACGCGCGCACGGGCCGGGCGTGTCCAGCGACGAGGAGAACGCGACCAGTCCGTAGCGGGAGGTGCCGCCGTAGGTGGGCTTCGCGCCCACGGTGCCGGTGACCGCGCCGGGCTGGCGGATCGAGCCGCCGGTGTCCGAGCCGATCGACAGCGGCGCCTCGTACGCGGCCAGCGCCGCCGCGCTGCCACCGCCGGAGCCACCCGGAATGCGCTCCAGGTCCCACGGGTTACGGGTCGGCCCGTACGCGGAGTATTCGGTGGAGGAGCCCATGGCGAACTCGTCCATGTTCGTCTTGCCGAGCATCACCGTACCGGCGGCGCGCAGCCGCTCGACGATCGTCGAGTCGTACGGCGGGCGCCAGCCCTCCAGGATCTTCGACCCGACTGTGGTCGGCACGCCCTTGGTGGTGAGCACGTCCTTGACCGCGACCGGCACACCGGCGAGCGGGCCCAGTTCCTCACCGGCGGCGCGACGCTCGTCCACGGACCGCGCGGCGGCCAGCGCCCCCTCGGTGTCGACGTGCAGGAACGCGTGCACCCGGTCGTCGACGGCGCCGATCCGGTCCAGGTGCGCCTGGGTGACCTCGACGGCAGAGGTCTCGCCGCTCGCCACCAGCCCGGCGATCTCGACGGCGCTCAGCTTCGTAAAGTCGGTCACGATGCCACATCCTCGTCCAGGATCCGCGGGACGCGGAACCGCTGCTCCTCGGCGTCGGGGGCGCCCGCCAGCGCCTCCTGCGGGGTCAGGCCCGGCCGCACCACGTCCTCGCGGAGCACGTTCGTCAGCGGCAGGGAGTGGGACGTCGGCGGGATGTCCGCCGCGGCTACCTCGCCGACCTGCGCGACCGACTTGAGGATCACGTCCAGCTGGCCGGCGAAGGTGTCCAGTTCCTCCTCCGTGACGGCGAGCCGCGACAGTCGCGCGAGGTGCGCGACCTCCTCGCGGGAGATGGCGGCCATCAGTGCCCCCTTCGTGGCTGTCCTGAGACGTCTGCGGTGGGCCGGCCGCGCGTGCGGGCGTGCTCGATGACGCGCGGTGACCGGAGCGAGTCTATTGTCCCGCCGTCACGACGACGCCTTCGACTCCCCCTCCGACGCCGGAGCTCCACGGCCGCCCGCCTCGGCCGGGCGCACCGGGCGGTAGCGGGACAGCCAGGCGACCAGGTCCCCGGCCGGCATCGGCCGGGCGTGGAACCAGCCCTGCGCCACGTCGCACCCGGCGGCGTGCAGCAGCCGCCAGGTGCGCTCGTCCTCCACGCCCTCGGCCACCACCCGCAGCCCGAGCGCCCCGGCCAGCTCGATCATCGAGCGGACGATCGCCGCGTCGTCCGGGTCCTCGGCCATTCCGAGGACGAACGAGCGGTCCACCTTCACCTCGGACAGCGGGAGCCGGCGCAGGTGCTGCAGCGACGAGTAGCCGGTGCCGAAGTCGTCCAGCGCGATGCCGACGCCGATCCGGTGCAACTGCGTGATGCTGGCGAGCACCCGCCGCGGGTCGGCCATCAGCGCGCCCTCGGTGATCTCCACCTGGAGCCGCTGCGGCGGCACGCCGTACCGGGTCAGCCGATCGGCGATCTGGTCGGCGATCTCGCCGGTGTGCAGGTCGCGGACGCTGACGTTGAGCGCGGCACGCAGCGTGAGCCCGGCCGCCGACCACTTGGCGAGCTGCTCCACCACGTCGTCCACCACGCGGCGGGTCAGCAGCCGCATCACCGCGCTCTGCTCGGCGACCTGGATCAGCTCGCCCGGGTCGACCATGCCCCGGCGCGGGTGCCGCCAGCGCAGCAGCGCCTCGACGCCCACCACCTCGCCGGTGGCGATGGCGATCTGTGGCTGGTAGTACATGGTGATCTCGCCCGGGTGCCCGGCCTGCTCCTCCGGCCAGACGGCGGCGCTCCCGTCTGCGGTCGGCCCGATGACGCCCGGCGCACCGGCGCTGACGGCTACCTGCGCGTCGTGCGCGGCGGCGGTCCCGTCGGCACGGTCCGGCGCGGCGGTCCCATCGGCACGGTCCGGCGCGGCTTCCCCGCCACCGGCCACGAACGGCGTGACCACCGCCCCGGCGGCGCCACCGGGAGCGGCCCGGCGGCGGATCGGATCGGCGCCGGTGAGGATGCGCTCGATCAGGTCGTCGTCGGGCCGCTCCTGCGCACGGTCCCGGCGGCGCCGCAGCCACCGGCTCGACCCGTCGCCGGACCGTCCCCCGCCCGCCCGCCCGCCGCCCTGGCCTCCGTCGCGCGCCGGGCGCTGGTTGCGCGACGGCCGCTCGGCCCGCGCCGGGCGCACACCCGACATCGCCGGCTCCAGCGCCGCGCCGTCACCCCCGCGTACGCCCACCGTCTCCCCGTCCGACGCGGACGGGCCGGACTCCAGCACCCGGCGCAGGTCGGCCAGCAGGCTCAGCCGCTCGGCCGAGTTGTGGTCGGACTCCGGCGCATAGACCGCCACCGTGTCGTTGCGGTGCTTCGCGTCGTACATGGCCACGTCGGCGTGGCGCATCAGGGTGGCGAAGTCCTCGCCGTGGTCGGGGTAGAGCGCGATGCCGATGGCGCCGCCCACGTCCAGCGGCAGCCCGTCCAGCGGCACCGGCTCGGCGAGCGCGGCGACCACCCGGTCGGCCCGCTCGCGCGCCTGGTCGATGTCGGTGAGCCGGGGCACCACGATGGCGAACTCGTCGCCGCCGAGCCGCGCCACCATGTCGCCGCCGCCGATCGCGCCCATCAGCCGGGCGCTCACCTCGACCAGGAGGCGGTCCCCCACCGCGTGCCCGAGCGCGTCGTTCACGTGCTTGAACCGGTCGAGGTCGAGCAGCAGCAGCGCCAGGTGCGCGTCCGGCGCGCCCCGAGCGGCCCGCTCGCCGTGCAGGTGCACCTGCTCGGCCACCTCGGTCAGCAGCGCCTTGCGGTTGGGCAGCCCGGTGAGCGGGTCCACGTCGGCGAGCTGTTCCCGTTCGTCGGAGAGCCGGGCCATCCGGTAGACCGCGAACAGCGGCACCAGCACCAGCGGGATCAGCGCCGCGCTGGCCCGGGCGGCGGCAACCAGGACCGGGGCGAGCAGCAGCAGCGAACCGGTGGCCAGCAGCTCGTAGGCCAGGCCGCTGCGGAAGCTCGGCCACCACCGGTCCCCGAAGCGCAGCCGGACCGCGGAGCTGACCAGCCCGTAGTTGACCACGAACCAGGCCACCGTCGCGCCGCCCACCGCCGCCACGTCGGTCCAGCGCAGCCGGCCGTCGTCGAACAGCTCGCCCGGACCGAACCAGGTGACGGCGTACGCGGCGGCGAGCGCGCACGCGTACTGGGCGGCGTTGAAGCCGGTGCGCCAGGGGGCGTACCCGAGTCGCCAGCCGCTGACCGCGACCGCCACGGCCTGCACCGCGACGGCCGGACCGAGGCCCCAGCCGAGCAGGATCGCGAAGGTGAAGCAGGTCGACGGGAACACCGCCGAGGTCTGCCGCCGGCCGGGCGGGACGAACGGGCGGGCGTCGCAGGCGACGGCGAGCGCCGCCATTGTCCAGAAGGCCGCCGGCAGCTCCGTCAGCCGATCGGCGAGCGTGACGAGCGGCCCGGCCGAGACCAGCAGCGCGACCGCGCCGATCGCGCCGACGAAACCGAAGAACGGCCCGCTCCGCCCGGTCGGGACGGAGTTACGCGGGTCGCCGGTCTCCATCGCACCTCCCGGGGGAACGTCTTGGCGCGCGCCGTCACGCGTCGTACGCCAATGAAACGCCCTCCGAGGCGGTTTCCCCGACACGACAGCCACGAATCGGTTCTAGTCGTAATTAACTTGGTATGCGCCGCACGGTCGCCGTGACCAGCCCGTCAGCCCTCCACCCGGGCGACCTCGCGGGCGGCGTCGGGGCCGGCGTCCAGCAGGACGCGGAAGCCGTCCTCGTCGAGGACCGGCAGTTTCAGGGTGGCGGCCTTGTCGGCCTTGGAGCCGGGGTTGTCGCCGACCACCACGAAACCGGTCTTCTTGGAGACCGAACCGGTCACCTTGCCGCCCTGGGCCTGGATCGCCTCGGCCGCCTGGTCGCGGCTGAACCCACTCAACGTGCCGGTGACCACCACCGTGACGCCGTCGAGTGGTCGCGGCCCCTCGTCGGCGGCCTCCTCGGCCATCCGTACGCCCGCCTCGGCCCACTTGCGCACCACTTCGCGGTGCCAGTCGACGGCGAACCACTCCTTCAGGCTGGCCGCGATCGTCGGGCCGACGCCGTCCACGGAGGACAGTTCCTCCTCGCCCGCGGTCTCGATCGCGGCGATGGAGCGGAAGTGCCGGGCGAGCGCCTGCGCGGCGGTCGGGCCGACGTGCCGGATGGAGAGCGCCACCAGCACCCGCCACAGGTCGCGTTCCTTGGCCTCGGCGAGGTTGTCGAGCAGCTTGGTGGCGTTGCTGCCGAGGCTGCCGTCCTTGTTGACGAAGAACGGCGACCGGCTCAACTGCTCGGCGTCGAGCTGGAACAGGTCGCCCTCGTTGGTGATGATCTCGGCGTCCAGCAGCGCCGCCGCGCCCTTCTCGCCGAGCACCTCGATGTCGAGCACCTTGCGGCTGGCCAGGTAGAAGACCCGCTCGCGGATCTGCCCCGGACAGGCCCGCCCGTTGGGGCAGCGGATGTCGACGTCGCTCTCCTTGGCCGGCGCGAGCGGTGTCCCGCAGGCCGGGCAGGTGGTCGGCATGACGAACGGGCGGGCGTCGGCCGGACGCAGCTCGACCACCGGGCCGAGCACCTCGGGGATCACGTCGCCGGCCTTGCGCAGCACCACCGTGTCGCCGATGAGCACGCCCTTGCGCTCGACCTCACGGGCGTTGTGCAGGGTCGCCAGCGCGACTGTGGAACCGGCCACCCGGACCGGTTCGAGGACGGCGAACGGGGTGACCCGGCCGGTGCGCCCGACGTTGACGTCGATGTCGAGCAGCTTGGTGTTGACCTCCTCGGGCGGGTATTTGAAGGCGATCGCCCAGCGGGGCGCCCGGCTGGTCGAACCGAGGCGGCCCTGAATGGAGACCGGGTCGACCTTCACCACCACGCCGTCGATCTCGTGCTCGACCTCGTGCCGGTGCCTGCCGTAGTAGGCGATGTATTCCGCCACTCCGGCCAGGTCGTCCACCACCTTCCACCTGTCACTGGTGGGCAGCCCCCACGCCTTGAGCGCGGCGTACGACTCGGACTGCGCGGCCGGCCGGTAGCCGGTGCGGGCGCCGATGCCGTGCACCACCAGGCGCAGCGGGCGGGAGGCGGTCACCCGTGGGTCCTTCTGCCGCAGGCTGCCGGCGGCGGCGTTACGCGGGTTGGCGAACGGCGCCTTGCCCTGCTCGACCAGGCTCGCGTTCAGGTCGGCGAACGCGGCCACCGGGAAGTAGATCTCGCCGCGCACCTCCAGGAGCTCCGGCACGTCGGGGAAGTCACCGGCCGGGGTCAGCCGGGCCGGCACGCCCTTGATGCTGCGCACGTTGGCGGTGACGTCCTCGCCGGTGCGGCCGTCACCCCGGGTGGCGGCGCGCACCAGCCGGCCCTTCTCGTAGGTCAGGTTGATGGCGAGCCCGTCGACCTTCAGCTCGCACAGATAGGGCACCGGGCCGCCCGCGTCGCGCTCGACCCGCTCGGCCCAGGCGGTCAGCTCCTCGTCGGCGAAGGCGTTGTCGAGCGAGAGCATCCGCTCGGCGTGGGCGACCGGAGTGAAGTCGGTGGAGAAGGTGCCGCCGACCCGCTGGGTGGGCGAGTCGGGGGTGCGCAGCGCCGGGTATTCCGCCTCCAGCGCCTCCAGCTCCCGCAGCTGCCTGTCGAACTCCGCGTCGGTGACGGTAGGCGCGTCCAGCACGTAGTAGCGGTATTGGTGCTCGGTCAGCTCCTGGCTCAGCGTGGCGTGCCGCTCCCGCGCAGCCGGGGTCGGCTCGGCCCCGGCCGCCGCCTCCTGGGCCGCGTCGGCCGCCGTGGGAACCGCTTCTTCGGACACGCCGTCACCTTCGGACACCGCTGTCGACCTCCCGTGTCGGTGCTACCCGAGAACCGTAGCGGTCGGGGGTGACAGTCGTCCGGCCACCCGCGCCGAGCAGGGCGGACCGGCACCCGTCGCGCCACCCGGGCGGGTCGGCCCCGGCCGTGCGACGATCGCGTCGGCGGCACTGGGCGACAACGGTCGGGAGGCGGGCGGCGGATGCGCGACGGGGTGATCTGGGCGCTGGTGATCGCGGCCTGCGTCGCGGCCGGCTGGCTGTGGAACGAGTGGCGCCGCCGGTCGGCCGAACGCGCCGCCGGCACGCGCGACCGCACCGACGGGCGGCGCCCGGGCAGTGGCCGCGGCAGCCGGGCCGGCGGCGGGCCACGGGGTGGCCGCACCGCAGCACCGCCGAGGCCGCGGGGTGCCGGGCGGACCGGCCGGGACGAGCCCCGGCCCGGGGAGATCTGGTGGGCCGACGTGCCCTACGCCGACGGAACCGGTTCGAAGGTGCGCCCCTGTCTGGTGCTGCGGGTCGACGGCCAGGACGCCGAGGTGCTGAAGATCACCAGCCAGGACAAGTCGGACCGGGACGACCACCTGCCGATCCCGACCCGGGACTGGGATCCGGACGCCGACCACGACAGCTACCTGGACGTCAGCGAGCCGATCCCGGTGCCGCTGAGCGCGTTCGCCGACCGGGCCGGCACCTGTGACCCGGCCCTGTGGCGTGGTGTCCGGCGGCTGAGCCACCCGACCGGCTGAGCGCGGGCGGCGTCACCCCTCGTCGCGGGATGCGGCGCCGCTCGCCTCCCCGTCGAACGCGGCGGCGAGCGCGGTGAGCTGGCCCGCGTACTCGATCCGGCCGGCCCATCCGGCGGGCCAGGCGGCCATGCCGTACGCGGCACCGACAAGCGCGCCGGCCAGCGCGGCGATGGAGTCCGAGTCACCGGCGGTGGTGGCGCCCCGGGCCAGCGCGCCGACCGGGTCGTCGGCGTGGCGTAGCGCGCAGAGCAGCGCGGTGGCCAGCGCCTCCTCGGCGATCCAGCCCTCGCCGGTGAGCCGGCACAGGTCGCCGCCGTCGTCCGGGCGGGCCAGCGCCGCCTCCAGCCGGCTTAGCACGTGCAGGCAGTCGTCCCAGCCCCGGGCGACGAACTCGGCCGCGCTGCTCTGGCCGGGGCGCTGCCACAGGTCACCGAGCCAGTCGTCCCGGTAGACGGTGCGCTGCTCCCGGGCCCGCTCGGTGAGCAGGCCCGGCAGCTCCGGCAGCGTCGCGCCGTCGCGCAGCAGCCGGACCGCGTACGCGGTCAGCTCGCTGGCCGCCAGCCCGGTCGGGTGGCCGTGGGTGAGGCCGGCCTGGAGCTGGGCCAGCCCGGCCATGGTGTCCAGGTCGACGTCGAGCAGCCCGACCGGGGTGACCCGCATGTTCGCGCCGCAGCCCTTCGAGCCCGCCACGGTGGCCTCCTGCCAGCGGGTGCCCCGGGCCAGCTCGGCGCAGGCCCGCAGGCAGGTCATGCCGGGTGCGCGGTTGTTCTCCGGGCTGACCGACCAGTCGACGAAGCGCTGCCGCAGCAGCGGCTCCACCGCCCCGACCGTGTACGCGGGCGCGTCGTGCAGCGCCCACGCCACGGCCAGCGCCATCTGGGTGTCGTCGGTGACCAGGGCCGGATCGCCGGTCAGCTCGCGCGGACCGGCCGGACCGTAGCGCCGGACGATCTCGGTGACGGTGAGGAACTCGGTCGGCTTGCCCAGGGCGTCGCCGTAGGCCAGGCCGAACAGCGAACCGGCGGCACGGCCGGTGGCGGTGGAGGCGGTCACGCTGGCGATCATGCCTCCGCCGCGCAAGTTGCGGAAGATCAGTCCCAGCAGAGGCAGAACGGGTGGCCGGCCGGGTCGGCGTAGACCCGGAAGCCCTCCCCCTCGCCCGGCAACCGCCGGGCGCCCAGCGCCAGCACCGCCTTCTCGGCCGCCTCGATGTCGTCGACTGTCACATCGAGGTGGAACTGCTGCGGCCGGGCCGGGTCGGGCCAGTCGGGGGCGCGCAGGCCCGGCGCCCGCTGGAAGGCCACCCGCGGCTGGTGCCCGGGCGGACCACCGAGCACCACCCACTCGTCGCCGTCGGAGTTCTCCTCCACCAGGGGCAGGCCGAGCAGCTCGGAGTAGAAGGCGGCGAGCG
This sequence comes from Micromonospora sp. NPDC005257, assembly GCF_042872445.1. Lineage (NCBI taxonomy): Bacteria > Bacillati > Actinomycetota > Actinomycetes > Micromonosporales > Micromonosporaceae > Micromonospora > Micromonospora sp. NPDC005257. Next base: position 6,781 of record NZ_JBIAKL010000020.1, on the reverse strand, counting down.
CGTGCGGATCGGGGCAGTCGATCACTGTGGAACGCAGTCGTCCAATCATGCCGGTCATGGTGCCCGGCGGGTACGACGGAAAACGTCAGTCCTCGGCGAGCCGCCGGCCGGCGTCGCGGCAGGCGGTGAGCACCGCGCGGGCGTACTCCGGGGTGGCGCCGGCCAGGCCGCACGCGGGGGTGACCACCACCTGCTCGGCCAGCCGGCGGCGGGGGAAGCCGAGCCGGTCCCAGACCCGCAGGACCCGGTCGGCGACCTCGGCCGACGTGGGCGCCCGGCCGGAGGCCGGCGGCAGCGTCGGCGCGGCGCCGGCCAGCAGCCCGAGGCCCGCGTCGATCGCCTCGCCCAGCGGGTCGAGGTCCTTGACCAGCGACAGGTCCAGCGCGACGCCTGCCGCGCCGGCGGAGCGGATCAGCTCCAGCGGCACGTCCGGCGCGCAGCAGTGCACGAGCGCCGGTACGCCGGCCGCCTCGATCACGTCGCGCAGCAGCGCCCGCGCCACCTCCGTCTCCACCGGACGGTGGGTGCCGAGGCCGCTCTCGGTGCGCACCCGGCCGGCCAGCACCTCCGGCAGCGATGGCTCGTCGAGTTGGAGCAGCACCGAGGCGCGGGGCAGCCGCCGGGTCACCGCCTCGACGTGCCCGCGCAGCCCTTCGCCGAGCGAGCCGGCAAGGTCGCGTACCGCGCCCGGGTCGCGCAGCATCCGGCCACCGATCGGCAGCTCCAGCGCGGCGGCCAGGGTGAACGGGCCGGCGGCCTGGACCTTCACCGGGCCGGCGTACTCCTCGGCCTGCTCGGCGAGCTGGTCGAGGTCGCGTTCCATCAGGTCACGGGCGCGGCGCAGATCCCGGCCCGGGCGCGGGGCGATCCGCCAGCGGGCGGCGTACAGCTCGATCGGCAGTTCGACGAGCAGGCCGCCGGTCCGGCCGACGAGGTCCGCGCCCGGTCCCCGGGCGGGCAGCTCGGGCAGGTGCGGGAGGGCGGGCAGCTCGCCGAGCACGATCCGCTGCGCCTCGGCGATGTCGGTGCCGGGCAGCGAACCGATCCCCGTCGCCGCACCGGTGGGCCAGGGCCATGCCTGCTCAGTCACTGCCGCAGCCTATCCGCTGCCGGTCCGTGGTCAGGCGGCGGTGATGGTGGCGGAGCCGAGGACCACGTCGCCGGCCGGATCCGGCCGGTAGGCCACTATCGCCTGGCCGGCGGCGACACCCCGGAGCGGGCGGCGCAACGACGCGCGCAGGCCGTCGGCGTCCACCTCGACGGCGGCCGGCACCACGTCACCGTGTGCCCGCAGCTGCACCTCGCACTCGACCGGCCCGTCCGGGCGCGGCCCGCCGGTCCACACCGGGCGGGTGGCGCGCACGTCGGAGACCTCCAGCGCCTCGGCCGGGCCGACCGTCACCGTGTTCGTGGTCGGGGTGATGGACAGGACGTAACGGGGCCGGCCGTCCGGCGCCGGGCGGTCCAGGTGCAGCCCACGCCGCTGCCCGACGGTGTACTGGTAGGCGCCGCTGTGGCTGCCCACCACCGCGCCGGTGAGCGCGTCCACCACCTGCCCCGGGGCCTCGCCGAGGCGCCCGGCGAGGAAGCCGCGGGTGTCGCCGTCGGCGATGAAGCAGATGTCGTGCGAGTCGGGCTTGTCGGCCACGGTGAGGCCGCGCCGGGCGGCCTCCGCGCGCACCTCGGCCTTCGTCGAGTCACCGAGTGGGAAGATCGACCGGTCGAGCTGCGCGCGGGTCAGCACCGCCAGCACGTACGACTGGTCCTTGGCCGCGTCGACGCTGCGCCGCAGCAGGCCGTCCGGGCCGAGCCGGGCGTGGTGGCCGGTCACCACCGCATCGAAACCCAGGGCCACGGCCCGGTCCAGCACCGCGGCAAACTTGATCTTCTCGTTGCAGCGAAGGCAGGGATTCGGAGTACGCCCGGCGGCGTACTCGGCCACGAAGTCGTCCACCACGTCCTCGTGGAACCGGTCGGCCATGTCCCAGACGTAGAACGGGATGCCGAGCACGTCGGCGGCCCGGCGGGCGTCCCGGGAGTCCTCCAGCGTGCAGCAGCCCCGGGCGCCGGTGCGGTACGTCTGCGGGTTGCGGGCCAGCGCGAGGTGCACGCCTGTCACGTCGTGCCCGGCCTCCACCGCCCGTGCCGCCGCGACGGCGGAGTCCACCCCGCCCGACATCGCCGCCAGAACCCTCACCGGCCCACTCCCCTCGTCCGCACCGAGCGTATCCGGGTCAGCGGGGCGTACGGAGAGCGGCCGCGCGGCGGGCCCGCTCCACCGCGCCGGGCAGCGCGGCGATCAGCGCGTCCACGTCCGCGCCGGTGCTCGTGTGCCCGAGCGTGAAGCGCAGCGAGGACCGGGCCCGGTCGTCGTCGGCGCCCATCGCCAGCAGCACGTGCGAGGGCTGGGCCACGCCGGCCGAGCAGGCCGAGCCGGTCGAGCAGGCGATGCCCTGGGCGTCCAGGAGCAGCAGCAGCGCGTCCCCCTCGCAGCCGGGGAAGGAGAAGTGCGCGTTTCCGGGGAGCCGGTCGGCCGGGTCACCGTTGAAGATCACCTCGGGGACCGCCTGGCGCACCCGCTCGACCAGCTCGTCGCGGAGCGCGGCGACGCGTGCGGCGTACTCCTGCTGGCCCTTCACCGCGGCCTCGACGGCGACCGCGAACGCGACGATGCCGGCCGTGTCGAGCGTCCCGGAGCGCACGTCGCGCTCCTGGCCGCCGCCGTGCAGCAGCGGCGTGGCCGCCACGTCGCGGGCCAGCAGCAGCGCGCCCACGCCGGTCGGCCCGCCGAGCTTGTGCCCGGTCACGGTGAGCGCCGACACGCCGGCTGCGGCGAATTCGACAGGCACCTGCCCGACCGCCTGGATGGCGTCGGTGTGGAACGGCACACCGTGCTCGGCGGCGACGGCGGCCAGCTCGGCCACCGGCTGGACGGTGCCCACCTCGTTGTTCGCCCACATGGCGGTGACCACCGCGACGCGATCGCCGTGCTCGGCCAGTTCGGCGCGCAGCCGTTCCGGATCGAGCCGGCCGGCCGCGTCGACCGGAAGCCGCCCGGCCTGCGCGCCCTCGTGGTCGACCAACCAGTCCACCGCGTCCAGTACGGCGTGGTGCTCGACCGCGCTGGAGACCACCCGGACCCGGTCGGCCCGGTCGGCGCGACGAGCCCAGAAGATGCCCTTCACGGCGAGGTTGTCGCTCTCCGTACCGCCGCCGGTGAAGATCACCTCGGAGGGGCGGGCACCCAGCACGGCCGCCACCCGCTCGCGGGACTCCTCCACCCGCCGCCGGGCCCGGCGACCTGCCGCATGCAGCGACGACGCGTTGCCGACGTCGCGGGCGACGGCGGCGTACGCCTCGAGTGCCTCGTCCAGCATCGGGGTCGTCGCCGCGTGATCAAGGTATGCCATCACGGTTCAGCCTAACGGCCCGCGGGCGCGCGGCCGGGGGCCGGACCGCCCCGTCCCACCCGGGGCGGTCCGGCCCGCTCACGCGGGAACCTCCATGATCATGCGGGAACAGCCGTGACCACGATGTTGTCCCGGTAGCTGCGGGTCTTCGCGTCGAACGGCCCGCCGCAGGTGATGAGCGTGAGGCGGGGCTTGCCGTCGCGGGCGAAGTACCGCTCCAGCGGGATCTTCGACTTCCGGTACTCCTCGCGGGCGACCACCCGGTATGCGCGCTCGCGGCCGTCCGAGCCGGTGGCGGTGAGCGTGTCCCCCTCGTCCAGCTCACGCAGCCGGAAGAACGCCCCCTTGCCCTGCTCGGCGCTGTCCACGTGCCCGGCGATCACCACCGAGCCGGCGCCGGCCTCCAGGCCCGGGCCGTACCGGTACCAGCCGACCCGGTCCACGCTGGGTGGCACCTCGAACTCGTCGGTGCGTTCGTTCACGCCCACCGGTTTGACGGTGGCGGTGACCCGGATCGGCGGGATGCTCAGCTTCACCGGCGGCACGATCTCGCCGCCGGCGGGCAGCGTGCCCGGGTTCACCGGGACCGAGCCGCCGCCGCTCGCCGAAGCGGCCGGTGTGGGCGTCGGCGTCGCGCTCGCCAGGGCGGCCACCTGGTCGCCGCCGACGTCCTCGGCGCTGTCGGATCCGCACGCCACCACACCCGCCAGGATGAGCGCGGCGGCGCCGGCGGCCATCGCCGCCAGCGCCCCGCGGTTGCGCACCGTCACCGGCGACCGGCCCGGGCGGTTGCCGCCACCCGCGCCGAGCCGCCGACCAGGAGCAGCACGCCGGCCCCGGCCAGCACGTACCACCAGGTGTCCACGCCGGTGTCGGCCTGGCCGCCGGTGCCGCTGGGCACGCCGCCCGGCGCCGAGTGCAGGCCGTTGATGGTCTGCGCGACCACGCTCAGGTTCTTGGCCTCGGCCGAGCCGATGGCGTAGACGATGGTGGCGGTGCCCTCCTTCAGGTTCAGGTCGGCCGGGCCGATGGCGACGGTGTCGGTGCCGGCGAGCACCACGTCCGCCTCGACCGAGCCGGCGGCCACGTCGGCCTTGGCCTCCTTCGGGTTGGTCAGGTTCTCAAAGACCGGCTTGCCGCCGGCCCGCACGTCGACGGCCGGGGCGGCGGCGGTGTGCCGGACGACCAGCCGGGCCTTGCCGGCGCCCACCTTGGACACGTCGTTGACGAACGGGGTGATCTGCGGCTTGCCGTCGGCGCTCAGGTGGGCGGCGAGGCTGATGTTGGCCCCGCCCGGCACCTCGGCGTCGTCCACCTTCAGGATCGCCTTGTCGATCGCCTCACCCGGCTTGGTCAGGGCGATGTCGTACTCCCCCTCGGGCAGGGTGAGCGGACCGGCGACGTCGCCGGGCTTGAAGTTGTTGAGCGTCTTCTCGCCGTTGACGTACACGTCGACCGGGGTGTCCGGGATGCCGTGGACCACGGAGACCTTCGACGAGGCGGCGTAGGCCGGGCTCATGGTGGCGGCGCCGACGCCGGCGAAGGTGAGGGCGGCCACCGCGCCGCCCGCGGCGACCCGACGGAACATCGCGTACTGCATTGTCTGCCTCCTGGTGGTTGATGCTGATTCGTCAGGCCTGGCTTGCAGAACGGGTTACGCCGGCTCCGTCATCCCCGGATGCACCCGGATCCGATTTCTTTTTCCCGTCTCCGGGCGCATCCGCCGGACCCTCCGGCGACGAAGGAGAGGTGACGAGGGTCGTGACGACACACCGGGAGGGTGGGGCGAGGGCTGTGAGAGTTACAGTCGGGCATGCCCCACGGAAGGCGAGCCGCCCGGTGACGGCGGCGAAGCAGGGCCCCGAACCGCCGGGCGAGGACGACCTCGCCGTCCGGTTCCGCGACGGCGACGAGGCCGCCCTGCGAGAGGCGTACGACAGGTTCGGCCGAGCGGTGCTGCACCTGGCCACCACGACGCTCGTGAACCGCAGCGACGCAGAGGACGTGACCCAGGCGACGTTCGTCGCCGCATGGCTGGGCCGGGAGACGTTCGACCCGGCGAAAGGCTCACTGGTCGGCTGGCTGCTCGGGATCGGGCGGCGCAAGGTGGTCGACCGGATCCGGGCCGCGGCCCGGGAGACCCGGGTGGTCGAGACGGTGAGGCAACTGCCCGAGCCGGTCTCCACCGGCCCCGACCCGGACACCGTGGTCGACCGGCTGGTGGTCGCCGACGAACTGGCCCGGCTCCCCGACGACCAGCGGCGGATGCTCGAACTGGCCTTCTACGACGACCTGACACACCAGCAGATCGCGGCCGTGACAGGAGTGCCGCTCGGCACGGTAAAGAGTCACATCAGACGCGGCATGCAGAGCCTGAAACGCAGATGGGAGGTGGACGGTGCAGCACCTGGACCACGACCGGCTGGTCTTTCTGGCGCTCGGTGAGAGCGAGGCGGCTGACGGTGAGACCACCCATCTGGACGCCTGCGACCACTGCCGGGGCGAGATGGAGACGCTCCAGCACGTCGCCGGGCTCGGCGCGGGCACCCAGGGCCTGGCCGACCTGCCAGACCCGCCGGAGCACATCTGGCAGGGCATCGTCGCCGAGATCCGGGCCGCCGAGGAGCTGCCGGCGCTGACCGAGCGGCGCCTGCCGCGCCCGGCCGACCCGGTGGAGCCGAGCGCCGTACCCGCCGTACCCGCCGCGGCACGTCGTTCGCGCCGGAACCGACGCTGGCCCGGGTGGGCGACCACCGCGGTCACCGCCACCGCCGCCGCGGTGATCGGCGTCGCCGGCACCGCCGCGGTGCTCGGCGGCGGCGGCGAGCAGGCCGATCCCCAGCCGCAGGTGGTGGCCAGCGCGCCGCTCGCGGCGTTCGGGGCGACGCCCAAGGACGCCGCCGGCGACGCCCGGGTGCTCGGCGACAACAGGTTGCATCTGCACGTGACGAATCTCCCGAGCGTTCCGGGGTACTACGAGGTCTGGCTGATCGATCCGAAGACGATGGAGATGCTCTCCGTGGGTACGCTGAGCAACGGTTCGGGGGACGCGCTCCTGCCGATCCCCCGCAACATCGACCTGCGCACCTACACCGTCGTCGACATCAGCGCGGAGCAGTACGACAACAACGCCCGTCACTCCGGCGACAGCCTGCTGAGGGGCACCCTGACGGGCTGATCGGCGGGCCGGCTCAGCTCCCCGGCCCGCCGATCAGCTCCCTGCGAGAAAAGGCCGCCGCCCGGATCACCGGGCGGCGGCCTTTTTTCACGCGACACTCACTTGCGCTTGCGGATCTCCTCGGCGGCCTGCGGGACGATCTTGAACAGGTCGCCGACCACGCCGTAGTCGGCCAGTTCGAAGATCGGCGCTT
>NZ_JBIAKL010000019.1:0-69163 GCF_042872445.1 Micromonospora sp. NPDC005257 | reverse complement strand
GACCGTCCAGGTGTCGGCCTACCCGGACCACTACGCCCAGTGGGAGCAGCAGGCCGCCGACCTCGTCGCCCAGCACTGGACCAAGTAAGACCAACCGGCTGGCCGGACCCCGTGCACCGGGCCCGGCCAGCCTGGCCTTGCCCTGATGGTGAAGCTCGTCCGCGACCGCCGCAAACGCCCTCCGGCCTTCCACCGAGCATGGCTCCGGACGTCACACGAGGCGCGGCTTGGTCCGCTGGAACACGTCGGAAGGCCGGCACCCCGAGACGGGGTGCCGGCCTTCCTCTCGCGTACCCGATGGGTCAGGCCGGGGGCAGGACGAACGTCCACGTGGTGGTGGTCGTGCTGGCCGCGGCGCCGGTGGCGGTCAGCCCGCCGTAGTTGCCGGTCGGCACGCTGCTCGCCGAGTCGGCGAGCAGGCCGGTCACCCGTCCGCCGCCGGTCTGCGAGGAGTTGCTGCGCACCGCCACGCCGGACGGCGGGGTGAGCGCGGTGGACGTGCTGTCGCCGTGCAGCCAGTACGACACGGCCCAGCTCTGCGCGGCGGTCACCGGCGCGTACGGGGTGAGCCGGGTGGCGGTGCTCGCCGGATCGGTGGCCCTGCTGAAGACGGGCGCTCCCGGCGCGACCCCCCGGTACGCGGCCAGCACCAGGTTGCCCTTCGCCTGGCTGTCCAGCGCCACCCGGACAGTCGTGCCCGCGTCGCCCGCGCTCGCGGTCTTCCACCAGGCGGTGGTGGTGGCGAAGCCACCGTCGAGACGGTCGAGCCTGCTCCACCCGGTCACCCCGGTCGGCTCACCGGTGCCGGTGTGCGTGTTCTGGCTGAGCAGGAGCAGCAGCATGTCGCCGGCCTGCACGCCGGCCGGGACGGTGGCCGTGTGGCTGATCCAGTTGGCGTTCGCGGTGGCCTGGCCGACGAACGAGATCCGCTCCGGCACGGGCGCGACTGTCACCTCGACGGTCGCGGTGCCGGTGGCGCCTCGGTCGTCGGTGACGGTGAGCGTGACCGGGTAGGTGCCGGCCGCCGCGTACGTGTGCGACGTGGTCGGCACGGAGGCCGTGCCGGTGGTGTCCCCGTCGCCGAAGTTCCAGCTGTGGTCCTGGATCGCGCCGTCGGCGTCGGTGGAGCCCGCGCCGGAGAACGTGCACACCAGGCCGGAGCAGGTGGGCGTCAACGCGGCCACCGGCGCCTGGTTGGCCGGGCCGCCCGATCCCTTGAGGATCTTCACGTAGTCGATGTCACCGGCGAAGTAGTCGCAGGTGACATTCGTACCGTCGCACTGGCTCTTGCCGCCGGCGGACAGCGGCCACGTGTTCGCGATGGTGCCGGTCGGCCCGTTGAGGCGGCTGGTCCGCACGCCGTCGACGTACATCTCCACGTACGCCGACGTGCGGTTGCAGGTGACGGTGTGCCACTGGCCGTCGGAGATCGGCAGATCCGTGTAGCCGGTACGGGATGCGCCGTCCGCGCCCCGGAACAGGCACTTCGGCTTGCCGTTCGGCGCCTCGAGCTTCCAGTAGCCGCCGGCGGTGTTGCCCTGTCCCTTCTGGAGGATGTTGCCGAAGGAGTACGTGGTCCGGTAGCGGATGGTCACCGAGAAGTCCCCGGCATCCGGGTTGAAGTCGGTGCTGTGCGGCACCAGGTCGACGTGGCCCGGAACGTACTCCTCGTCGGTGGGCAGGTGCGTGGCGAAGCGGTGGCCGGTGGCCCCGGCGTAGAGCGCGCCGGTGACCACCTCGCCGCCGATCGTGCCGTGGCGGCCGTTGCCGCTGTAGTCGGTCAGCAGCGTCGACGACGTCGGCTCGTCCATGCTGAAGAACGCCACCGTCCGCGTCGCGGTGGCCTGCGCGGGCGCGGCCGAGATCGTCACCCCGGCCGCCACGACGACGGTCGCCACCCCTAACCGGGCGGCCGTCCGCCGCCATCGTCCCCGCTCGATCATGTGCATGTGACCGCCTCCCTGCGCGTCGGGCATCACAGTGACACGCGCGGTGGCGGTGGCTGAATAACCCGCACGGTGGAGGCGGGTGACCGATGTGGCCGGTACGAACCGTCCGGTGGGGTACGTCCGCAGATCGACCGGCGGTGCCGACGGGCGGGGAGGGTGACTCTCGGTGGGCGATACTGGGTTTGAACCAGTGACCTCTTCCGTGTCAAGGAAGCGCGCTCCCACTGCGCCAATCGCCCGGGCAATCGCGAGCGGACGACGGGATTCGAACCCGCGACCCTCACCTTGGCAAGGTGATGCGCTACCAGCTGCGCTACGTCCGCGTGCCGCCGGTTCGCGCCGGCGACGGGGTGAACTCTACCCGATGACAAGATCTCCGCGCGGCACACCCCCGCCGCGTCGGGTGGCCCGGTGGTTGCGCTGCTCGCCGCCGGGGTACTGAGGCCGGTGACAGCACAACCATCCCCCCGAAGGAGGCTGTCGTGGGTATCGGTACGAGCATTTTCCTGATCGCGGTCGGCGCGATCCTCACGTTCGCGCTCAACGCCAGCGTCGGCGGGGTCGACCTCGACGTCGTCGGCTGGATCCTCATGGCGGCCGGCGTACTCGGCCTGATCATGACCACACTGGTGTGGGGCCGCCGTCGCCAGGTCGTCACCACCACCGCCGAGCAGCCGGTGGAGTACCGCCGGGTCGAGGAGCGCCGGGACGTCGCCCCGCCGATGTGACCGCCGCCGGGGCCGACGGAGCTGATCGGTCCCGAACCGGACCGGCCGGATCACCCGATCCGGCCGGTCCGATCTGCTACGGGCGTGCCGGCGCCGACCACGAGTAGGGCGGCGGCGGCCAAGGGCAGAAGACGGACGACGAGAGCTGACCGATCGATGACGACGAGAAAGGCCGTGTCGAATGATCGACACGGCCTTTCCGCTGGTGGGCGATACTGGGTTTGAACCAGTGACCTCTTCCGTGTCAAGGAAGCGCGCTCCCACTGCGCCAATCGCCCTCGTCTACTGCCGAGGTGGAGACGGGATTTGAACCCGTGTACACGGCTTTGCAGGCCGTTGCCTCGCCTCTCGGCCACTCCACCGAGGTTGCCCCCGAACTGCGTGGCGGCATCTCCGAGCGGACGACGGGATTCGAACCCGCGACCCTCACCTTGGCAAGGTGATGCGCTACCAGCTGCGCTACGTCCGCACGCCCCCGGTGTTAACCGGTGACGGATGAGAACTTTAGCCGAGTCCGGGAACGGTTGCCAAATCGGGTCCCCGTCCGGCGCGTCCGCGGGTGACCGCCCTCTCGCCCGCGAGGCTTCCTAGGAACCTGGGTGGCTGGCCCCGACCCTAGTCGCAGCGACTGCGACCTGCCCGAATACGTCCGGCGAGTCGAGTGTCCGGCATCCGACTGTCCCATCGACGACCGGCCGCTTCGGTAACTCCTCGTGGTCAATCGGATGGGTTACCGTAACGCCGTGACGAGACGAGCCGCCGAGATCCGCCTGGACGCGCTGCTGCGTACGGCCTGCGAGGTGATCGCGGAACGAGGACTCGCCAACACCCGCACCGCGGACGTGGCCGAGGCCGCCGGGGTCAGCCAGGCGCTCGTGTTCTACCACTTCGCGACGAAGGACCGGCTGCTCGCGCAGGCCTTCGCGTACGCGGTCGAGCAGGATCTGGCCCGCCTCGACGCGGTGCTGCGCTCCTCTGCCCCGCCGCTTGCCAAGCTGCGCCGGATGCTGCGCCTCTACACGCCCACCGGCCGGGCCACCTCCTGGTCGATGTGGATCGACGGGTGGGCGGAGTCGCTGCGTACCCCGGAGTTGGAGAAGCTCTCCCGCCGCCTCGACCTGCGCTGGCGGCAGGACCTGGCGGCGGTGATCACCGCCGGGGTCACCGAGGGCACGTTCGACTGCCCCGACCCGGCGGGCGCGGCCTGGCGGATCAGCGCGGTGATGGACGGGCTGGCGGTCCAGCTCGCGGTGCACGAGCGGGTGATCACCCGCCGGCAGATCGCCGAGTGGATCCGCCTGGTGGCCGCCAGGGAACTGGGCCTGGAACCCAGCCAGCTCGACTGACCGCCCCGGCCCACCCCGCCGCCGATCATGGAGCGCGGGTGAGGGCAGGGTCAGTGCCAGCGAGGGCGGGGGCGTTCGAAGGGGGGCGGGAGCGTCTCCGGTTCGGCCTCCGCCGACGGGCGCAGGAGCCGGCGCATGCGCAGCAGCAGACCGGCGCCGAGGAACAGCAGCAACCCGCCGAGCAGGAACGCGGCCTGCACCACGCCGAACCCGCCGCTGTCCGCCACCGGCCGCCCGGCCAGGCCACCCGGCGGCGGCGGCTCCACCACCGCGGCGTCGGTCCGCTCGCCGGTGACCGGCTCGTCCGAGGGCTCCTCGGCGGGCGGCTCGTCGCTCGGCGACTCCGAGGGCTCCGCGCTGCTCCGCGAGGGCGTCGGCTCGGGCCCCTCCCCCACCACCTGACGGGAGGCGGTCCGCCGGGCGAGCAGCCGCAGCTGCGGGTCGTACGCCTCGGCGGCGAAGCTCACCCGCCCGCGCCCGACGTCCTCGGCGAACGCCACCCGGTAGCGGGCGGTGACGGTACGGCCGGGACAGAGGACCCCGGGGTCGAGCTGCCGGTCGGTGAGCCGGGCGGTGTCTCCCTCGGTGCGGATCTCCAGCGGGAACGATCCGCTGTCCTCCACCCGGTCCACCTTGAGCTGGTCCAGCCGCAGGCCCTGCACCCGCACCAGCATCGACCAGCGCACCTTGACACAGCCGCCCCCGTCGGAGCGGGACACCACGGCGGAGAGCGTCTCCACCCGGTTCCCGGCGGTGAACTCGTCGGGCAGGCCGCTCAACTCGGTGGAGAAGGCCGCGGCCGCCCGCGCCGGCAGGGCACCGCCGTACCCGGTCCCGGCCACGAAGGTCAGCACCAGTCCGATCCGCAGCGCGTGCCGCCAGCCGCTCACCACGCCTCCTCCCCCTCGGTCGTGTCCACAGGCAACGCTAGGAGCGCGCCGGGCACGCCGGTAGACGGGCGTGTTCGCATCCAACGCCAAGACAAGAGGGCTGTTTCACCGAGTGTGGTGAACCGGTCACGGCGTCACCGCGACACGCCCGGGATCGGGCCCGGCCGGGCGGTGGGACACAATTCTCCGGTGTCCGAGCTGTCCGCAGCGTTCGTCCGGCTGCACGCCCGCCTCGCCCCGGTCGCCTTCGTACCCGAGGTGCTGCTGCACCAGGCCGACGAGCCGATCGGGCTGTGGGAGCTGACCGAGGGCGAGTTCCGCAGCTCCCAGCCGCCGCCGTTCTGGGCGTTCGCCTGGGCCGGCGGGCAGGGCCTGGCCCGCTACGTCACCGACCACCCCGAGGTGGTCGCCGGCCGCCGGGTGCTCGACCTGGCCTCCGGCTCCGGCTTGGTCGCCATCGCCGCCGCCCGCGCCGGCGGCGCCGCCGTCCGGGCGGTCGAGGTGGACGAGCGGGCCGTCGCGGCCGTCGCCCTCAATGCCGAGGCCAACGGGGTACGCGTCGACGCCGAACTCGGCGACATCCTCGACTCCGGCGCCGGCGACGCCGAGGTGGTGCTGGCCGGGGACGTCTTCTACAGCGAGGCGATGGCCCGCCGGATGCTGCGTTTCCTGCTCCGGGCCGCCCGCGCCGGGGCCCGGGTGCTGGTGGGCGACCCGGGCCGGGCGTTCCTGCCCCGCGAGCGCTTCCACGAGCTGGCCGCGTACGAGGTGCCGGTCTCCGAGGCGCTGGAGAGCGTACGGGTGAAGCACACCACCGTCTGGGAGCTGGACCCGAACCCGCCCGGCGCCCGCCGCTAGCGTTACCGCGCCGGGCCGCACCGCTGCGTCGGCGCGCAACTGGCCCGGATGGAGGCCGCGGTGGTGGTCGCCGAGGGACGCCTGACGCGTTCGTGGTCCGCCGCGCCTGAGCCCCGCGGGTGTCGAGAGAGGGCCTGACGAAAGTCAGGGTGAGCGGCTGCCGTTCGACGGCGGCGGCGCGCCCGCGCCGGCCCATAGCGTCACCGCATGATCACACTTCGTGCGTTGACGAAACGGTTCGGCGACGTGACAGCCGTCGACGACCTGACCGTCGAGATCCGCCCCGGGCAGGTCACCGGGTTCCTCGGCCCGAACGGGGCGGGCAAGTCCACCACCATGCGGATGGTGCTCGGCCTGGACCGGCCCACCGCCGGGCAGGCCCTGGTCAACGGCCGGGACTACCGTACCCTGCGGCACCCGCTGCACGAGGTCGGCGCGCTGCTCGACGCGACAGGCGTGCACCCGGCCCGCTCCGGCCTGGCGCACCTGCGGGCGATGGCGCGCAGCAACGGCGTACCGGCCCGGCGGGTGACCGAGGTGCTCGACCTGGTCGGCCTGGACGCCCGCGCCGCCGGCAAGCCGGGCCGGGCGCTGTCACTGGGCATGGGTCAGCGGCTCGGCATCGCGGGCGCGCTGCTCGGCGACCCGCCGGTGCTGCTGCTCGACGAGCCGGTGAACGGGCTCGACCCGGACGGGGTGCGGTGGATCCGCGGGTTCACCCGCCGTCTCGCCGACGAGGGCCGCACCGTCCTCGTCTCCAGCCACCTGATGAGCGAGATGCAGCAGACCGCCGACCGGGTGGTGGTGCTCGGGCGCGGCCGGCTGGTGGCCGACGCGCCGCTGGCCGAGCTGATCGCCGCCCGGCCCGCCGCGTCGGTCCGGGTACGCGGCCCGCAGCCGGCCGCCCTGACCGCGCTCGGCGACCGGCTCACCGCCGAGGGCGCGACGGTCACCGCCGACGACGGCGGGCTGGCCGTGGCCGGCAGCACCGCCGCCCGGGTCGGCGACCTCGCGCACGAGATGGGGGTACGCCTGCACGAGCTGACCCCCGTCGCCCCCTCCCTGGAGGAGGCGTTCCTGGAGCTGACCGCCGACAGCGTGGAGTACGCCGCCGGCCTGACCGGAGGTGGCGCCCGATGACCGCACAGTCCATGCTCGACCCGGCCCGGCGGACCGCCCGGCCCGCCCCGGCCGGACATCCGCTCGCCGGGGCGGTGGCCGCCGAGTGGACCAAACTCTGGTCGGTGCGCTCCACCTGGTGGACGCTGCTCGCGGCGGTGCTGACCATGGCGGCGAGCAACGCCCAGCTCGCCATCTACGCACACAACGCCAACACCGACGACGATCCGGCGAACAACCCGGGCGTCGTCGGCGTCGGTGAGATCGTGGCCGGGTCGCTGGAGCTGACCCAGTACGTGGTGCTGGCGCTCGGCCTGTTCGCGATCACCAGCGAGTTCACCACCGGCACGATCCGCACCACGCTGCGGTGCACCCCGTCGCGGGGGCGGGTGCTGACCGCGAAGGCGATCGTGGTGGGCGCCGTGACGTTCGGCCTCGGGCTGCTGCTCGGCGTCGTCGGCGCGGTGTCGGCCCGGCCGGTGCTCGGCGAGTGGGGCCGCGCCCCGCTGGGCGGCACGGTGGCCGACGTCATCGCCTGCGCCGCGTACCTGGCGCTGGCCGGTGTGCTGGCGCTCGGCCTGGCGTGCGCGCTGCGCGGCGCGGTACTCACGCTGACAGTGCTGTTCGCGCTGTTGATGATCGTGCCGCTGTCGTTGCGGGAGCCGGACATCACCGTGCTCACCCGGATCTCCGACGCCTTGCCCGGCGTGGCCGGCAACCATTTCCTGGCCGGGGACACCGCGCCGTACCCGCCGGCCGTGGGTCTGCTGGTGCTCGCCGCCTGGACCGCCGCCGCGCTGGCTCTGGGCCGGTGGGCGCTGGCCCGGCGCGACGCCTGAGCGGGGCGGGGCTGGTCAGCCGGCGGGTGGGACCAGCCCCGCCTCGTACGCGAGGATCGCCGCCTGCACCCGGTTGCGCACGTCCAGCCGGGTGAAGATGCTGGTCAGGTAGCTCTTCACGGTGCCCTCGACCAGGTGCAGCCGACGGGCGATCTCGGCGTTCGACAGTCCCGCCCCGACCAGCGCCAGCACGTCGCGTTCCCGGTCGGTGAGCCCGGCCAGCCGGTCCCGCGCGTACGGGCCGCGGGCCAGCCGGCCGCCGCTCAGCTCGATCACCCGGCGGGCCACCCGCGGCGACAGGTACGCCCCGCCGTCGGCCACCGCCCGCACCCCGGCCAGCAGTTCGCGCGGGTCACCGGACTTGAGCAGGAACCCGGCGGCGCCGTGGCCGAGCGCGCGGGCGATCAGGTCGTCGTCGCCGAACGTGGTGAGCATGACCGCCGCCGTCTCCGGCACCAGCCGGCGGATCTGCGCGGCGGCGCTGAGCCCGTCGCAGCGGGGCATCCGGATGTCCAGCAGCGCCACCCGGGGCCGGTGTGCGCGGACCAGCTCGACCGCCGCGAGGCCGTCCTCGGCCTCGCCGACCACCTCGACGCCGGGGTCGGCGGCCAGGATCGCCCGGACCCCGGCCCGGACCAGGGCCTCGTCGTCGGCGAGCACCACCCGCACCGGACGCCCACGCTCGTCGCTCATGGTGCGATCTGCTCCTTGCTGACCAGCCGCCCGCCCACGAAGCAGAGCTGCCAGGTCGCCTGGGCGAACGGGAAGTTGCGGTCGGTGTAGTACTCGCAGCCCGGAACGGCACCGGTCCCCGGTGGGGCGACCTGGCGGCGGGGCAGTTCGAGCGCCTCGCGCGGCTCGCCCAGCCGCAGCCGTTCGAAGCCGGCCTGGTCGAGCACCGCCCCGGCCGTGGCGAGCGGGTAGTAGACCAGGGTCAGCACCAGGGCCAGTCCGGCGGGCGCGCCGAACGCCACGAGCAGGCTGCGCCGCAGCCGCCGCCGGGCCTCCCGCAGCCGGCGCTCCGCGTCCCGGCCGGGTACGCCGACGCGTCCCGCGTCGAGCGGGTCGATCTCCGCGAGGTCGTCGTCGCCGGGTCGCGGGGCGGTCGCCCCGGAACCGTCAGCCGGGCCGGTGACCGGCGGACCGGCGTCGGCGAGGGCCGGCGTCCCGAAGGCCCGGATCGGGCCGGCGACCGGTGAACCGGCGTCCGCGCGGCCGGGCGGCGGCGTGCCGGGACGGGCCGCGTCGGCGAGCGGGAGGTGTGCGGTGACCGCCCAGCCGCCGTCGCGCGGGCCGGCGTCCAGCACGCCGCCGGCGAGGCGTACCCGCTCGCGCAGCGCCACCAGGCCGGAGCCGTGCGACGCCGGTCCGGGCAGCGGGCCGGCCGGTGGCGCCGGGTTGACCACCGCGACGGTCACCGCGTCGGCGGCCCGCGCCACCTCGACCACGACCGGGGCGTCCGGGGCGTACCGGGCGGCGTTGGTGAGCGCCTCCCGGACCACCCGGTGCACGGCGTGCGCCACCAGCGGCGGCAGCTCCGCGGCGTCGGCACGCAGCTCGACCGCCATCCCGGCGTCGCGCGCGCCGTCGACCACGTCCGCGACCGACTCCCCCGGCGGCCGCAGCGTGTGCTCCTCGCGCAGCACGCCGACCACGTCGTGCAGCCGTTCCGAGGCGGCGGCCACGCTGGCCCGTAGCTCCCCCGCCGCCGCCCGATGTGCCGGGGACAGGTCCGGCGCCAGCTCCAGTGCCCCGGCCCGCAGCGCGATGAGGCTCAGGTCGTGGCCGAGCGAGTCGTGCATGTCCTGGGCGATCCGGGCCCGCTCCCGCAGGCGCACGCGCTCCACCACCGCCCGCCGCTCGTCCTCCGCGTGCCGCCGCCCGGCGTCGGCGAGCGCCTGCTGCTGACGCCGCAGCCGGCCCAGCAGCCAGGGGAAGACCCCGGCGAACAGCAGCACCGAGGCGAGCATGAACCAGGTGGCCGGGTCGGTGCCGAACAGCCCGAGGTTGAGCACGGTGCCGGTCACCGCGATGGCGGCGAAGACGACAGCGGCCGGCGCGGCCCGGGCGCTGCGCAGCCCGGCCAGGTAACCGAAGACCGGGATGGCGAAGACCACGTTTCCGTCGACGAGCGAACCGGCGACCACGACCAGCACCGCCGCCAGCGGCCATCGGCGGCTCACCGCCACTGCCAGGGCGAGCAGGGCCAGCACGACGCCGTACAGCGGCAGGTCGTGCGCCTGCCACGGCGGGCTGATCCGGCCGGCCGTCACCGGCGTCGCGAGCACCGCCCACAACAGCAGGTCACCGGCCCGGCGCTGCCGTTCGCGGGGTTCCACGACGGTCACGCTACCCACGCCCGGCCGGGCCGGGCACCGACGAAAGTCAGGTCTCCTCGGCCCAGGCCCGCCAGTCGTCGAGCACGCCGTACAGGGCGGGGGTGAGCCAGCCGGGCGCGGACCGGCGGAACACGCCCGGGTCCATCCCGCCCGCGCCGGCCGGCACCGCGCCGAGCAGGTTCGGCAGCAGCTCGGACAGGTTGAGCCAGTGCACCAGCTCCGGTTCGGTCGGCCAGGCGCCGATCACCACGCCGGCCGGGACGGCCCGTCGTTCCAACGCCTCCAGCGTCAGCGCGGTGTGGTTGAGCGTGCCGAGCCCGGCCCGCGCCACCACCACCGCGGGCGCGCCGAGCGACACGGCCAGGTCGGCCACCGTCCACGGCTCACCGGAGGGGCGCAACCCCATCGGTACGAGCAGCCCGCCCGCGCCCTCGACGAGCACCAGGTCGTGCTTGTCCGCCTCCTCGCGGACGGCGTCGACGGCGTTGTACAGCTCCAGCGGCGGCAACTCCGCGACCCGGGCCGCGGCCAGCGGGGCCAGCGGATCGGGGTAGCTGGCCAGCGTCCGGCCGGTCAGCGGGGCGGCCAGCCGGGTCACCGAGTCGACGTCCCCGGGCTCGCCTGTGGCCGTACCCGTCTGGCCGGGCTTGACCACGGCGACCCGCAGGCCGGCCGCCTGCGCGGCGGCGGCGACGGCGGCGGTCACCACGGTCTTGCCCACCTCGGTGTCGGTGCCGGTCACCAGCACCGGCCCGGTCCAGGCGTCGCCGAAGCTCATGGCGCACACTCCACGATGACGTCCAGGGCCCGGTCGAAGTCGGCCCGGTCCACCCCGGCGCTGACGGTGAGCCGCAGCCGGGACCGGCTGTCCGGCGTGGACGGGGGACGGAAGCAGCCGACCGCGACGCCCCGGTCCCGGCAGGCGGCGGCCCACGCGGTCGCCTCCTGCGGGCCGGGCGCGGTCACCGAGATCACGGCGCCGTCCGGGGCGGACACGGACAGCCCGGCCGCGCCGAGCCGGCGCACCGCCGCCGCGACCCGGTCGGTCAGCTCGGCGCGCAGCGCGTCACCGGTGCGGGCCAGCCGCACCGCGGCGCGGACCCCGGCCACCACGGCGGGCGGCGGCGCGGTGTCGAAGATGAACGTGCGGCCGGTCTCCACCAGGTGGCGGACGAACTCGGCCGGCCCGGCGACCACGCCACCGGCCCCGCCGAGCGCCTTGGACAGCGTCGCGGTGACCACCACGTCGGGCGCGCCGGCCAGCCCGGCGGCGGCGACCCCGCCGGCTCCGGCCGGGCCGGTGACGCCGAGCGCGTGCGCGTCGTCGACGAGCAGCAGCGCGCCGTGCCGGCGGGCCACCGCGTGCAGCTCCGCGAGCGGGGCAAGGTCGCCGTCGACGGAGAAGACCGACTCGGTCACCACCACCGCCGGGCGGCCCGGTGCGGCGGCGAGCGCCGCGGCCACCGCCGCCACGTCCGCGTGCGGCGTCACCAACGTCTCGGCGCCGGAGATCCGGCAGCCGTCGATCAGCGAGGCGTGGTTGTGGGCGTCGGAGACGAGCAGCGTACGCGGCTGGGTCAGCCCCCGGACGGCGGCGACGTTGGCCAGGTAGCCGGAGGAGAACACCAGCGCCCGGTCGACGCCGAGCCAGTCGGCCAGGTCGTCCTCCAGCGCGTGGTGGGCGTCGGTGGACCCGCGCACCAGACGCGACCCGGTGGCGCCCAGTCCGTACGCGGACAGCGCCCTCGCGGCGGCGGCGGTGACCTCGGGGTGGGTGGCCAGGCCGAGGTAGTCGTTGCCGGCCAGGTCGACCACGGCGTCGTCGGCGGCCCGGGGGCGCAGCGTGCGGGTCAGCCCCGCCCGGGCCCGCAGCTCGGCGCGGCGGTCCAGGGCCGCGAGCCAGTCCGCCACCGTGCCGTCCCCTCCCGCCGACTTTCGCCCCGCCGGGCGCTTCCGCGGGGCGAAGTTACCACCCGCGCCGAGGGCCCCGGCGTGGCGCGGTCCCGGCTCGCCGGAGGGCCGCGGCGACGGTTTCCCGCGCTCATGGTGGCCTGTTAGGTTACGAGCCATGCCAGAGATCCTCGACCAGGCCCGGGAGCGGGTGCTGGGCAACGGCGTCGGCCTCGACGAGGCCGGTGTCCTCGCGGTGCTGAACCTTCCCGACGAGCACCTGCCCGCCGCGCTCCAGCTCGCCCACGAGGTCCGGATGCGCTGGTGCGGTCCGGAGGTCGAGGTCGAGGGCATCGTCTCGCTGAAGACCGGCGGCTGCCCGGAGGACTGCCACTTCTGCTCGCAGTCCGGCCTCTTCACCTCGCCGGTCCGGTCGGTCTGGCTGGACATCCCGGCGCTGGTCGAGGCCGCGAAGCAGACCGCCGCCACCGGGGCGACCGAGTTCTGCATCGTGGCCGCCGTGCGCGGCCCGGACGCCCGGCTGATGAAGCAGATGCGCGAGGGTGTCGCCGCCATCCGCGCCGCTGTCGACATCCAGGTCGCCGCCTCGCTCGGCATGCTCACCAAGGAGCAGGTCGACGAGCTGGTCGAGATGGGCGTGCACCGCTACAACCACAACCTGGAGACCTGCCGCTCCTACTTCCCGAACGTGGTCACCACGCACTCCTGGGAGGAGCGCTGGGAGACGCTGCGGATGGTCCGCGAGTCCGGCATGGAGGTCTGCTCCGGCGGCATCCTCGGCCTCGGCGAGACGGTCGAGCAGCGCGCCGAGTTCGCCGCGCAGCTCGCCGAGCTGGACCCGCACGAGGTGCCGCTGAACTTCCTCAACCCTCGCCCCGGCACGCCGCTCGGTGACCGCCCGGTGGTGGAGGGCAAGGACGCGCTGCGCGCCATCGCCGCGTTCCGGCTGGCCATGCCGCGCACCATCCTCCGGTACGCGGGCGGCCGGGAACTCACCCTCGGTGACCTCGGCACCCGCGACGGTCTGCTGGGCGGCATCAACGCGGTGATCGTCGGCAACTACCTGACCACGCTGGGCCGGCCGGCGACGGCCGACCTGAAGCTGCTGGAAGACCTGAAGATGCCGGTGAAGGCGCTCTCGGCGACCCTGTGAGGCAGCGGTGACCGAATCCTCCCCCGCCACGGCGCCGCCCGCCGCGCGCTGGTGCGACAGGTGCGGCGAGTCGGTGACGGCCGGGCCGCACCCGGCGTGCGAGGCGGCCCGCGCGTGGGAGCCACCGCGCTGGTGCGCGTCCTGCCGGCGCCGGATGAAGGTGCAGGTCGTACCGGCCGGCTGGTCGGCCGTGTGCGTCGAGCACGGCGAGCGGCAGGGCTGAGGCGTGCTGCGCGGGCGAGCGGTGACACTGCGACCGGTGACCGACGCCGACGTGCCCGCCCTGGCCGCGATCCGGGCCACCCCCGAGGTACGCCGCTGGTGGCGCGGCGGCGACGACCTGGCCGAGTCGGTGCGGGCCGACCTGGCCGACGACGCGCTGACGACCTACGCCGTCGAGCACGACGGCAGGCTGGTCGGCGCGATCCAGTGGTACGCCGAGACCGACCCGGACTACCGCCACGCCAGCTTGGACGTCTTCCTCGACCCGGCGGTACGCGGCGCCGGGCTGGGCGGGGACGCGATCCGCACGCTGGTCCGGCACCTGATCGACGAGTACGGCCACCACCGGTTCACCATCGACCCGGCGGCGGCGAACACGGCGGCGATCCGCGCGTACGCGAAGGTGGGGTTCCGTCCGGTGGGCATCATGCGCCGCTACGAGCGCGGCGCGGACGGACGCTGGCACGACGCGCTGCTGATGGATCTGCTCGCCGAGGACCTGGCCGGCTGATTCAGCCGGCCCAGAGCAGGTTGCCGCCGGGCAGGCGGCGGGCGCCCTCGGCGGGCCGGTGCGGGCTGAGCCGGCCGTCCGGCATGAGGTGCGACACCGGCACCCCGCGGCCGAGCACGGCGACGTCGGCGATCAGCCGGCGGTGGCAGCGCCACCAGACGCTCTCGCTGCACATCACCGCTGTGGTCCGCAGCGCGGCGTCGGCGAGCACCTCGGCCACGGCCGCGTCGAAGTCGGGCGTGCGGGTGTACGCGGCGTACGCCCGGAAGGCCGCGACAGTCCACCAGGTGTCCGGTTCCGGCTCACCGGCGCGGACGTGCCGGCGGCCGCCGAGGCGCGGCTCCCAGCGGTAGCCGATGCCCCGTTCGGGCAGCCAGCGTTCCATGGCCTCGCGGCGGACGTCCGGGTTGGTCCGGCTGGCCGGGTAGCGGCGCACGTCCACGACCAGGGCGACAGCCGCGCCGGCCAGCAGGTCCCCGATCTGGTCGCGGTGGGCGGCCCCGTGGCCGACGGTCAGCAGCTCGCGCTCCACCGCCCCAGCTTGCCCCGGGTCGCCGCCGCCCGCCCGCGTTTCGCCGCGGGCCGGCCCAGGGCCACCACCCGGGCCCTGCCGTCCGGCCGGGTGGGGTCGGCCCCACCTGGAAGCGTGCCCGGCACCACGCGGGTGCCGGGCACGCTTTCCGGTGACTGTGTGACGGTCAGCGCTGGAGGGTCAGCACACCCGGCCGCCACGGCAGCAGGTTGTAGTCGCCTCCCGCACTGGGGTTCTTGCCCTGGTACAGGAGCTGCAGGTTGCAGGCGTCGACGGTCTTGGTCTGGTCGGGGTTGGTGCGGACCAGGTCACCGTGGCTGATGTCGTTCGTCCACGTCGCGCCGCTGTTGGCCTTGCCGGCGAAGGGGTTGCTCTCCGTGGCGGCCTGCGGTGTCCACGAGCCGCCGAGGCTGTTGGACGTGAACGACCGGAAGTAGCGTCCCTGACTTCCGATCGCCTCGACGATCATGAGGTACTGGTTCTGGCCCGCGACCTTGTAGACCTCGACGCCCTCGAACAGGTTGTTCGTCGAGTCGGTCATGATCGTCGTGTAGCTGGAACCGAAGCTGCCCGGGAAGTTCCCCAGCGGCATGCTCGACCGGTAGATCTTGCCGTTGTCCCCGGCGAAGAACAGGTACATGTTCTGGTCGTCGCCGATGAGGGTCTGGTCGATGACGCCGTACGGGGCGTCGGGCAGGGTGGCGGTGGACAGCGTCTGCGCCGAGGACCAGCCGTTGGCGTTGGTCGGGTCGCTCGACGTCTTGTAGCTGAACGAGGTCGGTCCCCACTGGTACGCCAGCACCCAGATGTTCTTCGGGGCGAAGTACAGCAGCGTGGGCGCCACGGTGCCCTGGCTCATTCCGGTCTGGCCGGCCGAGGCCATGTCGGACCAGTTGGTGAACGGGCTGAAGTTCATCGAGCTGTACTGGCCGCTGCTGTTGACGTACGACCCGTAGACCAGGTGCTTGCCGTTGTAGACCACGTTCGTGAAGTCCTTGAGCGAGACCCAGCCGTTCTGCGGGTTGGCCAGCGCGCCGGTCGACGACCACCGGTAGGTCGACGGGAGCGCGCAGCCGCCCGGCGGGGGCGTCGTGGTCGGCGGCGGCGTGGTCGGCGGCGACGTGGTCGGGGGCGTGGTGCCACCGAAGTCGGTCCGCCACTGCTGGTTGGTCTGCCCGTGGCAGTCGTACAGCTGGATCTGCTGGCCGTTGCCGGTGCCCCAGACGTCCAGGCAGCGGCCGGACTGCACGCCGCTGATGCTGCCGTTGGAGTTGATGTTCCACTGCTGGTTGGGCTGGCCGTTGCAGTCCCAGATGATGATTCCGGTGCCGTTCGCGGTGGCCGCGCCGTTCGCGTCGAGGCACTTGCTGCCGTAGACCATCAACTGCTTGCTGGAGGTGTACGTCCACTGCTGGTTCGACTGACCGTTGCAGTCGTAGAGCTGGACCCGGGTGCCGTTGGTCTGCGTGGAGTTCGGCACGTCGATGCAGCGGCCCGACTGCACGCCGACGATCCGGCCGGCGCCGCCGCTCGGCGGCGGTGACGTGGTCGGGGTGGTGGTCGGGGTGGTGGTCGGCCCGGCCGCGTTGAGGGCGTTGAGGACCGAGGTGTACGCGGCCTTCTTGTTGCCGCTGCCGTCGAACAGCAGCGGGCTCTCGTTGGAGCGCCAGGAGTCGCTGTCACGCACGCCCCACACCGTGATGCCGATGCAGCGCGGCACGTTCAGGCACGCCTGGGTCAGCCCGGCGTACTGACTGGTCGAGGAGTTGGTGACGTCGACCTCGGTCAGCGCCACGTCCACACCGAGCGCGGCGAAGCTGGACAGCGTCGTCTGGAAGTTGCTGGGCAGCGAACTACCGCCGGTGAAGTGGGTCTGCAGACCCACGCAGTCGATCGGCACCCCACGGGACTTGAAGTCCTGGATCATCCGGTAGACACCCTGCGTCTTGCCGTACGACCAGTTCTCGATGTTGTAGTCGTTGTAGCAGAGCTTCACCGACGGGTCGGCCGCCCGCGCGGTACGGAACGCCACCTCGATCCAGTCGTTGCCGGTGCCCTGCAGGTTGGAACTGCGACGACTGCCGTCCTCGTTGAACGCCTCGTTCACCACGTCCCACGCGGCCAGCTTGCCCTTGTAGTGGGCCATCACCCCGTTGATGTGGTCGATCATCGCCTGACGCAGAGTGCTGCCGTTCAGGCTCTGCATCCACGGCGGCTGCTGCGCATGCCACGCCAGCGTGTGCCCACGAACCTTCAGACCACGCTGGGTGGCCCAGTTGTAGATCTGATCACCCGAGGAGAAGTTGAACTGACCCCGGTTGGGCTGGAGCGCCTCCGGCTTCATCTCGTTCTCGGCCGTGATCATGTTGAACTCACGCGCCGCGATCGTGCTGTACGTCGAGTCGTTCAGCCGGCCCGCCGCGATCGCCGTGCCGAAGTACCGGCCCGACTGCGCGGCGGCCGCGCCGAGCGTGGACGCGGCGGCGTTCGCCGACGGCATCATCACCGCGACGGCGGCCACCGTCACGGCGCTGACCGCGCCGGCGAGCAGCGCCCGGACGGCGGGCGATCGCCGTCGCCGACTCCCGCCGCGATGTACGGATGGGTTCATTACCATCTCGGCCTCCTTATTGGCCGACACCCAGGCCGTCGGGGCGGGACGACTGGACGTCTCGGTTGAGAAATCTAATTTCATCGATGCTTTCATCCGGCACCGACTGGGACAATGGTGTTTCGGAAACGTTTCGGAAAAGCTCTGGCCGGGAGGGTGTGGCGTGGCCGGTCACCCGGGTGCGGTACCGGCCACGCCGCGCCGACGGTCAGGAGACGGTGCAGGCGGAGCCGTTCAGCGTGAAGGCGGCGGGCCTCGCGGTGCTGCCGGTGTGCGTGCCGTTGAAGCCGAAGCTGGTCGACGCCCCCGCCGCGATCGTCCCGTTGTAGGACAGGCTCGAGGCGGTCACCTCGGCGCCCGTCTGGGTCACGTTCGCCGACCACGCCTGCCCGACCTTCTGCCCGCTGCTCGGGAACGTGAACGCCAGCGTCCAGCCGTTGATCGCCGTGGTGCCGGTGTTCGTGACGGTGATGTTCGCGGTGAACCCGGTGTCCCAGGTGTTCGCCGTCCAGGTCACCGCGCAGCCGCCGCCGGCCGGCGGGGCCGTGGTGGTCACCGTGACGCCGGGCGACGCGGGCGAGACGTTGCCGGCCGCGTCCACCGCGACCACCGTGAAGGTGTACGTGGTGGAGGCGGTCAGCCCGGTCACCGCCAGCGTGGTGCCGGCGGTGGAGCCGACCAGGACGTTCCCGCCGCGGTAGACGCGGTAGCCGGTGACCCCGACGGCGTCGGTGGCCGGGCCCCAGGTCAGGGTCAGGCCGGTGGCGCCGACAGCGGAGGCGGTGGGCGTGCCGGGCGCGGTCGGCGGGGTGGTGTCCGGCGCCGGGCCGGCCGGCGTGGTGACGGCCAGCGCCGCCGACGCCGCCGAGCGGTTGCCGGCGCCGTCGAGCGCCCGCACGGTGAACTGGTACGTCCGTTCCGGAGCCAGTCCGGTCACGGCCAGGGTGGCCCCGGTCGAGGCGGTGACGACCGGGTCGGCGCCCGCCGAGGTACGGGTCACCTCGTACCCGGCCAGGCCGCTGCCCCCGGTGTCGGTGGAGGTGGCCCAGGTCAGCGTGAGTCCGCTGGACGTGACGGCGGACGCCACAGGCGCGCCGGGCACGCTCGGCGCGGTGGTGTCCGGGGTGGCCGTTCCCGGCTCCTCGCCCCAGACGCGCACGCCGCCGGAGTAGAGCGGCACCTTGCGGTTCGGGCCGGCGGTGGCCTGGTACGACGGGTCGTTCGTCGGATCCCAGGTGCCGCCCTCCGGCACCCCGATCTTGAACTGGACCTCCATCCGGTGCTGCGACTGCCCGGCCGGCGCGATGGTGTAGCCGGTGCAGTCGACCTCGACGTACCAGATGTCGCCGGAGAACTGCTTGGCGGTCGACGGCGACGGGCAGCCCTGGGTGTAGCCGGGGGTCACGGTGACCGGGCCGGTGCCGTCGGGCCGGAAGTAGTACCGGAACTTACCGGTGGTCAGCGCCCGGGCCGGGAACGCCGACTTGTTGTAGACGATCGCCTTGAGCCCGGTGGCACGCGGCTCGGCCTGCATGACAGTGGTCTCCACGGTCATCTCGTCCATGTCGGGCGTCTCGGCGGACGGGAAGCCGGCGCGCGGGCTGCCGCCGTACTCGTTCGTGAGCCGGGCCAGCGCGGAGGTGAAGCCGGCGTTGTAGTCGGTGGCCACCTCGTTCATCACGTAGTCCGACCGGCTGTCGGTGTACGCGTCGTTTGCCGCCGACGGGCCGCCGACCAGCGCGCCGTAGAGCACGTGCCGGGTCTCGGTGGGTACGGTCTGACTGTCCCACCAGGAGCCGTGCGCGGTGCGGTGGTGCGGGTTGCGCGGCGAGTTGGCGCCGAAGCCGATCTGGTAGCTGGAGTTGCGCGGGTTGTCACCGAGCGCGTAGTTGACCTGCCGGACGGCGAAGTCGTGGTAGCGCGCCTTGCGCGTGGTGTCGGTGGTCTTGTCGCTGTAGACCAGAGAGGCGAACGCCGTGTTCGAGGCGTACCGCAGTGCACCCCACGAGTCGAGGACCGCCATCCCGCCCGGCGAGTACGGCACCCGCTGCCCGTTGACGCCGACCGTCCAGTAGTCCAGCCACCGGTTGGCGTCGTCGACGTACTTCTGCTTGCCGGTCAGATTCGCCAGCAGCACGTACGCGCCGAACTGCTTGTTGTCCCAGGCGATGGTCCACTTGTAGGAGCGGGTGGTGGACTGCGGCTCGGTGCCGAGCTTGTCGTACTCGCTCTCGGCCTTGGCGAGGTAGGTGGCGTCGCCGGTGGCCCGGTACAGCCAGATCGCGCCCCAGACCAGTTCGTCCTGGTAGCCGCTCCACGACTTGTAGAAGCTCGTCGCGTCGGTGATGCACTCGTGATAGCTCTTACGCACCGTGTCGGCGAACGTGTAGAGCTGCTTGGCGTGGCCGAGCAGCTTGTCCGCGTAGGCCGCGTCGGTGGACCGGAAGACCATCGACGAGGCGGCCATCGCGGCCGCCGTCTCCCCCGCCAGGTCCGCGCCGCCACAGCTCGCGTCGATCTTGTACGCGGGCCGCGCCATCGGCATCACCTCGGCCGGTCCCCACCACTTGTGGTCGTCGTCGCCCTTGCCGACCTGTCCGTAGAGGACGTTCGCGGCGGGGTGCGCCTTGACGAAGTAGTCGTTGACGAAGCGCAGGTTGTTCAGCAGGTGGGTGAGCTGGCCGGACGCGACGTACCCCTCGCGGTACTCGACCGCGCCCCAGGCCAGCATGGTGGCGCTGAACGCCATCGGGAAGCCGAACTTCACGTGGTCGCCGGCGTCGTACCAGCCGCCGGTGAGGTCGACGCCGACATCGGCGCCGTCGGTGAGCGCCGAGTCGCCGCGCCAGGAGACGCGGTTCCAGGAGGGCTTGCGGCCGGACTGCTGCGCCTCGTAGAAGAACAGCGACTTCTGCAACGCCTCGGCGTAGTTGAACGCGGGCGCGGCCTGCGCGGCGGAGGCGGACGTGGGCGGAGGGGCGGCGACGGCCGTGGCCAGGCCGACGGCCAGCGCGGCGCCGGCGGCGAACAGCCGGCGGAGCCGGGACCGGCCTCCTGGTGGCGGAATCGGACGGGGCATGGCGAGCTCCTGTGACTGGCGCCAGTGCGGCAGCCGGAGCGGGACGGGGATTCGGGGCTCCGGCTGCCGCGTGGCGGTGGTGGTGGGTACCCGGGAAGCCTCGGGAGCGCTCCCATGGATAAACGACAATGTAATGCGCCGTTCATCACAGGGGAAGAGGGCGCTGATCCGGGACACCCGGGCGTACTCATGGGTAACCATCGGGAGCTGGATCACATCATAGATGCGTATGGATATAGAGCCCGCTCTTTCCCAGCTCAGGGGCATCGTCGCGATGTCGAATGCGTCCGGGAGGGCACCGGCGGCGGCTCGGCCGTCCTGGCATACGAGCGTACGGTTGCCCGGCTGTTCGGCCCCGCGGGACAGTACGCCTGACCTGCGGTGCCATCGACGCCGCCGCTCCCCGGACGACACTGAGGAGATCGCGATGGCTCTACGACTCGCCGAAGGCACCTCCTGGTCCGACACGCTCGCCCGGGCGGTGGCCGCCACACCCGAGGCGTTCGGCACCGGCCCCGACGGCGCCACGACGCTGCACAACCTCGTTCAGGGCGACTGGCGCGCGCTCGGCACGCCCACCGCCGTCCGTACCCCTGTGGACAACACGGTGCTGGTCGGCCTGGCCCGGCTCGACGCCGACACCGCGCGCGCCGCCGTCGCCCACGCCGCCGCGGCGCACCGGGAGTGGGCACAGACCCCGCTGGCCGAGCGCACAGCCCGGGTCACCGACGCGGTCGACGCGCTCACCGCGCACCGCGACCTGCTCGCCCTGCTGCTGGTCTGGGAGATCGGCAAGCCGTGGCGGCTGGCCTGCGCCGACGTGGACCGCGCGCTGGACGGCGTGCGCTGGTACGTGCAGGAGATCGAGCGGATGCTCGCCGACGGCCGGGAGCCGCTGCCCGGCCCGGTCAGCAACATCGCCTCCTGGAACTACCCGATGAGCGTGCTGGTGCACGCCGAGCTGGTGCAGTTGCTCGCCGGCAACGCGGTGATCGCCAAGACGCCGTCGCAGGGCGGCGCGGTCTGCCTCACCGTCGCGCACGCGCTGATGCGCCGCGCCGGGCTGCCCGCCACGCTGCTGTCCGGCAGCGGCGAGGAACTGTCCGAGGTGCTGGTCCGCGCGCCGGAGATCGGCGCGGTCGCGTTCGTCGGCGGGCGCTCCAACGGCGGCAAGGTCGCCGCCGCGCTGCTCGACTGCGACAAGCGGCACTTCATCGAGCAGGAGGGCCTGAACGCCTGGGGCATCTGGAACTACTCCCAGTGGGACACGCTGGCCGCACACCTGCGCAAGGGCTTCGAGTACGGCAAGCAGCGCTGCACCGCGTACCCCCGGTTCGTGGTCCAGCGCGACCTGGTCGACGAGTTCCTCGACATGTACCTGCCGGTGGTCCGCTCGATCCGATTCGGCCACCCACTCGCGGTGGACGAGACGTGGCGGGCCGGCGACCCGCTGCCGGAGCTGGACTTCGGGCCGCTGATCAGCGGCGCCAAGGCCGACGAGCTGCGCCGCAAGGTCGACGAGGCGGTACGCGGCGGCGCCGTGCCGCTGCACCGCGGCAAGCTGGACGGCGCGCCGTTCCTGGACGGGCAGGACACGTCCGCGTACGTCGCCCCGGCCGTGCTGCTGGCCCCGCCCGGCCGGTCCCGCCTCATGCACGCCGAGCCGTTCGGCCCGGTCGACACGATCGTCGTGGTGGACACCACCGACGAGCTGCTGGCCCAGATGAACGCCTCCAACGGCGCGCTCGTCGCGTCGCTCGCCTGCGACGACGAGGAACTCGCCGGCAAGCTGGCAGTGGACCTCCAGGCGTTCAAGGTGGGCATCAACAAGCCGCGCTCCCGGGGTGACCGGGACGAGCCGTTCGGCGGCCGGGGCGCGTCCTGGAAGGGCGCGTTCGTCGGCGGCGACCTGCTCGTGCAGGCGGTCACCGTCGGCGGTGACGGCCGGCTCTACGGCAACTTCCCCGACTACAGCAGCTACCCGGCCACCTGACCGCACACAGACGGGCGGGGCCCCCGCACCGGGAGCCCCGCCGTGTCACCGTCCTCCGTATCGGAGGTCGGCCCGGGTGGCGCGTGACCGCGCCGGTTCCGGCCGCCCGTCCGGACCTCTCGGGTGTGCCGCGCCGTTGCGGCGCACCTCCGGGGTCCGGCCGGTCGGCCGTCAGCTCAACTCGACCGCTGCGCGGGCACCGTCACCTCGGCCCGCGCGGCCGGCTCGACCGCCGGCCGTGGGGCCAGCGGCAGCGTCGCGGTCAGCACGCTGCCGTCGCGTTCCATCGCCACCGGCCGGTCCAGCCGGCGCAGCGTCCGCAGCATCGGCCTGTTCTCGGCCTGCACGTGCAGCAGCACGGCGGCGTATCCGGCCCGGTCGGCGTGGCCCAGCAGGCGGCGCAGCAGCGCCGAGCCGAGGCCCCGGCGCTGCCAGTCGTCGCGGACCAGCAGCGCCGCCTCGGCCTCGTCGCCCTCGCCGAGCAGGTTCGCCATCGCCACGACCGGCTCCGCCGCCCCGCCGGAGCCCGCCGTGGCGAGCAGGGTCACGCCCCGGGCCGGCTCCAGCAGCCGGCGCAGCCGGGCCGGCGACGGGTCCGCCGCCCCGCTCAGGTAGCGCCGCTGCCGGCTGCGCGCCGAGCAGGCGCCGTGCAGTTCGCGTACGCCGGGGACGTCCTCGGCGGTCGCGGCCCGCACCGACACCTCGCCGCCGTCCGGCAGCACCAGCGTGATCCGGTCGGCGTCCCGCCGGGCGAGCGTGGCCGCCAGCTCGACCAGGGCCTGCGCGCGGGCGTACTCGGCCGGGGTGAAGCTGGGCTCCCGCCGGTGCAGTTCGTGGGCGCCGCCGGCCGGGTCGGCGAGCACCATCGTGGTGCCGCCCACCCCGCCCGGCGCGGCGGGGGACGTCGGACGCCAGCTCACCGCGTCCGCGCCGAGCAGCGTCCGCAGCACCTCACCGGTCGCGTCCGGGTCGCGGACCAGCCGCCCGGCCAGCCCGAGCAGCCGGGTCGGCTCGTCGGCCAGCCCGCGCGCCCCGCTGCGCGCGACCCAGCAGTCCCGCCCCCGGCCCCGCTCCACGGCGGCCCGCAGCTCGGCCTCGGTCACCTGCTCGGGCGCGTCGACCAGGAAGTCGTCGACCGCGCCGGCCTCGGTGGTGTGCACCTGCACGCTGAGGATGTTGACCCCGCGCAACGCGAGGCTCGCCGTGAGCACCGACAGGTAGCCCGGCCGGTCGTCCACGGTGGCTCGGATCCGCCACAGCGCCATGGTTGTCTCCCTTCCTCGGCACCGACCATGCCGTCCGCCTGTTGCGGGCCCGTTGCCCCGGGGTGACGCCGGCCGTCCGGTCAGGTGACGGTGGTCACGGGCGGCGTGCCGACCAGATCCAGCCGGTCACCGAGGATCACCGCGCTGGCGCGGACGAGCTGGGCGAGCCGGTCCACCTCGGTGGAGTGGAACCCGGCGGCGGTGAGCGGCTCGCTGTGGTCGCGGGCGACCACGAGCACCAGCCCGGCCCGGCCGAACGGCGCCACCGCGTAGTGGTGCCCCTCCGGGCTGCTCATCGCGCGCGCCCGCAGCGGGGTCACCTCCGGCAGGCGCGGCGGCGCCGGCGCCCGCCAGCTCGCGTGCCCGATGGCCGCGACGCCGGCCTCGCCGCTGCGTGAGGCCCAGTCCAGGGGTACGACGGCGGCCACCGCCCAGTCCGCGGCGAGCAGCCCCGGCACCGCGTCGACAAGCGTGGCCATCCCGTCGACCGGGTTGGCCGCCACCTGGGCGAGCAGCTCGGCGTCCTGACCGGTGGTGGTGGGCGCGCCGATCGCGCGCCACACGCCGTCCACCCGGACGCCGGGTATCGCGGCCAGCCCGGCGAGCATCCGCTCCACCCGCGCCGCACCGGGCCAGACCACGGTGAAGTCGTCCACCGCCCGGCCGCCGAGCCGTTCCAGCACCACCACCTGCACGATGTCCGCGCCGGAGACGCCGAGTGTGCGGGCCACCTGGCCGAGCGTGCCCGGACGGTCCGGCAGGGTCACCCGAACTCTCAGCAGCATGTCTGATCCCCTCCGCTCGGCGGGCCGGCGGAGCGCCGGCAGGCTGGGGCCCAGCCTGCCGGCTGACCATTTCGCCCCTGTTGCAGGTGCATGTCCCGCCGGGAAAACCCGACCTTGACAACAAAGCTGAGCTGCCATCAACTAATCGGATGACCGATCCGGCCGCCGATGTCGCCGCGCCCTCGACCGGTCCGGCCCCGCGCGGGCTCGACCTCGACCGGCTCGCCGCCCATCTGGCCGTCCACCGGCCGGACCTGAGCGGGCCACTGTCGGCCCGGCTGATCGCCGGCGGCAAGTCCAACCTCACCTACCTGCTCCGCGCCGGTGACCGCGAGGTGGTGCTGCGCCGGCCGCCGCTGGGACACGTGCTGGCCACCGCGCACGACATGGCCCGGGAGCACCGGGTGATCTCGGCGCTCGCGCCGACCGGCGTACCGGTGCCGGAGGCGCTGCTGCTCTGCGCCGACGACAGCGTCGTCGGTGCGCCGTTCTACCTGATGGCGAAAGTCGACGGCGAGGTCTACCGGCGGCGGGAGCAGACCGACGCGCTCACCGGCGCCCAGCGGCGCGACCTCGCGATGGCGATGATGGACACGCTCGCCACGCTGCACCGGGTCGAGCCGGCCGAGGTGGGGCTGGCCGACTTCGGCCGTCCGGAGGGCTACCTGGCCCGGCAGGTACGCCGCTGGGCCGGCCAGCTCGACCGGTCCCGCAGCCGGCCGCTGCCCGGCATCGACGAGCTGCGCGACGCGCTGGCCGCCAGCGTGCCCGAGGGCGCGAACGCGGGCCGGATCGTGCACGGCGACTACCGGCTGGACAATCTGCTCGCCACCGTCGACCCGGTGGCCGTGCGGGCGGTGCTCGACTGGGAGATGGCCACGCTCGGCGATCCGCTGGCCGACCTCGGCCTGCTGCTGACGTACTGGGACGTGCTCGGCGACAGCGACCACGGCGAGGGCAACCCGGTGGCCGACGGCATCGGGCCGCGCGCCGGCTTCCCCACCGGCGCCGAACTGATCGAGCGGTACGCCGGGCGCAGTGACGTCGACGTCGGCCCGCTGCACTGGCACGTGGCGCTCGGCTGTTTCAAGCTCGCGGTGATCTGCGAGGGCATCCACTACCGGCACACGCTCGGGCAGACGCTGGGCGAGGGTTTCGACCGGATCGGCGACATGGTGGCGCCGCTCGTGGCACACGGGCTGCGCGCGGTGAGGGAGAGCTAGATGGAGTTCGCGTACGACGACCGGACGGTCGAGCTGCGGCAACGGCTGGAGGCGTTCCTCACCGAGTGCGTGTACCCGGCCGAGCCGGTGCACCACGAGCAGGTGCTCGCCGCCGGCGACGCGTGGGCCCGCCCGCCGGTCATGGAGGAGCTGAAGGCGCAGGCCCGGGAACGCGGGCTGTGGAACCTGTTCCTGCCCGACGCCCGCTACGGCGCCGGGCTGACCAACCTCCAGTACGCGCCGCTGGCCGAGCTGACCGGCCGCAGCCCGCACCTGGCGCCGGAGGCGCTCAACTGCGCCGCGCCGGACACCGGCAACATGGAGCTGCTGACCGAGTTCGGCTCAGAGGAGCAGCGCAAGCAGTGGCTCACGCCGCTGCTGGCCGGGGAGATCCGCTCCGCGTTCTGCATGACCGAGCCGGAGGTGGCCTCCTCCGACGCCACGAACATCGCCACCCGGATCACCCGCGACGGCGACCACTACGTGATCAACGGCCGCAAGTGGTGGTCGTCCGGGGCGATGGACCCGCGCTGCGAGATCTTCATCGTGATGGGCAAGACCGACCCCGACGCCGACCGGCACCGCCAGCAGAGCATGATCCTGGTCCCCCGGGACACCCCCGGCGTGACGGTACGGCGCGGGATGCGGGTCTTCGGCTACAGCCACGCCTCGCACGGCGGGCACGCCGAGATCGACTTCACCGACGTACGGGTGCCGGCGGACAACCTGATCGGCGAGGAGGGCACCGGCTTCGCCATCGCCCAGGCCCGGCTCGGCCCCGGCCGGATCCACCACTGCATGCGCCTGGTCGGCATGGCCGAGCGGGCCCTGGAACTGCTCTGCCGGCGAGCCCTCGACCGGGTCGCGTTCGGTCGTCCGCTCGCCGAGCAGGGCGTGGTACGCGACTGGATCGCCGAGTCCCGGGTGCGGATCGAGCAGGCCCGCCTGCTGGTGCTCAAGACCGCGTGGCTGATGGACACCGTCGGCAACAAGGGCGCGCACACCGAGATCCAGGCCATCAAGATCGCTACGCCGCTGATGGCCGAGTGGGTGATCGACAAGGCCATCCAGGCGTACGGCGGGGCCGGGGTCAGCCAGGACACCCCGCTGGCCGAGCTGTGGGCACAGGCCCGCACGCTGCGCCTGGCCGACGGCCCGGACGAGGTCCACCGCGCGTCGCTGGCCCGCCGCGAGCTGCGCCGCTGGGCCTGACCGCCGCGGCCGAGGGATGGGTCAGGCGGAGGCCCGGTGGATCAGTTCGGTGTCCAGCAGCACGTGCGGGGAGGGGACCTCCTCGCCGCGGATGCGGGAGACCAGCAGCCGGGCCATCTGCCGGCCCATCTCCTCCACCGGCTGGAACACGGTGGTCAGCGGCGGCTCGGCCTGGCGCGCGATCGGCGCGTCGTCGAAGCCGATCACCGCCACGTCCTCGGGCACCCGGCGGCCGGCCTCGCGCAACGCGCGCAGCGCGCCGAAGGCCATCAGGTCGGAGGCGACGAACACGGCGTCCAGTTCCGGGCAGACGTCGAGCAGCCGGCGCATGGCCGCGGTGCCGCTGCCCTCGCTGAAGTCCCCGTACGCGATCAGGCCTGGATCCACCCGGCCGCCGGCCGCGCGCACGGCCTCCCGGTAGCCGGAGAGCCGGGCCAGGCCGGCGCCCATGTCCTGCGGGCCGGCGATGGTCGCGACCCGCCGGCGGCCCTTGCGGAACAGGTGCTCGACCGCCTGCCGCGCGCCGCCGACGTTGTCCATGTCGACGAACCAGGCCGGCTGCGCGTTCGGGTGCAGCATCCGGGCCGGGCGGCCACCGAGCACCGTCGGCAGGCCGCGCTCCTCCAGTAGCGTGGGCAGCGGGTCGGAGTCGTGCAGGGAGAGCAGGAGTACGCCGTCCACGTGCTGGTTGGTCAGGTGGTGCTCCACCCGTTCCCGCTCGATCGGCGACTGCACCATGGCCAGCCAGAGCTGCATCGGCGTCTCCACCAGCCCGGAGCTGACACCCCGGACGATGGCCGCGAAGAACGGCTCGGTGAAGACCCGCTCCCCCGACTCGGACACCACCAGGGCCACCGAGTCGGTCCGCTGGGTGACCAGCGCACGGGCGGCGCGGTTCGGGACGTACCCCAGCTCGGCGATGGCCTGCTGGACGGCGGCCCGCGCCTCCGGGCTGACCTGCGGCGAGCCGTTGACCACGCGGGAGACCGTGCCGCGCCCGACGCCGGCGCGAGCCGCGACCGCGTCGAGGGTCGGACGCCCGAGCGACCGGGTGCGCTGCGTTGTCATCGTCTGTGCTCCTCCGACGGTCGGGCGGACCCGGCACCGATTGGGGCGTCGGCGCCGGGCCGCCCGTTACTGGCTGGCCCAGCTTATTGTGCGGGCAGTCCGTTGCGTCGGATCACGTCGGCGTACCATCTGGCGCTTGACTTCGCGATCCGGGCCTGGCTGTCGTAGTCGACATAGACCATGCCGAACCGCTTCGTGTAGCCCCAGGCCCACTCGAAGTTGTCCATCAGCGACCAGGCGAAGTAGCCCTTGAGCGGCACGCCGGCCTCGATCGCGGCGTGCGCCGCGCGCAGGTGCGCGGAGAAGTAGGCCAGCCGGTCCGGGTCGTCCACCCGGCCGTCGACGAGTTCGTCGACGAACGCCGAGCCGTTCTCGGTGACGTAGAGCGGCAGGTCGGTGTACTCCCGGTGGACCCGCTCCAGCGTCTCCACCAGGCCGGGGGCGTCGATCTCCCAGTCCATGTCCGTCACCGGGACACCCCGGGTGACGAACCGGACATCCTCGCTGCCCGGCCAGCAGGACGGCGCCCGCCAGTAGGGCTCCGGCTCCGCGCCCTCGACCGGGGCGGCCACCACGTGCCGGCTGTAGTAGTTGACCCCGACCATGTCCAGCGGGGTGGAGATGGTCGCCAGGTCGCTGTCGCGCACGTGCCCCATGTCGGTGACGCCGCGCAGGTCGGCCACGAGGTCTTCCGGGTACGCGCCGCGCAGCACCGGGTCGAGGAAGAACCGGTTCGCCAGCGCGTCGATCCGGCGGGCCGCGTCGGCGTCCGCCGCCGACCCGGTGGCCGGGGTGACCGGATACAGGTTGACGGTGATGCCGATCTGCGCCTCCGGGCGGGCCGCGCGTACCGCCTGCACGGCCAGGCCGTGCCCGAGCATCAGGTGGTGCCCGGCCCGGACCGCGTCCGCGCCGTCCGAGCGGCCCGGCGCGTGCACGCCCGAGCCGTAGCCGAGGAACGCCGAGCACCACGGCTCGTTCAGCGTGGTGAAGTACTTCACCCGGTCACCGAGCGCCTCGGCGACCAGGTGGGCGTACTCGGCGAAGCGGCCGGCGGTGTCCCGGGCCGGCCAGCCGCCCGCGTCCTCCAGCGGCTGCGGCAGGTCCCAGTGGTAGAGCGTCAGCCAGGGCTCGATGCCGTGGCCGAGCAGCTCGTCGATCAACCGGCGGTAGAAGTCCATGCCCTCCTGGTTGATCCCGCCCGTGCCGCCCGGCTGCACCCGGGGCCAGCTCACCGAGAAGCGGTACGACCGCAGGCCCAGGTCGGCCATCAGCCGCACGTCGTCCGGCATCCGGTGGTAGTGGTCGCACGCCACGTCGCCGGTGTGCCCGGCCACCGTCCGGCCCTCGGTGTGGCTGAACGTGTCCCAGATCGACGGGGCACGGCCGCCCTCTGTCGCCGCGCCCTCGATCTGGTACGCGGCGGTGGCCGCGCCCCAGAGGAAGTCCGGCGGGAAGGTGAGGGCCGGACCGGCGTCGAGGACGCCGACGGCAGGCGGGCTTGCTGGGTTGCTCACGACTTGACGGCGCCTTCCATGATGCCGCCGATGATCTGGCGGCCGAACAGAACGAACACGATGAACAGGGGCAGGGTCGCGATCAACGTACCGGCGAAGATCTGCGAGTTGTCGGCGAAGTAGGCGGTGTTGAGGCTGCGCAGCGAGATCTGGACGGTCGGGTTGGACGGGTCCGCCAGCACCACGAACGGCCAGAAGAACTGGTTCCACTGCTCCATGAAGGTCAGCAGACCCAGCACCGCGGCGGCCGGACGCAGCGCGGGGACCACCACGTGCCAGTACACCCGCCACGTGGAGCAGCCGTCCACCCGAGCAGCCTCGATCAACTCGTTCGGTACCGCCTGTTCGGCGTACTGGCGCATCATGAAGATGCCGAAGCCGCCGATCAGGAACGGAACGGTCACCGACGGCATCGTGTTCAGCCACTCGAGCTTGGCCATCAGGATGTACAGCGGCAGCACGCCGAGCTGGATCGGCACCATCATCGAGGTGAGGATGATCAGCAGCAGCGCGTTCTTGCCCCGGAAGCGCAGCTTGGCGAACGCGAAGCCGGCCAGCGAGCCGAAGAACACGGTCGCGACGGTGATCGTCCCGGAGACCAGGAACGAGTTCATCAGGCCCTTGACGATGTTGGCGTCGCTGTTGGCGAGCACCCGCTCGATGTTCTCGCCGAGCTTGCCGCCGGGCAGGAACGGCGGCGGCCAGGAGTTGGCCGCGTCGTTCGTCCGGCTGGCGATCACGATCATCCAGTAGAACGGGAACAGGGAGAGCAGCACGCCGAAGATCAGGCCGATCATGGTGAGCGGGCTGGCCTTCCAGAGCCGCTCGGCCCGATGGGTGGTCTTCACCGGCGGGCTCTGCCGGGTGGGCGGGCGGACGGCGGTGGTCGTCATCTCGTCACCTCACTTGTCGGAGCTGATGCGGCGGGCGAGCAGGTAGTTGATCGCCGACATCAACGCGATGAGCACGAAGAGCACGAGCGCGACCGCTCCGGCGTAACCCCACCTGAAGCGCTGGTTCATCACGTCGAGCAGGTACATCGTGATGGTCTGGAACTGGCCCTCCGAACCGCCGGAGAGACCGCCCGAGCCGCTGGTGAACAGCAGGGGCTCGGTGAACAACTGGAGGCCGCCGATGGTGGAGATGATCAGCGTGAAGATGATCGTGGGGCGCAGCTGCGGGACCGTGATGGACCAGAACTGGCGCCGCCGGGAGGCGCCGTCCAGCGCCGCGGCCTCGTACATGTCCTTGCTGATCGACTGCATGGCGGCCAGGTAGATCAGCGCGTTGTAGCCGACCCAGCGCCAGTCGACCATGGTGGAGATGGCGAACCACGAGGCGAAGCGGTTCGCCCGCCAGTCGATCGGATCCAGGCCGACGCTGTCGAGCAGCCAGTTGACCAGGCCGAAGTCCTTGGCGTAGATCATCGAGAAGATCAGCGCGACCACGGCGGTCGAGGTGATGATCGGCATCGCGATGGCCATCCGGAAGAACGTCTGCGCGCGCAGCTTCCGGTTCAGCGCGTTGGCGAGCATCAGCGCCAGCAGCAACTGGGGCACCGTGGAGAGCAGGAACATGCCGAAGGTGTTGACCACCGCGTTCCAGAACTGCGGGTCCTGGGTGATCAGTTCGACGAAGTTGTCCATCCCGACGAAGGAGATCGTCGAGTTCAGCGGCGACCGGTCGGTCAGCGCGATCCAGACCGTGTACGCGATCGGGTACACGCCGAACACGGCGAAGATCACGAAGAACGGCAGGACGTACAGGTACGGCGAGTACTTCAGGTCCAGGCGCGTCAGGGAGGCGGAACGGCGGCGCGAATGACGGGCGGCGCGCGGCGGGCCGGGTTCGGGCGGCGCCGCGGCGTGCAGGTCGAGGCTCATGGGGAGTCCTTCTCCTCGGCCGGCGTCACCCGCCACACGGGCGACGCCGGACTCTGCGGGCACCGCGGGTGGCGCCGGCAGCCGGGGCTGCCGACGCCACCCGCGGGCGGCTCAACCGGTCACTTACCGGCAGCCGCACCGTTCTTCAGGGCCGTCTGCCACTGCTCGCCGGCCGACTTGCCCTGCTCCACGGCGCGCAGGCTGTTCTCCACAGCGGTGCGGACCGCGTTGTTCTTCGGGCCGAGGTAGACCGGCTTCAGGTCGGTGGCGCCGGTGGCGAAGATCTTGCCGACCGGGGCCTTGCTGAAGTACTCGTTGGTCGAGTCGGCCACGGCCGGGTCGGTGAGCGCCTGCGGGTTCGAGGGCAGGTTGCCGACCGCCTTGTACGCGCCGATCTGACCCTTCGCGCTGGTCAGGAACTTGGCCAGCTCCGCGGCCTCCTTCTGGTGCTTGCTCGACTTCGGCACGCCGAGGAAGGAGCCGCCCCAGTTGCCACCGGCGCCCGGCGC
Organism: Micromonospora sp. NPDC005257; assembly: GCF_042872445.1. Lineage (NCBI taxonomy): Bacteria > Bacillati > Actinomycetota > Actinomycetes > Micromonosporales > Micromonosporaceae > Micromonospora > Micromonospora sp. NPDC005257. Next base: position 37,621 of record NZ_JBIAKL010000019.1, on the reverse strand, counting down.
CTTGGCGATGTCCCACTTGCCGGCCGCCGCGTCACCGGCCTGGCCCTTGATGACACCGGTCATCCAGGCGGGGCAGGCGATGGTGGCGAAGGTGCCGTTCTTGAAGCCGGCGTTCCACTCGTTGGAGAACGACTGGAGGTTGTTGGACAGCCCCGCGGCGATCATCTTGGTGGTGAGGTCGTACGCGGTCTTCACGTCCGGGTTCTGGTCGATGACCATCTTGTTGCTCTTGTCGTAGTACGTGTAGCCGCTGCCCTGGCCGGCGACCTGCATCAGCACCACGTTGAAGAAGTTGGTCGCCGAGTCGACGAACTTGTGCTTCTTGTCGGCGCCGGCGAACTTCTGGCCGGTGGCGATGAACTCGTCCCAGGTCGGCCAGAGCGCGCCGACCTGCTCGCGGTCGGTGGGCAGCCCGGCGGCCTTGAACAGGTCGCTGCGGTAGCACAGCGCCATCGAGCCGACGTCGGTGCCGAGGCCCAGCACCTTGCCGTCCGGGGTGGTGCCCTGCTCCCACTTCCACGGCAGGAAGTTGCCCTTGAGGTCGTTCGCGCCGTGGTCGGCCAGGTTCACGAACTTGTCGGCCTGGGCGTAGAACTGGACGATGGTGCCCTCTTCCAGGGCCACCACGTCGCCGGCGCCCGACCCGGCGGTGATCTGCTGGGTCAGGCGGGTGTTGTAGTCACCGAGGCCGAGGCCCTTGCCCCGCTCCTGGATCTTGACGTTCGTGTGCTCCGCTTCGTACTGCTTGTACAGCTCTTCGTAGCCGAAGCCCTGGTCGCCGAAGACGTCGACGACGAGGGTGATCGGGCCGTCGCTGCCGCCGCTGCCGTTGCTGTCCGAGTCGTCGCTACAGGCGGCGGTGGTGCCGAGCACGACGACGGACGCGAGCGCGATGGCCGCGAAGCGCCGACGACGGATTGGGACGCTCATCCGAGACCCCTCTTTCGGTGGTGAGGCGATATCTGCTGTGTGGTGGGGGTGCGTGTCGCGCGGGCCGGAGCGGGCAGGAACGAGATCCGCACCACTCCCGGGAGCGCTCCCATGAGGTTGCCGGGAGGTGACAGGGGTGTCAATAGACCGTTGGGAGCGTTCCCATTTCGTTACCGCCTGGACGCTCGGCCCCTCGCGGAGCCCGCTGGCAGCGGCACTGCCTGCCCTGCCGTCAGCGGCGGGGCGGCACCGTGGTCAGCAGCAGCGGCGCAGCAGGACGGTGGCGCGGACCGGATCGAAGGCGGCCGGATCGAACGCCACGCCGGCCCACTCGCGCATGGCCAGGTGCTCCGGATGCGCCGGGTCGGCGAGCGCGGCCAGCAGGACCGCGTAACCGGCCGTGCCGCCCACGTCCTCGGGCGGGCACGCGCGCTCGCCGTCCAGACAGACCGGATAGCGCTCGTCCGGGTCGGCGGCGCAGCAGTCCTCCACCACCAGGTCGTGCTGCCACCAGTCGCCGAAGTCGTAGGTGTAGCGGAACCGGTCGCCCTTGCCCACGAGCGCGTCCAGCCGGACGTCCAGCTCGTCGCGCAGCGCCAGTTCGCCGTCCGGGTCGGGCTCGCCGTACTGCCGGCCGCCGACGTCGAACGAGTGCAGGTGGCAGTCGCGCCAGCCCATCGCGTGCTGGATCACCCGGTGCAGCCGGTCCAGGCTGAAGCCGCCGGGCACCAGCACCCGCCGCCACACCGGCGGCCGGACGCCGGCCAGCGACACCTTGAGCTGGAAGATCTGACGCGACACGACGTCCCGTCCTTCCTGGGCCTAGGCTGCCAGCATGATCTGCCGAGCCTGCCGGGAACGGCGGCACGACGACTGTCCCGGCCGGAAGTGGTGCGACTGCCAGCACCGTACCCCCGAACCCACCCCTCCGGTCACCGGTCCGGCCGGCGAATGAGCGTCGGAACCCCGATCGAACGGATCTGGCCCGCACCCGCCACCGGCGCGCTCACCGATCCGCAGCTCACCGCGCTCTACGGCCGGGCGGGCCACCCGCACCTGCGGGTCAACTTCGTCGCCAGCGCCGACGGCGCGGTCACTCTGGACGGCTACTCCGCCGGGCTCTCCGGCGAGCCGGACAAGCGGGTCTTCGGGCTGCTGCGGATGCTCTGCGACGCCCTCGTGGTGGCCGCCGGCACGCTGCGGCACGAGGGCTACCGGGCCGTGCGGCTGAGCCCGCAGCGCCGGGCCTGGCGCCGCGAGCGGGGACTGGCCGAGTACCCGACGCTCGTGGTCGTCTCCGGCTCGCTCGCCCTCGACCCGGCGCAGGCCGCCTTCGCCGACGCGCCGGTCCGGCCGATCGTGCTCACCCACGCCGGCGCCGTGCCGCCGCCCGGCCTGACCGACGTGGCCGACGTGGTCCGCTGCGGCACCGACCGGGTCGACCTGGCCGCCGGCCTGGCCGAGCTGCGCCGACGCGGGCTGGACCAGTTGCTCTGCGAGGGCGGCCCGCACCTGTTCGGCGCGCTCACCGCGGCGGACCTGGTCGACGAGCTGTGCCTGACGGTGGCGCCGCTGCTCGCCGGCGCCGGTCCGGGCCGGATCACCGCCGGGGACGCCGGCGTCCCGCGCCACCTGCCGCTGTGTCACGTGCTGGCCGCCGCCGACGGGGTGCTGATGCTGCGCTACGCACGCGACCCCGCGCAGACTCCGCCCGCCGGTTCCGCTCCCGCCGCCTGAGCGACTCCGCACCGCACCGTGCTCGGGCGGGCCGGACACGGAGGAAACACACGCACCGTGGCCGGGCGGATTCGGGCGGCTACCCTTCGGCGCACGGGTGGCGTGGCGTCCGCCGCGTCGCGTGGCAACCTGTCGCATCCCTCGGGCAGGATGCACGACGTGCACCGCCAACGGTACGACCAGCCGACCGGAGACCGCCGATGACCGACGACCAGCTCGACGGGCCCGGCGAGGGTGTCGGCCGGGTGCTCGGCACCGCCGACGCCACCCCGCTCACCTTCTGGACGGCTGTCGCGCCGGGCAGCTACCTGCAACTGGACGACGTGGTGGTGACCCGCCGCGATCTGCCCGACCGTGAGCCGGTGACGATCGCCGGGGTGGTGACCCAGGTGCGGGCCCGGCACGAGGGGGCGCAGTTCGACTCCGACGTCTTCGCCATCGCCGAGGGCACGCTGCCGGCGCAGGTGCAGGAGGCGGCCGAGGTGACCACGACGCGGGTCGACCCGGAGTTCTACGTGCCGCCGACGCCGGGCGCGGTGGTGCACCGGGCCGAGGGCGACGCGCGGGCGCGGGCGTTGCACTTCGACCGGATGGAGCGGCGGATCCCGATGGGGATGGGCCGCGACGGCGTGCCGGTCTACCTCAACGCCGACTTCCTCGACGGCACCCGGGGCGCACACGTGTCGATCTCCGGCATCTCCGGTGTCGCCACCAAGACGAGCTTCGCCACGTTCCTGCTCTACTCGGTGTTCCGCTCCGGCGTGCTGGGCGGCGACGCGGTGAACGCGAAGGCGCTGATCTTCAACGTCAAGGGCGAGGACCTGCTCTTCCTCGACCACCCGAACAGCCGGCTCGACGACCCGACCCGGGCGGCGTACGCGAAGCTGGGCCTGGACGCCGGGGCGTTCCCGGACGTGCGGGTGTACGCCCCGCCGCGGGTCGGCGACTCCTCCGGCACGCCGGATGTGAGCAGCCGGCTCACCGGCGTGGACAGCTTCTACTGGACGCTGTCCGAGTTCTGCGCCGACCGGCTCCTGCCGTACGTGTTCGCCGACGCCGACGACGAGCGCCAGCAGTACACGATGGTGGTCCACTCGGTCGCCGCGCACCTGGCCCGCTACGCCCAGCCGGCCGACGGCGGGGTGAGCATCGACGGCGTGCGGCTCGGCTCGTACGCCGATCTGGTCGACCACGTGGTCGAGCAACTCAACGACGACGAGACGCGCGGCGAGTGGGCCGGCAGCGCGGTCGGGCTGGGCACCGTGAACGCGTTCGCCCGCCGGCTCATCGGCAGCAAGAAGGACCTGGGCCGACTGATCCGGGGCGATCTGGCGAGCCGCCGCCCGCACTCGATCAACACGGCGGAGAGCGCCCAGGCCACCGTGGTCGACCTGCACAACCTGCCGGATCGTGCGCAGCGGTTCGTGGTCGGTGTGACGCTCAAGAGCGAGTTCGAGCGCAAGGAGAAGGCGGGCACGGCCAAGCCGCTGCTGTTCGTCGTGCTCGACGAGCTGAACAAGTACGCGCCGCGGGAGGGCTCGTCGCCGATCAAGGAGGTGCTGCTCGACATCGCCGAGCGGGGCCGCTCGCTGGGTGTGATCCTGGTCGGCGCGCAGCAGACCGCGAGCGAGGTGGAACGGCGGATCGTCACCAACTCGGCGATCCGGGTGGTGGGCCGGCTCGACCCGGCCGAGGCGTCCCGCCCGGAGTACGGCTTCCTGCCGCCCGCCCAGCGGCAGCGGGCGTTGCTCGCCAAGCCGGGCACGATGTTCGTCAACCAGCCGGACATCCCGGTGCCGCTCTGCCTGGAGTTCCCGTTCCCGGCGTGGGCCACCCGGGTCTCGGAGGCGGGCCGCGCGCCCTCGGAGACGCTACGGTCGATCACCCAGGCCGCCGATCCGTTCGCGGTGGTCGGCTCCGGCTCCTCCGACGACGACATCCCGTTCTAGGCGGCACCCAGATGAAGATCCTGCACACCTCCGACTGGCACGTCGGCAAGGTCCTCAAGGGGCAGTCCCGGGCCGAGGAGCACAAGCAGGTCCTCGCCCAGGTCATCGAGATCGCCCAGCGCGAACGGCCCGACCTGGTGATCGTCGCCGGTGACCTGTACGACACGGCCGCCCCCACCCCGGAGGCCACCCGGCTGGTCACCCGGGCGCTCACCGCGTTGCGGCGGACCGGGGCGGACGTGGTGGCGATCGGCGGCAACCACGACAACGGCGCGGCGCTGGACGCGCTGCGCCCGTGGGCCGAGGCCGCCGGGATCACACTGCGTGGCAGCGTGCGGGAGAACCCGGACGAGCACGTCGTCGACGGGGTCACCGCCGGTGGGGAGCGCTGGCGGCTCGCCGCGCTGCCGTTCCTGTCCCAGCGGTACGCGGTGCGCGCGGTCGAGATGTACACGCTCACCCCGGCCGAGGCCAACCAGACGTACGCCGACCACCTGGGCCGGGTGCTGGAGCGGCTCGCCGAGGGGTTCACCGAGCCGGACCGCGTGCACCTGGTCACCGCCCACCTCACTGTGGTCGGGGCGAGCACCGGCGGCGGCGAGCGGGACGCGCACACGGTGCTGGGGTACGCGGTGCCGGCCACCGTCTTCCCCGGCAACGCGCACTACGTGGCGCTGGGTCACCTGCACCGCTCGCAGCGGGTCATCGGCCCGTGCCCGATCCGCTACAGCGGCAGCCCGCTCGCCGTCGACTTCGGCGAGCAGGAGAACGTCTCCTCGGTGACGATCGTGGAGGTGACCGCGACCACCGCCGCCCGCATCCGGGAGGTGCCGGTGCCGGGTGCGGTGCCGCTGCGCACGGTACGCGGCACGCTCGCGCAGCTCGCCGAGGTCGAGGCGCCGGAGGGCTGGCTGCGCGTCTACGTCCGGGAGCAGCCCCGGGCCGGGCTGCGCGAGGAGGTGCAGGAGCTGCTGCCCCGGGCGCTGGAGATCCGGATCGACCCGGACCTGGTGCCCGCGCCGGGCAGCGGCACCCGGACGGCCCAGCGGGCCGGCCGGTCGCCGGGCGAGTTGTTCGGCGACTACCTGGACAGCCGCGGGCACGCCGACGAGGGTGTCCGGGAACTCTTCGACGAGCTGCTCGAGGAGGTGGAGCACTGATGCGGCCGATGCGGCTGGACATGGCCGGGTTCACGGTGTTCCGCGACGAGACGACTGTCGACTTCACCGACGCGGACTTCTTCGCGCTGGTCGGGCCGACCGGTTCGGGCAAGTCGACGGTGCTCGACGCGATCTGCTTCGCGCTCTACGGCACGGTGCCGCGCTGGGGCGGCGCCCGGGGGCTGGCGAACGCGCTGGCGCCGTCGGCGACCGAGGCGCGGGTGCGCCTGGTCTTCGAGTCCGCCGGGGACCGCTACGTGGCGACCCGGGTGGTCCGGCGCGACGGGCGGGGCACTGTGAAGACGGCCAACGCCGGTCTGCAGCTCATGCCGCCGGGCTTCGACGTCACCAAGCTCGACACCGGGCTCAGCCCGGAGGATCTGGGCGAGGTGGTGGCGGGCACCCCGGCCGAGATGGAACAGGCGGTGCTGGACGCGGTGGGGCTGCCGTACGAGCAGTTCACCTCGTGCGTGGTGCTGCCACAGGGGCAGTTCGCCGACTTCCTGCACGCCAAGCCGGCCACCCGCCAGCAGATCCTGGTGAACCTGCTGGGCCTGGGCGTCTACGAGAACGTGCAGAAGAAGGCCGTCGAGCGGGCCGGGCAGGCCGAGGCGAAGCTGGAGACGGTCGACAAGATGCTCGGCGGGCTCGCCGACGTCGACGACGACAGCCTGGCCACGGCCCGGGAGCGGGTGGACGCGATGCGCGAGCTGGCCGCCGCGGTCGCTGCCGCCGTACCCGAGTGGGAGCGGGCCCGGGCGACGGCGGGTGAGCGGGCCGCCGCGCTGGCCGCCCTCGACGCCGAGCTGGGTGTGCTGGCCGGGGTGCGGCCGCCGGACGGCACGGCCGAGCTGGCGCGGGCGGTGGCGGCGGCCCGGGTGGCCGCCGACGAGGCGGCGGGCGCGGTCGGGCTGGCCGAGGAGCGCGAGGAGAAGCTGCGCGGGGAGCTGGCCGCCGCCGGTGACGAGAGCGCGCTGCGGTTGCACCTGAAGGCGTACGCGGACCGGGACCGGCTGACCGCGGAGGCGGCGACGGTTCGCGCGGCGGTGGACGCGGCGCGCGCCGAGCACGACGCGGCGGTGGCGGCGCTGGCGGCGGCGCGGACGGACGCGCAGCGGGCCGAGACGGAGCTGGAGTCGGCATTCCGCGCGCACGAGGAGGCGAAGGCCGCCGACCAGGCGGTGGCGCTGCGGGCGCACCTGGTCGGCGGTGCGCCCTGCCCGGTGTGCGAGCAGCCGGTCACCACGGTGCCGGCGGTGCCGAAGGGTTCGGCGGTGAGCCGGGCGATCGAGGCGGGCAAGGCGGCGCGGGCGGCGAGCGAGGCGGCCAGGCGGGTCGAGCAGGAACGCGACGCCGCGGCCCGTGACCTGGACCGGGTGCTGCTGCGCGCCCGTACCCAGCACGACCAGCTCGGCGCGCGCCTGGCCGAGCTGGATGAGCAGCTCGCGGACGCGCCGGCGCCGGAGCGGCTGCGCGAGTCGCTGGCCGAGCACGCGCGACTGCGTACCGCGCTGGAGGAGGCGGCGGGCGCCGTGCGGGCCGGCCGGGAGGCGGCCCGGCGGGCGCGGGGCTCGCTCGACGCGGCGCAGGAGCGGCTGCGCCGGGCGTGGCGCGACTTCGACGCGGTCCGGGACGGGCTGGCCCGGTTCGGGCCGCCGGCCGCCGACCGGGACGACGTGGCGGCGGCCTGGGCGGTGCTGGCCGGCTGGGCCGGTGAGCAGGCGCAGGCGCGGCGCGCGGAGCGGGACGGGCTGGCGGCGTCGGTGGAGGCGGCGCAGCGGGCCGCGGCCGAGGTCGCGGATGGGATCGCCGCGTTGTTCACCGCGGCCGGGCTGGACGCACCGCAGGACGCGCCGCGCGACGTGGCGGTGGCGGTGGAGCGGGCCGAGGCCGAGTTGCGCCGCCTCGACGAGCGCCGCGAGCAGGCCGCCGGGCTGCGGGAACAGCGGGCCGGGCACGAGCACGAGGCGCGGGTCGCCCGGGCGCTCGCCTCGCACCTGCGGGCGAACAACTTCGAGCGCTGGCTGCTCACCGAGGCGCTGGACCTGCTGGTCGACGGCGCGTCGCGGATCCTGCGGGAGCTGTCCGGCGGGCAGTACGACCTGGTCCACGACAAGGGTGAGTTCTTCGTGGTGGATCACTACGACGCAGGGCTGCGGCGCGGGGTGCGGACGCTGTCCGGCGGGGAGACGTTCCAGGCGTCGCTGGCGCTCGCGCTGGCGCTGTCCGAGCAGCTCGCCGGCATGTCCACCACCGCCGCGAGCCTGGAGTCGATCGTGCTGGACGAGGGCTTCGGCACGCTCGACGCGGCGACGCTGGACACGGTCGCGGCGACGTTGGAGAACCTGGCCGCCCGGGGCGACCGGATGGTCGGCGTGGTCACCCACGTGCCGGCGCTGGCCGAGCGCATCCCGGTCCGGTTCGAGGTCCGCAAGGACGCGCGGACGGCCCGCGTGGAACGGACCGGCCTGTGACCGGCACGGCCCGGCGGAGCGCCGCGTGACCGGGCCGTCGCCGGCGTTCTTCGTCGACGCCTGGGATCCGTCGTACGGCGCGTCGTTCGAGGCGGCGGGCGGTTCCGGGCCGGCCGCGCCGAGCAGCGCCCAGGTCGACGCCGACGTCGAGCTGCCGGCCACCGACTGGCGGGCGATCGGCCGCCGCGCGGACGTGCGGTCGCCGGACGTGGTGCTGCTTGTCGACGGGGTACGCCGGATCGACGCCAGCGTCTGGACGGCCGAGGAGGACGGCGGCTCGTTCCCCGGCATCGCCGCCTCGTACGCGGCCGGTGTGGTGCGCTGCGACCTGGACCGGGGCGTCGCCGAGCTGGCCGGCGCCCGGGTGGGCCGGGGCCTGTTCACGGCGAGCCCGTCGGCGCAGGACGTGGTCGCCGGGTCGGTCCGCTACCCGGTGCACCGGGTCAGCGGCACCGGTGAGCTGAGCAAGCTGCCCGCGGCGGTGCAGGCGCCGCTGACCGCGCTGGAGGTGGCCGTCTCCGACGCGGTACGCACCGACGGCGACCTGCTGGTGGTGGACGGCCCGCTGCGCAGCCGACGCAACCTGCCGCGCACGCTCGGGTACATCAAGACGCAGCACAGCCAGTATCTCGACGCCCGGCTCACCGCCGTGGTGACCGGGCTGGCGCCGGGTGAGCGCTGCCCGGTGTTCCGGCTGGGCACCGCGTGGGGCGGCTGGTCGTGGTATCTGCGGCTGCCGGTGCGCGCCGGTGCGCCGTGGGCGGGCATCGTGCGGGTGGAGTGCTCGGCCGACCTGACCGTGCCGGAGGCGGTGGCGCTGGCCGACCTGTCGCTGGTGACGCTGCCCCGGTTCGCCTCCACGCCGTACAAGGATCCGCGTGCCCCGCAGAACCTGGTGCCGATCGCCGGGCTGGAACGGCGGCTGCGCGGGATGCTCGGCGACGCGCGCCTGCTGCACCGGGTGCTCACCGGCGCGGCGCGCGGGATGCGGCGCTGATGGGCCGGCGACGCGACTCCGACCGGGTGGTGGCCGACGTCGACACCGGGCGGGCCGAGCTGGTGCCGGACCTCGACCGTCCGGGTTCGTGGACGCTGCTGCTGGACGGCGCGCCGCAGTCGCATGTGGACCTGACCGACCCGGCGCACCTGGAGTTCGAGTACGTCCGGCGGCTGGCCGCCGCGTTGGACCTGGTCGCGCCGGCCGGCGCACCGCTGCGGGTGCTGCACCTGGGCGGCGGCGCGCTCACCCTGCCCCGCTACGTGCAGGCCACCCGGCCGGGTTCGACCCAGCGGGTGTCCGAGCTGGACGGCTCGCTCGTCGAGCTGGTCCGCCGCGAGCTGCCCTGGCCGTCGGATCCACGCCTGAAGGTCCGGGTGGCCGACGCGCGGGCGACGCTGACGTCGAGCCGGGACGGCGCGTACGACGTGATCGTCGCGGACGTGTTCGCGGGCGCCCGTACCCCGGCGCACCTGACCTCTGTGGAGTACGCCGCCGAGGTGGCCCGGGTGCTCGCGCCCGGCGGCAGCTACCTGGCGAACGTGGCCGACGGCCCGCCACTGCGGCACGCCCGGTCGCAGGTCGCCACCGTGCGGACCGTGCTGCCCCGGGCCTGCCTGGTCGGCGACGCGGCGGTGCTGCGCGGCCGACGCTACGGCAACCTGGTGCTGGTGGCGTCCCGGGTGGAGCCGCCGGTGCCGGAGCTGACCCGGCGGGCGGCGGGCGACTGGTTCCCCGGCCGGGTGCTGGCCGGCGCCGAGCTGGACCGGTTCACCGCCGGCGCCGCTGTGGTCCACGACGCGGACGCCGTCGACTCCACTCCCCCACCGCCGGGAATTTTCTCGGTCAAACGTTGATCCGATCGGCTGGTCGCTGCGTACCACCGGGCGGCCATGCCCGTGGGGGCCGGCTGATGTGATCGGACAGCGGAGGTCTGCATGCATGCGGTGGCGGCCGGCTGGCACGGCGAGGTGGCGCGGCCCGAGTGGATGTTCGCCCGGGCGCAACCACACTCGCGCGCCTCGCGTTCGGGCCGGGGGGTCGACGCCCGGTCCACCGATCGCCAGAATGACCCGGTGCCGCCGCGACCCGCTCCCGGACGCCACCAGGCGAGCTCCGCCGAGGCCAGCCACTCCGACCAGTTGATCCGCCTGCTGTACGCCGAGCACGCCGGCCCGCTGCTGATGTTCGTGATGCGGCTGACCGGCGGGGACCGGCAGCGCGCCGAGGACATCGTGCAGGAGACGCTGCTGCGGGCCTGGCGCAACGCGCACCGCCTCGGCGTGCAGGGCCAGGGCTCGCTGCGCCCCTGGCTGGTCACTGTGGCCCGGCGGATCGCCATCGACGAGCACCGCAGCGAGCAGGCCCGCCCGCCCGAGACGTACGACCGGGATCTGACCATGTTCGCCGAGTCGGACAGCACCGATCGGGTGCTGCGCACGATGACCGTCGCGGACGCGCTGCGTACGCTGAGCCAGTCGCACCGGGAGATCCTGGTGGCGACGTACTTCCGGGGGCGCACCGTGCCGGAGGCGGCCGAGGAGCTGGGGCTTCCGCTCGGCACCGCCAAGTCGCGGGTCTACTACGCGCTGCGCGCGCTGCGCACGGCTCTGCAGGAGAGGGGGGTGACCGAATGAGCCGGGCCGATCACATGGACGTCGCCGCGTACGCGCTCGGCGTGCTGGATCCGCAGGACACAGAGCGCTTCGAGGAGCATCTGGCCACCTGCTGGGCCTGCGCGGCGGAACTGGAGACGATGGTCCCGGTGGTGGGGCTGCTCTCCGGCATCGACGGCGAGGCGATGGCCGCGCTGGAGCAGACGCACACCGATCCGGCGCTGCTGGACCGGACGCTGATGGCGGTACGGCGGGACCGCCGTCGTACCCGGGTGCGTCAGCTGCTGGCGACCGCGGCGGCCGTGGTGGTGTTCGGCGGCGCGAGCGCGGCGGCGGCCGGGATGCTCAGCGACGATCCGGCACCGCCGCAGGCGGTGCCGACGCAGGCCGCGCCGTCCGTGGCGCCGAGCGGCGAGCCGGGCGACCCGAACGACCCGGGCCTCGGGGGGCCCGAGGGCATCGAGGGCGACCAGCACAACGCGACCGACCCGGGTACCGGCGTGCAGACCACGATGTGGCTGGCCCGCAAGGAGTACGGCACGCAGGTCGGGGTGCTGCTCAGCCGCCTGCCGGGGCCGCGCACGTGCCGGCTGGTGGTGGTCCGCAAGAACGCCACGAGCGAGGTGATCTCCACCTGGTCGGTGCCGGTCGGCGGCTACGGGACGAACCAGAACCAGCTTCCGCTACAGCTGAGCGCGTCCACGTCGGCCCCGGTGCGCGACATCGACAAGCTCCAGGTGCAGTCGGTCGACGCGAACGGGGTGGCCAGCACGCTGGTGACGGTGGACGACATCTGATCGGTGGTGCCGACGGCGCCGGGTGGCTCGGCCACCCGGCGCCGTCGTGTCATGCCCGGGCCGGCGGGCCCCCTCGTGCTGACGCACGCAGCGGAACGCCCATCGGTTCAATCGGCCCACTGTGAAATGTGCCACCGTTGCCGGTTCAACCTTGACAGTGCCGCGCCCGTACTACTCGGCGAACTGCCAAGAACGAGGAGGGCACGTGGCACACCACAAGCGGACGATCGTCATCGTCGCGAGCGCGATGGTCGCACTTACGGCCTGCGCCCCAGCAGGCTACAACGGGGCGAACTCGGGCGCGGCCGAGCCGGTCGCCGTCGCCGCGGCCGAGCCCACCGCGGCGGCCGAGCCGGAGGCGTCGGCGGCTCCCGAGGAGGAGCCGGTGGCCGACAAGGCGCCCCCGGCCAACGTGAAGATCACCGACGAGCTGGTCGGCAAGAAGCTGCCCCGGATGGGTCGCGTCGTCACCGACCAGGACGGCTGGGTGCTGTACCGGTTCGACAAGGACTCCGCCGACCCGCCGCAGTCCAACTGCGTGGACAAGTGCGCCGAGGTCTGGCCGCCGTCGCTCACCGACGGCAACCCGAAGCTGCGTGGCGTCTCCGACGACAAGGTCGGCACCATCACCCGCCAGGACGGCACCCGGCAGCTCACCGTCGGCGGCTGGCCGGTCTACCGCTACATCGGCGACAAGAAGCCGGGCCAGTGGAAGGGCCAGGGCGTCGGCGGCACCTGGTTCGTGGTCGACCCGAACGGCAAGAAGAACCTGACCTGCCTGCCGACCGGCACGCCCAAGCCGGTCGCGCCGCCCGCGGCGGGCAGCTCGAACAGCTCCGGCGGCGGCTCGGACTACTCGTACTGAGGCGCCAGGACACGGTGACCGACCGCCGCCGGGGAGGGCGCGGCCGGTCACCGTCGCGGACCCGGGAGGCGGGGCGTACCGGCATCGGCCCGCCTCCCGGCACGCGGGGCGTGCCCGGCGTGACGGCCGGGTCGCGTGGCAGAGTGGCCCTGTGACCTCGCCCGACGCCCGCCGCACGCTGCGCCCGCCGGCCGGCTACCGGCTGGCCGCCTCGGTGCGGGCGCTCACCTTCAGCCCGTACGACCCGTGCGCGCGGATCGCCGCCGGCACCTTCTGGTGGGCCACCCGCACCCCGGACGGCCCGGCCACGCTGGCGCTGCGACCGGAGACCGGCGAGCTGCTGGCCGAGGGGTACGGCCCGGGGGCGGCCTGGGCGGTCGACCGGGCCGACCGGATCGCCGGGCTGTGCGACGACCTGACCGGGTTCGCCGCGCTGGCCGCCGCGCACCCGCTGGTGGCCCGGCTGGCCCACACGCACCACGGGCTGCGGATGCCCGCCACCGGGCAGATCTTCCCCCGGCTGCTGCGGGCGGTCTTCGAGCAGAAGGTCACCGGCAAGGAGGCGTACCGGGCGTACGCCGCTACCGTGCGGCACTTCCGGGAGCCCGCGCCCGGCCCGCTGCAACCGCTGCTGCTGCCGCCGGAGCCGGCCGCGGTGGCGACCACGCCGTACTGGGTGTTCCACCCGTTCGGAGTGGAGCAGCGCCGCGCCGACACGCTGCGCCGCGCGGCGGCCGTCGCGGACCGGCTGGAACGCTGCGCCGACTCGGCGGAGGCCACCCGGCGGCTCACCGCGATTCCCGGGATCGGGCCGTGGACCGCCGCCGAGGTGGTGCGGATCGCGTACGGGGATCCGGACGCGGTGAGCGTCGGCGACTACCACGTGCCGAACACGGTGGCGTGGGCGCTCGCCGGTGAGCCGCGCGGCGACGACGCCCGGATGCTGGCGCTGCTGGAGCCGTTCCGGGGGCACCGGGGCCGGGTGTGCGTGCTGCTGGAGGCGGCGGGCGTCCAGGCCCCGAAGTACGGCCCGCGCACCCCGATCCGCTCCTTCGCCCGCTACTGACCGCCTCAGCGCCGCCGGCACAGCCGCCGCAGCGTCCGCCCCAGCCACCAGGCGTACACCCGCTGGAAACCGAGCACGACCGGTCCGCCGGCCCGCGCGTACCACTGGGCCGGGCGGCTGAACGCGGTCACCTCGAACCAGACGCCGTCGGCGCCCCGGGTCACCAGGAACGCCTCCTCACCGACCTCCGGGTGCCCGGGCAGCGTGCCGTAGCCGAACCCGGCCCGGTCCGGCTCGTCCACCGTCCAGACCACCTCGGTCGGGCCCCACAGCCGCACCGGGCCGACACCGACGCCCGGCGTGGCCCGTACCCCGGGGGCGGCGCGCGGCGCGTCCGTGCGCATCACCACGCCGGCCGCGCGGTGCAGCCGCCAGCCGAGCACCGCGTCCACCGCGACCGGGAAACCGTCGTCCGGCAGCCGGACCCGGTGGCGCAGGTGGTGGTAGCCGGCCGGCAGGCCGCCGTCGCGGGTCGCGCCCACCTCCGGGTACGTCAACTCCGGCACGCCGGTCACCTCCTCGCTCGCGGGATCACCCCCGCCAGGGTACGGCCGCCCGGGCGGGCTGTGGTGAGCTGAGCCGGTGACCGACGTGACCATCGCCCCCGCCGGAATCGCCGACGCCGGGGAGATCCTCACCGTGCAGCGTGCCGCGTACCTGGTGGAGGCGCAGCGCTACCGCGACGTGTTCCTGCCCCCGCTGACCGAGACGCTGGACGAGGTACGGGCGGCGCTGACCGGGCCGGACGTGGTGCTCACCGCCCGGCACGGCACCCGCCTGGTCGGCTCGGTACGCGCCCGCGTCGACGGCGACACCGCACACGTCGGCCGCCTCTCGGTCGCGCCCGACCAGCAGGGCCGGGGCGTCGGCGGGCGGCTGCTGGACGCCGTCGAGCAGGCCTGCGCGCACCGGGTGGCCCGGTTCGCGCTGTTCACCGGCGCGGACAGCGCGACGAACCTGTCCCTGTACGCGGGGCGCGGCTACCGGGTGGTGTCGTACCGGCCGGACGAGAACGGCAACCGCCTCGCCGTGCTGGAGAAGACGCTCAGTTCGGCTCGCAGCGACGCCTGAGCCCGTCCGCCTCCTGCCGCAGGTAACGGCGCACCATCGGCCCGGCCAGCAGCCCGACCAGCCCGGCCAGCGGACCGGTCTGCGTCAGGACCAGCTCGGCGCGGGTGCGCCCGTCGCCGGTCGGCGCCAGCCGGTGCTCGCCCCGGGTCCGCACACCGGGGCCCGCCGACTCCCAGACGAAGGAGTACGGCGGCTCGATCTCGGTGACCCGCCACACCGCCGGAGGCAGGCGCGGCTGTTCCAGCCGGGCGGTGGAGCCGAGTGCCAGCGGACCGGGCTCCAGCCGGCGGGCGGCGGTGACCGAGGGCGTCCACTCCGGCCAGCGCTCGATGTCGCTCTGCACTGCCCAGA
This sequence comes from Micromonospora sp. NPDC005257, assembly GCF_042872445.1. Lineage (NCBI taxonomy): Bacteria > Bacillati > Actinomycetota > Actinomycetes > Micromonosporales > Micromonosporaceae > Micromonospora > Micromonospora sp. NPDC005257. The sequence continues at coordinate 22,608 of NZ_JBIAKL010000019.1, read as the reverse complement.
CCTGTTCGACGTCGGCGGCGATCTCGACGGACTCGACGAACCGCATCGGCGTTCCTCCCCCGTGGACGGTCCACTCAGGCTATGCCCGGACCCCGCCCGCCCGCCGCCCCGCCCGCCCTGTCCGCCCCGCCCGCCCTGCCCGCTCCCGCTCGCCCGGCTCGCTCCCGCTCGCCCGGCTCGCCGATCGTGGACTTGTGGCGCCCAGGATGTCCGGTCAACGGTTTTCCGAGGTGCCACAACCCCGAGATCGCCGGTTTGCCGCGCCCGGGAGATGCGCGGGCGGCGCCGTCTCGCGCGGGTCGGGGCGATGGCACGGGCCGGTCCGGCGGATCAGGCGGCTTCGCGGAGATCGGCCAGGGTGACCGGGGCGTACCGCGTCAGCAGGCGTTCCAGCTCGGCGACCGAGCCGACCTCGCCGAGGACGTTGACGCCACCGCCGCGCTCGGGCGGATAGCGGTGCGCCAGCCGGTAGCGGTAGCGGCCACGGATCAACTCGACGCTGACCCGCCAGCGCCCACAGCATCCGCAACTCCACTCCGGCACGCCGCGACGGTAGCTCTGACCTGCGGTTTCACCATTCGGGCGGCGGTGACGAACGCGGTCGGGACGGGACACGCCGCCCGGCCGCCCGCGGTGATCTGCCTCACCACTGTCGGTGGGGTCTGGTTGACTGGTCGCCGTGGACCTGCCGATCAACCCTCCGGTCGAGCCGATGCTGGCCAAGAGCGTGGCCGAGTTGCCCACCGACCACGGCCTCACCTACGAGCCGAAGTGGGACGGCTTCCGCTGCATCGTGTTCCGCGACGGCGACGAGGTCGAGCTGGCCAGCCGGGGCGGCAAGTCGATGACGCGCTACTTCCCCGAGGTGGTCGAGCAGGCCCGCCGGCAGCTCCCGCCGCGGTGCGCGGTGGACGGCGAGCTGATCGTGATCCGCCGGGACGGGCCGGGTGGGCAGCCGCGGCTCGACTTCGAGCTGCTGGCCCAGCGCATCCATCCGGCCGCCTCCCGGGTGAAGCTGCTGGCCGAGACGACCCCGGCCGACTTCGTCGCCTTCGACCTGCTGGCGATCGACGACGAGCTGCTCACCGAGCAGCCCTATCCCCGGCGCCGGGAGCGGCTGGAGCAGGCGCTGTCCGGGGTGCGCCCGCCGGTGCACGTGACCCAGGTGACCACCGACCCGGAGACGGCCCGCCGCTGGTTCGACGTGTTCGAGGGCGCCGGGCTGGACGGCCTGATCGTCAAGCCGGCCGACCTGCCGTACGAGCCGGGCAAGCGGCTCATGTTCAAGGTCAAGCACGCGCGCACCATGGACGCGGTGGTGGCCGGTTTCCGCTGGCACAAGTCCGGGCCGGTGGTCGGCTCGCTACTGCTCGGTCTCTACGACGACGACGGCGTGCTGCACCACATCGGCGTCAGCTCCTCGTTCACCATGGCCCGCCGCAAGGAGCTGCTCGACGAGCTGGAGCCCTACCGCGACGTCGGCGGCGAGCACCCGTGGGCGCACGGCGACCACGAGCGGGGCCAGCGCATCCCGGGCGGGGTCAGCCGGTGGACCGGCGGCAAGAACCTGGAGTGGGAGCCGCTGCGCCCGGCGCTCGTGGTCGAGGTGGCGTACGACGCGATGGAGGGCGACCGGCTGCGGCACACCGCCCGGTTCCTGCGATGGCGCCCCGACCGCGATCCCCGCTCCTGCGGCTACGGCCAGCTCGACCGCCCGATCCGCTACGACGTCGACGAGGTGCTGCGCGGCGATCCCGCGGCGACGGTCGGTGACGCCCACGACCGGGCGTAGCCTGACTGTCGACACGATCATGGAAGGCGCCCACGTGACACGCTTCCCCGACCGGACCCGCCGGTTCCGGCCCGTCCTGGCCGCGTTCGTCGCGGCGGTGGTGCTCACCGCCGGCTGCACGCTGCCGGCGTTCGCTCCGCGCGCCGAGAGCGAGGGCGAGGCCGCCCCGCCGGGCGCCGCCGCGAACTGGCGGGCCTGCCCGGAGGTTCCCGACGAGCTGGTCGGCCGGGGCGCGGCGGACATGCGCTACGAGTGTGCCCGGATCGCCGTGCCGCGCAACTGGGGCACCGGGGCCACCACCGGCGCGACCGCCGGGCCGGGCGCCGGGGAGACGTTCGAGATCGCGCTGATCCGGGCCCGCTCGACAAAGCAACGCGACCGGATCGGGTCGCTGGTGGTCAACCCCGGCGGTCCCGGCGCCTCCGGCGTCGACACCGCCGTCTACCTCTCCTTCGGTCCGGCGTTCGGCGGCCTGCCGACGGCGATCACGGACCGGTTCGACATCGTCGGCTTCGACCCGCGCGGCGTGGCCCGGTCCAGCCCGGTCAAGTGCATCTCCGACGCCGACCTTGACGCCAGCTTCGGCTACGACCCCGACCCGCGGAGCCAGTCGTCGTTCGACGGCTTCGTCGACCTCAACCGGCGCATCGGCCAGCGGTGCGGCGCGAAGTACGGCGACCAGCTCCCGCTCTACGGCACCGAGCAGGCCGCGCGGGACATGGACGCGGTCCGCGCGGCGGTCGGCGACGACACGCTGACCTACCTGGGCTACTCCTACGGCACGTTGCTCGGCGCCACCTATGCGCAGCTCTACCCGCAGCGCGTGCGCGCCCTGGTGCTCGACGGCGCGGTCGACCCGCAGCAGAAGCTGATCGCCGGGTCGGAGAGCCAGGCGAAGGGCTTCGAGCGGGCGTTCGACAACTTCACCAAGTGGTGCGCCGCGAACGCCGGCGGCTGCCCGATCGCCCCGGACGCCCGGGCCGCGATCACCGCCGAGATCGACAAGGCGAGGGGCTTTCCGGTGCGCGGGCGGGGCAGCCGGGAGGCCACCGCCGGGTGGATCTTCTACGCGGTGATCTCCTCCCTCTACACCGAACAGGGCTGGCAGGAGCTGGCCCGGGCGATCGACGACCTGCAGGGCGGCGACCCGGACGGCGTGTTCAAGCTGGCCGACTCGTACGCGGGCCGCGAGCCCGACGGGCACTACTCCAACCTGTTCGACGCCAACCTGGCGGTGAACTGCGCGGACGAGACCGAGAAGCCGACCCTCGATCAGGTCCGCCAGTTGCAGTCGCAGTGGCGGCAGAAGTACCCGCTGTTCGGTGCTGCCCTGGCGATGGGCATGCTGGGCTGCGTGGAGTGGCCCGGCGAGCGGGATCCGTACCCGACCGGCCGGGCGAACGGCGCCCCGCCGATCCTCGTGGTCGGCACCACCGGCGACCCGGCCACGCCGTACGAGCAGACGCCCGCGCTCGCGTCGATGCTCGGTGTGGGACGGGTGCTCACCTGGGAGGGCGAGGGGCACACCGCCTACCCGCAGACCTCGTGCGTGACGTCGGCCGTCGACGCGTACCTGATCTCGCTCACCGTCCCCCGGGAGGGGCTGCGCTGCCCCGCCCGGTGACGGTGCGGCCGCCGGTCAGCCGGCGGCCGGGGGCGTCCAGCCCGCCGGGATGTGCCCGATGCGCACGCGCTGGGGGTGGTCGCCGACCGGGACGCTGGCGACCTTCTGCCCGGTGGCGAAGTTGATCGCGGTGACCTGGTCCGCGCCGGATTCGGAGATCACGCAGTCCCGGCCGTCCCCGCTGACGGTGGCCCAGTACGGCTTGCTCGCGGGCACCAGCGGGCCCTCCCGCAGCGTGGCCCGGTCCAGCACCGTGGCGTAGTCGTCCATGGTCCCGGCGACGCAGATCCGGGTGCCGTCAGGGCTCATCGACAGGCCGTGGTGCCGGGAGTCGTTGACCCACGTGGTGCGGTCCTCGCTGGTGGCCGGGTTCTTCGGCAGCGTGGCGACGCGGGTGACCCGGTCGGTGGCCACGTCGTACTCGACCACGCCGTTGAAGAAGGACACCTGGAAGTAGAGCCGGCTGCCGTCCGGGGTGAACACGGCCGGGCGGACCGCGTCGGAGAGGTCCCGGCGACCGGCGGCGTCGAGCCGGTCGCGCATGTCGATCACCTTGACCACCTGGTACGTGCTGGTGTCGGCGACGGTGATCCGGCGATCGCCCTTGGTCCAGTCGAGCCACGGCGCGTCCAGGTCGGTGTTGACCTCCCCGATGGACATGTTCCACAGCCGGGTGCCGCCGTCGGTGAAGATGTTCTCGTGCGGCTTGTCGCCGGCGCCGAACGAGCCGAGTTGCGCGCCGGTGCGGATGTCCAGCACGTGCACGGTGTTGGAGGTGGAGGCGGAGACCGCGACCCGGGTGCCGTCGGGCGAGACGGCCATGTGGTCGGCGCGGTAGCCGGAGACCGGGAACCGCCAGCGCAGCGCGCCGGTGGCCAGGTCGATCGAGACGACGTCGGCGAAGCTGGGCCGCGACACCACGAGCGCGGCGCCGTCCGGTGTGGTGTACATGTCGTCGATGAGCTGGTCGTGGCCCTCTCCGGGGCCCTGCCGGATGCCGAGGAAGAACGCCAGCCTGACCGGGTTGAGGTAGATCTCGCGCAGTCGCGCGGCGCGGTCCGGGACCACGTTGATCCGGCCGATCCGGGCGTAGTCGCCGCGGGACCTGATGACGTCGGCGGTGCCGTCCCAGTTGTTGCCGACGAACATCACCTCCTGGAGCGTGACCGCGGCGGCGGCCGGCGCGGGGGCCGTCACCAGTGGCACCGGTGCGATCAGGGCGATCGCGGCCAGCGCGGCGAGGCCGGCGCGACGGCGGGTACGGGACGGGTGCTGTGGCACGGGGGTCATGGACGCCTCCTGGCAGCCGGTAGGGCATCGACGTTTCTCAGTGGCGCGAGCGGTGTTACCTTGCGGTAACAACCAGGAGAGCAACCGGCCACCCACCGGGGCTAGGGATCTGACGCCAACGCCCGCGCGGCCCGGTTGTGCCGTGTCGACAACGGGAGGGCGGCGGGTGCCGATGACCCGTACCGGACAGGTCCCGACGTTCGGCGCGTTGCTGCGCGACCTGTCCGCCGATCCGGCCGCCGTCGACGAGGTGGCGCGGGCGGCCCAGGCCGACTCCCCCGAGGTGGCCCGGCTGCCCGCCGAGGAGGTACGCCGCCAGGTCGTGCTGCTGCTGACCAGCGGCCTGGGCGCGCTGGAACGCCGCGAGGACCCGGCCGGACGCGACTTCGCCGAGGCCCGACGGCTGGGCGCGGACCGGGCCGCGCAGGGCGTCTCGGTGGCCGGCCTGCTGCGCGGGGTGCAGGCCGGGCGGGACCGCGCGGTGGAGCTGGTGGTGCGGCACGGGCGGGCCGCGGGAATCCCGGACGAGGTGCTGCTGGAAGGGCTGCTCACCATCGGCCGGTACGCCGCGGCCGTGGAGCGAGCCGTGGTCGACGGGCACCGCAACGCCGAGCGGGAACTGGTACGCACCGGCGCGGCGGCCCGGACACACCTGCTGCGGCGGCTGCTACGCGACGGACCGGCGGGCCTGGCCCCGGCCGAGCTGACCCGGTTCGGGCTGCGGCCGGACGCGCGCTACCACTGCCTGGTCGCCGCGCCACCCGACCCGGTCCGGGCGTACGCGCTGCACCGGCAGCTCACCGCGCGGGGCGGCCTGCTCGGCACGGTCGAGGACCGGCTGGCCGGGCTGCTTCCGCGACCGCCCGACGCCGTGCCGGCCGACCTGCTGACGCTGGTGGCGCCCGCCCAGCCGCTGGAGCGGGCCCCGGCCATGTACGCGCTCTGCCTGGCGGCGCTGGCCACCGCCGCGCACCGGCGGCTGCGCGGGCTGCGTCAGGTCACCGACCTGGCCGGGGAGACCGCGCTCGCCGCCCAGCCGGTCCTCGCCGAGCTGCTGCGGGCGAGCCTGCTCGGCGCGCTCGACCCGGCTGACGGCTTCCACCGGGAGCTGGCCGGCACGGCGCTCGCCTGGCTGCACCACGGGCAGCGGCTGGACCAGACCGCCGCCGCGCTGCACGTCCACCCGAACACGGTGCGCTACCGGCTGCGGCGGCTGCGGGAGCTGACCGGCGGGCCACCGGTCGAGGAGGGGGCGCGGTGCACGGTGCCGGAGACCGTGCACTGGTGGTGGGCGCTGCGGAGCTGGCTGGACGGCGGGTGACGCCGCCGCACCACCTCGGGGTCAGACCAGTCCGACGCCCGGGCCACCCCGGCGCGCGGCGCTGTGCCAGGCTGGCCCGATGACCGAGATGATCTTCCGGGAGGCGGTCCGCGCCGACCTGCCCGCCGTGCTCGCCCTGCTCGCCGACGACGTGCTGGGCCGCACCCGCGACCTGCCCGAGGTGGACGAGGCGTACGAGCGGGCCTTCGCCGACCTCGACGCCGACCCGCGCAACCACCTGATCGTCGCCGACGACGGCGGGGAGCTGGTCGGCTGCTTCCAGCTCACGTACATCCCCGGGCTGGGACGGCACGGGGCCGAGCGGTGCCTGATCGAGTCCGTGCGGGTCCGCTCCGACCGGCGCGGCCGTGGGCTGGGCGGGACGATGATGCGCTGGGCGATCGACCGGGCCCGGGAGCGCGGCTGCACGCTGGTGCAGCTCACCACCGACAAGCAGCGCACCGACGCGCACCGGTTCTACCGCGACCTGGGCTTCGTGGCCAGCCACGAGGGCATGAAGCTGGCACTCTGACCCGGCCGCCGCCCTCGGTGGCGGTGATCAGCTCTCCTCGCCGAGCCGCAGCACCCCACCGAGACGCAACCGGCGGTTGGCCACGGCCTCCACGGCGATCGCGACGGCGAGGGCCGCCGCTCCGACCGCGACGACCGCGACGACCAGCCAGGGCTCGAACACCAGGCGCACCGGTGTACCACCGGCGAAGGCGGACAGGCCCAGCACCGGATCGAGCAGAAGCGGCATCAGCGCACCCGCCACCGCGCCGGTGAGTACGGCCGTGCCGACCAGCGGGCCGAGTTCCACGAGCAGCAGGCCCCGCCCCTGCCCCGGGGACAGACCCAGCGTGCGCAGCCGGGACAGGACCTGGCCCCGGGCACGGGCGCCGGCCACCACCACGAACGCGATCGCCAGCAGGCCCAGCCCGGTGCCGACCGCCGCGCCCGCGGCGAACCCGAACCCGAGGATGCCGTTCACGCTGCCCTCGCCGATCTGACCACGAACGTCGGTCCAGGTGTGCACGGCCACCTCCCGCGGTGGTTCACGCCCGACGAACGCGCCGGAACTCTGGAACCGGAGCTGGCCCTCGTTGCCGACCCGCCGCAACGCCGCCACGTCGAGATCGTTTCCGGACACCAGGAAGCCGGTGGGCGTCACGTCGGTCTGCCGGGCGGGCAGATGCTGCCAGGGCAGCACCACGAACCGGGTGGTGTCGGCCCGGACCAGTGGGAACGTCTCGGACCGCTCGGCCACCCGGAACTCGTACCGCTGGCCCTGCACCCCGACGAAGGCGGAGTCGGTGTGGCCGGCGGCGGCGAGATCCGCCGCCACGGCCGGCGACACCACCGCCGGCACCGGACCCGGCCCGGCGGTGCCGAGCAGCGCCTGGGGCACCGGCACCGGCACGTCGGCGTCGCGCGCCAGGCGGGCCAGTTCCGGACCGTGCACCAGGATCACACTGACCGCGCCGACCCTCAGGTCCACGCCCCGCTCGTCTGCGGCCAGCCGCTGGTCCGCCTCCTGCGCGACCGGGGAGCTACGCCGCACCCCGGCAAGGCGGGTCAGTTCGGTGCCGGTGTCGAGGGCGAGCCGCTCGCCGGTGATCAGCGCGTCGGCCGGCACCTGCCGGGCGGCGGCCGCGTCCCGGCCGGCCTCCAGACCGGTGGTGACCACAGCACAGAACGCCGCCGAGGCGATCGCCAGAACCACTACCACCAGGGGGGTGGTGACCACGGACCGGGCGGCGCGGGCCGTGCCGAGGAACGCCACGCTGCCCGTGCCGCGGGCGGCGAGGCGGCCGAGCAGCCGCAGCGGCCACGGATACAGCCGAATCGCGAGCACCGCCGAGGCGACGGCCGACAGCACCGGAACGGACACCAGCAGCGGATCGACCTCGCCGGGGACCAGGCCCCGGCGACGCAGCAGCAGCACACCGAGCACGGCCAGCAGCAGCACCCCGGCCTCCACAGTGACGCGCCGCGCCGACGGACGCGCTGTCACCGGGTCACGGCGGACGGCCACGCCGGTCGGCACGGCGAGCGTCGCCACCGGCAGGGCCGAGACGATCAGGACCGTGGCGAGCACGGCCGCGGGTACGGAGTTCGACCACGGTCCGGGCGCGAGGTTGCCGAGCGCGTACCCGAGTGCCGCAGCGGGCACCAGCACCAGCACCGACTCGGCCAGGCTGCGCCGGACCGCGACGGCGGCGGTGCCGCCACGGGCACGCAGCAGGGTGAACTCGGTCCGCCTGCGGCGCGTCGTCGATCCGGCCGCCAGCACCACCAGCCCGGCCAGCGCGCCCAGCACGCCGGCGGCGGCCACCGCGAGGACGGTACGCGCGGCGGCCACCTGGTCGCGGAACTCCCGCAGGGGAAGGTCGAGGCCCTGGGTGAAGACGCGGCCCTGGGCCTTGTAGCTCATCTGCTGGAAGTCGTCGATGAGCCGGTCCACGTGCCGACTGTGGATTCCGCCGGCGTCCATCCGGTAGCGCCAGCCGAACCGCAGACCCCAACCGTCGGCGGAGAGCCGGTCCAGCGTGGCCCCGTCAGCCACCGCGAGACCGACGAAGGGCTGCCCGTCCCCGGACGGCTCGACCACGCGCAGCACCTGGGACAGCCCTTCCCAGATGCCGTCGGCACGGTCACGCGGCTCGAACACACCCACCACCCGCACCGCGACGGGATCGGGCACGTCCTCGGAGGACACCGACTCGGGTCCGGCGAGGGTGAGCCGGCTGCCGACCCGCAGGTTCAGCTTGCCGGCCACCTGACCGGCCAACGCGATCTGCACCGGCTCGTCGCGTGACGCCGCCGGCTCCGGCCAGGTCCCGGCGGTGAGCCGGCCCGACTCGGTGATCCCCGGCATGTCGCGCAGCCCGAGATCGACGAGCAAATTCCTCGCCGCCAGATCCGGGCCGGTCAACCGGCCGGGATCGGTCTCGGCGGTGAACCACCGCTTGTCGACCATCCGGCGCACGCCCGGCGGCATCTCGGCCTGCAACCGAGGCAGGTCGGACTCGAACGCCTCCATCAACGACGTGCCGTTGCCGACGTTGAAGATCGGCTCGGTGCCGTACGTCACGTCTCGCGTCGCGGCCGGCTGGCCACGGAGGAAGGTCTGCAGACCCGCGTCGGCGCGCTCGTTCACCAGCCGGGGCGCGGCGCCGGTCAGCGCCAGCACGACCGCGGCCAGCGCGGCCAGCAACAGGAACTGTCCGCCGTATGCCCGCACGCGGCAGGCGACGGCGCTCATCCCGTCCCCGCCGTGAAGCCGGCCGTCGCCGTGCCGCATCCGGTCACCGCTCTCCCCCGATCCGCAACTGTGCCGCCGCCACCCGCTGCCGGATGCCGAAGGCGATGAACGCGCTGAACGCCAGTGCCGCCAGCAGCAGGCCCGCCGTTGTCGCTCCGACCGGAAGCCAGGGCAGGACGAACGCCGCCTCCGGCACCGGTCTGCCGGCCGACGGGGTGAGGACGGTCAGCGGCGCCATCGTCGCCCCGACCACGGCGCCGAGCACCAGCCCGACACCGACCCCGATCCCGGCCAGGAAGATCTGCTCGGCCAGCAGTGCCCGAGCCAGCAGGCGGGGGGTCGCACCGAGCGTGTGCAGGACGGCGAACTCGCCCAGCCGTCGCCGGGCGGCGGCCCGGACGTCGACGAGCAGGCCGACGAGCGCCAGCAGCGCCGCGCCCAGGGCCGCGACGAGCAGGCCGGTCCGGGCGCCCTGCCAGTAAGGGTCGGCCGCCGCCCGGTCGGCCGTCTGCCGCCGGTCCAGCACTGTGACGCCGGCCAGGTTCCCGGCCGCCCGCCGGCCGCCGTCGTCGGCGCTCAACCACCACTCCTGCACCGGCCGCACCGTGCCGGAGTCGCGGACCAGCCAGTCGGTGGCCGCGGGCAGGTCGAGCAGGACGCCCGCACCGGGCGCGGAGGGCACGGCGTCCACCTCGCCGACCAGGACGACCGGCAGCGGATGGCCGAGGAGCGAGAGCGTGACCGTCTCGCCCGGACGCATGCTCAGCGCCTCCCGTACGCGGGGGGTCATCACCGCGGCCACCGGATGGTGGTCAGCGGTCGGCACCACCGCGAAGCGCGACGAGTCCTGGACCGCGAACCGGCCGCCGGGCCGCACGACCACGACGTTCTCGGCGGTCAGGCCGGTGTCCGTGACCGCGACGGAGAGTTCTGCGCCGGGCACGCCGTTCGTGGCCCGCCAGTCCTGACCCAGCCGGGCCGGCCGGGCCGTGCCCGCGCCGTCGACCAGGCGCAGGTCGGCCACCTCCAGCCGGTACGCGGTGCCGGCCACGTCCCCGCCGTCGGCCTCGAAGCCGGCGAGGCGCAACACCCCGGCGTCGGGCAGCGGCACCCGGAACGGCACCTGCCGGCCGGTCTCATCGCCGGTGGTCACCGGCAACCGCAGGGCGAATCCGTCCGAGCGGGTCAGCAGCAGCCACACCTGCACCTGCTGGGCGGCGACCGCGTCGCGTACCGCCGTGCGGACCGTGCCGGTGACCGCCTGGGTCCCGGCGGGCAGTTCGACACCCGCGACCGGCCCGCGGGCCCGGACCATCCGATCGAACAACGCCGCCGCGGGCTCCGGGGCCAGCCGGTCGTCCAGCCGCACCACCCCCGCGGCGCCTGCCGCGTCGAGGCTGACCACAGTGGTGGTCAGGTCGGCGCGACCGACCCGGATCTCGTCGCGCCACGCCGGCAGGACCCGGTCGACACCCGGCAGCGCGGCGGTCTCCGCGGCCCGGCCCGGCGGCGCGACGCCGCCGGACTCGGTCAGCCGCAGGTCGGCGCCGACCGTGTGGTCGGCCTGGTCGACCTGGGAGCGCTCGCCGGTGGCCACCAGCGACCAGGCCAGCGTGCTGCCACCGACGGCCAGGGCCAGCAGCAGCACCGGACCGGCGTGCGGGCGACGACCCGCCTGCCACATGCCGAGGATGGTGGCCGTCCACAGCCGCCGGTCCACGAACCGTTCGGCGAAGCGGGTCGCGGGCGGCAGCAGCCGCAGCGCCACGACCGCGCCCGCCAGCACGCCGAGCGTCGGCGCGACGACCAGCAGCGGATCGACCCCCAGCCGGCCGGTCACACCGGCGACCGGGGAGGAGTACTGACGCAACTGGGTCCAGGCGATCACCGCGAACCCGACAAGCAACAGGTCGACGCCGGCCCGCTGCGCGCCGCCGGTCCGGACGGGCCGGGACCGGGCCGCCATGTCGGCGACGTACGTGCCGGCATCGCGCAGCGTCGGCGCGACCATGGCGACCAGGCAACCGGCGGCGGTGAGGGCGGTTGCCTGCCAGAGCGAGGTGATGCCTCCGTCGACGAGCGTCCGGCCGGCCCGGCTCAGCGCGGTGTCGGCGACGACCGTGCCCAGCACGGCTGCCGGCAGGACGACCACCGTCGCCTCCCGGGCCGCCAGGCCGGCCAACTGGAGCCGGGCGGCGCCCCGGGCCCGGAGCAGGGCGGTCTGGTTGCGCCGGTCGGCGTGCAGGAGCGCGGCCACCAGCACCAGCGCGTACCCGCCGAGGACGACGATGAGCAGGACCGGGGTCGCCAGCGCCGACCGGCCGACCAGATCGGCGTCGGCCACCCGGTCGAGGAGGCGGTCCATGGTGGTGACGACCTGCGCGGAGGAGCCGAGCCCGGCCTTCTCGGGCACGTCGGTGACGGCCGCCGGCAGCGCGTCCCGGACGTCCAGCAGCCGGCCCTGGTCGGCCACTGCGGCGAGGTCCGGCCGGATCACCCACCAGGCCGACACCGAGGTCGGAAACGTCGCGACGAAGTCCGCAGGGTCGAGCACGAACGGGCCGTGCGAGCTGTCGGAGGCCGCTGCGCCGCCCGTGCCCAGCCCGGGGGCCAGCCGCCAGTACGCCTCGGCTGGGTCACGGGGTCGCCAGGTGCCGACGAGCACCACTTCGCCGGCCCGGTCGGTGCTGCGGTCGAGCATCGGCACCCGGTCACCCACCGCCATGCCGAGCGCCCCGGCCACCTTCTCCGGTAGCGTCACCTGCACCGGCCGGGCGCCGGCCCGGGGCCAGGCCCCGGCGGTCAGCTCGGCGTGGGACGGCAGGTCGTCCAGGGTGGCCAGGTTCGCGAAGACCGGGTCGTCGTCCCGGGGCCTCGGCCCAAGGTTCCCGGTGAGTTCCCGGCCCGAGCCGTACCGGGCGCCGTACACGTCGACCCCGGCGCCGCCGAGCCCGCGGGCGAAACCGTCGCGGATCTCGCGGTCCCGGTCGGCCAGTTCGGCGGCGTCCCGGCCGGCCGAGCCGGTCACCAGCAGGCTGCGTTCCTCCACCGGCGCACCGGCCAGGAACGCGCGCTGCCCCGCCTCGACCGCGCGCCGGTTGAACTCGGTGAGGCCGGTGACCAGAGCGATCGCGACCAGCGCCGCGGCGGTGGCGGCGAGCAGCAGACCGCGAGCGTCCCGGGCCCGCCTCCATACCAGTGCCATCCGACCCCTCTCGTGGCCCGGCGTTCGGACGACCACAAGAGTCGTGAGGGCCAGGGAAAGGTTCGCGCAGTTACATGATCGTTATGACGTTCCGAACTGGACACCGTGGTCGGTCATGAGGCGCGGAACCCGGCCGCAGAACCGGGTACCGGGCCGCCGCCAGCCGGCGACGACCCGGTACGCGGGTCAGTCCTCCGGCGTCAGCCGGCCGTCGCGCAGCGTCAGCGTCCGGTCCGCCAGCTCGATCAGTGCCGGGTCGTGCGTGGCCACGAGCGCGGTCATCCCCCGGGCGTGCACCACCGCCCGGAGCAGGTCCATGATCGACCGTCCGGTCTCGGAGTCGAGCTGACCGGTTGGCTCGTCGGCGATCAGCAGATCCGGTTCGTTCGCCAGCGCCCGCGCCACCGCCACCCGCTGCTGCTGCCCGCCGGACAGCTCGTACGGGCGCTGCGCGGCGTGCCCGCCCAGCCCGACCAGTTCCAGCAGCACCGCCACCCGCTGCTCCCGTTCGGCCGCCGGCACCTTGGCCAGCCGCAGCGGCACCCCGACGTTCTCCGCGGCGGACAGGATCGGCACCAGCCCGAACGTCTGGAACACGAACCCGATGGTGCCCCGGCGCAACGCCAGCAGTTCGCGCTCGCCGGCCCCTGTGACGTCGTGCCCGGCCACCCGGATCCGCCCGGCGTCCGGCCGGTCCAGGCCGCCGATCAGGTTCAGCAGCGTGGTCTTGCCGGCGCCGGAGCGGCCCCGCACCGCGACCAGCTCGCCGCGCCGCGCGGTGAAGGAGACATCCTGTACGGCATGCACGGCGTGCTCACCCTTGCCGAAGGTATGGCTCACCCCCTCCACCTGGACCACGTCCTCCACTGCCGTCACCGGCGCCGCCGGCAGCACCACCGTCTGGTCGGTCATCACTCACTCTCCTCGGCGTGCGCCCGCTCGCCGGGGCGCACCTCGACGTGGTCGGGTTCCAGGTTGAGCCGGACCCGGTCGCGCAGGGACAGCGCCTCCACGAAGGGCGCCGGCAGCTGCATCCGGCCGGTGCGGTCGAGCACCGCGTACTCCTCGCTGACCATCTCGGTGTCGCCGTCGGCGGTGACGCGCGCGGTCCGGCGTACCTCGGAGGCGGTCCGGCCGTCGCGGATCGCGACGGTACGGCGGACCTGGCCGGCCACGGCCTGGTCGTGGGTGACCACCACGATGGTGACGCCCAGCTCGGCGTTGATGGTGCGCAGCGCGGCGAAGACCTCCGCCCCGGTCGCCTCGTCCAGCTCGCCCGTCGGCTCGTCGGCGAAGAGGATCTCCGGGTCGTTGGCGACCGCCACGGCCACCGCGCAGCGCTGCTGCTCGCCGCCGCTCATCTGGCCCGGACGGCGGTCCGCGCAGTAGCCGACGCCCACCATGTCCAGCAGTTCACGGGCCCGCTCCCGCCGCTTGCGCCGCCCGCCGCCCCGCCCGGCCAGCTTCATCGGCAGCTCCACGTTCTCCAGCGCGGTCAGGTAAGGCAGCAGGTTCCGGCCGGTCTGTTGCCAGACGAACCCGACCACCTCCCGCCGGTACGCCAGCCGCCGCTTGTTCGACAGCGACAGCAGGTCGTAGTCGGCGACGCGGGCGGTCCCCGCAGTCGGCGTGTCCAACCCGGACAGGATGTTCAGTAGCGTCGACTTGCCGGAACCGGAGGCGCCGACGATCGCGACCAGCTCACCTCTGTCGATCACGAGGTCGAGGCCCTGGAGGGCGAAGACCTCGACGCCCTCGGTCTTGAAGATGCGCACCAGGCCGTCGCAGACGATGTGCCCGCGCAGCCGGTCCCGTCCTCCGGCCCGTTCGGCGGCCCGTTCGGCCGCGCGCTGCTGCAGGGACGCCAGGTCCGGTACGGACGCCTCGGCGGTCGCGGTCATCTCAGCTCTCCTCTCCGAGCCGCAGCACCTCACCGAGGCGCAACCGGCGGTTGTTCACGGCTTCCACGGTGATCGCGAAGCCGAGGGCCAGCACGGCCAGGACCGACACCCCGGCCACCAGGCCGGGTTCGAAACGAGGGCGGATGTCCACACCGCCGGTGAACGCGGGCAGCCCGAGCACCGGCGTGAGCAGCAGCGGCAGCAACGCGCCGACCACCGCCCCGGTGAGCACCGACACCAGCACCAGCGGCGTCAGTTCCACCATCAGCAGTCCGCGCCACTGCCGGCGGGACAGGCCCATGGTGCGCAGCCGGGAGAGCACCTGCCCGCGCGAGCGGGCGCCGGCGAGCACCGCGAGCGCGAGCCCGAGCAGCCCCAGCACGGCGCCACCCCCGGCGCCGAGCGCGAAGCCGAACACCAGCAGGCCGTTCACCCCGGTGCCACCGAGGTCGGCGCGGACGGCGGAACGGGTGCTCACCTCCGGCGCGCGGGCCTTGTCCCCGGCGCCGATCCCGCCGATGCGCAGGTAGCGGTTCTGCCCCTCACGCGCGACCCGGTCCACCTCGGCGGCGTCCACGCCCGCGCCCGCCAGCACAAATCCGGTGGGCGCGAGCTGATGCGGCGCGTCTGCCGGCAACGCCGGCCACGGCAGCACCACGAACCGGCGTATGCCCTTGTCGACCAGCGCGAACTCGTCGACCGTGGCGGCGGTCCGCACCGGCAGCCGGTTGCCCTGCACGTTCAGCCAGGCGGGTCGCTCGCCCCGGGCGTCGGCGAGCCCGGCGTCGGCCAGTTCCCCGGCCACCGCCGGGGAGACGAGCGCCGGCAGCGGCGTACTGCCGTCGGCGCGGGCCCGCACCGGGTCGGGCACGCTCACCGGTACGCCGGCCCGGCGCGCCACCTCGGCGAACCGCTCCCCGTCCACGAGCACCACGCGCAGCTCGGTGATCGGCGCGAGGCGACCGGCACGGTCGGCGTAGGGTCGCTCGGCCGGCACCGTGAGCAGCGGCGCGACAGCGCGTACCCCGGGTAGCGCGGCCAACTCCCCGGCCGTGTCCGGCGCGAAGCGCTCGCCGCGCACCAGCAGGTCGCCGGGCACGGCCTGGGCGGCGGCGGTGTCCCGGCCGGTCTCGATGCCCGTCGCCACCACGCCGCAGAACGCGGCGGTGGCCACCGCCAGCACCACCACGACGAGCGGTCCGGTGCTCGCGGCCCGGCTCGCGCGGGCGGTGCCGAGGAACGCGACGCTGCCGCGCGCCCGCGCGGCGACGCGGCTGAGCAGCCGCAACGGCCAGGGGTACGCGCGCAGCGCCACCAGCGCCGCCGCGATCGCCAGCAGCACCGGCACGGACACCAGCAGCGGGTCCACCGAGCCGGCGGTGAGGCCACGGCGGCGCAGCAGGAACGCGCCGAGCACGGCGAGCCCGAGCACCGCCACCTCGACGGTGAGCCGGACGGCGGGCGACCGGCCGCCCAGGTCGGAGCGGCCACCGGCGCGGCGGCCGACCGCGAGCGCGGCGAGTGGCGGCAGCACCGTGGCCAGCAGCCCGGCGACCAGCACCCACCGCCACGGCGACCCGGCGCCGGGCAGCAGCCAGCCGAGCAGCCAGCCGATCCCGGCCGCGGCCGGCAGCACCAGCGCCGACTCGGCCAGACCGCGACGCAGCACGTCACCGGTCGAGCCGCCGCGCGCCCGGATCAGGTGGAACTCGGCGCGGCGGCGGCGCGCGGCCAGCCGGGCGGCCAGCAGCGTCAGCCCGGCCAGCGTGGCGAGCAGCCCGGCGGCGATGACCGCGAGCAGGGTACGCGCGGCGGCGAGCGCGTCGGCGAAGCGCCGCAGCGGGATGTCCACGCCCTGGCTGAGGGTCATCCTGAGCTCAGTGGACATGGCGCGGTCCAGCCCGTCGACGCCGGCGATCAGCGCGTCGAGGCGGCCCGGTTCGAGCCGGTCCGGGGCGATCCGGTACCGCCAGCCGAACGTCACCGGCCATTCGCGGGCGGTGATCGAGTTCAGGCCCGCGTCGGCGGTGTACGCGACGGCCACGAACGGATCGCCGTCGCCTTCCGGCGGGCTGAGCTTCAGCATCGACGGCAGCGTGTCCCAGACACCGCCGGCCGGGTCGTTCGGCCGCCACACGCCGACCAGGTCGACCGGGCGGGATTCGAGCACGCTGTTGTCGCGGTCCAGCAGCGAGAGGCGGAACCGGTCGCCGGCCGCGACGCCCAGCCGGGTGGCGATCGTCTCGGCGAGCGTCACCTCGATCGCGCCGGCCGGGGTGACACCGCGTTCCGGCCACCGCCCGTCGACCAGGGTGGCCGCCTCCCGGATGCCGGTGCCGGCGCGCAGGTGCAGGTCGATCAGCCCTTTGTCGTCGCTCAGCGTCGGACCGCGCAGTCGCCCGGGGACGGTCTGCGCCGCGAACCAGCGCTCTCCGATCGCGTCGCGCACCTCGGCGGGCATCTTCTCCTCGACCGCCGCGAGCAGGGCTCCCCGGCTGGCGACGACGGGCTGGTCCGAGGCGGGCACGACGTCCGGTCCGGCGCTGTACGCGAGATCCCGGCGGGCCACCGGCTGACCGGCCACGTACTCGGTGAGCCCCTGCCCGGTCAGCCGGTCGGCGACCCGGGGCACACCCGTGATCAACAGTGCGGTCACCAGGGTCAGGACGGCGAGCAGCAGGAACTGCCCGCCGTATGCGCGGACCCGGCGCGCGGCACCAGGAAGGCTCATCGTTCTCCTCCGATCCGGAGCTGCGCGGCGGCGACCCGCTGGCGGATGCCGGTGGTGATGACGGCGGCGAAGGCGAGCGCGGCGAGCAGCAGCCCGGCGGCGGTCGCCCCGATCGGCACCCACGGCACGGTGAAGACCGCCTCGGGCACCGGCCGTCCGGCGGCCGGGGTGAGGATCACCAACGGCACCATGGTGGCCGCGACGAGGGCGCCGACAAGCAGCCCGACGCCGACTCCGATCCCGGCCAGGAAACCCTGCTCGGCGAGGTAGGCGCGGGCCAGCAGCCGGGTGTTCGCGCCGAGCGTGTTGAACACGGCCAGTTCGTTGAGCCGCCGCCGGGTGGTGGCCCACACGTCGACAGCCAGGCCGACCAGCGCCAGCAGCACCGACCCGAGCGCGGCGGCCAGCAGGCCGGTACGCGCACCCTGCCAGTACGGGTCCTCGGCGGCCTCCGCGGCCACCGCCCGCCGGTCCAGCAGCACCGTGCCGCCGGTCGCGGCGAGCGCGTCAGCGGCCGCGGCGTGCCCGCCGGGCGTGGTGCCCAGCCACCACTCCGCCACCGGCCGGACGCCGCCGCTGCGTTCCAGGAGCTGGGTGGTGGCGGTGGGCAGGTCCAGCAGCACCCCGTCGCCACCGGTGCCGGGCACCGCGGCGACCTGGCCGACCACAGTGACCTCCAGCGTCACCTCGGCGACCGACAGCTTGACGGTGTCGCCGGTCTTGACGCTCATCGCGGCGGCCACGCCCGGCGTGACGAGCACCGGCACCGGCGGGTCGTCGGCCTGGGGCACCACGGCGAACCGGGACGAGGGCACCCGGGCGTACTGCAACAGCCCTTCGGGCACGTCGAAGGCCTGCGTCGCGTCCACCCGGGTGGGGGTGGCCTCGGCGTCGCGGCGTGGCCCGCTGCCCGGGTCGATCACCCGCCAGGCCCCCTCCACCGGCAACGGCAGGGACGCCCCTGCGGCGTCGGTGAGCCGCAACGTGTCCAGGAGCAGCCGGTAGGAGCTGCCGCTGGCGTCGCCGCCGTCGGCCTCGAAGCCGGCCAGGCGCAGCGGCGCGCCGCCGGTGTCGGGCAGCGGCACGGAGAAGCGCACCGGCCGTCCCTCGCCGCCGGCCTCGGCCAGCCGGACCCGCCAGGTGGCCCCGGCGTCGGTGGTGAACAGCGCGGTCACGGCGACCCGCGGCTGGTCGTACATGCTCTCGACCGGCGTGCGGACGGTGCCCGACAGTGTCTTCGCCCCGGCGGGCAGGACGCCGCCGGCCGGCGCGGCCCGGCCGCCGGCGAGCCGGTCCAGCAGGGCTCCGGTGGACGCCCCGCCGTCGGCGTCGTCGAGCCGGATCATGCCCTTCGCGGCGGCGGCGTCCAGGGCCACCACAGTCGCCGGCCGGGCCTCGCGGCCCAGGCGCACGTCGTCGCGCCAGGCGGGCAGCACCCGGTCCAGGCCGGAAACGGCGGCCAGCGCGGCGGCCCGGTCGGCCGGAGCGGCACCGTTGCGTTCGGTCAGTCGCAGGTCCGTGCCGACCGTGTGCTGGGCCTGGTCGCGTTGCGAGCGTTCCCAGGATGCGACGAGCGACCAGGCGAGCGTGCTGCCCCCGACGGCGAGCGCGAGCAGCAGCACCGGGCCGGCGTGCGGGCGGCGGCCCGCCTGCCACATGCCGAACATGGTGGCGTTCCACGTCCGCCGGTCGACGAGGCGTTCCGCGATCCGGGTGGTCGGCGGCAGCAGCCGCAACGCGATCACCGCGCCGGCCAGCACGCCGATGGTGGGTGCGGCGGCCAGCAGCGGATCGATGCCGAGGCTGCCGTTCGCGCCGGCGAGCGGCGACGAGTACTGCCGCAACTGGGTCCAGGCGAGCACGGCCAGGGCCACCAGCGCCACGTCCACGCTCGCCCGCTGCACCGCCGCTCCCCGGGTGGGGCGGGATCGGGCCGCCATGTCCGCGACGTACGTGCCGGCCCGGCGCATCGCCGGCACCACCATGGCGAGCAGACAGCCCATCGCCGCGCCGACCGCCACCAGCCACACCCGGGCCACGTCGCCGTCGGCCAGCCCCAGGTCCGCGCCCAGGAGGTGGATCGCCTGCCCGGTCAGCGCCGGGGCCAGCAGCAGCGCCGGCGCCACCACGAGCGTCGCCTCGCGTACGGCCAGCCCGGCGATCTGTCCCCGGGCCGCGCCCCGGGCCCGCAGCAGCGCGGTCTGCGCCCGCCGGTCCTCGTTGAGCAGCGCGGCCACCAGCACCAGCGCGTACCCGCCGAGCACGACGATCAGCAGCAGCGGTGTGAGCAGCGCGGACCGGCCCACCAGATCGGCCCGGCTGAGCCGGTCCACGAGCCGGTCCAGGTGGCTGAGCTGCTGCGCCGACGCGCCCAGGCCGGTGGCGTCGGGCAGCTTCCCGGTGATCTCGTCCAGCGCCGCCGTCACGGCTGGCAGCCGGGCCGGCTCGACCGCCACCAGGTCGGGGTCGACCAGCCAGGCCGCCGAGGTTGAACCCGGAAAGGTACTGGCGAAGTCGGCCGGGTCCAGCGCGAACGGCCCGTACGAGGTGACCACCGCGTCGCCCTGGCTCTCCCCCACCCCCGGGGCGAGACGCCAGTACGCCTCGGCGGCGTCCCGGGGCCGCCACGTGCCGGCCACCACCACGGTGCCGGCCCGCTCCGCTCCCCTGTCGTAGAGCGGCACCCGCTCCCCGACCTCAAGGCTCAGTTGTGCGGCGACCTTCTCCGGCAACGTCACCTGCAACGGGTTGCTGCCCGGCACCGGCCACGCCCCGGCCGCCAGCTCGGCGTGCGCCGGCAGGTCGTCGAGCGTGGCCAGGTTGGCGAACATCGGGTCGT
Source organism: Micromonospora sp. NPDC005257 (assembly GCF_042872445.1). NCBI lineage: Bacteria > Bacillati > Actinomycetota > Actinomycetes > Micromonosporales > Micromonosporaceae > Micromonospora > Micromonospora sp. NPDC005257. The sequence goes on along the minus strand of NZ_JBIAKL010000019.1, from coordinate 2,640 downwards.
CGTCGGTACGGGCGGCGCCCACGTCACCGGTCAGCTCCCGCCCGGTCCCGGAGCGGATGGCGGACACGGTGACCGGAGCGCCGCCGAGGCCGTTCGCGAACTGCTCCCGTACCGCCCGGTCCCGCTCGGCATACGCGGCGGCGTCGGCGCCACCGGAACCGCTGATCAGCAGACTGCGCTCCTCCGCCGGAGCGGTGTCCAGCACCGCCCGGGCGCCCGCCTCGACCGCCCGGCGGTTGTAGTCGGAGAGCCCGGTGACGAGCGCGACCGCGACGAGTGCCGCGACAGCGGCGGCGAGCAGCAGCCCACGAGCCTCTATCGCCCGCCTCCACACCAGCTTCATCCGACGTCCTCTCCGGGCCCCGGCGGGCCGATGCCGAGAGAGAGCAGCGACGCCCCGCAAAAGGTTCGCGCCCGTTACATGATCGTTATCGGCCTACCGCACAGCGCCCCGAACCCGGGGAGCGACCGTAGGGTGTGTCACGCCATGACCGGTGCCGCTCGCGGAACCCCTGACCACGCCGTACGCTGGGTCCGCTCGGCCCCGAAAGGACCGCACATGTCTGATCTTGACCACACCCCCGAACAGGCCGCCCGGGAGGCTGGACTCCGCGAGGTCTCGGAGGCGCTACTCAACATCGAGCAAGCGATCAAGAGAACCCAGCGGGCGAAGCGCACGGTGTCCATGACCGTCGGCTGCGACGATCTCGCGCGGATGCTGGACACCGCCGCACGCAACCTGGAAATCGCCCGCAAGGACCTGTTTCAGGGCGCCTACTTCTCGGCGGATTCGCCTAAGCTCTTCTGACCATGCGCAGTGGTGAGCAGATCCGATCGGCGCTCGTCAAGTTCGCCGACCGGTGGCAGGGCTACTCCGGCACGGAGCGCTCCGAGGCCCAGACCTTCCTCAACGAGTTGTTCGAGTGCTACGGCCGCAACCGCAAGGACGCCGGAGCGGTGTTCGAGGACGCCCACGCGTCCACCGGAATCATGGATCTGCACCTGCCGGGCCAGCTCATCGTCGAGATGAAGGCGCCCAAGGAGAGCACACGACTCCCTCAGCACCGCAAGCAGGCGCTCGACTACTGGCACAACTCGGCCGACGTGGCGACCGAACGGCCGGCCCCCCGGTTCGTGGTCCTCTGCTCGTTCCAGCGCTTCGAGATCTGGGAGCCGGGCAAGTATCCGAACGCTCCACTGATGGAGTACAGCCTCGCCGACCTGCCGGACCGTTACGAGTCCCTGATGGTGCTGGCCGGTGAGGAACCGCTGTTCCAGCACAGCAGCAAGGAGCTGACCAGATCCGCCGCCGTCGCGGTCGCCCGGATCTATCAGGGCCTCCTCGACCGGGAGGCGGCCGCGCCGGAGTCGATCCAGCGATTCATCCTCCAGATGGTCTGGCTGTTCTTCGCCGAGGACTTCGACATGATCGAGGGCCGGCCGACCGAGCAGACGCTCCGGTTCCTCACCGAGGTAGGCGAGGTGTGGTCGTCCTACCTGATGCTGGGCGGCCTCTTCACCTCCCTCAACGATCCCGACGACCACGGCCGGCGGGGCGTGCTGAAGGGCACGCAGTACGTCAACGGCGACCTGTTCAACAAGCCCGCGCTCGTCCACCTGACCCGGGAAGAGGCAGCGGAGCTGCTGGAGATCTGCAGGTATGACTGGCGGCAGGTCGACCCGACCATCTTCGGGTCGCTCATCGAGGGCTTCCTCAGCAGCGATCGCAGTGCCCTCGGTGCCCACTACACGCACGAGGTCGACATCCTGAAGATCGTCCGGCCGACGGTCGTCAAGCCGTGGCGGGCCCGGATCGACGCGGTGGCCACGCCGGACGAAGGCGTCGCCCTGCTGGACGAGCTGTGCCGGTTCCGGGTGCTCGACCCCGCCTGCGGCTGCGGCAACTTCCTCTACGTCGCCTACCGGGAGCTCCGTCACCTGGAACACACGCTGAAAGAGCGGATCACCTCGCTGGCCAAGGCTTCCGGCCTGCCGGTTCCCACCGGGCTGCCGTACTTCCCCCTCCGCAACATGCAGGGTATCGACGTGGTGCCGATGGCGACCGCCGTCGCCCGGGTCACGCTCTGGATGGGCCACCGGCAGATGATCGAGAAGTACGGCGCCGCCGAGCCACCGCTGCCGCTGGTCAGCCTCGCCTCCATCCGGACGGCTGATGCCCTGCGGGTGCCCTGGCCCGAGACCGACTGCATCGTCGGCAACCCCCCGTTCCTCGGCTCGCAGTTCATGCGCGACGCCCACGGCGACGACTACCTCAAGTGGCTGACCATCACCTTCAAGGTCGGCATCAAGGACTTCTGCGTCTACTGGTTCCGGCGCGCCCACCAGCATCTCAAGCCGGGCCAGCGGGCCGGGCTGGTCGGCACCAACTCGATCTCCCAGAACCGCGCCCGCTCGGCGAGCCTGGAGTACGTCACCAGCAACGGCGGCGTCATCACCGACGCGGTGTCCAGCCAGACCTGGCCGGGCGAGGCGAAGGTCCATGTCAGCCTGGTCAACTGGGTGAACACGCCGAGCGAGCCGCCCACCAGGGCCCCGGCAAAGTCGTGAGGGTGTCCGGCTTGGGTGGTTCGAAGTAGAAGCGCCGGTGTTGGTAGCAGCAAGACGGGCATGACCAGTTCA
>NZ_JBIAKL010000018.1:0-74182 GCF_042872445.1 Micromonospora sp. NPDC005257 | reverse complement strand
TATAAAACAATTGGCACTGGCTTTACAAGCACCCTGTTGAGTTCTCAAAGAACAACCACACACCAACCAGAAACCCCACCACCGTGGAGCACCCGCTTGGGGCAACCTCTCTAACTTACTCGGTCTTGCTTCCGTCGTCAACCTCGTGTCCGAGGTGATCAACTTGGCTCGACCAGGCCCACGCTGACGCTCGCCGTTTCCGGCGGTCGTTGCTCTCGTGGGTTTCGGCGGACCGGCCGGCGTCGCTCTCGCGATCACCCGCCCGGCTCCCTGCCGGCTTTTGAACTCTACCCGGTCGGCTTCGCGTTCGCAACTCCGTGTCCCGGAGCTACGTGCACCGCCCGAATCTCAGTCTGGTCGGCGTCGCCGCCACCAGCCTGGCGCCCGTTCTCGGCCGGTTTGCCCGGCCTCCCGCGTGCAGAGAGAAAGTTACGCGGACCCGCCCGGGAAGGCAAATCAATGATCGTCATTGGCCGCGCGCGACGGTTTCCGCGGCAACCCGCGGTCGAATGGGGTCGCCCGGAGCGGCGCCGTGCCAGAGTGGTCGGCATGGATGACCCGTCCCCGCTCCCAGCCGTCGCCGAGGATGCTCTGCTCGGGCTCCTGCTGCCGTTCTGGCAACTGGTTATCGGGGCCGTCGTGCTCGCCGTACTGGTGCTGTCGGTCAGACGCCTGGCCCGGCGCGGCCCTTCCCGGATGACCACCGCCCTGCTGGTCACGGCGGCGGCGATCGCCGGGATCGCCGCGCTGGGCCTGCTCCTGGGCGGCTGACCGGGTCAGAGCCGGCGGTTGGCCAGGCTGGGCAGCTCCGTGCGGATCGTGCGCAGCCGCTCCAGGTCCAACTCGGTGACCGCCAGCCCGGGACCGTCGGCGACCTGGCTGAGGACCGTCCCCCACGGGTCGACCACCATGCTGCGACCGAAACAGGTCCGGCCCGGGTCGTGGTCACCGGTCTGTCCTGCCGCCGCCACGAAGCACTGGTTCTCGATCGCCCGCGCCCGCAGCAGCACCTCCCAGTGGTCCCGCCCGGTGTGCGTCATGAACGCCGCCGGCACCACGAGCAGTTCGGCGCCGCCGTCGACCGCGAGCTGGCGGTACAACTCGGGAAACCGCAGGTCGTAACAGATGGACAGGCCCACCCGAAGGCCCTCGACGTCGACCACCACGGGCTTCTCGCCGGGTGCGACGGTTGCCGACTCCCGGTAGGAGACGCGACCGGGGATCTCCACGTCGTACAGATGGATCTTCCGATATGCGGCTGCGAGCGCGCCCTCGCGGTCGAAGACCAGGGAGGTGTTCCAGGTGTGCGCCGGGTCCGGACCGGCCTCGTGGAACGAGCCCGCGATCACCCACATGCCCAGCCGCCGAGCGGCCTCGGCGAAGAACCGCCCCACCGTGCCGTCGACCGGCTCGGCCGGTGGCATCCCGTCGGCGTGACCGAGGTAGTCGACGTACTCCGGAAGGAGGGCGAGGTCCGCGCCGGCCGCCGCGGCCCTGACCAGCAGGGCCTCGGCGGCGGCGAGGTTCGCCGCCCGGTCGTCGCGGGCGTTGAGCTGGCAGACGGCGACACGCATGACCTGAGGGTACGGGCGGAAGCAGGCGTACGACAGGGCTCAGACGCTGGACAGCACAAGCGCGGCGGCGGCGAAGCCGAGCCCGGCCAGTTGCACGGGCCGCAGCCGTTCCCGGTCGACGACGAACGCGAGCAGGACGGTGCTCACCGGGTAGAGCGAGGCGATGGCGGACACCACGCTCAGATGGCCCCGTCCCGCGGCGGCGAGGAAGAACGCGTTGGCGGCCGAGTCGACCAGGCCGGCGGCCACTGTCCAGCCGAACACCCACCGCCCCATGCGCAGGCGCGTACCGGTGCGGGCGGCGAGCGCGAGGCCGAAGGTCACGGAGCTGACGCGTATCGCGAGCACCGGCCACATGCCGGCGCGCTCGTCGGCCTGGCCGAGCAGCGCGAAGAAAACTCCGAAGAGCAGCCCCGCGGCGAGGGCCATGGTCAGGACGCGGCCGGAGACGCGGCGCGCGGCGCCTCGCTCCCCCATGCTGACGAGCCCGATGGCGACCACGGCGAGCGCGGCGCCGCCGAGCGCGACAGCACCCGGGGAGTGGGCGAGGGCCAAGCCGGCGACGATCGGCACGATCGCCGCGGTGATCGCGGTGACCGGCGCGACGACGGCCATGACGCCGGTGGCCAGTGCGCGGTAGAGCAGTATGACGCCGCCCGCGCCGGCTATGCCGGCGAGCAGGCCCCACCCCAGGTCCAGCGGGCTCGGGGTGCCGGGCACGACGAGAGCGAGCACCACCAGCAGTGGGAGACTGAGGATCTGCGACACGACGGTGACGGCGATCGGGTCGGCTCGTTGGGACGCCTTGCCGCCGCAGAAGTCGGCGGTGCCGAAGGCGAGCGCCGAGACGGCGGCGAAGACAATGGGAAGCACCCGGAAGTCGTACCACAATAGTGACCGTGAAGGACAGTGTGATGACCGAAGCGAGCGGACGGGTGGGCGCGGTGACCTCCGCGGTCGCCCGCCAGGTACGCGAGTTGCGAGCCGCCCGCGGCTGGTCCTTCGAGGAACTGGCCGGCCGGTCCGGCGTCAGCAAGGGCATGCTCGTGCAGATCGAGGGCGCCCGCACCAACCCGAGCATCGGCACGCTCTGCCGGGTCGCCGACGCGTTCGGCGTCAGCATCGCCCGGCTGTTGGAGCCGGCCGAACAGAGCACCGCACGGGTCAGCGCGGCGGACGAGGCGCCGGTGCTGTGGCGCGGCCCCAACGGTGGAGTCGCCCGCCTGCTCAGTGGCCTCGGCGAGCCCGACCTGGTCGAGCTGTGGGAGTGGCGGATCGAGCCCGGCGAGGAGCTGCGCTCCTCCGACCACGCCCACGGCACCCGGGAGATCCTGCACGTGCTCGACGGCGCCGCGACCGTCACGGTCGACGGCGTCGACCACGAGGTACGCGCCGGCGAGACGGTCGAGTTCCACGCCGACCGGGAACACGGCTACCGCACGGCCGGAGACGAACCGGTGCGCCTGATGATGGTGGTGGTGACCCCGTCGGGCGAGTGGGATCGGCGGACCCGTTCACGCGGACCGCGCCCGAGCTGACCCGGGCGCGGTCGCGGCGGCGGTCAGGCCGACTTCTCCTCGCGGTCCCGCCGACGTCGGCCGGTGAACTCGCGGGGCACGATCGTCGGGTTGACGTTCTCCAGGACGACCTCGCGGGTGATCAGCACCCGGGCGGCGTCAGGGTTGCTCGGCACCTCGTACATCACGGAGAGGAGGACCTCTTCCAAGATCGCCCGCAGGCCACGGGCGCCGGTGCCGCGGAGCATGGCCTGGTCGGCGATGGCCTCCAGCGCGGGCGGCTCGAACTCCAGCTCGACGCCGTCCAGCTCGAACAGGCGCTGGTACTGCCGGACCAGCGCGTTGCGCGGCTCGGTGAGGATGCGTACCAGGGCGCTGCGGTCGAGGCTGCGCACGTTGGTGATCACCGGCAGCCGGCCGATGAACTCGGGGATCAGCCCGAACTTCAGCATGTCCTCCGGCATGACCTGGCTGAAGATGTCGTCTGTCGACCGCTCGGAGACCGACCGGAGCCGGGCGCCGAAGCCGGTGCCGCCGGAGCCGGTGCGGGACTCGATGATCTGATCCAGCCCGGCGAACGCGCCACCGCAGATGAACAGCACGTTCGTGGTGTCGATCTGGATGAACTCCTGGTGCGGGTGTTTGCGCCCGCCCTGCGGGGGCACGTTTGCCACAGTGCCTTCGAGCATCTTCAGCAGCGCCTGCTGCACGCCCTCGCCGGAGACGTCCCGGGTGATCGACGGGTTCTCCGACTTGCGAGCGATCTTGTCGACCTCGTCGATGTAGATGATGCCCGTCTCGGCGCGCTTGATGTCGTAGTCGGCGGCCTGGATGAGCTTCAGCAGGATGTTCTCGACGTCCTCACCGACGTAGCCCGCCTCGGTGAGCGCGGTGGCGTCGGCGATCGCGAACGGGACGTTCAACATCCGGGCGAGCGTCTGCGCCAGGTGGGTCTTGCCGCAGCCGGTCGGGCCGAGCAGCAGGATGTTGGACTTGGCCAGCTCCACACCGTCGATGCCGGAGCCCGGGGCGCCCGCGGCCTCCGCCTGGATCCGCTTGTAGTGGTTGTAGACCGCTACGGCGAGCGCCTTCTTGGCCTGCTCCTGACCGACGACGTAGTTGTCGAGGAACTGGCAGATCTCCATCGGCTTGGGAAGCTCTTCCCACTTCACCTCGCCGGACTCGGCCAGCTCCTCTTCGATGATCTCGTTGCAGAGATCGATGCACTCGTCGCAGATGTAGACACCGGGCCCCGCGATGAGCTTCTTGACCTGCTTCTGCGACTTGCCGCAGAACGAGCATTTCAGTAGGTCGCCGCCGTCACCGATCCGTGCCACCTACGTTCTCCCTGCACTCGTCGGCCGGAACGCCGGCCCTGACCTGCGAGCGCCGGAGCGCCCGTCCGTCCTGTCGTCCCACCATGCTGTGGGGCCCACCCGATCCGACCAGCGGAGCGGTACAGACCCGACGTTACCCGCTGGCCGGGTTTTCTCCGACCCCCAAAACGGGTGTGTCAGAGGTCGACCGGGAACGATACCCCGATCGACCTCCGACCACACGCTGATCAGCCCGCGGCGTGCGACGCCAGCAGACCCTTCTTGCGGCTGGTCAGAATCGTGTCGACCAGCCCGTACTCCTTGGACTCCTCGGCCGTCATGATCTTGTCACGGTCGATGTCCTTGCGGACCTGCTCGATCGGGCGGTTGCAGTGGCGGGACAGCATGTCCTCCAGCTGCGTCCGCATCCGCAGGATCTCCCGCGCCTGGATCTCGATGTCCGAGCCCTGGCCGTAGCCGCCCTCGGTGGCCGGCTGGTGGATGATGATCCGGGAGTTGGGCAGCGCCATCCGCTTACCCGGCGTGCCCGCGGAGAGCAGCACCGCCGCCGCGCTCGCCGCCTGCCCGAGGCAGACGGTCTGGATGTCGGGGCGGACGTACTGCATGGTGTCGTAGATCGCCGTCATGGCGGTGAAGGAGCCACCGGGCGAGTTGATGTACATGATGATGTCGCGGTCCGGGTCGGTGCCCTCCAGCGTCAGCAGCTGGGCCATCACGTCGTTCGCCGACGCGTCGTCCACCTGGACGCCGAGGAAGATGATCCGGTCCTCGAAGAGCTTGTTGTACGGGTTCGACTCCTTCATCCCGTACGACGTGCGCTCGACGAACGACGGCAGGACGTAGCGGTTGTGCACGGCCGCGAACTGGGGCGGCAGGCTCAGGTCGGTCATCGTCAGCTCCTCGGTCAGCTCAGGGTCCCGGCGCCATCCGGAACCTGCGCGGCCCCGATGATCACCTTGTCGATGAAGCCGTAGTCCATGGCCTCCTGGGCGGTGAACCAACGGTCACGGTCCGAGTCCGCCTCGATCTGCGCCTGGGACTGGCCGGTGTGGAACGCGACCCGCTCCTGGAACATCCGCTTGGTGTAGAGCATCTGCTCGGCCTGGATCGCGATGTCCGACGCGGTGCCGCCGAGGCCGCCCGACGGCTGGTGCATCATGATCCGCGCGTGCGGCAGGGCGTACCGCTTGCCCTTGGTGCCCGCACAGAGCAGGAGCTGGCCCATGGAGGCCGCCATGCCCATCGCCACGGTCGAGACGTCGTTGTCGATGTACTGCATGGTGTCGTAGATCGCCATGCCGGAGTAGACCGAGCCACCCGGCGAGTTGATCCAGAGGAAGATGTCGCGGTCCGGGTCCTCCGCGGCGAGCAGCAGGAGCTGCGCGCAGATGCGGTTGGCCACCTGGTCGTTCACCTCACTGCCCAGGAAGATGATCCGTTCCTTGAGCAACCGGTTGTAGACCGAGTCGTCGAGGTTGCCAATGGAGTCGCCACCGCGGGCCTCGTTCACCCGGAGCGACTTCTTGGGGATGTGCATGTCGGTCATGGCAGCCCTTCGCTCTCCGTACCGTCCTACCCGACACTAACCGCTCAGCCGGGGGGCGTACTCCCGGTCGGGGCACTGTTCGCTCTCAGCGCAGTCACCCGCACGGCGTACCCCGGAAAGGGTTTCGGCCGCCTCCCGGCGCGCAGCGCGGGACGGCGGCCGACACCCCCGATGATCAGTGCTGGTGGTCGTGCTCGGCCTCGTTCTGGGCCCGCAGAGCGTCGAGGGAGACCTCGTTGCCCGCCGAGTCCTTGATCTTGATCTTCTCCATCACCGCGGCGAGCGCCTTGCCCCGGCGGACGTCGCCGAAGACGGCCGCGGCGGCGCCGGAGCGGACCAGCTGGTCGTAGTACTGCTGCGGGGCCATGCCGGCGCGCTGCGCGCGGTGCACGATCTCGTGACCGAACTCGTCGTCGGAGACCTGCACGTCCTCGGCGTCGGCCAGGGTGTCCAGCAGGAGCTGGATCTTGACGCCGTCGGTGGCCGCCTCGGTCAGCTCCGTGTCGATCTGCTCCTCGGTCTTCTCCTCCGCCGCGAGGTATTCCTCCAGGGAGGCGCCGATGCGCTCGAGCTGGTCGACCATCGCGGCCTTGCGGCTCTCGACCTCCTCCTTGACGACGCCCTCGGGCGCCGGCACCTCGGCGGCGGCCACCATCTGCTCCAGGGCCTTGTCGCGGGCGGCGTAGATCTGCTCGACCTGCTTGCCCCGGGCGACCCGCTCCCGCAGGTCGCCGCGCAGCTCGTCGATCGTGTCGAACTCGCTGGCCATCTGCGCGAAGTCGTCGTTGAGCTCGGGCAGCTCCTTCTCCTTGACCGTGCGGACGGTCACCGCCACGTCGGCGTCACGGCCGGCGTAGTCGCCGCCGACGAGCTGCGTGGTGAAGGTGGTGCTGTCGCCGGCGGCCAGGCCGACCAGCGCCTCGTCCAGGCCCGGCAGGAGCTGCTTGCTGCCCACCTCGTGCGAGATGTTGCTCGCCGAACCGCCCGGGACCTCCTCGCCGTCGACCGTGGCGTTCAGGTCGATCTGCACGAAGTCGCCCTCCTGGGCGGCCCGCTCGACGGTCTTCAGCGTGGCGAACCGCTCGCGCAGGCTGTTGATCTGCTCGTCGATCTCGCTGTCGGCGATCTCGATCTCGTCCACGGTCACCTCGATGGTGGCCGGGTCCGGCAGGGTGATCTCCGGACGGACGTCCACCTCGGCGGTGAAGTTGAGCGTGTCACCGTCGTTGAACTCGGTGATGTCGACCTCGGGACGGCCCAGCGTCTTGAGGTCGTGCTCCCGGACCGCGGCGAGGATGTTCTGCGGGATCGCCTCCTGGATCGCCTCGTTGAGGACGGTTCCCCGGCCCACCCGCTGGTCGATCACCGCGCTGGGAACCTTGCCCCGGCGGAAGCCGGGAACCTGGACCTGCTGGCCGATCTCCCGGTACGCCTTCTTGAGGCTCGGCTCGAGCTCGACGAACGGCACCTCGATGGCGAGCCGCACGCGCGTCGGGCTCAGAGTCTCGACGGTGCTCTTCACAGGCGTACTCCTTGACGGATCTGGGTGTTGGTTCTGGGGCGTGATTGCGCGCATCGAGTGTAGGCGAGCCGGCCGACGGCATCGGCAGGGCCCGGGCACCGCGCGGAAAACCGGCGGTTCCCGGGATGATCCGGTCGCGAACGACAGTCGGGGTGGCGGGATTTGAACCCACGGCCCCTCGCTCCCAAAGCGAGTGCGCTACCAAGCTGCGCCACACCCCGTGGCGACGAAGAGTGTATGCCGTCCGACCCCCCGCGCGGGTGACCGGGGCGCGGGGTACGCGGTGTGGCGGCTCACCCGGGGGTACGCGCTGCGCGGCGTCCGCCACGATTAGGTACGCTGTCGGCGCGTCCCACGATGGTGGGGCGCGCGCGGGCGTAGCTCAATGGTAGAGCTTCAGTCTTCCAAACTGACTACGCGGGTTCGATTCCCGTCGCCCGCTCCACCGGCCTCCGACCCCTCCCAGGCCGCATCCCCGATCCTGGGCTGAGCACACTCCCGGCTTCCCACGTGGCATTCAGGGTGATTGATACAATCCGTGCCCGTGGAGAAGCGCTACGGGGTTGAGCACCATGCGGTGACGAACTCGGGGCCGGTAGGCGACCAGGAGGAGTGCGCTGACGCCTACCACCAGCTCTACGACGGTCCCACCGGCGACGACGCGCCCCATCTCGGCGACCACGCCGAGCGGGCTGCCCTGCGCAAGGAAGGTGAGCGGTTGTTCATCGAGAGCTGCGTGAACGGCAGGCCGGCCCCGGTTTCCCACGTGGTTGACCGGCCGGCCACCGATCAGCCGGCAGCGGTGGTCGCGACCGACTCGGCGGCGGGCACAGCCGGACGCCGTCGCCTCGCGAGGACGGCCACGCCGATCAGAAGGAGCACGAGCGAGAGCGGCACCAGCACGGGAGCGAGCGCCCGCCAGACGGGCCACACCGGCTCGGCGAGCCCGTTCGCGGCCAGGTCCATCCAGGTGAGGGCGGCGCCCGGGAACAGGGCGACGATCACCGGCGTGCCGACGAGCAGGGGGACGGGCCAACGACGCCGCGCCACCTCCCGGAACAGTGCCGCACCCCCGACCGCGCCCAGCAGGGTGCCGATGATCGTGGCGGCGGCGAACCCGCCGGGGGCGGACGGCTCGATGCGCAGCCTCGACCCGTACGCCCGATGGGTGAGCGTGGCCGTGAGCCCGTCCCGCTCGGCGCGCCAGCCGTCGCACGGGGAACCCGGCACCCGGCGGAGTTCCCGCCATCCGCGCGTCTCGGCGGCGCCTCGCATCCGCTCCGACAGCGCGCAGTCGGCGTCGTCGCCGTACTGAAACTCGACCCGGCTCCCGCCGACCTCGTCGGCGGCCAGGAAGACGCCGTACCGGTAGCCGCGCACGTCCATCGAGCCGATCGGCTCGGCACCGGGAAGCAGTTCCCCGGCCGCGCTCCGAGCCGTGTCGGAGCTGACCGCCATGGCGTCCCGGCCGCCGTACCAGGACCCGGCGGCCAGGCCGGCCGTGCCGAACAGCACGGCGCCGAGCAGCACCATCGCGACGTACCCCAGCCGACGCCTCACCGGCCCACCCCCTGACGCAGTGCGGCACAGCGTAGCCATCGCGCGCCATCGCCGGCGCCCTGTGGCGAGGGCCGACGCGGGCCCGGCGGCGTCCTAGTAGTGGTCCTCGATCGGCCGACGTGCCTCGTCGAACAGCGCCGGCCCGTCGTACCGCACCGGGCGCCGTGCCGGAGCGGCCGGCTTGACCTGATCGAACTGCTCGGCGGAGAGGGCGTACACGACCCGGCCGAGGCCGGACGCCTCGATCGCGACCGTGCACATCGGGCAGGGCTGGCAGCTGGTGTACATGGTGGCGGCGACTGCGGCCTCGGGGGCGAGCTGCCGGGCGGCCCAGCGGGCGAGCTTCAGCTCAGGATGCGCGGTGACGTCGTTGTCGGAGACCACCGTGTTGTGGTCCTCGATCAGGACGGTGCCGTCGGCGCCGACGAGCAGCGACCCGAACGGGCGTTCGCCGGACGCGCCAGCCCGGTCGGCGAGGTCCACGGCTCGGCGCAGGAACGCCTCGTCGTCGGGTGTCATCAGCCCTCCAGGTGTCGGCGGTACCGAGCCGAGGCCGTCAGTCGGCGGCGATCTGCTCGACGGATCGGGCGGCGACGGCGAGCAGGGCCGGGTCGCCGCTGCGGGCGTACGCGTCACTCACCGTGTCCGTGAATTTGATCGCGTGCGCGTCCCCGGTGTCCAGCGCCCGCGCCATGACCTCGCCGAGTTCCGGCCCGCCGGCAGGCGGGAGGGAACGGGACCCGGCCGGGGCGTAGGCGGCGGTGACGGCTGCGGTAGCCGCCCAGGCGGCGGCCAGGCTCGGGTGCCACAGCGCGGGCGACAGCGCCGGCAGGGTACGCAGGACGGCGTTCGGCGCGGTCGCCGCGTGCACGAGCATGACCGGACTGGCGTACCCGTGCGTGCCGTGCCGGAGCACGGCGGCGTCGACGACCGCCGCGAGCCGGGTGGGCACGTCGTCGGCTGCGTCGCCGGGCACCGCCGCCGCCACCGCCGGCCATCGACCCAGGCCGGCCAACTGCGCCAGGCGGGAGCGGATGCCGAACCGCTGATCGGGTACGCGGGGCACGGCGTCGAGCGCGGACCGGGCGTCGGTTCCGGGGTACGGCCCGGCGCCGGGCCGAGCGAGCGGCTGCCAGCGGGCGGCCCAGTAGGCGAGCCCCTGGCCGAGCTCGGCGACGCGCGGTGCGGTCTCGGCGTCGAGCAGGGCGCGTACGGCGTGGCCGACCCGGATGACGCCGTGGGTGGCCCCGGCGGCGATGCCGGGTAGCAGGCGCGGCCACCAGCGGGCCAGCACGTCCCGCCACGGGTCGCCGGCCAGCTCGCTGTCGAAGAGGTCGAGCCAGTCGCCGGTACGCACCGGGTCGCCGAGCGGGTCGCGCCACTCGTCGGCGGCGATGCGCCGGATGCCGCGCGGGCGTTCCTCCAGCTTGTCGGAGTACGTGTCGATCCAGCGGTGCACGGCCCGCTCGTGGCCGTGGCGCACCAGCGCCTCCGCCGCCATCGGCACGTGGTTGGACAGCCACCCGTCCCGCTCGGGACCGGTGTGGCGGACGCGCTCGTAGGCCTCGTCGAGAACGGAGTTCAGCACGCCGGGAATCGTCCGGCCTCAAGCGCGGTTCAGGTCAAGCGGCGTCGGATCCGCGTCATGTCCTCCTCGGGCAGCGCGTCGGCCACCAGCAGCCGGGGCAGCAGCTCCGACTCCAGCGTGATGGCCCGGAACACGAGCGCCACGGTCACGTCGTGGCCGGGCCGGTGCACGACCTCGACCGGGTCGCCGGCCCCGACGCTGCCCGGCGTGATCACCCGCAGGTACGCCCCGGGCCGTACCGCCTCGGTGAACCGCTTGATCCAGCCCTGCTCGCCCAGCCACCCCTGGAACGTGCCGCAGGGGATGCGCGGGCAGGAGACCTCCAGCACCAGGTCGGGCCCGATCCGCCACCGCTCGCCGATCAGCGCGCCGTTGACGTCCAGGCCGCTGGTGGTCAGGTTCTCCCCGAAGCTGCCGTCGGCGAGCGGGCGGCCCAGCTCGGCCTCCCAGTGGTCGAGGTCCTCCCGGGCGTACGCGTAGACGGCCTGGTCGGCGCCGCCGTGGTGGGCGAGGTCGTAGACCCGGTCGCCGGCGAGCCCGACCGCGCCGGTGCCCTTGGGGCCGGGCGCGGTGACCGGGACGCGACCGTCCACGGGTCGCTTGTCGATGCCGGTGGTCCCGGTCTCCTTCCACGGATTCGGTTGCGGTCGGCCCACGTTGACGGAGATCACCTTCATGACCGCGACGGTATGCGGCCACGGCCCCACCGGCCACCCCATTGCGCCGGGCCGGGTGGGCAGCGGGGCAGCGTGGGCTGCGTACGATGCGGGCCGGACAACCCCTCGTCGGGTGGAGGTAGCCACGGATGTCAGGCCAGCAGGACGGTTTCGCCCTCGGCGTGGACCTCGGCACCTCGAACACCGTGGCGGTGCTGCGCTGGCCGGACGGGCGCACCCGGCCGGTGCTGGTCGACGGGCACCCGATCCTGCCCTCCGGCGTGTACGCCGACGCGGACGGTCACCTGCACGTCGGGCGGGACGCGCAACGCCTGGCCCAGGCCGACCCGGCCGGCTACGAGCCGAACCCGAAGCGCCGGGTCGACGAGGAGAGCGTGGAGCTGGGCGGGCGGGCGTACCGGCCGGCGGAGCTGCTGGCCGCGACGCTGCGCACGGTCGCGGACGCGGCGGTGGCGGCGGTCGGGATGCTGCCCCCGGCGGTGGTCACGCACCCGGCGGCCTGGACGCCGGCCCGCCGTCAGGTGCTGCACGACGCGCTGGAGCTGGCCGGCTGGCCGGCGGCGGCCGAGCACACGCTCGCCGGGCCGATCGCGCCCGGCACCCGCCTGCTGCGCGAGCCGGTGGCCGCGGCCCGTTACTTCACGCAGGTGCTGCGCCGCCCGGTGCCGGTGGGCGGTTCGGTGGCGGTGTTCGACTTCGGCGGCGGCACGCTCGACGTGGCGGTGCTGCGCAACGAGGGCGCCGACCCGTGGGGCGACTCCGGTTTCCACCTGATCGCCACCGGCGGGATCCCCGACCTCGGCGGTCTCGACCTGGACGCGGCCTTGCTCGGACGGCTCGGGGAGCTGGTGGGCCCGGACCATCCGCGCGAGTGGGCCCGGCTGACCGATCCGACGACCACCGCCGAGCGGCGGGACCGCCAGCAGCTCTGGGAGAACGTGCGCGGCACCAAGGAGATGCTGTCGCGGGCCATGGTGGCGCCGGTGGCCGTACCGGGGGTGGAGGCGGCGGTGCCGCTGACCCGGGAGGAGTTCGAACGCCTGGCCGCGCCGCTGCTCGCCCGGGCGGTGACCGAGACCCGGGAGGTGACCGCCGCCGCCGGGCTGCGCCCGGAGCAGCTCAGCGGCCTGTTCCTGGTCGGCGGGTCGACAAGGGTGCCGCTCGTGGCCCGGCTGCTGCACGCCGAGCTGGGTATCGCGCCGACGGTGCTGGAACAGCCGGAGATGCCGGTCGCCGAGGGCGCGCTCACCGACCTGCCGCTGCACCGCCGGCCCGGCCGGCCCGCCGTGCCGGCCCAGCTCGCGCCCACGCACCCCGGATCGACCCGGCCCGCGCCGCCCGCGGGCGACGCGCCGGCCCTCGGCACGACGAGCGCGGCCACCGTCGCCGCCGGTGCGACGAGGGCGAACCCGACCGCGCCCCTCGGCGGGCCGGACGCGGCGTCGGCCGGACCGCACGGCACGCTGGTCGCCGACGGCGCCGTCCCGCAGACACCCTTCACGAGGTACGACGGCGCACCGGCCGCCCACGGTCCGGTTCCGCCCCACCCCGCCGCGGGATACGGCGTACCCGGGCCGTCCGCTCCTCCGTCCGGCGGCGGCTGGCAGCCCGGCGTACCCGGAACGCCCTTCGCCCCCGCGCCGAACGCCGTCCGGCCCGGCGGCGGCCCGCCACGGCGCGGCCGGTGGATCGCGCTCGGCGCGGGCCTCGTGGTGGTCGCCGTGGCGGCGTCGGTGCTGCTCTGGGTGTTCCGGGACCGGCACCCGGCGCTGGACTTCCACACCGCGGACCTGGTGAGGACGGTGGCCGCCGGCGACACCCGGCCGGATCAGATGTTCACCGCGACGCTCGAGGACCGCGCCTACCTGGCCCGTTCACTGCCCGACGGCCATCTCCACGTGACAGCCGTCGAGGCGTCGACCGGCAAGGCGGTCTGGGAGAGGCGGACGGACGCGACCGCGCAGCGGTGGGCCGGGGTCCGGGCGCTGCCCGAAGGTCTGCTCGTCCTCGGCGACGACACCGGCAGCGGACCGCGCGTGCTCGCGGTGCTCGACGGCGGTTCCGGCAAGCAGCGCTGGCGGACCGACGTCGACCGCGACGACGCGCTGTACGTCGGGCCCGACACGATCGTCCGGCTGGACCGCACCGGCGAACGCCTGGTCGGGCTGCGGCTGGACAACGGCCGGCAGCGGTGGGAGCGGCCCAATCCGCGCACCGAGTACGGCGACGCGCGGACGAAGGTGGTACCGGTCGGCACCGGCGCGGCACTGGACGGGCCCGCAGACGCCGAGGGTGTGCCGCTCGCCCCGTGGGCGGGGAAGGCGGACCGGCTCGTGCAGGTCGGCGCGGACCGCTCGGTGCGGGTCCTAAACCTGCGCAGCGGGGAGATCCTCAAGGAGCGGGGCAACGTCGCCGGCCTCGACGATCCGATGGCCGCCCGCGACGACCGGCTGTACGTGGCGGAGAACCAGCGTGGCCTGCGGCTGCTCGCCTACGACCTGGGCGGTCTCGGCACGCCCACGGTGCTGTACGAGGCGCCCGAGCAGGGCGGCCGGGCGAAGGGTCTGGTCACCTGCGGCGAGCGTCGCGTGTGCCTGCTGGAGACGCCCGGCAGCGGCGCCGACGACACCCGCGTGGTGGCGGCGACCGAGGGTGAGGAAACCCGGCAGTGGGCGGCGCCGCGCGCCGAGTCGCTGGCCCCGGTCGGTGAGCACGTGCTGGCCGGGCGGGCCTCTCCGGACGCGGTGACGCTGTTCGCGCCGGACGGCACGGCGGTGCTGCGCGACCGGGACGGGGCCGCGGTCCGGCTGGACGCCGGCAACCTGCTGATCTTCTCCGAGGCCCCGAGCAGCTTCGAGGACGACCGCGTCCTCGCCGGGATGGCGGTGGACGGCAAACCGGTCGAGATGGGGCTGCTGAAGCAGATCCGCAGCGAGTCGTGCTCGTGGAACGCCGAGATGCTGGTGTGCGGCGCGGAGAAGGAGTTCCGGCTGTACCGGTTCGCCGGCTGATCGGAAGTGAGCGACTTCCCTGTGGCCGCCCGGTGCGTACCGGGCGGACGGGCGGTCAGTCCGCGGTGCCGAGGTCGCGGAAGACGGCGAGCGCGCCCGGGTCGTCGATCGTCGCCGGCACCGGCTCGTCCCGCCCCTCCACCAGGCCGCGCATCGTGCGCCGCAGGATCTTCCCGGAGCGGGTCTTCGGCAGCGCGGGCACCACTGTCACCCGGCGGAACGCGGCCACCGGGCCGATCCGCTGCCGGACCAGCGCGACCAGCTCGGCGGTGAGCGCGTCCGGGTCCACGTCGGCGCCGGCCTTGAGCACCACGTACCCGCTGGGCACCTGCCCCTTGAGCGCGTCGGCCACGCCGATCACCGCACACTCGGCCACCGCCGGGTGCGTCGCCAGGACCTCCTCCATCGCGCCGGTGGACAGCCGGTGCCCGGCCACGTTGATGACGTCGTCGGTGCGGCCCATCACGTACAGGTAGCCGTCCTCGTCGAACCGGCCGCCGTCGCCGGTCAGGTAGTGGCCGGGGAACGTGGACAGGTAGGAGCGGACGAACCGCTCGTCGTCGCCCCAGAGCGTGGGCAGGCAGCCGGGCGGCAGCGGCAGCCGGATCGCTATCGAGCCGTCGGTGCCCGGCGGCACGTCCCGGCCCGCGCCGTCGACCACGCGCACGTCGTAGCCGGGCACCGGCACCGACGGCGACCCGGGCTTGATCGGCAGCGGCTCCAGGCCGCGCGGGTTGGCCGCCACCGGCCAGCCGGTCTCCGTCTGCCACCAGTTGTCGACAACTGGTACGCCGAGCCGCTCCCCCGCCCAGGCCCAGGTGTCCGGGTCCAGCCGCTCACCGGCGAGGAAGAGGGTACGCAGCGCGCCCAGGTCGTACCGGGAGATGTGGCCGCCCTCCGGGTCCTGGCGGCGGATCGCCCGGATCGCTGTGGGCGCGGTGAACAGGGCGGTCACCCGGTGCTCGGCGGCGACCCGCCAGAACGCCCCGGCATCGGGGGTGCCGACCGGCTTTCCCTCGTAGAGCACAGTGGTCGCGCCGGTGAGCAGCGGCGCGTACACGATGTAGGAGTGGCCGACCACCCAGCCCACGTCGGAGGCGGCCCAGAAGACCTCGCCCGGCTCGATGCCGTAGACGTTGCGCATCGACCAGCGCAGCGCCACCGCGTGCCCGCCGTTGTCCCGCACCACGCCCTTGGGCCGGCCGGTGGTGCCGGAGGTGTAGAGGACGTAGAGCGGGTCGGTCGCGGCCACCGGCTCGCACGGCGCCGGTTCCGCGTCCGCCATCACCTCGGCCCAGGTGAGGTCGCGGCCGGGCACCAGCGGGGCCGGCTCCTGTGGGCGCTGCACCACCACGCAGCGCTCCGGCGCGTGCGTGGCCTCGTCGAGCGCGGCGGCCAGGATCGGGTGGTACGGCACCACCCGGTCGGCCTCGATCCCGCAGGAGGTGGCCACCACCACCTTCGGCCGCGCGTCGTCGATCCGGACGGCCAGTTCGTGCGCCGCGAAACCGCCGAAGACCACCGAGTGCACCGCGCCGATCCGGGCGCAGGCCAGCATGGCGACCACCGCCTCCGGGACCATCGCCAGGTAGAGCAGGACGCGGTCGCCCCGGCCGACGCCGAGGCGGCGCAGGGCACCGGCGAACCGGGCGGTCTCGGCGAGCAGTTCGGCGTACGTGAGGCTGCTGACAGTGCCGGTGACCGGGCTGTCGTGGATCAGCGCGGGCTGGTCGCCCCGGCCGGCGGCGACGTGCCGGTCCAGCGCGTTGTGGCAGGTGTTCAGCACCCCGTCGGGGAACCAGCGGTACAGCGGCGCCGCCGAGTCGTCCAGGATGCGGTCCGGCGGGATGACCCAGTCGATGTCGTTCGCCGCGTCCCGCCAGAAGCCGGCCGGGTCGGCGATGCTCCGCTCGTACGCTGATCGATACGCGCCCATGTCGCCATCCTGCTCCGCGGCGGCGGGCCGGCACGACGGCCGGCCGGATCCGGTGCGCCGGAAGCACGCCCCGGCTCGCCGAACGGCCGCGCACGGCGGCGGGTGGTGGTCCGCCCGGCCGTTTCCGGCGGGCCGGGCCGGGGTAGGGCGGGCACATGGAGACGAACACGAAGGCGTACCTGGTCGGCGGTCCCCGCGACGGCAGCAACCAGGACGCGGACGGAAAGGCCCTGGTGGAGATCGAGATCGACGGGATGATCCACCGCTACATCCGGACCACGAAGGCGCACGAGGACGGCGTGCTCTACAACTACGACGGCATGGTGGCGCCGGGTGGCGGCGAGCCGGGCGTCGAGGACCCGGCGGCCCGGGTCTCGTCGCCGAAGGCCGACGAGCAGCAGCGCTGACCGCTCAGCCCAACGGGCGACGGATGAAGCCCGTGTGGCGGGGTAAGGCAGCACGGTCCTGGTGGAGCGACGACCGGCGTCGCGGCGTACCGCGGCCGGACGCGGGCGGGCGGCACGAATGCCGCCCGCCCGCGCATTCCACTGACCGGCCCCCGCAAACCGAGTTTGATCAATGACGCGCATCGACTAGCGTGCCCAGGCGTGAAAACCAACCGGATCTTCCCGATCCTCCTGACCTGTGCCGTGCTGGGCCTCGCCGCGTGCGGCGACGAGGCGCCCACGACCACGGCCGGGCCGGCGGCCACCTCGGCCTCCGCCGTACCCTCCACGGCGGCGCCCTCGCCCTCGGCGGCCGCCATGAGCGACAAGGAACTCTGCACCGCCGCCGAAAAGATCAACAAAGAGATGCGGGCGAAGCTCATGACGGTCGTGCAGACGGGCGGCGACCTGACGAAGCAGACCGCCGAGATCCTGACCGAACTCGGTGACCGGGTGACCGAGCTGGCCGGGACCGCCGGGGCCGGCAAGGCGGCCACCGCCCTGAAGGAGTTCGGCGCGGAGGCCGGCAAGGCGGGCTCGGCCGCCGACCCGGGCACCGCCGCCGACAACCCCGCCATGGAGAAGGCCAGCAAGGACATCAACGCCGCCTGCAAGACCGCCGGCGCAGCGACCACCTTCTGACACCCGCACCCGGGTCGTCCGTCCGGCGCGTGCCGGACGGACGACCGACCGCCTCAGCTGCCGGTGACCCAGTTCCAGGCGGAGACCACCCACTCGGTCTGCTGGAGGTACGCCACACCCACGCCGGCCAGGAACAACGCGGTGACCAGGTGAGCGCCCTTGGCGCTGCGGCGCACCCGGCCGAACTGCCGCTCCAGGACCAGCCGGCCGAGCAGCCGGGCCAACGCGAACAGGCCGACCGCGGTGAGCAGGCTGAGCACGAACGTGAGCAGCGGGGCGACCAGGTTGCCCCGGCCGGAGATCGCCCAGATGCCCCAGCACACGAACGCGAACAGGGCGCCGGCGGCGCTCAGCTCACCGCCCTTGCGCGCCTGCGCCAGGTGCCAGCTCATCGGCCGGCGCGGCGCCGGCTCGGCCGCCCAGTCGCCGTGCTCGACGGTGGGGAACTGCTCGGTGCGGGGCGTACGCGGGGCGCGCGGCTGACCGACCGCGGCCACCCCGCGCTGGAACGCGTCCCGCTGCGGGGGCACCACCCCCGGCTGGGGCGGCACCTCCACGGTGCGCTCGGCCCACGGCTGTGTCTGGTCCGCCATCTTCCGTCCTCCCCCTCGACCGGTTCCGGCCTCCGCTCCGAGGGTAGCCAGCCCGCAAATAGGGTGCCGACCCCCATCACGGTGCGATACACACGTTCCGTGACTGACGTGCTGGTATCCCGGGCCGAGGACTTCGACGACATCGCGGCGCTGCTGGCGCTCGCCTTCCACGGCGACCTGGACCCCGACGTGCAGGCGCTGGAACGCCCGATCTTCGAGCCGGACCGGTCGCTGCTGGTCCGCGACGGCGGCACGGCCGTGGCGCACGCCAGCGCGTTCAGCCGCGAGCTCGCCGTGCCGGGCGCGGACGTGCCGGCCGCGCACGTGACGATGGTCGCGGTGGCGCCGACACACCGGCGGCGCGGCCTGCTCACCATGCTGATGCGCCGCCAGCTGCGCGACGTCCGCGACGCCGGCCGGGAACCGGTCGCGGTGCTCTGGGCCAGCGAGGGACGCATCTACCCCCGGTTCGGCTACGGGTCGGCGGCCCCGCGGTACGTGCTGTCCGCGGACACCACCGGGCTGCGCCTGCCCGCCCCGGCGTCCACCGAGGGCAGGCTACGACTGGACCGTCCGGACGCGTACCGCGACGAGCTGGCCCGGCTGTACGAGCGGGTCCGCGCCGGGCGTCCCGGCTGGTCCCGGCGCGACGAGCGCTGGTGGTCGTACCTGCTGGCGGACCTCAAGGCGCACCGGGGCGGCGCCACCGAGCGCCGGGTGCTGCTGCACGAGGGCGCCGACGGCCCCGACGGGTACGCGCTCTACCGGACGAAGGACAGCTCGACGGCCACCGGACCGCAGGCCGAGGTGCAGGTCGGCGAGGTGGTGGCGGCGACGCCGGAGGCGTACACGGCGCTGTGGCGGCTGCTGCTCTCGGTCGATCTGACCCGCCGGCTGTCGTTCCCGATCGCGGCCCTGGACGAGCCGCTGCTGCGGCTGGTGGACGAGCCCCGTCAGCTCTCCCCGCAGCTCGCCGACGCGCTCTGGGTACGGGTGGTTGACGTGCCGGCCGCGCTGGCCGCCCGGCGCTACGCCACCGACGTCGACGTGGTGATCGAGGTCACCGACGAGCTGCTGGAGAACACCGGCCGCTGGCGGCTGGTCGGCGGACGCGACGGCGCGCAGTGCACGCCCACCACCGCCCCGGCCGGGCTGGCATGTGACGTACGCGCTCTCGGTGAGCTGTACCTCGGCGGCGCGAACCCGTACGCGCTGGCCGCCGCCGGCCGCGTCCAGGAGCTGATCCCCGACACCCTGACCACGCTCACCCCCGCCTTCACCTGGCACCGCACCCCCTCCCCCATGGAGGTCTTCTAACCCTCGCCCCGGCCCTCACCCGGTTCCGCGGGCGGACGCGGTGCGCTCGATCAGGGCGTGGGGGCGGTACGGTCGGGAGATGGGTGAGGCGGAGCGACGGCGACGGCGGCTGCGGCATCACGGCGAGGGCGGCGCCCCGGCTGACGCCCCCGCCCCCGGCACCGCTCCCGGCAGCGGCGACACCGCCGAGGCAACCACTGCCAGCACCGCACCCGTACACGATGAGGTGGCGCCCCGGCCCGCGCGCGGTGGACGGCCGGGCGAGCCGGAGCCCCGCGGTCGCCGCGCCGCGCCCGCCGAGGAGGGCGAGCGCGGGCTGCGCGGGCTGGTCGGCTCCGGCTCGTCGCAGGTGAGCGTGACGGCCGCGCTGCGGGCACGCGACGCCGCCCGCCCCAGCGAGGAGGACCTCGCCGAGGCCGAGCGGCGGGTGGTGCTCATCCGCCGTAACTGGGTGCCGCGCGAGGAACTGCCCCGCAACGGGCGCTGAGCCCGCGGAGGTCCGCTCAGGCAGGCAGCTCGGGCAGCTTGCGGCTCTGCTCGTAGGCGGCCACCTGCTCGATGCGCCGGCTGTGCCGGGGGTTGCCGGAGAACGGCGTGGTCAGGAACGCCTCGACCAGCGCGGTCGCCTCGTCGAGCGTGTGCTGCCGGGCGCCGATCGCGACGACGTTGGCGTCGTTGTGCTCGCGGGCGAGCTGGGCGGTGTCGACGTTCCAGGCGAGCGCGGCCCGGACGCCCGCCACCTTGTTCGAGGCGATCTGCTCGCCGTTGCCGGAGCCGCCGATCACCACGCCGAGGCTGCCCGGGTCACCGGCCACCCGGTCGCCGGTGTGCAGGCAGAACGCCGGGTAGTCGTCGTCCGGGTCGAAGACGTGCGGGCCCACGTCGACCACCTCGTAGCCCTGCTTGGCCAGGTGGTTGGTGAGGTGCACCTTCAACTCGAAACCGGCGTGGTCGGATCCCAGGTAGACGCGCATACCGCGCAGTCTGACAGGCCCGCCTCCGGGCCGGCGCGCGGGCGGCGACCCGGAGGCGGTTCGTCACACGGTCAGTGCGGCAGCTCGGCCACCACCAGGCCGGCCCGCGCCTTCGGGGTGAACCAGGTGCTCTTGCGCGGCATCTTCTCCCGGGCCAGGTTCACCGCGACGAAGTCGTCCACGGTCACCGGCGCGACGAGCACCGCCAGCTCGGCCCGGCCGGCGTCGACCTCACCGACGAGCCAGCTCGCCGGGTAGTCGCCGCCCACGTACGTGATCCGCTTGTCGCCCGGGTCGAGACCCAGGGCCTCGCGCAGCAGCAGGCGCTCGACGAGCGCGTGGTCGAGGTTCTCCAGCCGGCCGGCGCCGACGTGCGGCAGCGTCACCGCGTATCCCCGGCCACCGAGGTGGAGGTGCACGACGCCGCCGGTGGCCGGCACGTCGACCGGCCCGTCCGCCGGGGTGACCTCCGCGCCCGCTGCGCGCAGCCGGTCGAGCAGCTCGTCCGGGGTGGCGGTCAGCTCGCTGACCAGCCGGTTGTAGGGCTGGATGGCGACCGACGCGGGCGTGGTGATCACCGAGAGGAAGCGCGGGAACCCACCGGTCTGCGCGGCCAGGCTGCGGTGGTTGCCGTCCGCCACCACCAGCTCCCCGCCACCGGCCAGCGCGGTCAGCTCGTCCTGTGCCGCACCCGGGCCCAGCAGCCAGATCGCATGGGTACGACCGGACTGGTCGACGTCGGTCGCGGCGGGCGCCCCGGCCGCCTCGGTCGCCGCCGCGAGCGCGGCGTGCAGCTCGTCGCCCCGGCCGGTCTGGAGCAGGAGTACGGGCGAGAGCAGGTGACCGAGCGCCTCGGCCAGGGCGACGCGCTCGCGCACCTTGGCGATGAACACGTCCTCGTTGCGGATCACCAGGCCCGGCTCGTCGGCGCGGGTGGAGATCTGGTCGGTGTCGACCATGGCCCACAGCCCGTACGCGCTCTCCTCGCCCGGCGCGCTGATCCGGTAGAGCACCACCACCTGCTCGGCCGGCGTGTAGCTGCCGTCCGCCTTCGCCTCGGCCAGGCGCGCCACCGCGTCGGGCAGCGCGTCGAGGAAGGACTTCCCGAGGCTGCCGGGCGCCCGGTGGGGCATCTCGATGCCCAGGGCGCTGTGCGGATTCGCCTCGACGATGGAGGTGATCTCCGCGTCGTCGGCGAACTCGTCGTAGTTCTGCGCGCCGGTGCCGCCAGTGGTGATCCAGGCCCGGGCGATCGGATGCACGACCGTCATGTCCGCTGACGCTACCCGGGCCCCGATCGCCGCCGCCGTCCGACTCACCCGCTTACCACCAGGTGACAGCGCCGGGCCCCGGGCCGCTCAGGCGGTGGGGTTGCGGTGCCGGCCCGGAGCGGGACGGCGGGTCGGCGGGGCGGTGCGGGAGCCGGCGTTGAGGCGTACCGTCGTCGCACCGACGGCGGCCGGGTGGGCGGCGGCACCGGGCCGCGACGGCGCGCGGCCGGGGCGGCCGGGCTCGACCGGCGGCGTCATCCGCGAGGTGGCCACGACCCGGGCCACGCCGACCACGATCGGCGGGGCCAGCAGGTCGGCCACCTCCGCCGGGCCGGCCGGCCAGTCGCCTTCGGTCACCGACCAGTACGTCGCACCGGGGTCCTCGGTCGCCTGCTGCGGCGCGTCGTCGGACATGCGGCGGTGCTTGGCCATGGGAACGCCTCCAGGAGCTGCCGTGGTACGGCCCCGCACGGGCCGTCGGCTGGGACACCCGGTGAAACGAGCCCCGCACCGGCCCGGTGACGGGCGGTGCGGGGCTCGGGGCGGATCGCCGCGAGGGCGCGGGGGTTGCCAGAGGGCCCTTGCCCACCCCTCAGTCGAAGACGGGGCCCTGCTCGCGGGTGCGCTTCAGCTCGTAGAAGCCGGGGGTGGCGGAGACCAGCAGCACGCCGTCCCAGAGGCGGCCGGCCGCCTCGCCCTTCGGCGCCGGGGTGATCACCGGGCCGAAGAAGGCGACCTGCCCGCCGTCCGGACCCGGCGCGTGGATCACCGGGGTGCCCACGTCGGTGCCGACCGGCCGCATGCCCGCCTCGTGACTGGCGCGCAGCGCGTCGTCGTACTGGGTGGAATCGGCCGCGTCGGCGAGCGCCGGGTCCAGGCCGACGTCGGTGAGCGCGCCCACGATCATCTCCCGGCCCAGCTCCTCCTGGCGGAGGTGGATGCGGTTGCCCATCGCGGTGTAGAGCTTCGCCAGCGCCTCGGCGCCGTGCGCCTGCTCGACGGCGATGCACACCCGCACCGGGCCCCAGCCCTTGACCATCAGGTCCTGGTACTCCTCCGGCAGTTCCCGGCCGTCGTTGAGCACGGACAGGCTCATCACGTGGAAACGGATGTCCACGTCCCGGACCTGCTCGACCTCCAGCAGCCAACGGGAGGTGATCCACGCCCACGGGCACAGCGGGTCGAACCACATGTCCGCGGTGACACGTTCGGTCACTGTGACTTCCCTTCACGACATCGCCGCGCCGGGACCCGGCGCGATCACCTTCGATCCTCACCCGTACCGCACCGACCGGTACCGGAATGAGAGCGTGACCTCGACCACCGGGAGCGGTCCGTACATGGAAGACTCGGTTCGCAGCGCGCCGTCACGAGCGGCCGGGCGATAACCGGCGCCACGGGGCGCGGCGAGACGAGCGGGATGGAGACGAACAGTGCCGGGAGTGCGCAACCTGACCCAGGTCGAGGCTACCGAGCGGGCCCGCCTGCTCGAGGTGACCGGGTACGACATCAGCCTTGACCTGTCGACCGCGGTGCAGCCCACCGGTCGCACGTTCCGCTCGGTGACCGAGGTCCGGTTCCGCTGCGCCGAGCCGGGAGCGACCACGTTCATCGAGACCGCTGCCGAATCGGTGCGCTCGGCCACGCTCAACGGCGAGCCGGTCGACCTGTCCGGCTGGTCCGCCGAGAAGGGACTCACCCTCAGCGGCCTGGCCGCCGAGAACGTGCTGGTGGTCGACGCCGACTTCGGCTACTCCAACAGCGGGCAGGGCCTGCACCGCACCGTCGACCCGGTGGACGGCGAGACCTACCTCTACAGCCAGTTCGAGACCGCTGACGCGCAGAAGGTCTACGCCTGCTTCGACCAGCCCGACCTGAAGAGCGTCTACACCTGGCACGCCACCGTCCCGGAGCACTGGCGGGTCGTGTCGAACATGCCGGTGGCGCGCGAGGAGGCCGCCGGTGAGGGTCTGAAGACGGTGCACTTCACCGTCTCGGAGCGGATGAGCACCTACATCACCGCGCTCTGCGCCGGGCCGTACCACGAGGTGCGCCGCACCCACGACGGCATCGACATGGGCTACTTCTGCCGGGCCAGCATGGCTCCCCACATGGACGCCGACGACCTGCACCTGATCACCACGCAGGGCTTCGACTTCTTCCAGGAGAAGTTCGGCGTGCGCTACCCGCTGCCCAAGTACGACCAGCTCTGGGTGCCGGACTTCAACGCCGGCGCGATGGAGAACTTCGGCTGCGTCACGCACGCCGAGTCGCACTACATCTTCCGCTCGCAGGTCACCGACTTCGAGTACGAGCAGCGTGCCAACACGATCCTGCACGAGCTGGCGCACATGTGGTTCGGTGACCTGGTCACCATGCGCTGGTGGAACGACCTGTGGCTGAACGAGTCGTTCGCCGAGTGGGCCAGCCACTGGTGCAACACGCACGCCACCCGGTTCAACGACGCGTGGACCACGTTCCTGTCGATCCGCAAGAACTGGGGTTACCGGCAGGACCAGCTCTCCTCCACCCACCCCGTCTACTGCGAGATGCCGGACCTGGAGGCCGTCGAGGTCAACTTCGACGGCATCACGTACGCCAAGGGCGCGAGCGTGCTCAAGCAGCTCGTCGCGTACGTGGGCGAGGAACCGTTCCTGGCCGGCCTGCGCGCCTACTTCGGCAAGTACGCCTGGGGCAACGCCACCTTCGACGACCTGCTGTCCGAGTTGGAGGCGGCCTCCGGCCGGGAGCTGCGCAAGTTCGCCGCCCAGTGGCTGGAGACCGCGCAGGTCAACACGCTGCGCCCGGAGGTGACCATCGGCGCCGACGGCACGTACGAGCGGGTGGTGGTCCGGCAGGAGGCGCCGTCGGGCTACCCGACGCTGCGTACCCACCGCATCGGCGTGGGCCTGTACGACCTGACCGACGGCCGGCTGGTACGCCGGGAGCTGATCGAGACGGACGTGACCGGCGAACTGACCGAGCTGTCCGAGCTGCACGGCAGGCCCGCGGCGGACGTGCTGCTGCTGAACGACGAGGACCACACCTACGCCAAGCTGCGGCTGGACGAGCGGTCCATGGCCACCGTGGTGCAGCACATCGCCGGCTTCGACTCGTCGCTGGCCCGGGCGCTGTGCTGGACCGCCGCCTGGGACATGACCCGCGACGCGGAGCTGTCGGCCCGCGACTACGTGGCGCTGGTGCTGGCCGGGGTGACCGCCGAGACGGACATCAACCTCATCACCGCCACGCTGCGGCAGGCGACCACCGCGCTCACCTTCTACGCCGACCCGGCGTGGGCGCCGACCGGCTGGGCCGACCTGGCCCGTACCGCGCGGACCGCGCTGGCGGCGGCCGAGCCGGGCAGCGGCTTCCAGCTCGCCTGGGCCCGCGCGTACGCCTCCTCGGCCCGCTCCGGCGAGGACCTGGCCACGCTGCGCGGCTGGCTGGACGGCAACGGGGTGCCGGAAGGGCTGACCGTCGACACCGAGCTGCGCTGGACGGTGCTCCAGTCGCTGGTCGCCAACGGCGCGGCGGGCGCCGCCGACGTGGACGCGGAGCTGGCCGGCGACCGTACCGCCAGCGGCGAGCGGGAGGCCGCGTACGCGCACGCGCTGGTGCCGACCGTCGAGAACAAGGCGGCGGTGTGGGCGCTGCTCACCGGCCCGGACGCGCTGCCCAACTGGCGCAACCGGGCGCTGCTGCAGGGCTTCACCCACCCGGCGCAGGTCGAGCTGACCGCGCCTTACCGGGAGCGGTACTTCGCCACGGTGGACCAGGTGTGGGCGCAGCGCGACAGCGAGCCGGCGCAGGAGTTCGTGCAGCTCGCCTACCCGGCGTACCTGGTCGAGGAGGACACCGTCGCGGCCACCGACGCGTGGCTGGCCCAGGACGGGCGGCCGGCGTCGTTGCGGCGGCTGGTGGCCGAGGGCCGCGACGGCGTGGTCCGCGCGCTGACGGCCCGGGAGCGGGACGCGCGCACCGCCTGAGTGAGGCATGCCGGCCGGGGCCGGTGCGGGTGGCAGCCCGCGCCGGCCCCGGCTCGGGACCACGAGAAAGCCCGGCCCTGCGTACGCAGGGCCGGGCTTCGTCGTGTGCGGTGGATCAGCCCTTGCCGGCGTGGCTGGCGAGCTGGTCGAGGCCCTGGATGATGCCGCCGGTCAGGTCGCCGCCGCCGAAGGAGGCCACCATGGAGAGCGCGGCCAGCTTGGCGTACGTGTCCGGGATGCGCTTGCGCGCGTACTTGCCGGTGACGATCTCCAGCTGCCGCTGGTTGGGCGACACCGCGATCAGCACCGAGCGGTCCGGCTCACCGAGCTGCCGGTGCAGCCGCTCGGCGTGCTCCCGGATCGGCTCGTCGAGGCCGCCGACGAACACCGAGAAGACGAGGCCGGTGCCCTTGTCGGCGAGGCGCAGCGCCTCGTCGATACGGAGTAGCTGACGGGTCGAGAACGGGCCGTCCAGCACCGCGGGCGGGGTGGCCGTCCCCGTCGTGGTCCGCGCTTCACCAACGGTCACTTGCGCCTCCGGTTCCAGCGGCCGGCGCCTCCCGGCCGGCCTGCTCCTGCTTGCGGCTGGTCAACGCCGGCGCCTGCGCCCCGGCGGCCAGCGCCGTGCCGGCCGAGTCGGCCAGTTGCTCCGGACGGCTCAGGAACCAGACCGGAGTGAAGTCGAAGGGCCGGCCCGGCCGGTAGCGCTTCGCGCCGCCACCGTTGCCACGGCTGCTGGCGGCCGCCAGGGCGGCGATCAGCAGCACCGCGGCGGCCGGGATGCCGACGAAGACCACCAACGTCTCGGTAACAGACAATCCCAACGCCCCCAGGCGGAAAGAGAGACCAGGAATGGCGGGTCGGTTGGCCGGTCAGGACCGGTCGCGCCCCACCTCGGTTGTGATGTTCACGTTAGCGGAGTCGGCGGCCCGCCAGATTGCGGGGTGCTGATCCCATCCGTCACTCCAGTGCTCCAGCTGCGCGGCAGCCGCAAGCAACGTCGCGTCGTCGCCGTAGCGGCCGGTGAGCAGCACCCCCACCGGAAGCCCGTCGGCGGTCCGTCCGACCGGCAGGGAAACGGACGGATCGCCCGTGACGTTGAAGACCGCACAGTACGGCGAGAAGCGCCGCTGCCCGTCGAAGTCCGCTGCCGGTTCGAGGGCGGCGAACGCCCCCACCGGCGCCTGCGGGGCGGCGAGCGTCGGGCAGAGCAGCAGGTCACAACCGGCGGTACGGCGTACGCCACGGCGTACCTCTGCCTGGAGTTCGCCGAGCGCGGCCATCAGCCGGGCCGCGCCGAGCGCCTCGCCGCGTTCGCGCAGGAACCGGGTCAGCGGCAGCAGGTCACCCGCCCGCCCGGCCGGGACGGGGGTGACCGCCAGCGCGTACCAGACGGTCTCGAACAGCGGCCACGCCTCGGGGCCGAGTGGCGCGGGGACGTCGACCACCTCGTGGCCGGCGTCGGTGAGCAGCGCGGCGGTCCGGTCGACGGCGGCTGTGCAATCCGGGTGGACCGGTTCGTCGGCGAGCATCGGCGTGGTGAAACGGCCGACGCGCAGCCGGCCGGGGCCGGCGAAACGGGCGGCGCGGGTGACGCCGAGGTAGCCACCGACGGGCGCGGCCGGCGGCAGGTACGGCTCGCCGGGCACCGGCCGCGCGAGCACGTCGAGCAGCGCCGCCACGTCGGCGACGGTACGGCCGATCGGCCCGTTCACCGGCAGCCCGAAGCCGCCGAAGCCGAGCGGCCCGCCGGAGACCGTGCCCCGGCTCGGTTTGTAGCCGACCAGGCCGCAGAGCGAGGCCGGGATGCGCAGCGACCCGCCGCCGTCGGAGCCCTGCGCCACCGGGACCAGGCCGGCGGCGACAGCTGCCGCCGCGCCGCCGCTGGATCCACCAGCCGTGTACGCGAGGTTCCACGGGTTGCGGGCCGGTGGCGCCACCAGCCCTTCGGAGTAGAGCGAGCAGCCGAGTTCGGAGGTGGTGGTCTTGCCGAGGCTGACCAGACCGGCGTCGGCCAGGAGGCGGACCACGTCGGCGTCGACAGGTGGGACGAAGTCGGCGAAGGCGGCCGAGCCGAAGGTGGTGCGTACCCCGGCGGTGAGTGTGAGGTCCTTGATCGCGGTCGGCACCCCGTGCAGGGGGCCGCGTTCCTCCGCCGCGACGGCGTCGGCGGCGCGGGCGGCGGTCCGGGCCCGTTCGGCGGTGACTGTGACGAACGCGCCGACCGTGTCGCCGAGCGCTTCGACCCGGCGCAGGTGGTGCTCGACGAGTTCCAGGCTGGACAGCTCACCCCGGCGGATCGCGGCGGCCTGTTCCAGCGCGGTCAGGTCGTGCGGCTCGGCCATGCCGCCCATCCTGCCGGTCCGGCGGCCGGACGGCCGGGCGACACGTCCGACCGGCGGCGGCCGGTCCATATCCGGGGTGGCCCGTTCGCGATCACCCAGACCACCGTCTCCGCGTCGAGCGTCAGCGGCTTCCGCGGCGGCACGATCTACTACCCGACGAGCACCGCCGAGGGCACGTTCGGCGCAACCGGCTGGCGGTGATGGGGCACTCGATGGGACACCTGCCCGCACTCCTGAGCAGCGCCGGGTGCGTCCGTCGGCACTAGGGAGACGACGGACGCACCCGCGCCGGTCTTCAGCGCCGGCCGAGGAACCGCAGCGCGTTGCCGCCGAGCAGCGCGTCCCGCTGCGCGTCGGTGAGGAAGTCCGCCCGGTGCACCACCTGGCCGACCGGCCGCTCCCCCAGCGGGTACGGGTAGTCGCTGCCGAGCAGCACCCGCTCGGCGCCCATGGTGTCCACCAGCAGCCGCAGCGCGGCCGGTTCGAAGACCACCGAATCGACGTGGAACCGGTCGACGTAGGAGCTGGGTGGCGCGCTGGACGCGCCGCGTACCAGGTCGCCGCGGCGGTGCCAGGCGTTGTCGGCGCGGCCCAGCCAGAACGGGAAGCTGCCGCCGCCGTGCGCGAAGCAGATCCGCAGCGTCTCCGGCACCCGGTCGAACACGCCGCCGAGGATCAGCGCGAGCACCGACAGGTGCGTCTCGGCCGGCATCCCGGTCAGCCAGCGGGCCATCCACCGGTCCAGCCGAGGGCCGCCGGGCATGTCCCACGGGTGCACGAACACCGGCGCGCCCACCTCGGCGCAGTGGGTCAGGAACTGCACGATGCCCGCGTCGTCCAGATCCCGGTCGCCGACGTGGTTGCCGATCTCCACTCCGGCGTGCCCGGCCGCCAGGCAGCGGTCCAGCTCGGCGCAGGCCGCGTCCGGGTCCTGCAACGGCACCTGGCAGAACGGCACCAGCCGGTCGCCGCCGGCCGCGGTGACCTCCAGCGTGAGGTCGTTGAAGATCCGGGCCACCTTGACCGCCTGGTCGGCCGGGCGGTCGTAGCTGAAGAACACCGGGGTGGGCGAGACGACCTGCACGTCCACGCCGTCGGCGTCCATGTCGGCGAGCCGGGCCGGCGCGTCCCAGCACTGCCCGCCGATCGGGCGGAACTCCGTTTCCCCCACCATGATCATGGCGGCGCGCTCGGAGTCCACCCGCAGCCAGGGCCAGCCGGACCCGCCGCACGCCGCGGCGAGGTCCGGCCACCCCTTCGGTACGACGTGCGTGTGCACGTCCACGACCGGCACGCGTCAGCCCTTGCCCGGGTGCAGCGCGCCGCAGTTGTCGCAGGTGCGGGCCTTCTCGTCGGCGTAGAACGCGGCGAAGACCGGGGGCAGGTCGGCGGCGATGTCGCGGACCTGCAACTCCACCTCGTGCACCTTGTGGTGGCACTCGGCGCAGTACCACTGGAACTTCTCCAGCGTGCCCTCCTCGCGGACCCGCTCGATCACCATGCCGATCGACCCGGCCTCGGGACGCTGCGGCGAGTGCGGGGTGTTGCGCGGCAGCATCCACATCTGCCCCTCGCGCACGTGCACCGTACGCGGGCCCTCGGGCAGCATCAGGTTGATGTGCATGTTGCCCTTGACCTGGTAGAAGAACTCCTCGTACGGGTCGACGTGGAAGTCCGTGCGCTGGTTCGGGCCGCCGACCACCATGACGATGAAGTCGTCGCTGCCGGGCAGCATCTCCCTGTTGCCCACCGGGGGCTTGAGCAGGTGCTGGTTCTCGCCGATCCAGCCGGAGAAGCTGAACGGCTCGGCGATCTCACTCATGGGAACCTCCCGACGGAAGTAGGGCGACGGCCTGCATCTCGATCAGCAGATGCGGGTGCGGAAGCTGGTGCACGGCGACAGTGGTCCGGGTGGGGCCGGTGGCGTCGAAGAACTCCGCCCACACCTCGTTGTAGCCGCCGAAATCGTTCATGTTGACCAGGTAGCTGGTGACCTGCACCAGGTCGCTCAGCTCGGCGCCGACCGAGCGGAGCAGGTCGCGGATGTTCTCCACCACGGCCCGGGTCTGCTCCCGGATGTCGAGGTCGGTGGTGCCGAGCTCGTCCACCGACACCCCGGCGAACGTGTTGTCCGGCCGGCGCGACGACGTACCGGAGACGAAGACGAACCCGCCGGCCACCTTGACGTGCGGGAACGCTCCCCGCGGCACGGCCTTCCCGGCCACCACGCGGGCGGTCGCCGGGCCGCTTTCCGTTCGCGACTGCGGGGCTCGCAGACCCGGCTCACTCCTCGCGCTCACGAGACAGCCTTCAGGGAGGCGGAACCCAGCTTCTCCACAGTGGCGCGCACGTGCGCCCCCGGACGCAGCGGCACCGCCGCGGTGGCCGCGCCGGCCAGGAACACCCAGCCCTTGCGCAGCCGCACGCCGTGCCGGCCGGCCAGCCGCAGCCCCTCGTCCAGCGCGCGACGCGGGTCGCCGAGGATCGCCGCGGTCGAGCCGACCTGCGCCACCCGACCGTCGATCTCCAGCAGCACGCCGAGGTTGTCCAGCCCGTCCGGCACCGGCGACCACGGCCCGACGACGAACGCGGCGGCCGAGGTGTTGTCGGCGATCACGTCCGGCAGCGAGAAGGTGAAGTTCGCGTACCGGGAGTCGATCAGCTCGATCGCCGGGGCGACCGCGCGCACGGCCCGCGTGAACGAGCCGACCGGTTCGCCCGGGTCGGGCAGCCGGTCCAGCAGGAACGCCACCTCCGGCTCGACCCGGGGGTGGATGAAGTCGCCCACGTCCACCGCGCCGCCGTCCGGCACCCGCATCACGTCGGTCAGCCGGCCCCAGATCACCTCGTCCACGCCGACCTGGGCCATCTTGGCCTTGCTGGTCAGCCCCATCTTGAGCCCGACCAGCCGCTCACCCCGGTCGAGGCGGCGCTTCACCAGCGCGGTCTGCACCGCGTATGCGGCGTCGACGTCGAGCCCGGTCTCGGCCGCGAGCTGCGGGATCGCGGTGGCGTCGTCGGCCGCCGCACCCAGCTTCTCCGCGATACCGGCGATGTCCGGCCCGATCATGCTGTGCCACCTTTCGTTCGCGACTGCGGGGCTCGCAAACCCGGCTCACTCCTCGCGCTCACCGGGTCTCCTTAGCCGCCAGGTCCAGTGCCACGTCCACGATCATGTCCTCCTGGCCGCCGACCATCCGGCGGCGGCCCAGCTCGACCAGGATCGAGCGGACGTCCACGCCGTACTTGGCCGAGGCCCGCTCGGCATGGCGCAGGAAGCTGGAGTAGACGCCCGCGTACCCCAGGGAGAGCGTCTCCCGGTCGACCTGGACCGGCCGGTCCTGCAACGGGCGGACCAGGTCGTCGGCGGCGTCCATCAGCGCGAACACGTCGCAGCCGTGCTTCCAGCCGTGCAGCTCGGCGACCGCGACGAAGACCTCCAGCGGCGCGTTGCCCGCGCCCGCGCCCATGCCGGCCAGCGACGCGTCCACCCGGACGGTCCGCCCGGACGGCGAGCCGAGCGGGCCGTCGCCGAGGATCCGGCCGTGCTCGACCGCCAGCACGCTGTTCGCCACACCCAGCGACAGGTTGTGGTGCGCGTGGATGCCGATCTGCGTCTCCGGTTCCAGCACCTGCCGGTACGCGTCGACGCGCTGCGCCACGTCCGACATCAGCAGCCGCCCGCCGGAGTCGGTGACGTAGACGCAGTGCGCGCCGTACGACTCCATGAGCTTTGCCTGCGCGGCCAGCCCGGCCGGGTCGTTGAGGTGCGACATCATCAGGAACCCGGAGACGTCCATGCCGTTCTCCCGGGCCCAGGCGATGTGCTGGGCGGAGATGTCCGCCTCGGTGCAGTGCGTGGCGATCCGTACGCTCGTCACGCCCAGCGCCTTCGCCGCCTTCAGGTCGGCGATGGTGCCGATGCCCGGCAGCAGCAGCGTGGTGAGCCGCGCGGTGGTCAGCACCTCGGCGGCGGCGGCGATCCAGTCCGCGTCTGCGGCCGCGCCGTGCCCGTAGTTGACGCTGGACCCGGCCAGGCCGTCGCCGTGGGCCACCTCGACCGCTGCCACACCGGCCGCGTCGAGCGCGGCGGCGATGGTACGCACCTCATCGACCGTGTAGCGGTGCCCGATGGCGTGCATGCCGTCGCGCAGCGTCACGTCCTGGATGTAGAGGTCGGTCATCGCGCACTCACCTCCGTCGCGCGCAGCGCCACCAGCCGCTCCGCGGTACGCAGCGCGGCCGACGTCATGATGTCCAGGTTCCCGGCGTACGCGGGCAGGTAGTGCCCGGCGCCGGAGACCTCCAGGAACACCGACACCTGCAGGCCGGTGAAGTGCCGGCCGAGCACCGGCGCGTACGTGTCCACCCGGTCGAACTGCACGTCCTGCTTGAGCCGGTAGCCGGGCACGTACTCCTGCACGGCCTTGACCATGTCGGCCACCGAGGCGGCGATCGCGCCCCGGTCGGCGTCGGCGTCCGGGCACAGGCAGTAGACCGTGTCGCGCATGAGCAGCGGCGGATCGGCCGGGTTCAGCACGATGATGGCCTTGCCGCGCTCGGCGCCGCCGACCACCTCGATGGCGCGGGCGGTGGTCTCGGTGAACTCGTCGATGTTGGCCCGGGTGCCCGGACCGGCCGACTTCGAGGCGATCGAGGCGACGATCTCCCCGTACGCCACCGGGGTGACCCGGCCGACCGCGTGCACGATCGGCACCGTCGCCTGCCCGCCGCAGGTCACCATGTTGACGTTCGGCTCGCCCAGGTGCTCGTCGAGGTTCACCGGCGGCACCACGTACGGGCCGATCGCGGCCGGCGTCAGGTCGACGACGGTGCGGCCGTGTGCCCGCAGCACCTCGTCGTGACGCTTGTGCGCGCCCGCCGAGGTGGCGTCGAAGACCAGCTGGACGTCGGCGAACTCGGGCAGCGCGACGAGGCCGTCGACGCCCTCGGCGG
The DNA here is from genome assembly GCF_042872445.1 of Micromonospora sp. NPDC005257. Taxonomy (NCBI): domain Bacteria; kingdom Bacillati; phylum Actinomycetota; class Actinomycetes; order Micromonosporales; family Micromonosporaceae; genus Micromonospora; species Micromonospora sp. NPDC005257. The sequence continues at coordinate 41,381 of NZ_JBIAKL010000018.1, read as the reverse complement.
TGGTGGTCACGCCGAGCCGGCGGGCCCGGGCCAGACCGTCCGAGGCCGGGTCGATGCCGGCCATCGCCACCATGCGCAGGCTCTCACTGAGCCGCAGCACCTTGATCATCAGGTCGGTGCCGATGTTGCCCGACCCGAGCACCGCCACTCCGACGCTCATGCCGGCCCTCCGCTGCGCTGCGTGCCGCCATGAGGCTCAACGGCCCTGTATCGATGATTCGCTCGCTGACGCTCGCTCATGCCGGCCCTCCGCTGCGCTGCGTGCCGCCATGAGGCTCAACGGCCCTGTATCGATGATTCGCTCGCTGACGCTCGCTCATGAGGTTCCCTCCGAGGAGAAACAGGTACGCACCGAGCCGAGCCCGGAGATGCGCGCCTCGTACGCGGCGCCGGGCGTGACCGGCACCATCGGGCCGAGCGCGCCGGAGAGCACCACGTCGCCCGCGCGCAACGGGTCACCTGCGCGGGCCATCGTGGCGGCCAGCCACTGCAACGCGTGCAGCGGATTGCCCAGGCAGGCCGCGCCCGCGCCGACCGAGACCGGCTCACCGGCGTGCTCCAGCACCATGCCGCACAGCCGCAGGTCCACGTCGGCGAGCCGGCGGGGCGCGGTGCCGAGCACGAACAGCCCGCTGGAGGCGTTGTCCGCCACCGTGTCGACGATGGAGATGTCCCAGTCGGCGATCCGCGAGTCGACGATCTCGATGGCCGGCAGCACGTGATCCACCGACCGGATCAGGTCGACAGTGGTGACCCGCTCGTCCGGCAGGTCCGCGCCGAGCACGAAGGCGATCTCCGCCTCCACCCGCGGCTGGAGCAGCCGGTCGATGGGCACCTCGACGCCGTCGCCGACGGCCATGTCGTCGAAGAGCACCCCGAAGTCGGGCTGGAAGACGCCGAAGCTCTCCTGCACGGTCCGCGAGGTCAGGCCGATCTTCGCGCCGACGCGGCGGTGCCCCTTGCCCAGCCGTTGCCGCGTGTAGACCTGCTGCACCTGGTACGCGGCCTCGATGTCGCCCTCGGGCAGCAGCCGGCCGCGCAGCGGCGGGCAGGGTTTCCCCTCCTGCCGGGCCACTGCGAGTTCCCGGTTGGCGGCCTCGATGTCCACGGTCATGGCGGCTCCTCGCTTACGTCGCTGCGGATTCCGGCCATTCTTCCCACCACGCGCGCTCATTGGAGGTCCACACAGACGTTTGTCAGTTCCGAGTAGAAGTCGAGCGAGTGCACGCCGCCCTCGCGGCCCACTCCCGACGCCTTCACCCCGCCGAACGGGGTACGCAGGTCGCGCAGGAACCAGGTGTTCACCCAGACGATGCCCGCGTCGAGCCGGACGCCGGCCCGGTGCGCCCGGCCCACATCCCGCGTCCACACCGTCGCGGCCAGGCCGTAGGCGGTGCCGTTCGCCAGCGCGTACGCCTCGTCCTCGTCGTCGAACGGCGCGACGTGCACCACCGGCCCGAAGATCTCCTCCTGGTTGGTGCGGGCGTCCGCACCGAGCCCGGTGAGCACAGTCGACTGCACGTACGCCCCGCCGTCGCGGGCGTCGCCGAAGCGCGGCACGCCACCCCCGGCGCGCACCTCGGCGCCCTCGGTGCGGGCCAGCGCGTAGTGACCGAGCACCTTGTCCCGGTGGCCGTGCGAGATGAGCGGCATGTTCGCCGTCGCCTCGTCAGCCGGCCAGCCGTACGCCAACTCGTCGGCTCGCTCGGCCAGCCGCGCGGTGAACTCCTCGAACACCGGCCGCTGCACGTAGATGCGCTCGGTGCACAGGCACACCTGGCCGCCGTTCGTGAAGCTGGACCGCACCGAACCGGCGACCGCCGCGTCCAGGTCGGCGTCGGCGAACACCAGGCCGGCGTTCTTGCCGCCCAGCTCGAAGCTGACCGCCTTCACCCCGTCGGCGGCGGCGCGCATGATCGCGCTGCCGGTGGCCGACTCGCCGGTGAACGTGATCGCGTCCACGCCCGGGTGCCGGGTCAGGTGCTCGCCGGCCGAACCGGGCCCGAAGCCGTGCACCAGGTTGAACACGCCGTCCGGCACGCCCGCCGCGGCCATCACCTCGGCCAGCAGTGTGGCCGAGGCGGGAGTTTCCTCGCTGGGCTTGACCACCACGGCGTTGCCGCAGGCCAGGGCCGGGGCGACCTTCCAGGTGAGCAGCAGCAGCGGCAGGTTCCACGGCACGATGACCGCCACCACGCCGACCGGCTTGCGGACCGCGTAGTTGAGCGCCCGGCCACCGGCCGGGGTGACTGTGGTGAACGACTCGGTCGGCGCTGTCGCCACGATCTCGGCGAACGCCCGGAAGTTGGCCGCGCCGCGCGGGATGTCGAGCGTACGGGCCTGCGAGATGGACTTGCCGGTGTCCGCCACCTCGGCGGCGACCAGGTCGTCGAAGCGCCGTTCCAACTCGTCGGCGACCCGGCGGAGCACCTCGGCGCGTTCCCGCTCGCCCATCCGGCCCCACGGGCCGCGCAGCGCCGCCCGCGCCGCGTCGACCGCGTCGTCCACTGTCGACTGCGACGCCTCGACCACCTCGAACACCGGCTCGCCGGTGACCGGGCTGCGCTTGGTGAACCGGGCGCCGGCGTCGACGAACTCACCGCCGACGAAGTTGCGCAGCAGGCCGGGGCCGTCCGGCGCGTGCCCGGTCATCAGCCGGGGATCCCAGAGCGTCATCGCCGCCGCCCCAGCGCCGCACGGACACCACCGGCAAGCAGCGCGACCGCGCCGGCCGCGACCGCGCCGACCACCGCGTACTGCGCGCGCACCCGGCGGCGCACCTGCGCGTACGGGGTGGTGGAGAAGGAGACCAGCTCGTACTGGGAGACGTAGCGGCCGGGCAGCGCGCGTTCCAGCGCGTGCTCGACCTGCTTGCGGGTGCGGAACACCGGTGAGGCGACCTTGTCCCGCATCTCCACGAAGTTCGCCAGCGCCATCCGGGCGATCGCCTCCGCGTTGTCCTGGCGGCGGTGCTGGAACAGCGGCAGCGCGGCGGCCCACTCGTCGTCGCACTCGTCGAGGCAGCGGTCCAGCTCGACCACGTCCTCGAACGCGCAGTTCGCGCCCTGGCCGTAGAACGGCACGATGGCGTGCGCGGCGTCGCCGATCAGGCCGACCGTCCCGGCCACCTGCCACGGCGTGCAGCGCACCGTGCCGAGCACGCCGACCGGGTTGTGCTGGTAGTCGTCGACCAGGTTCGGCGCGAGCGGGACCAGGTCCGGGTAGTGGGTGGCGAAGAACTGCTCGATCGCCGCCGGGCTGCTCAGCGACGCGAAGCTGCGGGTGCCGTGGGTGGGCCAGAACAGCGTGCAGGTGAAGGAGCGGTCCGGGTTCGGCAGCGCGATCATCATCGAGGTGCCGCGCGGCCAGATGTGCAGCGCACCCGGGTCGAGCGCGAACTCCCCGCCCAGCGGCGGGATGGTCAGCTCCTTGTAGCCGTAGTCGAGGAAGTCCAGGCTCTCGGTCAGGCCGCCGTACGCGAGCAGTTGCCCGCGCACCGCGGAGCCGGCGCCGTCGGCGCCGAGGACGACCGAGGCGGTGGCGGTGACCTTGCCCTGCGGCGTCTCGAACGTCATCTCGCCGCCGAGCGGGTCGAGGCCGACCAGCCGGTGGTCGAACGCGACGCGCACGTTCGGCAGCGCGGCGGCGGCGTCGAGCAGCGCGTTGTTCAGCGCGCCCCGGCTGATCGAGTTGATCGCCCGGTCCCCGGAGCCGCTGTACGACTGGAACTCCGGCTCGCCCTCGACCGGGTGGATCATGCGGCCGCGCATCGGCAGCGCGTCCGCCATCACCTCGTCCTCCAGGCCGATGCGGCGCAGCGCGTCCAGGCCGCGCTCGGACAGCGCCAGGTTGATCGACCGGCCCCGCTCGACAATGCCGGTACGCGGGTCGGGCCGCCGCTCGTAGAGGGCCACCGGGTAGCCGCGCCGGGCCAGGTAGCAGGCCAGCAGGCAGCCGGCCAGCCCGGCGCCGACCACCGCGATCTCGTCGCGCTCCCTCATGCGCCTGCCTTCCGTTCGCGACTGTGGGGCTCCCAGAACCGGCTCACTCCTCGCGCTCACGACCCCTCCTCAAACGTTGCCGCCAGCGCCTCGGCGACCCGCCAGCAGTCGTGGTACGTGGAGTAGAGCGGCACCGGGGCGAACCGGACGATGTCCGGCTCCCGGGCGTCCGCGACCACGCCGTGCTCGTGCCGCAGCCGCTTGGTCAGCTCGTTGGCGCTACCCACGCCGATGCGCACCGAGAGCTGGCAACCACGGCGGGCCGGGTCACGCGGGGTGACCACTGTGAGCGGGCGGCCGGGCGTCACCTCGTCCAGCAGCTGCTCCAGCCAGGCGGTCAGCCGCAGGCTGCGCTCGCGCAGCGCCGGCATGCCGACGGAGTCGAACAGCTCCAGCGAGGTCCGCACCGGGCCCATCGCGAAGATCGGCGGATTGGAGATCTGCCACGCCTCGACGGTGGCCGGCGGGCGGGACACCGGAGTCATCTCGAACCGGGTGGCCGCCGCGGTGCTCCACCAGCCCTCGAAGCGCTGGATCGACGGGTCGCCGAGGTGCCGCTCGTGGACGAAGACGCCACCCAGGGCGCCCGGCCCGGAGTTGAGGTACTTGTACGAGCACCAGGCCGCGAAGTCGACGTCCCAGTCGTGCAGCGCCAGCGGCACGTTGCCGGCGGCGTGCGCCAGGTCCCAGCCGACCACGGCGCCCGCGGCGCGGCCGGCGGCGGTGATGGCCGGGATGTCCATCAGCTCGCCGGTCAGGTAGTTCACGCCGCCGAGCATCAGCAGCGCCACCGTGTGCCCCTCGCGGGCCAGGAAGTCCAGCACGTCCTCGGTGCCGAGCGTGTCGGAGCCGGGGCGCGGCTTGAGGCGTACCACTGTGGTGTCCGGGTCCAGGCCGTGGAAGCGGGCCTGGCTGCGCACCGCGTAGCTGTCCGAGGGGAACGCGCTGTCCTCGATGACGATGCGGGTGCGCTCGCCGGCCGGCCGGTAGAAGCTGACCATCAGCAGGTGCAGGTTGACGGTGAGGGAGTTCATCACCACTGTCTCCGCGGGCAGCGCGCCGACCAGGCGGGCGGCCGGTGCGGTCAGCAGCTCGTGGTACGGCAGCCAGGGCCGCTCCGACTCCAGGTGCCCCTCCACGCCGAGGCGCTGCCAGGCGTCCAGGTCGGCGAGGAGTTCGTCCCGGGTGGCCCGGGGTTGCAGGCCCAGCGAGTTGCCGGCGAGGTACGCGGTGTCGGGGTAGCGCCCGCCGTCGGCCGGCGGGATGTGGAACAGGTGCCGGTGGCCGGGGTCGGCGTCGTCGCGGCGGAGGGCTTCGTTCTCGGGGGTGTGCATGCTGTTCTCTCTCGTCACATCGCGGTGCGGGCCGACCACAGCTCCGGGAAGACCACCCGGGCCATGCTGCGCTGCAACCATGCCAGGCCGGCGGAGCCGCCGCTGCCGACCTTGGCGCCCATGGTGCGCTGGACGGCCTTGACGTGGTTCCACCGCCAGTCGCCGAACTCCTCGGCGATCTCGGTCAGCGCGTCACCGAGCAGGCGCAGGTGGTTGTCCGGGCCGTTGTCGCCGTAGATCCGGACCCAGGCCGCCTCGATCGCGGGGTGCGCCTCGTGCTCGGCGTTCACGTCCCGGGACAGCAGCTCGGCGGGCACGTCGAAGCCCTTGCGGGCCAGCAGCGCCACCACCTCGTCCCAGAGACTCGGGGTGGCCAGCGCGGCGGTCAGCTCGTCGTACACCTCGGTCTGCCGGCGGAACGGGCGGATCAGCGCCCGGTCGCGCAGGCCGAGCAGGAACTCCAGTTGCCGGTACATGGCGGACTGGAAGCCGGAGCCCTCGCCGAGCCGGTCGCGGAAGCCGTTGAAGTCGGCCGGGCTCATCCAGCGCAGGCCGTGCCAGGCGGCGTTGAGGCCCTCCAGGTGCAGGGCGGCGCGGCGCAGCGGGGGCAGGGCCTCCCAGATCCGGTCCTCGCGCAGCTCGCGCTTGGCGTGCCGCAGCTCGTGGCAGGTCAGGCCGAAGTACAGCTCCATGATCTGGCTGATCATCAGGAAGGACATCTCGCCCGGGTCGTCGCTGAGCGGCTCCTGGAGCCGGTGCAGCGTGCTGGCCCGTACGTACGCGTCGTACGGCACGCGGTCGGCGAACTCCAGCGTCGGCTCGCCGCCGTTGCGCGCCGCCCGAGCCGCCCGTTCCTGGGGGGTTACCGGGCGCACCGCCGTCGTCTGTTCCACAGTCATTCTCCGTCCGTGCGCGGGGTAGACGTCATGATCCCGCTGGTGGGCGGCCGAATGGAATGCCTGTTCAACGGCGGTATGGTGGTATCACTTGGCGAACCGAAACCATCTCGCGTCACCCTCTTTACGGAAGGAAGGTCCGCGCGTGGACGACATGGACTGGGCGCTGCTGCGCGAGCTCCAGGCCGACGCCCGGCTGTCGTACAGCGAACTGTCCCGCCGGGTCCACCTGTCGCCGCCCGCAGTCGCCGAACGGGTCCGCCGGCTGGAGGAGGCCGGCGTGATCACCGGCTACCACGCCCACGTCGACCTCACCCGGGCCGGGCGCACGGTGCTCGCGCTGATCCGGATGTCCTGCTATGGCGCGCGCTGCATCCTCAACGACCCGGACGTCGCGGGCTGGCCGGAGATCATGGAGATCCACCGGATCACCGGGGACGCGTGCAGCATGCTCAAGGTCGCCGCGACCAACATGGGCGAGTTCGAGGAGGTCATCGACCGCCTCGCCCCGTACGGGCAGCCGTCCAGCACGATGGTGCTCTCCACTCCGCTGGCCTGGCGCCCCGTGGTCAAGGCGCCCCGTTAGCTTCCCCCGCCTCCCGGGAAAGCAGGCGCCGCTGCCCGTCAGTGGTCCGGCGCACCGTCGCGCCGGGAGGGGGGAACCATGCGAGGGCTCGTGTCACACCGTGCGTTGTCGTCACTGCTGGGCCTGCTCGGCCTGGTCGCGGCGTTCGTCCTGACCACCGCGCCACCGGCCCGGGCCGGGGAGAGCGTGTTCATCGAGGTGACGCCGAACAGCGTCCAGGCCGGTTCCCGGGTCAACCTGCGGGCCGGCTGCGACAACAGCAACAACCGTCAGGCGCAGGTCACCTCGGACGCCTTCGGGCGGGTGACGCTGCGGGCGGACAACGGCTTCCTCACCGGCTCGGTCACCGTGCCCGGCAACAAGGCGCCGGGCGACTACCCGGTGAACCTGGACTGCTCCAACGGCAACACCGCCTCGACCATGCTCACCGTGCTCAACATGGCGCAGCCGAGCAAGGGGCCGGCGACCGGTGGCGGTGGCACCGCGGGTAGCCGGGGCACGGGCTCGCTGCTGCTGGTCGGCGGTCTGGTCGCGGTGGCCGTGGTGGCCGGCGTGAGCGCCCGCCGCAAGACCGGCGGCCGCGTCTGACGGGGCGCCGCAATGGCCCGCTCATCGCGCCGCCGGGACCGTGCCGGCCCGGCGGCGGACCGCACCGGCCGTCGCGCCGCCCGCCGGTCGCCGGAACGCGCCGGACGGATCCGGGCCGCGCTGCGGCTGACCGCCGGGGCCGCGCGCCGGTTCGCCCACGTCGCCGGGCACGCGTTCACGGCCAGCGTCACCACGGCGGATCCGCGGTCGCGGCCGGTTCCGGCCCGCACGACCGGGACCACCCGCCGGTACGCCCCGGGCCGTGGTCCCGGTGTCCCGGTGCTCGTGGTGGCGAGCGTGATGGCGCTGATCGTGGCCATGCTCGGCGTGGAACGGGTGACCGGCGTCAGCGTGCTGCCCGACCGGATCGTCGCCGGCCTGCGTCCGCCGCCGAAGAAGTTCCCGGTGCTGCCGGCCAGCCCACCGACGGACCTGAGCATCGGGAAGCTGGACCTGCGCGCGCCGGTGCACCGGGTCGGCATCGCGCCGGACGGCAGCATCGCGGTGCCGGACGTGGAGCGTGCCGGTGAGGTCGGCTGGTACGACCGGGGCCCCACCCCCGGCCAGTACGGCCCGGCGGTGCTCGTCGGGCACGTCGACACCACCACCGGGCCGGCCGTCTTCCACGGGCTGCGGGAACTGGACGACGGCGACCGGATCGAGGTGACCCGCCAGGACCGCTCGGTGGCGGTGTTCGAGGTGACCTCGATCGAGCGGTACGGCAAGGAGAAGCTGCCGGTGCAGGACGTCTACGGCGACTTCAGCCGGCCCGCCCTGCGGCTGATCACCTGCGGTGGGCGCTGGGTCGGCGGCGAGACCGGGTACGCGGACAACCTGGTCGTCTACGCCTCGCTGGTCAAGGCGCGCTGAGCGCCGGTCAGGCCGCCTCGGGCTCGGGCTCGCGCAGGTCGAGCCAGTCCGCCCAGCGCGGGTCGGGGGCGCGGTGCCCGAGCACCCGCCAGGCGGTCCCTTTGGGCGCGGCGGGCAGGCGGTGCAGCCGCCAGCCCAGCTCGGCCGGCGTCTTGTCGCCCTTCGTGTGGTTGCACCGCGCGCAGGCGGCGACCACGTTCTCCCAGGCGTGCCGGCCGCCCCGGCTGCGCGGGAACACGTGGTCGATGGTCTCGGCCGGCCCCCGGCAGTACGCGCACCGCCACCCGTCGCGGGCGAACACGGCCCGCCGGGACAGCCCGATGTGGGTGCGGTACGGCACCCGGACGTAGCGGGTCAGGCGTACCACGGAGGGCACCGGTAACGCGTTGCGCGCGCTGTGCAGGATGCCCTCGCCGTCGGCGACGCAGACCGCCTTGGCGGAGAGGACGAGGATCGCGGCACGACGCACCGACACGACGCACAGGGGCTCGTAGGTGACGTTGAGAACGAGTGCACCGGAGCCCGCCGTGGGTCGTATGTCAGGCATCGCGCTCACCCTCCCGGTCCAGCCGCTCCCGCCCCTGCGCGCCGGAACGGCCCGCGAACAGCGCGGAACGGCTCCGACGCCGGCTGGATCACCGACGTCCGTTGCGCCAATAGTCCCTGATCGCGCCCGCGATTGCACGTACTAATCCCGGCTAACCCCCGGGGCGGCGCCACTTCGCCGAGGTGGCGATGTCGGCCGCTGCCCGCCCGTGCGGTACGAAAGCACTGTGAACGTCTCCGACCTGATCTCCGCCGTGGTGTCCGCCCTCTCCGACCGGCGCCCGGACTGCCAGGGCAGCAGCTCCTGCGAGTTCCTGTACCGGCTCACCGGCTCCGCCTGGTTCGCCGAGAGCAGCTACTGGATCCTGCTGAAACCGCTGCGGGTCGCGTTGATACTGGTCATCGCGGTGGCCGCCCGGTGGGCCCTGCACCGGACCATCAACCGGCTGGTGCGTACCACCACCGAGGGCGCGGTGCCGACCATGCTCCGCCCGCTGCGCGAGCGGATCCCCAGCGCCACGTTCGAGCCGAACCAGTTCGTGCCGGAGCGGCGGCGGCAGCGGGCCGAGGCGATCGGGTCGGTGCTGCGCAGCATGGTCACCGCATTCGTCTTCGGCATCGCGCTGCTGATGGTGCTCAAGGAGTTCAGCTTCGACCTGGCCCCGCTGCTGGCCAGCGCGGGCATCGCCGGCGTGGCGCTCGGCTTCGGCGCGCAGAGCCTGGTCAAGGACCTCATCGCCGGCCTGTTCATGCTCATCGAGGACCAGTACGGCGTCGGCGACACGGTCGACCTGGGCGAGGCGACGGGCGTGGTCGAGGCGGTGGGCCTGCGGGTCACCACCGTCCGGGACGGCCGCGGCGTGCTCTGGTACATCCGCAACGGCGAGATCATCCGGGTCGGGAACAAGAGCCAGGGCTGGGCGCTGGTGGTGGTCGACCTGCCGATCGGGTTCGCCTCCACCGAGGAGGCCACCGCCGTGCTTCGCACCGCGGCGGCGTCGGTGGCGCTGGACCCGGAGCTGGCGCCGAAGATCGTCGAGGAGCCGGAGGTGCTCGGCGTCGAGCAGATCACTGTCGACGGCGCGGTGATCCGTACCGTCGTCAAGACCACCGCGGACGGGCAGTTCGCGGTCGGCCGTGAGCTGCGCCGCCGCCTCGCAGAGGCGCTGGAGAACTCGGGGATCGTCGCGCAGATCGCGGCCGCCCGGCTGTTCCCGGGCCGGCCGGTCCCGCAGCCGGCGTCGGCCGCCACCGAGGGTACGGGCACCGGCGGACCCACCTGAGTCGCCGGACGAGCCGGACTGTTTCCGGGGGTCGCGCGCCGCGCGGCCCCTCGGGTATCGTCCGTTCGGTTCAGTCGGAGATGCGACGATCAATCCGTTCACCCTAGCCAGTTGTCAGACGATCGGGCAGAATCCGGTGCACACGCTCCACCGGGGAGCGTGCTCGTGTCCTCGCTGATCGGTTGATCTGACGACGGTTCCCGGTCGGGCCATCACAAGTGGTCGGCCAGGAACGATGGAGGCGACGGTGTCCGACGCGCGACCCGGCCAGGAGGGTCCGGCCACCTTTCGGGACGTCTTCGGTCAGTCGGAGTTCCGCGTCATCTTCGCCGCCAACACCCTCTCCTGGGTGGGCGACTATCTGGCCCGCGCCGCGGTCGCCGTGCTCGTGCTGCGTGAGACCAATTCGGTCGCGCTCTCCGCCGCCGCGTTCGCCGCCAGTTACCTTCCGTGGCTGGTCGGCGGCCCACTGCTCTCCGCGCTCGCCGAGCGGCACCACTACCGGCGGGTCATGGTGGTCTGCGACCTCCTCCGGATGGCGCTGATGGCGCTGGTCGCGATGCCCCGGATGCCGACCTGGTCGGTCTTCGCGCTGATCTTTCTGGCCACGCTCGCGAACCCGCCCAGCCAGGCGGCGCGGTCGGCGCTGATGCCGCACATCCTGACCGGGGACCGGCTGGTCGTGGGCCTGTCCGCGTTGACCAGCGCCGGCCAGGCCGCCCAGGTCGTCGGCTACCTGATCGGCGCCACCGTGGCGGCGCTCAACCCGAACATCGCGCTGCTCGTCAACGCCGTCACGTTCGCCGTGTCGGCCGTGCTGGTCCGCTTCGGCCTCCGCGAGCGGCCACCGGCGATGGCCGAGGCGCACCGCAGCCATCTGCTGCGGGAGACCGTCCAGGGCTTCCAGATCGTCTTCGAGCGGCCGGTGCTGCGCGCCATCGCGGTGCTGGTGTTCAGCGCGATGCTCTTCTCGATCGTCCCCGAAGGGCTGGCCGCGGGCTGGGCCGCCGACCGCACCGACGGCCGGATGAACACGGGCACCGCCCAAGGGTTGATCATGGCCGCCGTACCGGTCGGATACATCCTCGGGGGGCTGACCATCAGCCGGCTCGTCGGTCCGACCCGGCGGCTGACGCTGATGCGACCGTTGATGATCATCGCACCGGCGACACTCGTACCCGCGCTGTTCAACCCGCCACCGGCGGTGGTGGCGCTGCTCGCGGCCGGATGCGGTTTCGCCGTCGCCGGGCTCGTCCCGATCGCCAACGGCCTGTTCGTGCAGGCGCTGCCGGACGGATTCCGGGCCCGGGCGTTCGGCGTGATGGCCAGTGGCACACAGATCATCCAGGGCGCCGCGGTGCTGGCCACGGGGGCGCTCGCGGAGCGGTTCTCGGTTCCGACGGTGGTCGGCGCCTGGAGCGCGGCCGGGGTGCTGATCATGACCGTGGCGGCGCTCGCCTGGCCCCGGCCACAGGTGATCAACGACGCCATCGAGACCGCCCGCGCCGAGTCGTCGGCCGGCGGCGCCCACGCGCACTCGCCCGGCCCGGCGCCGGGCGACCGCAACCGCGAGCCCGGCCGGCACCGGCACGCGGTGACGTGATTCGCGCCGCCCGGTGGGCGGGCGCGGGTGCGGGGCCGCACCTGGCAGGATGGAAGCGTGACTTCCCCAGGCGAGTCGATGACCCTCTTCGAGGCGATCGGCGGTGAACCGGCCTTCCGCAAGCTGGTGGACGAGTTCTACGCCGGTATCGCCGACGACCCGCTGCTGCGGCCGATGTACCCGGAGGAGGACCTCGGCCCGGCGGCCGATCGGCTGACCCTGTTCCTCATCCAGTACTGGGGCGGCCCGCACACCTACTCGGAGCAGCGCGGCCACCCGCGACTGCGGATGCGCCACGCGTCGTTCCGGATCGGCGCGGCCGAGCGGGACGCCTGGCTGCACCACATGCGCCGGGCGGTGGACACGCTCGACCTGCCGCCGCAGCTCGCCGCCGCGCTCTGGGACTACCTGGAGCGGGCCGCCTACTTCATGGTGAACGTGATGGAGGACCCGGCCGCGGGCTGAGCCCGGCTCAGAGCAGGGCGCCCTCGTCGTGCAGCCAGTCGACGAACGTGACGGCGACCGCGGCGCCGCAGTCGAGCATCTCGACCAGCAGGGCGTCGTGGGCACCGGCGCCGAGCGGAACCTGCAACTCGGCGTAGATCGGGAGCTGACCGCGCTCGGTCGGGTCGCCGATGTACGCCTTGCAGAAGCGCCGGGTGTGGTTCCACTCGTTCACCACGCGGTAGGCCCGGTCGGCCCAGTCCGGCGGGACCGTCGCGTGCGGGCGGGCCCGCATCACCAGGATCTCGTCCTCCGGGCCCTCCAGCGCGACGAGCACGGCGTGGCGCTCCCACATGGCCAGCAGGTTGCCGTCCCCGTCGGCCAGATAGCGCACGTCGAGCAGGTCGAGCGCGTCGCAGACCCGGCTCAGGGTGACCGGCGCGACGGTGGCCGGCATGTCCGCGAGGGCCGGTCGCTCGGGTGGCGCCACGTCGTCGCCCGGAGGGCGAGGGGCCGGTGGCCCGACCCGGATGGTGTCATCCACTGTGGTCCCGCTTCGAGTCTCCGGCTCCCCGCCAGCGGCGGGACCAGGGCGCCATGACCACCACGGCATCGCTCGCGCACCTCACTCCCCAGCGGATCCGGACGCCTACGGTGCGTTGGATCCGAGGATGGACGGTACCCGGACAGACGGCATGAGGCATCCCCCCAACGACCGCCCCAGGCCGGAAGGACGACGCGGGGTCATCCGTTCGGATGACCTACTGTCGGCTTGAGTGCAAGATCGGCGACAGTCCGCGACCAGACCGCCCCGAACGGGCCGACGAGCCCGACCCATCGGCCCGCGCTGCGCACCTGAACGTCGTCCTCGCCGGCGCCGAGGAAACCCATCCGGACCAGACCCTGCACCAGCCGCTGCGTCACCTCAACCGGGGTGCGCGGCGCCTCGTCCGGGGTCACCACCACTGCGACGTGGTCCAGCAGCGCGTCCCGCAGCACCCGCTGCCCGACCGCGCGGCCCGCCACGCCGTGCACGGCGGCCTCGCGCAGCGTGCCGGCCGCCGCCTCCGCGATCCGCCGCAGCTCGGCGCCGGGCAGCGCCTCCACGGCCCGGCTCGCGGCCGGTGGGAGCTGCCACCGCCAGCCGTCGTCCCGGCGTACCGGAAGGGCCGTCCCCCTGGCGGAGAGTTCGGCCAGCAGCTCCCCCGCGGCGACAGTGACGTCGCCGGGGGCCGTGCCGGGCACGGTACGGACCACGAGCACCCCCCACGGCAGACGCGCCCAGAGGGCGGTACGGCCGGTGCCCGGCACCGGCCGCAGCCGGACCACTGTGGCCGGGTCGAACCGGACCAGCCGGGCCAGGAAGGCCCCAGCGTCGGCCGTCCCGGTCAACCCGTGCCCGGTCATCCGGTCAGCCCCGGCGCGTAGCGGAGCAGGAACGCCCGTTCCTCCGCCGAGATCCGGCGCGGGCGCTGCGCCGTCAGGTCGAACGGCACCAGCAGCGACCGGGCGGTGCCGGCCAGCGTGTCGCCGTCGTACAGCTCGTACGCGACCGAGAAGGAGGCGGCCCGGATCTCGTCCACCCACAGCTCGATCCGTACCGTCGGGGCGGCCTCCGCGCTGGCCCGGCCGAGCGCGTAGTCGACCGGGCGCAGGTAGTCGACCTCGTGCCGGCGGATGACCACGCCGTCGGCGAGCGAGCCCACCCCCCACGCCCGGCCGCCGGCGAACATCATCGCCACCCGCGCCTCCTCGTAGAGCGTGAGGAAGCGGGCGTTGTTGACGTGGCCGTACGCGTCCAGGTCGGACCAGCGCAGCGCGCAGTGGTAGACGAAGCGGTCAGTCACGGGTGAGCTTGCGGTAGGTCACCCGGTGCGGCCGGGCCGCCTCGGCGCCGAGGCGCTCGACCTTGTTCTTCTCGTACGCCTCGAAGTTGCCCTCGAACCAGAACCACTTGGCCGGGTTCTGGTCGTCGCCCTCCCAGGCCAGGATGTGCGTGGCGACCCGGTCCAGGAACATCCGGTCGTGGGAGATCACCACGGCGCAGCCGGGAAACTCCAGCAGCGCGTTCTCCAGGCTGGACAGGGTCTCCACGTCCAGGTCGTTCGTCGGCTCGTCGAGCAGGATCACGTTGCCGCCGATCTTGAGCGTCAGCGCCAGGTTGAGCCGGTTGCGCTCGCCGCCGGAGAGCACCTTCGTCGGCTTCTGCTGGTCCGGCCCCTTGAAGCCGAACGCCGCGATGTACGCCCGGGACGGCATCTCGACCTTGCCCACCATGAGGTGGTCGAGCCCGTCGGAGACGACCTCCCAGACGGTCTTGTCACCGTCCAGGCCCTGCCGGTTCTGGTCGACGTACGACAACGACACCGTCTCGCCGACCCGGACCGAGCCGCTGGTCGGCTGCTCCAGCCCGACGATGGTCTTGAACAGCGTGGTCTTGCCGACGCCGTTGGGGCCGATGATGCCGACGATGCCGTTGCGGGGCAGCGAGAACGACAGGTCCTCGATCAGCACCCGGTCACCGAACGCCTTGGTCAGGTTCTGCGCCTCGATGACCGTGTTGCCCAGGCGCGGGCCCGGCGGGATCTGGATCTCCTCGAAGTCCAGCTTCCGGGTCTTCTCCGCCTCGGCGGCCATCTCGTCGTAGCGGTCCAGACGGGCCTTGGACTTGGTCTGCCGCGCCTTGGCGTTCGAGCGGACCCACTCCAGTTCCTCGGACAGCCGCTTCTTCATCTTGGCGTCGCGGCGCCCCTCGACGGAGAGCCGGGCGGCCTTCTTCTCCAGGTAGGTGGAGTAGTTACCCTCGTACGGGTAGGCCCGGCCGCGGTCCAGCTCCAGGATCCAGTTGGCCACGTTGTCCAGGAAGTACCGGTCGTGGGTGATCGCCAGGACGGTGCCGGCGTACTTGGCCAGGTGCTGCTCCAGCCACTGCACGCTCTCCGCGTCCAGGTGGTTGGTGGGCTCGTCGAGCAGCAGCAGATCCGGCGCCTCCAGCAGCAGCTTGCACAGCGCGACCCGGCGGCGCTCACCACCGGAGAGGGTGGTGACGTCGGCGTCCGGCGGCGGGCAGCGCAGCGCGTCCATCGCGAGTTCGAGCTTGGAGTCGATGTCCCACGCGTCGGCGGCGTCCAGGTCCTCCTGGAGCTTGCCCATCTCCTCCATCAGCTCGTCGGAGTAGTCGGTGGCCATCTGCTCGGCGATGGCGTTGAACCGCTCGAGCTTGGCCTTGGTCTCGGCGACCGCCTCCTCGACGTTGCCGAGGACCGTCTTCTC
This sequence comes from Micromonospora sp. NPDC005257, assembly GCF_042872445.1. Taxonomy (NCBI): domain Bacteria; kingdom Bacillati; phylum Actinomycetota; class Actinomycetes; order Micromonosporales; family Micromonosporaceae; genus Micromonospora; species Micromonospora sp. NPDC005257. The sequence continues at coordinate 25,957 of NZ_JBIAKL010000018.1, read as the reverse complement.
CTCGTTGAGCGGCGGCTCCTGGGCGAGCATGCCGACGGAGTAGCCGGGCATGAGCCGGGCCTCGCCGTTGCTCGGCCGGTCCAGCCCTGCCATGATCTTGAGGAGGCTGGACTTACCGGCGCCGTTCGGACCGACCACCCCGATCTTGACACCCGGCAGGAAGTTCAGCGTCACGTTGTCGAGCACGACCTTGTCGCCGTGCGCCTTGCGCGCCTTGTCCAGGACGTAGATGAACTGGGCCACGGTGCGGGCTACCTCCGTCGGTTGCGATCGCGGGCTTGTCGGGTGCGGGGCGCGGGCGTCGATCTGCGCCTGCCGCCGCCGGCCGGGGGCCGGCCACACGCACGCCGCCGTCAATCCTGACAGGTACGGACCTCGACGCCCACATCACCCCACCCCAGGGGTACGGCGGCGAGCCTGGACCTCGCCCAGGTGGCGCTGGAGACCACCCGGGCCACCATCGGCCTCTGAACCGCCGTGTCGACAAGATCACGCGGTGATTCGGCGGTTCTGGGACGGGTAGGTAACTCCGGCACGGGGGATCAGAGGCCGCGGCTACGCTCAGTACGCTCATCGCGGTGGACCCGTCAGTACCCGGAGGTAGCAGATCGTGACCGTCCGTAGCTCCTTTGTCGTAGTGGCCAACCGCCTGCCGGTCGACGAGGTGAGCACACCCGAGGGGCGGCAGTGGCGGCGCAGCCCCGGCGGGCTGGTGACCGCACTGCACCCGGTCCTCGCCGAGCACCAGGGCACCTGGGTGGGGTGGGCCGGCGGCACCGGCGCCGCGCCCGAGCCGTTCGACCTGGAGGGCATCCGACTGCACCCGGTGCCGCTGAGCGCCGAGGAACTGGAGCGCTACTACGAGGGCCAGTCGAACGCGACGATCTGGCCGCTCTACCACGACGCGGTGGAGACGCCCGCCTACAAGCGACGCTGGCGCGAGGCGTACCGCCTGGTCAATGCCCGGTTCGCGGAGGCCGCCGCGGACGTGGCCGCCGAGGGCGCCACGGTCTGGGTCCAGGACTACCAGCTCCAGCTCGTGCCGGCGATGCTCCGCGAGCTGCGGCCGGACCTGCGGATCGGCTTCTTCCTGCACATCCCGTTCCCGCCGATCGAGCTGTTCATGCAGATGCCGTTCCGGGCCGAGATCCTGCGTGGGCTGCTCGGCGCGGACCTGATCGGCTTCCAGCAGCGGTTGGCGGCGCAGAACTTCGTCCGGCTGGCCCGGCACCTGCTCGGCCTGCGCTACGAGGGCCAGATGATCCAGGTCGACGGCCGGCAGGTGAAGGCGGGCGCGTTCCCCATCTCGATCGACACGAAGGAGATGGAGCGGCTGGCCGAGGACCCGGCGATCCAGGCCCGCGCGAAGCAGATTCGCGAGGAGCTGGGCAACCCGAAGACGATCATCCTGGGGGTCGACCGGCTCGACTACACCAAGGGCATCGAACTCCGCCTCAAGGCCTTCCGCGAACTCCTTGCTGACGGAAAGTTGACAGTTCCCGACGCGGTTATGGTGCAGGTCGCCACGCCCAGCCGCGAGCGGGTGGAGCATTACCAGGCACTTCGGGTGAAGGTGGAACGCGAGGTAGGCCGGATCAATGGTGAATTCGGCCGAGTCGGCGTGCCTGCAGTGCATTACCTGCATCAGTCGTACAGTCGCTCCGAACTGGCCGCGATGTACGTCGCGGCCGACGTCATGATGGTGACCCCGCTGCGAGACGGAATGAATCTGGTGGCCAAGGAGTACGTCGCATCGCGCGCCGACCAGGGCGGCGCGCTCGTGCTCAGTGAGTTCGCCGGCGCTGCCACAGAGCTGCGCCAGGCGTTCCTGTGTAATCCGCACGACCCGGACGCGGTGAAGGACGCGTTGCTGCGGGCCGTGCATGTCGAAAAGCCCGAAGCCCGCCGCCGGATGCGCGTCATGCAGCGCCATCTGCGCAGCCACGACGTGGGCCACTGGGCCAAGTCGTTCCTCAGCGAGCTCGGCGTCCCCGATACGGAGGCTGCGTGACCTCGCCCGCCCTCGCCGCCGCCCACGGCGGCGTGCTGGATCCCGAACTGCGTGCCGCGATCGGCCGCATCGCCCGGGTTCCGCAGCTTCTGGTCGCCTGCGACTACGACGGCACGCTCGCGCCGATCGTCGAGGACCCGAGCAGAGCCGTGCCGCTGCCGGAGTCGGTGGCCGCGGTACGCGCCCTGGCCGCGCTGCCGCAGACCAGCGTCGCGGTCGTCTCCGGCCGCGCGCTGCGCGACCTGGCCACGCTCTCCCGGCTGCCCAGCGAGGTGCACCTCGTCGGCAGCCACGGCTCGGAGTTCGACATCGGATTCGTCGAACGCCTCACACCCGAGCTGATCGCGGTCCGGCACCGGCTCCGCGAGGCGCTGCGGGAGATCGCCGCCGAGCACCCGGGCATCCGCCTGGAGCGCAAGCCGGCCAGCGTGGCGGTGCACACCCGCGGCGTCGACCCGCACGTCGCCGCCCGGGCCGTCGAGGCGGTCCGCAGCGGCCCCGCGACCTGGGAGGGCGTGACTGTCACCCAGGGCAAGGAGGTCATCGAGCTGTCGGTGGTGGTCACGAACAAGGGCACCGCCGTCGACCAGCTCCGCACCCAGCTCGCCGCGAGCGCGGTCCTGTTCATCGGCGACGACGTCACCGACGAGAACGCCTTCGGCAACCTGGCCGGGCCGGACGTCGGCATCAAGATCGGCCCCGGGGAGACCCGCGCCGACTACCGGGTGGCCGAGCCGATCGAGGCGGCCCGCGCGCTGGGGCTGCTGCTGGAGACGCGGCGGCACTGGCTGTTCGGCGAGCGGGCGGTGCCGATCGAGCGGCACTCGATGCTCGCCAACGGCCGTACGGTCGCGCTGGTCACACCGGAAGCCAAGATCACCTGGCTGTGCCACCCGAAGCCCGACTCGGCGGCGATCTTCGCCGACCTGGTCGGCGGCAGCCCGGCCGGGCACTTCACGGTCGGCCCGGAGCGCGGCGGCATCCCGCTGGGGCAGCGCTACCGCAGCAACACGATGACAGTCGAGACCCGCTGGTCCGGCCTCACCGTGACCGACTGGCTCGACCTGCCGGCGCGGGAGACCACGCCGGACGACCCGGCCGTGGTCAGCGGCGACTCGACACTGGTCCGGGTCCTCAGCGGCACCGGGCGGGCCCGGATCGAGTTCTCGCCGCGTCCCGAGTTCGGTCAGGTGGCGGTGCAGCTCCAGCCGCTCGACGACGGGCTGCTGGTGCTCGGCTCCAACGAGCCGGTGGCGCTGCACGCCCCCGGCGTCGAGTGGGAGGTCACGAGCGACGCCGGGTACGAGACCGCGAAGGCGGTGGTCGACCTGTCGGCGGCCGGCGGCCAGGTGGTGCTGGAGCTGCGCTTCGGCACGCAGAGCCTGGAGCCGCACCGGCTGCCGGTGCACGAGCGGCAGGCCGCCGCCGAGCAGCCCTGGAAGGACTGGGTGGCCTCGCTGCGGCTGCCGGCCACCGCCCGGGACCTGGTCGCCCGCAGCGCGCTGACGCTGCGCGGGCTCTGCCACGAGCCGACCGGCTCGATCCTGGCCGCGGCCACCACGTCGCTGCCGGAGGAGCTGGGCGGTGTCCGCAACTGGGACTACCGCTACTGCTGGCTGCGCGACGCCGCGATGACCGCCCGCGCACTCGTCGACCTCGGCTCGACCGAGGAGGCCGAAGGGCTGCTGCGCTGGATCGACGGCGTGGTCGAGCGCACCGGCGGGCACCCGGAGCGGCTGCACCCGCTCTACACGGTGGACGGCTACGAGCTGGGCGCCGAGGCGGTCATCGACACGCTGCCCGGGTACGCCGGCTCCCGGCCGGTACGGGTCGGCAACCTCGCCAACCACCAGCTCCAGCTCGACGTCTTCGGCCCGGTCGCGGACCTGATCGCGGCGGTGGCCGACGCCCGGGGCTCGATCCGCGACGACGAGTGGCGGGTGCTGGAGAACATGGTCGAGGCGGTACGCCGCCGCTGGCACGAGCCCGACCACGGCATCTGGGAGGCCCGCCTCCCCCCGCGGCACCACGTCTTCTCCAAGGTCATGCTCTGGATGACAGTGGACCGGGCGCTGCACGTGGTACGCCGGCACGGCGGCGAGGACCGACCGGAGTGGGTCGAGCTGCGCGACCGGATCGCCTCGAACGTGCTGGAGCACGGCTGGCACCCGGAGGCCGAGGCGTACAGCGTCGCCTACGGCTACGAGGAGATGGACGCCTCGTCGCTGTGGATCGGCATCTCCGGGCTGCTCGCCGGCGACGACCCGCGCTTCCTCTCCACCGTGCTCAAGATCGAGGCGGAGTTGCGCAGCGGTCCGGTCGTCTACCGGTACCACTGGGACGACGGCCTGCCCGGCCGGGAGGGCGGCTTCCACATCTGCACGTCGTGGCTGATCGAGGCGTACCTGCGCACCGGCCGCCGTACCGACGCCGAGGAGCTGTTCACCCAGATGGTCGACACGGCCGGCCCCACCGGCCTGCTCCCCGAGCAGTACGACCCGCTGGCCGAACGCGGGCTGGGCAACCACCCGCAGGCGTACAGCCACCTCGGCCTGATCCGCTGCGCGCTGCTGCTGGACAACATGCTCAAGCAGTGACCTGACCGAAGCGCCCGGACGGCGGCGGGAGACCCGACGGTCCCCCGCCGCCGTCCCCGTTCCACCCCGACCCCGCCCGCCGCCGATCTTGCACTTGCCGCCCCGGCAAAGAGGGCGGTAACGGGCACCTGGCGGGCGCCAAGTGCAAGATCGACGCTGTCAGGCGGGGGCGGTGGGAGTCAGGGCGTGGACGACGTCGCCCAGCACCACGATCGCGGGCGGGCGCAGGGCCGCGGCCTCGACGTCGGCGGCGACGGTGGCGAGCGTGGCGCGCAGTGTCCGCTGGGCGGCGGTGGTGCCCTCCTGGATCACCGCGGCCGGGGTGTCCCCCGGCTTGCCGTGCGCGATCAGGGTGGCGCTGATCGCGGCGAGGTTCTTCAGCCCCATCAGGATCACCAGCGTGCCGCGCAGCCCGGCCAGTGCGTCCCAGCGCACCAGCGACGCCGACGAGTCGGGCGCGACGTGTCCGGAGACCACTGTGAACTCGTGCGCCACACCCCGATGGGTCACCGGCACCCCGGCCACCTCCGGCACCGCGATCGCGCTCGTCACGCCGGGCACCACTGTCACCGGCACGCCCGCCTCGGCGCAGGCCAGCAGTTCCTCGCCGCCGCGACCGAAGACGTACGGGTCGCCGCCCTTGAGCCGCACCACCACCTTGCCGGCCCGGGCCCGGTCCACCAGGATCCGGTTGATCTCCTCCTGGGCGCGCGACGGCCCGTACGGGATCTTGGAGGCGTCGACCAGCTCCACGTCCGGGCGCAGCTCGTCCAGGAGCAGGCCGGGCACGAGCCGGTCGGCGACGACCACCTCGGCCTCGGTGAGCAGCCGCCACCCCTTCACGGTGATCAGCTCCGGGTCGCCCGGCCCGGCACCCACCAGCGCGACGCGCCCGCCCGTGTCAGGCGGGGCCCCTTCCGCTGCCGCAGGCGTTGACAGAGGGCCCTTCCTTCCCAGCAGCTCGCGCACGGCGTCGCGGGTCGCCATCGCGCGGCGGGGGTCGCCGCCGCCGAGGACCGCCACGGTGACCGGGCCGTGCCGGGTCACCGCCGGGGTCCACGCGCTCGCCGCCGTCCGGTCGTCGGCGCGGACGCAGAAGATCCGCCGCTCGGCCGCGGCGGCGCTGACCGACGCGGCAGCGGCCCGGTCGTCCACCGCCACCTGGACCAGCCACGCGCCGTCCAGGTCGCCGGGGACGAACCGGCGCGCCTCCCAGTGCAGCCGCCCGGCGTCCACCTGCGCGCGCAGCGCCGGGGTCAGCGCGGGCGACACCAGCAGCACGTCCGCGCCGGCGTCCAGCAGCGCCGGCACCCGCCGGGTGGCGACCGCTCCCCCGCCCACGACGACCACGCGCCGCCCGGCCAGCCGCAACCCCAGCGGGTACGGGCTGGGTGGCGTCGGCCCGGCCGGCCCGGTCACTTCTCCGCCACCCCGGCGGAGTCGAACGTCGCCACCTCGTGCAGCACCCGGACCGCGCCGGTGACCACCGGCAGGGCGAGCAGCGCCCCGGTGCCCTCGCCGAGCCGCAGCCCCAGGTCGATCAGTGGCTCCAGCCCGAGGTGCCGCAGCGCGGCCGTGGCGCCCGGCTCGGCGCTGCGGTGCCCGGCGACCATGGCGCCCACGGCGTCCGGCGCGAACGCGGCGGCGGCGAGCGCGGCGCTCACCGCGATCACGCCGTCGAGCAGCACCGGCACCCGCCGCGCGGCGGCGCCGAGGATCAGGCCGGCCAGCGCGGCGTGCTCCAGCCCGCCGACCGCCGCGAGCACGCCCAGCGGGTCCGCCGGGTCGGGCTCGTGCCGGGCCAGCGCGGCCCGCACCACAGCCACCTTGCGGGCGTACGTCTCGTCGTCGACCCCGGTGCCCCGACCGGTGGCCGCCTCCGCATCCGCACCGGAGAACGCGGCGATGAGCGTGGCGGACGGGGTGGTGTTGCCGATGCCCATGTCACCGGTGAGCAGGATGCCCGCCCCGGCGTCGATCAGCTCACCGGCGACCCGGATGCCCGTCTCGACGGCGGTACGGGCCTCGTCCCGGCTCAGCGCCGCGGTGAGCGTCATGTCCCGGGTGCCGGGGCGGACGTTCGCGGACACCAGGCGCGGCCCGGCCGGGTCGGCGGACTCGGCGCCGGGGATCGGGGTGGCCACGCCGACGTCCACCACCGTGACCGAGGCGCCGGCCTGCCGGGCGAACGCGTTCACCACCGCGCCGCCGGCCAGGAAGTTGGCGATCATCTGGGCGGTGACCTCCTGCGGCCACGGGGTCACCCCCTGGGCGTGCACGCCGTGGTCACCCGCGAAGATCGCCACCGCGGCGGGCTCGGGCAGCGGCGGCGGGCAGGCACCGGCCAGCCCGGCGAGGCGTACCGAGAGCGGTTCCAGGGCGCCGAGCGAGCCGGCGGGCTTGGTCAGCCGCCCGTGCAGCTCGCGGGCCGCCACCATGGCGGCCTCGTCCAGCGGCCGGATCGCCGCGACTGTGGACTCCAGCATCATGCCTCCAGGATCCGTGCCAGCGTCTCGATGAACGCGTCGGTGGTGCCCCGGTCGCGCACGGCGATCCGGAGCCAGTCCGGGCCGAGCCCGGGGAAGGTGTCGCCCCGGCGTACCGCCCAGCCGTGCGCGCGCAGCCGCTCGCGTACCTCGGCGGCGCCGGCCACGTGGATCAGCACGAAGGCGGCGGCCGGGCGGCCCGCCACGCGTACCCCCGGCAGGCCGGACAGGCGGGCCACCAGGTGGTCGCGGTCGGCGGCGAGTTCGGCGGCGATGGCGCGTTCGGCAGCGACCGCGGCCGGTGCGGCGCAGGCGGTGGCGGCGGCGAGCGCCGGGGTGGAGACCGCCCAGAGTGGCTGCGCGGCGGCGAGCCGGGCCAGCAGCGCGGCGTCGCCGAGCAGGTAGCCGATCCGCAGCCCGGCCAGACCCCAGGTCTTGGTGAGGCTGCGCACCACCACGAGGCCGGGCAGGTCACGGCGGGCCGCGAGCGACTCGGGCTCGCCGTCGACACCGGGTGCGGCCGTCGTGTCGGCGAACGCCTCGTCGACCACGAGCACCCGGCCGGGGCGGGCCAGCGCGGCGATCGCACCCGCCGGGTGCAGTACCGAGGTCGGGTTCGTGGGGTTGCCGATCATGACCAGGTCGGCGTCCTCCGGGACGCGGGCCGGATCCAGTCGGAAGCCGTCGGCCGGGTCGAGCAGCACCCGGTCCACCCGGTGCCCGGCGGCCCGCAGCGCGGCCTCCGGCTCGGTGAACTGCGGGTGCACCACCACCGGGTGGCGGACGCCGGACAGGGCGCGGGCGATCAGGACGAAGCCCTCGGCGGCCCCGGCGGTGAGGAGGACCTCCTCCGGGGGTCGCCCGTGCCGGTGAGCGACGGCGGCGCGGGCGGGCACCGGATCCGGATACGCGGCCAGGTCGCCCAGGGCCGCGGTGATCGGGTCGGCCAGCCAGTCCGGCATCGCGGCGCGGCGCACGTTCACCGCGAGGTCCACCAGGCCGGGAGTGGCCTCGGCGTCCCCGTGGTGGCCCAGGTCGGGCTCGTCGAGCGCGGCGGCGCTCCCGGTCGCTGGTGCGGACATGTCCGCGATCCTGCCGGGTAGCCGCAGCCCGGGACAGCTCATCCCGGCGTGGGTCGCGTCACGGTCCGCCGGTTTATGAGTTCTTCTCATTTTCGAATCGGAAATGTCATAGCTTGACCCCGTGAGCAGTCGTCCCCTTGCTTCCGCAGGTCGTCTCGTTCCCCTACTCCGCGCCGGGCTGATCGCCGGCATCGTGGTCGCCGCCGCCCTGTACCCGCTGGCCGCCGTCACCGGCCTCGGGGCCAAGGCCACCGCGCACGCGGTGGAACAGAAGACGAACATCCTCAAGACCGCGTTGCCGGCCGAGACCTCGTACGTGTACGCGCCGGACGGCAAGACGGTGCTGACCATGTTCTACGAGGAGTACCGGCAGTACACCAAGATCGAGAACATGTCGCCGAACGTCCAGCAGGCGATCGTCGCCGCCGAGGACAACCGCTTCTACCAGCACCACGGCGTCGACCCGAAGGGCGTGGCACGCGCCTTCGTCTCCAACGCCCAGTCCGGCGGCGTGTCCCAGGGCGCGTCGACGATCACCATGCAGTACGTCCGGATGGCGCTGCGGGACAGCGCGACCACGCCCGAGGAGGTTCAGGAGGCGACCCAGCAGACCAGCCTGCGCAAGGTCAAGGAGATGCGCATGGCGCTGGACATCGAGAAGCAGCTGAGCAAGGAGAAGATCCTGGAGCGCTACCTCAACTCGGCCTACTTCGGGCACCGCGCGTACGGGATCTACGCCGCCTCGCAGATCTTCTTCTCCAAGACCCCGGCCACGCTCAGCCCCGTCGAGGCGGCCACGCTGGCCGGGCTGGTGAAGTCGCCGTCGGAGTACGACCCGATCACCTCGGACCAGAAGGACGCCACCGGCCGGCGCAACTACGTGCTGGACAACATGGCCCGCCTCGGCTACCTGTCGCCGGACGCCGCCGCCGCGGCCAAGAGCCAGCCGATCAAGCTGAAACTGACCGACCCGCCAAACGACTGCGCCGCGATCGACGGCGGCCACCGCAGCTGGGGCTTCTACTGCGACTACCTCAAGAACTGGTGGAGCGCCCAGCCCGCGTTCGGCGAGAACCGGCTGGAACGGATGGACAAGCTGCGTCGCGGCGGCTACCGGATCGTGCTCGCGCTCGACCCGAAGACCCAGGCGTCGGCGGAGAAGAACGTCGGCGCCGAGGACAACACCGGCAGCCCGTTCGCCAACGGCATCGTGGTCGCCGAGCCCGGCACCGGGCGGATCAAGGCGATGGCCGTGAACCGGAACTACTCGCTCGACCTGGCCGAGAACCCGAACAGCTCGAACCCGGAGGCCGGGCCGAAGGTGAAGGCGAACTATCCCAACACGGTGGCGCCGCTGCTCGGCGGCGGGACGCTCCCGGGCTACCAGGCCGGTTCGACGTTCAAGATGTTCCCGATGCTCGCCGCGCTCAACGCCGGAATGCCGCTGTCCACCGCGTACGACTCGCCGTACCGGTACAAGTCGGCCGTCTACGACGGGTGGGCGCCGTCGAACGCCAGCGGCGCGATGACCGGGCGGCAGACCATGTGGTCCGGCTTCGGCAAGTCGGTGAACACGTACTTCGTCCAACTGGAGGAGAAGGTCGGCGCGGACGCCGGGGTGCGCCTGGCCGAGCAACTGGGGCTGCGCTGGCGTACCGACGTGGACAAGGACCAGGCGTCGCCGGGCAAGGCGAAGAAGTGGGGCGCGTTCACGCTCGGCGTCTCCGACGCCACCCCGCTGGAGATGGCGAACGCGTACGCGGCCATCGCCGCCGACGGGCGCTACTGCGAGGCCATCCCGGTCAACGCGATCATGAACCGCGACGGCACGCCGGCCACGTACACCACGCCGGGCGGGGTACGGCGGGAGGTGGCCAAACCGCGATGCCGGCAGGTGGTGAACGCCGACGCGGCCCGGGCCGCCACCGACGCGGCGCGCTGCCCGACCGGCGACACCCCGGCGAAGGGGAGCTGCGGCGGCTGGTCGACGGCCGACAGCGTCCGGCGCACCGTCGGCCGCCCGGTCGCCGGCAAGACGGGTACGACCGACAGCACCCGGTCGGCGTGGTTCGTCGGCTACACGCCGGAGCTGGCGGCGGCGAGCTTCATCGCCGATCCGGACAACCCGTTCAACGCGGTGGGCGACGGGCAGTCCCAGATCCCGGTGAACGCGGTGGCGCAGACCCTGCGGGACTCCCTGAAGGGCCAGCCCACCCGCCAGTTCACGCCACCCTCAGACCAGATAGTCGGCTGACCGCCGGCCCACCCACCCATCCCACCCTGATCCGCCCGGGGGTGCGCCCGGGTAGTCGATCAAGGAGTTTGCGTCAGGGATCGCCCGATCAGCCGACGCGAACTCCTTGATCGACGTTGGGAAGGGAGGGCGGACCGCCACCTGCCCGATCAGGCCGACGTCCCCTCCGGGGCCGGCGCGGCGGCCACCAGCCGGGCCGCGATTCCCGGATGCGCGGCCCAGTGCGGCACGAGCTGCGAGGCGTGCACCGCCTGCCGGACGAAGCCCTCCGGGTTGCCGCCCTCCCACCGCCACGCCGGCCGGTCACCGGCGCGCGGGGTCAGCACGGCGGCGTGCTGCTTGTGCCCGGTCACCGTCGTACCGGCCGCCGCCACCACGCTGTCGGTGACCGCGGTGGCCGTGCGGTAGCCGACCACCAGGCCCTCCCGGACCGTGCCGACCGCGTCGAGCACCCCGCACATGGGCAGGCCGTCCAGTTCCCGGGCCAGCCAGAGCAGACCGGCCCCCTCGGCGATCACCGGGCGGCCGGAGCGGGCCAGTTCGGCGACCGCGATGCAGAGGCGGCGGTTGGCGGAGAGCTCCTCCGCGTACGTCTCGGGCAGCCCGCCGCCGACGACCAGCGCGCGGGTCCCGGCGGGCAGCGCCTCGTCGCGCAGCGGATCGAACGTGACCACCTCGGCGCCGGCGGCACGCAGCAGCTCAGCGGTCTCGGGGTAGCTGTAGGCGCCGGCCGGTCCGCCGGCCAGCGCCACCACCGGGCGCTCCCCCGGCGAGGACGGGCCGTCAGCCGGCTCCGGCGACCACGGCTCGACGGTGAGCGCGGGGGCGGAACGGGCCAGCGCCAGCAGCCGGTCGAGATCGACTGTCGCGGCCACCGCCTCACCGAGTCGGCGTACGCCGCGTTCGGCGTCGGCGTCGGCGCGCACCACCGGCCCGGTGCCGTACCGGCGGGCGGGCAGCACCGGGGGCAGCTCGTGCCGGCGCAACGCCCCGTAGACCGGGACGCCCACGTCGTCGAGCGCCTCGCGCAGCAGCACCTCGTGCCGGGGCGAGGCCACCCGGTTGAGGATCACGCCGCCCAGCCACAGCTCGTCGTCGTACGCCCGGAAGCCGTGCACCAGAGCGGCCACCGACTGGCCCATCGCGGCCACGTCCACCACCAGCACCACCGGGCTGCGCAGCGCGGTGGCGACGGCCGCCGTCGACTCGCTCTCGGGCCGCCCGGCGACCGAGTCGTAGAGGCCCATCGTGCCCTGCACCAGCGCGAACTCGGCCCCGGCGGCGCCGTACGCGAACAGGGGTGCGATCCGCTCCGGACCGGCCAGCCGCGGGTCCAGCGTGCGCCCCGCGCGGCCGGCGGCGAGCCCCAGGTACGCCGCGTCCACCTGGTCCGGCCCGACCTTGAACCCGGCCACCGGAAGCCCCCGGTCGGTGAGCGCCGCGAGCAGGCCGAGGGATACGGCGCCGGTGCCGTGCCCCGAGGAGGGCGCACTCAGCACGACGCGCGGCACGTCGGTCATCATCGACTCCTGATGTGGGTGGTTTCCGCCGCGTGACCATACCCGTCCGGTCCGGCGCGCGAGAGCCGCGCACACCACCCTTTCTCCCTGGCTGCGGCGAGTGGCTCCGCTCATACGAGTAGCCTTGGCCAACGTGTACCGGTTCCTGCTGACCCCGCGCTGGCTCGGCTACCTCGCGCTCACGCTCGTCGCCGCGACGGTGATGGTGTTCCTGGGCAACTGGCAGCTCGACCGCTACCGGGGCCGGACGGCGGTCAACGAGCGGATCGACGCCGGGGCCACCATGACGCCCGCGCCGCTGCGCGACGCGCTCCCCGCGCCCAGCGGCGGCGCCGGTGACGTCGGTCCCGCCCCGTCCGAGCAGGTCACCTGGAGCCGGGTCACCGCCACCGGCCGGTACGACACCGCGAACGTCGTCCTGATCCGCGGCCGGACCGTCGACAACAAGGTCGGCTTCGAGGTGCTCACCCCGCTGGTGCTGGCCGACGGCAGCGCGGTCCTCGTCGACCGCGGCTGGATCCCGCCCGCCCCGGGCGCCGCGGCGACCGTTCAGCCGCAGGTGCCGGCGGCGCCGACCGGCGAGGTGACGGTGACCGGCCGGGTGGTCGGCAGCGAGAGCGGCGGTGGCGCGGTCACCCGGCGCGACGGCAGGCTGGAGGCCCGGCGCATCGAGATCTCGCGCCTGGCCGAGCAGCTTCCCTACCCGGTGAGCGGCGGCTACGTGCTGCTCGACGGGCAGACGCCGGCCGCCGACCCGGCCTTCCAGGCGGTCCAGATCGGGCACACGAACAACTGGCAGAACTTCGGCTACGTCTGGCAGTGGTGGATCTTCGCGGTGATGAGCCTGTTCGGCTACGGCTGGGTCGCCCGCCGGGAGGCCCGCCGCCTCGCCGGACTGGACAAGCCGGGCGAGCCGGTGGACCGGGCCGCCGAGCCGGCCGCCCCCACCTCCGCCTGAGTACGCCCGCCCTTTCGGTGGGCACACCGGGCGGGTGGGACGTTGTAGGGTCCGCGGATGATCGTCAATCGTGGGGGTCGCGGTGACCTCTGACTCCACGACGCCCCCGGCCGCCGAGCCGCCCGCGTACGACCCCTGGTCGGCCATGCCGCCGGCCGTCGCACCGCCCACCGAGCAGTTCCCGGTGGTGGCCGTGCCGGACGCACCGGTCACCCCCGCGCCCTTCCCCGCAGCGCCGGCCCTTCCGGCGCCGCCGCCGTTCTCCGCGCCGCCCGCCACCGCGCAGTTCCCGGCCGCGCCGCCGTTCTCCGCGCCACCGGCCCAGTTCTCCGCGCCGCCGGGGCCGCCGGCCGGGGCGGTCGCACCGCACCACGGGCCGTACCCGCCGGCCGGACCGGTGCCGCCCGCGCAGTCGGCGGTCGCCGTGCAGATCGCCGAGATCGTGGTGACGCCGCCGGTCATCCGTACCCCGGCCGGTGTGCTCCCGCTCGCCGGCGCCTCCTGGTACGTGACCGACTACTGGCAGCGGGAGGAGAAGATCGCCCCCTGGGCCATCGTCGCCGCGATCCTCGGCTTCTTCTGCCTGACCGTGTTCAGCCTCCTGTTCCTGCTGATCAAGGAGACGCGGCACTACGGCACCGTGCAGGTGACGGTGAGCAGCGGCGGTCACCAGTACGTCGCGCGGATCCCGGTGACCGACCAGTTCCAGGTGCACCAGATCAACAACCAGGTCAACTACGCCCGGTCGCTGTCGGCCGGCTGAGCCGTCAGCCGGCGACCCGGCCGGCGTGGATGGCGCGGACCGCGTCGATGGTGTCCGCCTCGGCGGCGGTCTTGTCGTCGCGGTAACGCAGCACGCGGGCGAAGCGCAACGCCATGCCGCCCGGGTACCGGCTGCTGGTCTGCACCCCGTCGAACGCGATCTCGACGACCTGCTCCGGCCGTACCCGCACCACCCAGTCGCCCTTCTCCACCGCGAGCGACAGGAACCGCTCGGTCTGCCAGCGCAACAGCTCGTCGGTGAGGCCCTTGAACGTCTTGCCGAGCATGACGAACTCGCCGGTACGCGGATCGCGTGCGCCCAGGTGCAGGTTGGACAGCCACCCCTCCCGCCGGCCGCTGCCCCACTCGACAGCGAGGACCACCAGGTCGAGCGTGTGCCGCGGCTTGACCTTGACCCAGGCCGAGCCCCGCCGGCCCGCGTCGTAGGGCGCGGCCGGATCCTTCACCACCACGCCCTCCTGACCGGCGTCGACCGCCGCGGCGAACGCGGTGGCGGCCTGCGTCGCGTCGTCCACCTCGACCCGGCCGACCAGCAGCGAGGCGTCGACCGCACCGGCCAGGGCCGCCCACCGCTCCCGGCCGGGCGCGTCGATCAGGTCGTCGCCGTCGATGTGCAGCAGGTCGAAGAAGTACGGCGTGAGCACCGGCTCGCCGGCGCTCACGGCTGCGGCCACCACCGCCGGCGCGACAGGCACCTGCCCGGTGGTGCTGGGCGTGGTGCGCCGGGCCGCCCGGCTGGACGTCTCCTGGAACGGCAGCGGCCGGCCGGCGGCGTCCAGCCCGATCGCCTCGCCGTCGAGCACCAGCTCGCGGGCGGGCAGCGCGCGGACGGCGGCCACCACCTGCGGCAGCCGGCCGGTGATCTCGTCCAGGCTGCGGGTGAAGACGGCGATGTCCGGGCCGGAGCGGTGCACCTGGATGCGGATGCCGTCGAGCTTGACGTCCACCACCGCCGGCACGCCGGTGGCGGTGAGCGCCTCGTCGACCGAGGGCGCGCTCTGCGCGAGCATCGGCGCGAGCGGCCGGCCCACCTGGAGCCCGAACCCGGCCAGCGCGTCGGCGCCGCCGGTGAGCGCCGCGACCGCCACCGCCCGCAGGTCACCGGCGAGCAGCAGGGCCCGCCGGACGGCCGTGACCGGTACGTCGGCGGCGCGCGCGACCGCGTCGGCCAGCAGCCCGGCCTGCGCGCCCTGGCGCAGCTCGCCCCGGAACAGCCCGGTCAGCAGGCGCTGCTCGTCGGCGGTGGCGGCGGCGAAGAGACGGCCGACAAGTTCCCGCCGCCGGGCCTGCGAGCCGGCACCGGTGACGCGGGAGATCTCCTCGATCGCCGCGTCCACGGCGGCGACGGTGAGCGTCGGCTCGGCGGCCGGTGGGGGCAGGTCACGCAGGCCCGCCCAGCCGACACCGGTCTGGCGCTGGCGCAGCTCACCGGCGAGGTAGCCGGCGCCGGCCGGGATCTCGCCCGGCTCCAGCCCGCGCAGGGCGGCGGCCAGCAGCTCCACCTTGGCCCGACGGCCGCTGGTGGCGCCGACCGCGGCCGAGGTGGCCGCCAGCTCCGCGAAACGCACGTCCACATCCTGCCAGCCGCCTGTGAGATCGGGGCGGATCCGGCGACCTGGCACACCGCACGGGTGCGTCAGGCCACCGGATCGCCGGGCGGCCAATCCGACGTGTCGCTCGTCCGACGTGTCGCCGGGCCGGGGGTCAGGCCGAGACGGGTTCCTCGATGCGCAGACCGCGCCCGCGCACGCCCTCGGCGACCCGGGTGAGCAGCGCGTCGAGCGTGACCAGGGCGGCGGAGAGCTCGCCGATCTGTTCGTTGAGCGTGGCCTCGGACCACGCGGAGACGTCGACGTCCCCCAGAGCACGGACGGCGGCCTGAAGCCGCTCCATCTCGTTGTTCGTACGCATGTTCGAAAGGCTATAACACCCCGCCCGCCGACACACCACAAACTCTGACATCGGCCCCGAAGTTACGGTTTCGACACCTCAGGAGCGGTTTCCGACCTCGGCCACCCGGGCCAGCAGCAGCGCCTCGGCCAGGCAGACCCGGGCGAACTCGCCGAGGTGCAGGCTCTCGTTCGGCCCGTGCGCCCGCGCGTGCGGATCCTCCACCCCGGTCACCAGGATCGCGGCCTGCGGGAACATCTCCTGGAACGTGGCGATGAACGGGATCGACCCGCCCACCCCGATGTCGACCGGGTCGGTGCCGTCCCAGGCCGTCCGGAACGCCGACCGGGCCGCGTCGAACATCGGCCCGGAGGCGTCGATGACGCAGGGTGCGCCGTCGTGCTCGAACGTCACCGACACCTGCGCGCCCCAGGGCGCGTGCCGCTCCAGGTGCGCGGTCAGCGCCGCGTACGCCTTCTTCGGGTCGTCGCCCGGCGCCAGCCGTACGCTCAGCTTCGCCTTCGCGGACGGCACCAGCGCGTTCGGCGCCTCGCCGGTGGCCGGCGCGTCCACGCCGAGGATCGCCAGCGCGGGCTTGGTCCAGAGCCGGTCGGTGATCCGGCCGGTGCCGAGCAGCTTCGCGCCGTCGACCAGGCCGGCCTCGGCGCGGAACCGGTCCTCCGGGTAGTCCACGCTGGCGCCCTCGCGGCCGATCAGCCCGTCCACCGCGACGTCGCCGGCCTCGTCGTGCAGCGTGCCGAGCAGCTTCACCAGCGCGGTGAGCGCGTCCGGCACGGCGCCGCCGAACATGCCGCTGTGCACCGCATGGTCGAGCGTGCGCACCTCCACGAAGCAGTTGACGATGCCGCGCAGTGAGGTGGTCAGCGCCGGCACGCCGACGTCCCAGTTGGTGGAGTCGGCGATGACGATGACGTCCGAGGCCAGGTCGTCACGGTGCTCGGCGAGCAGCCGCTCCAGCGAGTCCGAGCCGTACTCCTCCTCGCCCTCGATGAACAGCACCACACCGACCGGGAGCCGGTCGCCGAACGCGCGCAGCGCGGCGACGTGCGCCATGATGCCGGCCTTGTCGTCGGCGGCGCCCCGGCCGTAGAGGCGGCCGTCGCGCTCCACCGGCTCGAACGGGTCCGACTCCCACAGCGACAGGTCGCCGACCGGCTGCACGTCGTGGTGCGCGTACATGAGCACCGTGGGTGCGCCGGGCGGGGCCGCCCTGGTGCCGATCACGGCCGGCTGGCCGCCGGACCGGACGATCCGCGTGTCGAGGCCGCAGCCGCGCAGCAGCTCCGCCACCGCCTCGGCGGAACGCTCCACGTGCGAGTGGTCGAAGCCCTCGAAGGCGATGCCCGGGATGCGGACGAGTCGCTCGAGGTCGGCGCGGACGCCCGGCAGTTCCCGCTCGACGGCGGCCCGCACCTCGGGCTCGGAGAGGATCGGAGTGGTCATGACCGGAATCGTATGCTGGCCTTACCCCCTCACGTCGCCCGAGCCCGATCGCCGGCCCACCCGCACGTAGTAGCGGTCCGCGTCGTGCGGCAGGCCGGGAGCGCCGTCGACGACCAGGTCCACCGCCGCCGCAGTGCCGTCGGCGGCGAAGTGCGCCCGCTCCCCCGCGTGCCAGCGCCGCAGCTCCGGCAGGATCTGCGCGCCGTCGCGGGCCAGCGCCCGCCGCAACCGCAGTTCGGCCGGCGCGGTGACCAGCACCGACAGCGTCAGCTCGGGACGTACCACGGCGCGGGCGGCGCTCACCCCCTCGACGATCAGCACCGGTGCGGCCGGCACCGGGACCACCCGGTCCAGGAAGCGGCGCCGCACCCAGCTGTAGCGGCGGTAGCCACCCGCCCGGCCGGCCCGCACCGGGCCGAGCACCTGCTCCTCCAGCCGGGTCCAGAACGTGAGCTGGTCGTCCCAGCCGTCGAGCAGGTCGTCGGTGTGCACGAGCGGCGGGCGCACACCGCCCGCCGACGCCGCGAGGGCGTCCGCGAGGCGCGTCGCGAACCGGCTCTTGCCCGCGCCGCTGGGCCCGTCGACGGCCACCAGCCGGGTACGCCCCAACCGCGCCGGACCGGCCAGCACCTGGCGGGCCAAACCGGTGTACGCCTCGATCACGGCCACGTTCACCCGACCGACGCTAACGTTCCCCCGTCCGCTGGAAACTGCGACCCGGACGGACCGTTTCGTCGAACGGCGACGCGCCGCGCTGGGCATCATCTGAGGGTGCTCCATGACGTGATGTGTCCGGGCGTCGACGCCCTTCTGGAACAGGCCCGCGCCGGTCTCCGCCGGCTCACTCCGCACGAGACCGTCGAGGCGGTCCGTGGCGGCGCGCTGCTTATCGACACGCGTACCGAGGCGCAGCGCCGCGAAGAGGGTGAGCTGCCCGGCGCGATCGTCATCGACCGCACGGTGCTGGAGTGGCGGCTCGACCCGGCCAGCGCGTGGCGCATCCCGGAGGCGACCGGGTACGACCGCGAGATCATCGTGGTGTGCCGGGAGGGGTACAGCTCCAGCCTGGCCGCCGCCAGCCTTCAGACGCTCGGGTTGCGGCAGGCAACCGACATGGTCGGCGGGGTGCAGGGCTGGCGGGAGGCCGGGCTGCCGATGTCCGACCGCCCGGCCGACGTGCGTTACTGACCCGGTGGCGCGCCGGGTGGCACGAACGGCAGTCCCGGCGGTGGCCCGGACTCGATCAGCCGCCACACCGCGTCCGTGTCCAGGTGCTCCTCCACCAGGTCGCCGAGCAGGTCCAGGGTCCGCTCCCGGGCGGCCTCGAAGGACGTGTCCGGCGCGACCTTGAACCCGGTCCGCCCGGCCGCATCCGCGACCTCGGTCAGGAACCGGCGGCGGAACGCGTCGGACGAGAAGGCGCCGTGCCAGTGCGTGCCGTACACGGCGCCGAGGCGCGCGCCCTCGCCGGTGCCGTCGGCGTAGCGCAGCAGCGGCGCCAGGCCCGGGTCGGCGGCCGAGACCCGGCCGTGGTGGATCTCGTAGCCGTGCACCGGCACGTCTCCGGAGGCGGTGCCCTCGGCCCGGCGTACCGTCTTGCGCGGCTCGAAGGTGATCTCGACCGGCAGCAACCCGAGGCCGGGAACCGTGCCCCGGCGGCTCTCCACCTGATCGTGGACCGCCCGGCCCAGCATCTGGAAGCCGCCGCAGATGCCGAGCAGCGGCCGTCCGGCGGCGGCGTGCGCCCGCACCGCGTCGGCCAGTCCGGTCTCCCGCAGCCAGGCCAGGTCGGCCACCGTCGACTTGGTGCCGGGAAGCACCACCAGGTCGGCGGCGGCCAGTTCGGCCGGCTCGACGGTGAGGCGTACCCGCACGCCCGGCTCGGTCGCGAGGGCCTCCACGTCGGTGGCGTTGCTGATCCGGGGCAGCCGGACCACTGCGACGTCGAGCCAGTCGGTGCCCCGGGGCGCGGGTGGGCGGCCGAGCACCCGCCCGTACGCGAGCGAGTCCTCCGCGTCCAGCCACAGGTCCAGCGCCCAGGGCACCACACCGTACGTCGGGCGGCCGGTGACCCGGCGCAGCATGTCCAGCCCGGGCTGGAGCAGGCCACGGTCGCCGCGGAACTTGTTCACCACGAACCCGGCCACGAGCGCCTGATCGGCCGCGTCGAGCAACGCGACGGTGCCGAACATCGAGGCGAACACCCCACCCCGGTCGATGTCGCCGACCACGATCGCGGGCAGGCCGGCCTGCCGCGCCAGCCCCATGTTGACGTAGTCGCCGTCGCGCAGGTTGATCTCGGCAGGGCTGCCCGCGCCCTCGCAGATCACCACGTCGTACTCGGCCCGCAGCTCGGCCAGCGCCGCGTACGCCGTGGTGGCCAGCCGGGTCCGCACCTCGTGGTAGTTGCCGGCGGTGACCGTGTCGACCGCCTCGCCGAGCAGCACCACCTGGCTGGCGTGGTCGCTGCCCGGCTTGAGCAGCACCGGGTTGAAGCGCAGGTCGGCGTCGAGTCCGCAGGCGGCGGCCTGCATCGCCTGGGCCCGGCCCAGTTCTCCGCCGCGACCGTCCGGGCCGACCACCACCGCGGAGTTGTTCGACATGTTCTGCGCCTTGAACGGTGCGACCCGGACGCCCCGGCGACGCAGCCAGCGGCAGATGCCGGCGGTGAGCACGCTCTTGCCGGCGTCGGAGGTGGTGCCGGCGACCAACAGCCCGCCGCTCACCGCCCGCTTCCCCGCCGGGCCGCGCCGAGAGCGCCCAGCGTGGCCCGCCCGGCGGCACCGGCCAGCCGGCCGACTGTCACCGGGTAGAGCGCGGCCAGGCCGAGCGCGGCCGCACCCACCGCGCCGGAGATCCGAGCGGCCCGCTTCAGGTGCCGCGCGTCGGGTCGTGGCCCGTCACCGAGGAACGGGCGGGTCTCGGCGCGGCCGAAGTAGACGTTGCGTCCGCCGAGCCGTACGCCGAGCGCGCCCGCCATGGCCGCCTCGCACTGGCCGGCGTTCGGGCTCGGGTGGTCGGCCCGGTCCCGCCGCCACACGTGCCAGGCGGTGGCGCGACTTCCGTTCGCCACCGGCGCGACGGCCACCGTGAGCAACCCGGTCAGCCGGGACGGCACCAGGTTCAGCGCGTCATCCAGCCGGGCGGCCGGGGTGCCGAAGCGGGCGTACCGGGGCGAGCGGTGCCCGACCATCGCGTCGAGCGTGTTCGCCGCCCGATACCCGAGCAGCCCCGGCAGGCCCGCGACCGCACCCCAGACCAGCGGGGCGACCACGGCGTCCGAGGTGTTCTCGGCGACCGACTCGACTGTGGCGCGGGCGAGATCGGGCTCGTCGAGAGCGGACGGGTCACGCCCGCAGAGGTTGCCGAGGCGGGCCCGGGCGGCGGGCAGGTCGGCCCGGCCCAGCGCCCGCGCCATCACCCGGGACTCGTGCCGCAGGGTGCGCCCGCCGAGCACCGTCCAGGTGCCGGCAGCCACCAGCGCGGCCCGCGCGATCGGATGGCGCCGGGTCGCCAGCGCGGCGGCGGCGCCGAGCAGGACGGGCCCGCCGACCGCCAGCGCGGTGAACGCGGTGCCGGCCGCCCGGTCGGGGCGGTAGAGCCGCCGTTCCAGCGCGCCGGCCGCCCGACCGAATCCGGCCACCGGATGCCACCGGCGGGGGTCACCGATCAGGGCGTCGAGCGCGTAGCCCGCCACCAACCCGGTCGCGTTCGCCATGGCGGTCGCCTGCCGCACCCGTCACCACCTCCGGCCGGCCAGCCTAGTCGTACCGCGGGGTGGTGACGCCGCTGTCACCACCCCGCGCCCCCGTCGGACGGAGGGTCAGGCGGGCACCGGGGTACGCCGCCGTCCGCGACGCCCCGGGGTGCTCCCGCCGGCGCCGCCCGGACCGTCGCCGGTCGGCTCGTCCCCGCCCGGTCCGGAACCACCTGGTGCGTCGATGTCCGGCGGTGCGACAGCGCCCAGCTCGTCGTCGTCGGCCGTGACCGGGTCGTCGTCCTCCACGTCGCCCAGCTCGTCCTCCTCCTCCGCGACCGGGCCGCCCGGCCCCGGGTCGAAGCCGGTGGCCCGCACGTGGGGCCGGGCGTCGAACGGGTCGGGCTCACCCACCCGCTCGCCGGCGGGCCCGCCCCGGCCGCCCCCGTACTCCGGCGGCGGGAAGTCGTCGTCGAAGGGCCGGTCGTCGAACGTCGCGGGGGCCTGTGCGTCCGGCACCGGCTCGGTCGCCTCGCCGTGCACCCGCTGCTCGGCCTGCGCGTCCTCGACTGTGCTGGTGGCCGCGCGGGGCTGGTTGCGCAGGAAGCGGGCGCGGCCGCGGGACAGGTCGTGCCCGACGGCGACCGCCTCCAGCTCGTAGAGCGTGCGGTGGGTGCCGGACTCGTCGGTCCAGTCCCGGGTGTAGAGGCGGCCGGCGACGATCACCGGATCACCCACCGCCACCGAGGCGGCCACTCCCTCGGCGAGGCGGCGCCAGCAATTGACGCGTACCCGAAGGCTGTTGCCGTCGACCCAGCGGCCGCTGTCGCGGTCGAGGCGGCGGGCGGTCGAGGCGACCTTGAAGTTGGCCACCAGCGTTCCACTCTGCGTGGTACGGCGCCACTCCGGCGCGGTGAGCACGTTGCCGACGACCGTCACGTACGTATCGAACATCGCCCCTCCCAGGGATCGACTTGTCCCGGTGAGCGTCGGCCGAATGCCCCGCCCGGACCACCCGCCGGCCCGGACCTGTGGATGACGAGCGGCCCTGTGGACAACCACCTGATCAAGGTCCCGATCTGCTAGGCCAACTGGCCCTACGGTCCTGACCTGCGACGACGCATGATCGAAAGAGCCGGCAGGCAGGCGTTCCGGAATCACGCCGGTTGGGTAAGTGGTCGATCAACCGAGAGAAAGGGAGCTCCCATGCTTCTCCGAGACGTCCGCGAGGCAGCGCGATGAGCGCCGTGGCGAACCCCGCGACCGTGGCCGAGTGCCTGCGGGTCGGCGCCGGGTTCTCCCAGGGCGACCGCAACTGGATCGCCGAGCAGTTCGCTACCCTGGACTCCCGGCTCGCCGGCTTCCACGCCGACGCCACCGAGCTGGAGGTGACAGTCAAGGATCGCGAGGCCCGGGGCCAGAAGGTGACCCTGGAGTGCTGGATCGCCGGACGGCAGAAGATCGTTACGACCTCGACCGAGGAGGATCTGCACGCCGCGCTCAACGACGTCCGGGACGACCTGCGCCGCAAGCTCAACGACGCGAAGACCCGGCAGGAGCCGCGCAACAACAAGCACCTGCGCGCCGTCGACCAGCCCGAGGTCACCCCGTTGCAGGACGCCGAGCGCGAGGACGCCGAGACCGCCTGAATCCCGGCACGGCCCGCCCGCCCGGTGCCGGCGGGCGGGCCGTCCCCGCGCTGGGGCGGTCCGCCGTTGCGAACAAGGGCCCCTCCCTACGCCCACCCCTACCGCCGGGTAGCGCGGCGGCGTACCGTCGCGGTCGTGGAACCGGACGTGCTGGGCGCCCCCTACGAGCGGCGGACGATCGAGCTGGGCACCGACGACGAGGGGCCGGTGGTCGCGACACTGGTGCGGCGGCGGGCCGACCGCCCGACCGGCCGCGCCGTGCTCTACGTGCACGGCTTCGTCGACTACTTCTTCCAGACCCACGTGGCCGACTTCTTCGCCGAGCGCGGCTGGGACTTCTACGCGGTCGACCTGCGCAAGTACGGCCGCAGCCTGCTCCCGCACCAGACCCCGAACTTCTGCCGCGACCTGAGCGACTACTTCCCCGAGCTGGACGCCGCCGCGGAGATCATCCGCACCGAGGAGGGCCACGACACCCTGCTCGCCATGGGCCACTCGACCGGCGGCCTGATCATCTCGCTCTGGGCGCACGACCGCCGCGACGCCGGCCTGGTCGACGGCATCGTGCTCAACAGCCCCTTCTTCGACATCAACGCGCCCTGGATGGTGCGCCGGCCCCTCGCGGCCGCCGTCTCCCGCCTGGGCCGCAGGGCGCCGCAGCGTGTCCTGCCGTTCGGCCTGGGCACGGTGTACGGCGAGAGCCTGCACGCCGACCACCGGGGCGAGTGGCGGTACGACCTGAACTGGAAGCCGCTCGCCGGGTTCCCGGTGCGGGCCGGCTGGATCAACGCGATCCGCGCCGGTCAGCGCCGCCTGCGGGCAGGGCTGGACATCCCGGTGCCGGTGCTGCTCGCCTGCTCCACGCGTAGTTTCCGGGGCACCAAGTGGCACGACAGCGCCACCGGCGCCGACGCGGTGCTGGACGTCGAGCACATGGTGCGCTGGGCGCCACGCCTCGGCCGGCACGTCACGCTCGCCCGCTTCGACGGCGGGCTGCACGACCTCACGCTGTCCAGTCCCGGCGTACGCGAGAAGGTCTTCGTGGAGGTCGGACGGTGGGCGGAGGGATTCCTGCGGGCCGGGCCGACCGAGCCGGAGCCCACGACGCCGCCGGCCCCGCGGCGGCCGGCCGACGCGACCTCCGAGGGCTGAGCCCGGTCGCCCTCCCCGCCCGGCGGCCTCGTTCCCGCGAGCCGGGGTGGCCGGTTCAGTCGGCGGCGACCGCCGCGAGCGCGACGCGGATCCGGTCGAACGTCGCGATCGGATGACCGCCCGACCGCGGCGGCAGCACCACGCCCAGGCAGCGCAGCGCCGGTCCGCCGTCCGGCCCGGCCTCGACCGCGAACACCGGCGCGCCCACGTAGCCTGCGGGCAGCTCCGTCGTGACCCGCACCTCGCCGCCGTCCCGGGCGACCCGCTCCACCACCGCCTCCAACGGCCGCGACCCGCCGTCGCCGACGCCCAGGGCCAGCACGAACGCCGAGGCGGGCGCCGCGCTGATCCGGGCGACCGCGTCGGCCGGCGCGGCCACGGCCTCGGTGACCTGCTGGGTACGCCAGCGCCAGCCCCTGTCGTCGGCCCAGCCGTGCAGGCCGCCGGTCGGCATCGCGGCGAGCCCCAGTTCCGGCAGGTGCAGCCAGTGGTCGGCGAAACCGGGCAGGTCGATCGGCTCGTCCGCCCCCTCGGCCGGGTCGGTGACGCTCGGCCGCAACCCGATCTCGCCGTACGCCCGATCGGTGAGCGCGTCGGCGGTGAGCAGCCACTCGTGCGCGATCTCGCCGTCGTCGGTGGCGCCGACCAGCTCGCTGTAGAAGAAGGCGGTGCCGACGACGCCCACCGGGGCACCCGGCGCATCCGATCCGGTGAGGGGCAGGATGGCCCGCCCGAGGAGCCGGCACAGCTCGAAGACGGTCTCGTTCTCGGTTTCCTGGTCGAGCAGCATCCGACGAGGGTACGGATCGCGTCCCGCCCGGACGGCGCCGGACCCACCGGAACTGTGGTGCCGGTCCGGGCCCCGGCATGGGACGCTGACGGCGGAACGGACGCGCCGACCCGTACCCCCGGCCACGCGGAGACCGGCGGTACCCTCTTGGCGCGACGATCGTCGGCGCGCGCCCGTAGCTCAGCGGATAGAGCAGGGGACTTCTAATCCCAAGGCCGCAGGTTCGAATCCTGCCGGGCGCACAGGCACTTTCCCGGTCCGGCCGGTTTGCCGGTGCTGATATCGACCGCCGCATCGAAGTAGGTTGGTGGTCATGAATGCGAGGCTGTCGCCGGCGGTCGTTCGCGGCGCGGCGGCTGCGCTGCTGGCCGTTGTCCTGCTGCTCGCCGGCCAGGCGTGCGCCGTAGCCGATCGGCTGCGGGCCGAGCCGTGCGACCCTGCGGTCCCCGTCGCGTCGTGGGTGACCCGTCTGCCGGGCGCCGGCGAGCCGGTGCTCGGTGGGGTGACCGTGCCGACCGGTGCCGCCCTGATCGGTCGGGCGTTCGCCGACGGCAGGGGCCACACGGAAGCGTTGTTG
Organism: Micromonospora sp. NPDC005257; assembly: GCF_042872445.1. Lineage (NCBI taxonomy): Bacteria > Bacillati > Actinomycetota > Actinomycetes > Micromonosporales > Micromonosporaceae > Micromonospora > Micromonospora sp. NPDC005257. Next base: position 1,047 of record NZ_JBIAKL010000018.1, on the reverse strand, counting down.
CTGGTGACCGGGTGCGACCCGGTCGGCACGTTTCGGGACCTGGTCGCACGCATCGAGCGGGCCCGCTTCGACGTGACCTCGACAAGTCCTGACGGGCACCTGTGTCTTCTGAGAATCGTCGAACCTTCCCAGACGTTGACGGATCTGCCCGGAGACAGCACCGTGCCGTCCGGTGCGCGACTGAGTGCTCTGGACTGTAGAGCGAGCGGGCAGCGGTCTGCCGCCGACAGCGGATCCCAAGACGAGAGGTCGGTGGAGGCCCGCCTCTTCATCCCGGCAGAGAGTCCTGACAGCCTATGGCCCATGATCAGGCTGGTGAGCCCGTCGAAAGAGCAGGGCCGACCCGCGACCACAGACGTGAAGGTACCCTCGCCGGTCGTCGCGTTGCCGCTGAACCAACCGCCGACGTCAGTACCCGGCGAAGGGGAAAAGGCCGACAAGGTCAGGGTGGTCACCGGCAGCCGGGCCATCGCGCCGCCGCTCGACCCCAACTACGGGGCGCACGTCGGCGGGTGCGACGGTGGTTCGCTCACGGTGCTGCAGGTGAGCGGGGACGCGGAGAAGATCCACCGGGAGTATGTCCGTCAGGCTCTGAACGTCTACCGCGAGAATCCTGAGGACACGACCTTCCGCAGCGGACCCGTCACGGTTCTTCGGTTCCGGGTCCACGGTAGACGCGCCGCGATGTACATCGAGACATTTGTCGAGCCGGGGCGTCCTACGTACACGCGGATCGAGCGCTGCACGGACTGAGGTGATCTCAGCGACTTTTCGGTAGGTATTTGCACTCGAAGTGGGTCAGGTGTAGCGCGGCAGCGACGATGTCGCCGATTCGGCGTGGGCTGATGTTTGTATGGCGTAGCGTTTTCCAGCGTCCGACCAGGATCGCGAAGCCGCGTTCTCCTTGCCAGCGCAGGCCGCGTAGCAGTCGGTTGTAGGCGCGGTTGTCGGGCAGGGCCCCGGCAAAGTCGTCAGGTGACGCCGAGGAGTGCCAGTGGGCGGGTGCTGTCGCGGGCGTGATGGCGGGTGCCGGCGGCGATGTTGGTG
>NZ_JBIAKL010000017.1:0-94265 GCF_042872445.1 Micromonospora sp. NPDC005257 | reverse complement strand
GGCCTCCTACCGGATGGACGTGGACGAGCTCGCCCGCTGGATCGCCAGCCGCGGCTACAGCTCCTGACCGAACGACATGACGAAGGGCCCGACCCGCTACGGGGAGTCGGGCCCTTCGGCGTATCCGGGTCAGCCGCCGGAGTCGTCCAGCTCGGCGCCGTCCGGCGGGGTGTCGTCGTCGCGGCTGGCCAGCCAGCCGTCGGGCAGGAACACCTTGCCCGGGGAGTTGGTGCGGCCGCGCGGCTGGCCGAGGTTCTCCACCGGGAACGGTACGGCCGGGTCGAGCTTGCCGAGCAGGTCGTCGAGCTGCGCCAGGCTCTCGATCATGGCGAGCGAGCGGCGCAGCTCGCTGCCGATCGGGAAGCCCTTCAGGTACCAGGCGACGTGCTTGCGGAAATCGGTGCAGCCGTCCCGCTCGCCCCGGGCCGGGTTCCGGGCGCCCGCCACGAACTGCTCCACCAGCAGTTCGGCGTGCCGGCGCATGGTCACCGCCACCTCGCCGAGGCTGGGCAGCCGCCGCTCGTTGCTCCCGTGGAACGCGGCCTCCAGGTCGGCGAACAGCCACGGCCGGCCCAGGCAGCCCCGCCCGATCACCACGCCGTCCACGCCGGTGTGCGCGACCATCCGCAGCGCGTCGTCGGCCTCCCAGATGTCGCCGTTGCCGAGCACCGGCACGTCGAGCGCCGACTTGAGCGTGGCGATCGCGTCCCAGTCGGCGGTGCCGGAGTAGCGCTGCGCGGCCGTACGCCCGTGCAGGGCGACCGCCGCGACGCCCGCGTCCTGGGCCGCCAGCCCCGCCTCGACGTACGTCAGATGGTCGTCGTCGATGCCCTTGCGCATCTTGACGGTGACCGGCACCCCGGCGGGTGACGCGGCGTCCACGGCGGCCTTGACCAGCCGGGCGAACAGCCGGCGGCGCCACGGCAGGGCGGAGCCGCCGCCACGGCGGGTCACCTTGGGCACCGGGCAGCCGAAGTTGAGGTCGATGTGGTCGGCCAGGTCGCGCTCGACCACGATCCGCACGGCGGCGGCGGTGATCTCCGGGTCGGTGCCGTAGAGCTGGAGGCTGCGGGGCTGCTCCTCGGCGCCGAAGGCGATCATGCGCAGCGTCTTCGGATTCCGCTCGACCAGCGCCCGGGTGGTGATCATCTCGCAGACGTAGATGCCGCCGCCCTGCTCACGGCAGAGCCGGCGGAAGCCGACGTTGGTGATCCCGGCCATCGGCGCGAGCACCACCGGCGGCCACACCCGGTGCGGGCCGATGGTCAACGCGGGCAGGGTCGCAGCGGTCACCTGACCAGTGTAGGGAGGGGTTCCCGGGTATCGACGCCTACCGGGCCGCCACCCGCTGCGGCGCGGGTGACGGCGTGGTCCCGGGCTCCCCCGCCGGCATGATCAGCAGCAGCGCGAGGACGCCCAGCCCGCCCGCGACGGCGCCGACGAACTGCACGACGCCGTAGCCGACCCCGGCGGCGAGCAGCGTGAGGAAGACCGCCACGGAGATCGCCCCGGCCACGTGGGTGGTCGACTCGAACACCGCCGAGGCCGTTCCCTGGTCGCTCGGCGGCGCGTCGCCGACACACACCCGGGTCAGCCCGACGTAGATCGGACCGGCGCTGAGCCCCCAGGCGACCAGGACGGCCGTGACGAGGATCAGCGGACCGCCCGCGTTGACCGCCACCAGTGCGAGCGTGACCGCGCACAGGGCCAGCGCCACCGCGACGACCCGCCGCGCGCCGAACCTGCGGATCAGCGCGCCTGCCGGAGCGGCGCTGACCAGCGCGCCGAGCAGCACCGGGGCCAGCACCAGCCCGGCGCCCGCCGGGGACAGGCCGTGGACCTCCTGGAGGTAGAGACTGCCCACGACCACCACCACCGCGTACGCGGCCGAGTGGGCGGCGAAGGCGAGGCAACCGGCGACCAGCGGGCGCGACCGGAGCAGGGACGGCCGGACCAGCGGGTCGGCCACCCGCCGCTCGACGCGCACCAGCAGGAACAGCAGCACCAGGGAACCGGCGACCGCGCCGAGCGCGACCGGGTCCGGACCCGACTCGGCGATCCGGTTGGCGCCGAAGATCAGCGCGAGCAGCATGCCGGTGGCGAGGACCGCCCCGGCGAGGTCCAGCCGCTGCCGGCCGCCCGGGTCGGGTCGGCTCGCCGGCAGCAGCAGCCGGGCCGCCACCATCGCCACCAGTCCGACCGGCACGGTGGCCAGGAAGACCCAGCGCCAGCCGAGGTGTGACGTGATCAGGCCGCCGACGATCGCCCCGGCCAGACCGGCCGTGTTCGCGGCGGCGGCGACGACCGCGAACACCCGGCTGCGCCACGGCTCGTCGGGGAAGTACGTGGCCGCCGACGCCAGGGTCGCCGGGATGGCGAGGGCCGCGCCGGCGCCCTGCAACACCCGGCCGAGCAGCAGCAGGGGCAGCGCGGTCGCCAGCCCGGCCAGAGCCGAGCCGAGAGTGGCCAGCGCGAGGCTGACGACGATCAGCCGGCGTCGCCCCCACAGGTCGCAGAGCCGGCCCCCGAGCAGCAGCAGGCCGCCGATGCTCAGCGAGTACAGCGTCACGACCCACTGGAGGCGGCCCGGGTCGAGGTGGAACTCGGCACCGATGCGCGGCAGCGCGGTGGCCACCGCCAGGCTGTCGAACAACACCAGGAACATGGCGCTGGCCAGGACCAGGGCGGTGGGCCACCGATGCGCCACCACCGCGGGCGCCGGCGTGGCGGACGGTCCGGTGGTTGCCTGCCGCATCTCGCCCCCCTCCGCTGCCGGTGAGGGATCTCCTACCCCGGCGCTCCCGCCGGATAACGGCACCCGGCTCGCGGGATTCAGACACGTCGACCCGTCGTCCGGCCCGGTGGACACGGAGAAGGGCGCCGTCGGCGACGGCGCCCTTCTCGGTGAGACGTCAGCAGCCGGGCAGGCGCTCGATCAGGTAGCGCTCGACCTGGTCCAGCGAGACGCGCTCCTGGGCCATGGTGTCCCGGTTCCGGACCGTGACGGCGTTGTCGTCGAGCGTGTCGAAGTCGACCGTGACGCAGAACGGCGTGCCGATCTCGTCCTGCCGGCGGTAGCGGCGGCCGATCGCCTGCGAGTCGTCGAACTCGACCACCCAGCGCTTGCGCAGGTCGGCGGCGAGCTGCTTGGCCTTCGGCGACAGCGCCTCGTTGCGCGACAGCGGCAGCACCGCGACCTTGACCGGGGCCAGCCGCGGGTCGAAGCGCATGACCGTGCGCTTGTCCACGCCGCCCTTGGTGTTCGGCGCCTCGTCCTCGTCGTACGCCTCGAGCAGGAACGCCAGCACCGCGCGGGTGAGGCCGGCGGCCGGCTCGATCACGTACGGCATCCAGCGCTCGCCCTTGCCCTGGTCGAAGTACGACAGGTCGACGCCGGAGTGCTTGCTGTGCGTGGACAGGTCGAAGTCGGTGCGGTTGGCGATGCCCTCCAGCTCGGCGAAGTCGGTGCCGCCGAACTGGAACCGGTACTCGATGTCGACGGTGCGCTTCGAGTAGTGGGAGAGCTTCTCCTTGGGGTGCTCGTAGAAGCGCAGGTTCTCCTCGGACAGGCCCAGGTCGAGGTACCAGTTCCAGCGCTCGGAGAGCCAGTACTCGTGCCACTGCTCGTCGGTGCCCGGCTCGACGAAGAACTCCATCTCCATCTGCTCGAACTCGCGGGTCCGGAAGATGAAGTTGCCGGGGGTGATCTCGTTGCGGAACGACTTGCCGGTCTGCGCGATGCCGAACGGCGGCTTCTTGCGGGCGACCGTCTCCACGTTCTTGTAGTTGACGAAGATGCCCTGGGCGGTCTCCGGGCGCAGGTAGTGCATGCCCTCGTCGCTCTCCACCGGGCCCAGGAACGTCTTCATCAGGCCGTTGAACATCTTCGGCTCGGTGAAGGTGCCCTTGTTGCCGCAGTTGGGGCAGTTCAGCTCCGTCAGCGAGGTCAGCGGCTTGCCGTGCTTGGCCTCGTACGCCTCTTCCAGGTGGTCGGCGCGGAACCGCTTGTGGCAGGACTGGCACTCGGTCAGCGGGTCGACGAACTCGGCGATGTGGCCGCTGGCCTCCCAGACCTTGCGGGCCAGGATGACCGCCGAGTCGAGGCCGACGACGTCGTCACGCTGCTGCACCATGGTCCGCCACCACTGCCGGCGGACGTTCTCCTTCAGCTCGACGCCGAGCGGACCGTAGTCCCACGCCGACCGGGTGCCCCCGTAGATCTCGCTTGAGGGGAAGACGAAGCCTCGGCGCTTGGCGAGGCTGGTGACGGCGTCGATACGGTCGGCTGGCATGTTTCCTCCTACGCCGGCTGGCGGTCGGCGCGGTTGAGATGGATGGAACCGGGCTGTTCGGGACAACGGTACGACCGTGTCCGTCCCGAGCCCAGCAGAATACCGGGGGCCGGTCAGCCCACCCCGCAGACCTCCACGCCGCCCGTCTGCTGGTCCGGCGCCAGTGTCACGGTCTGCGCCTCCCGCCGGCCCCCGGCGAGCGTGACGTCCACCGGCACGGTGAGCGTGGCGAGGTCGACCTCGCCCACCCGGTAGCCGGAGATCTGCGGCTCGGCGGCCACCCGCCGCTCGAACTCGCGCCGGGGCTCGCGCTTCCGGATGTCCTCGCAGAGCGTGTCGTACGCCTTGGACCATTCCCGGGCCACGAGCGCCTGGTAGTAGTCGTTCGTGACCGCCCGGCCCTGCTCGCCGATAGCCTGGACGTTGCTCACCGCCAGACCGACCACCGCCGCGCCGCCTCCACCGCAGCAGATCAGCACTGCCAGCGCGCCCGCGCCGAGACCCAGCCAGAGCCGGGTCCGTCCGCCCTCGGTGGGCGGGGCGGCGAACGGCGGCGCGACGCCGGGCCCCTGCGGCGGCGCGGGCACCCCGTGGTCCGCCGGCGGCGCGGGCGGAACTGCTGGCGGGGGTGGCGCGGCCGGTCCGGGAGCGGTCATACGCGCCAGGGTAGTGCCCCGGCACTCAGCGGTACGGACCTGCGGCACGATCGCTGGCGACGACGACGATCTCACCCTCGGGGGCAGCGCTGGCGAGCGTCTCGTACGCCGACGGCTCGTCCGCCGACCGGGCGAGCAACGGCACGGCGGTGACCTTGACGTCGAAGCCGCCCAGCGCCCGCCGGTACGCCCCGACCGACTCCCACTCGGTGATCAGAACCCAGTGGTCCGGGTCGTCGAGCGCCCGCAGCAGCTCGCCGCGCAGGTAGCCGGGGCGGGCGGCGAGCGCGGCCAGCGCGGCGTGCGCCGCACGGGTGAACTCGTCCACCGTTTCGGCTTCCACCACGAAGCGGTTGGTGACCAGCACGGGGTTCCTCCTCGTAGAGTTTGTGGCATGCAGCGTACGCAGAGTCCCGTCCTGTCCCGGTTGGCACGGCTCAACCCGACGGCGGTGTTCCTGGCCGCGCTGGCCGTGGTGCTTGTCGGCCTCTTCGCACCCGGCCCGGCGGGCGGCGTCCTGCTGCTGGTGCTGGCCGGCGGGCTGGTCTGGCTGATGTCGGTCACCTGGCCGGTGCAGGCCGCGGCGACCCGGCTGCTCCGGCTGGTGATGCTCACCCTGTTGATCGCGGTGGCGCTGGCGAAGCTCATGGTCGGCTGACTCGGAAGCCGAGCTGACCTGCACTGACATGCAATCATGCGTTTTTGACAATAGTTTTCGTTGTCGCGGACAGTTGAGCCCATGACCGTTCGCGCACCTCGCCGTACCCTGATCGCCGCCGCCACCGCCCTGCTCGCCGCCGCCGGCCTGACGGCCTGCGCGGACGGCACGGGCGGCGCGAGCGAGCCGGGCAGGGTGGGCGTGGTGGCCGCGTTCTACCCGCTCCAGTTCCTCGCCGAGCGGATCGGCGGCGACACGGCCGCGGTCAGCAACCTGACCAAGCCCGGCGCCGAGCCGCACGACCTGGAACTCAACCCACGGCAGGTCGGCCAGATCGTCGACGCCGACGTGGTCGTCTACCTCAGCGGCTTCCAGGCGGCGGTGGACGAGGCCGTGGAGCAGAACGGCGGTGACCGCGCGTTCGACGTGGCGGGCGTGACGCCGCTGCGGGACGCCGCCGCCGGTGGGCACGACCACGACCACGAGGGCGAGGACGGGCACGCCGGCGAGGGCGGCGGCAGGGACCCGCACGTCTGGCTCGACCCGACCCGGCTGGCCACCATCGGCGACAAGCTCGCCGAGCGCCTCGGCAGGGCCGACCCGGACCACGCCGCCGACTACACCGCCCGCGCCGGCGCGCTGCGCACCGAGCTGACGAAGCTGGACACCGAGTACGCCGACGGCCTGCGCACCTGCCAGCGCCGCGAGGTGGTGACCAGCCACGCCGCGTTCGGCTACCTGACCGAGCGCTACGGGCTGGAGCAGATCGGCATCAGCGGGCTCACCCCGGAGACCGAGCCGTCCCCGCAGCGGCTCACCGAGGTCGCGAAGGAGGCCCGGGAGCACCAGGCCGGGACGATCTTCTTCGAGAGCCGGGTCAGCCCGAAGGTCGCCGAGACCATCGCGCGCGAGGTCGGGGCGAAGACCGCGATGCTGGACCCGCTGGAGGGCCCGCCCGCCGAGGGCGACTACCTCTCCGCGATGCGCGCCAACCTGCAGACCCTGCGAACCGCCCTGGACTGCTCATGACCCCACCCGTGATCGAGATCGCGCACGCCACGGTCGGCTACGACGGCCGCCCGGTGCTTCGTGACGTCTCGTTGACAGTGACCGCCGGAGAGGTGGTCGCCGTGCTCGGCGCCAACGGCTCCGGCAAGTCGACGCTCGTGCGCGCCGCGCTCGGCCTGGTGCCGGTCGGTGCCGGGTCGGTCGCCCTCTTCGGCACGCCGCGGCGCCGCTTCCGGCAGTGGCACCGCATCGGGTACGTGCCGCAGCGGCCCGGCGCGGGCAGCGGAGTGCCCGCGACGGTGCGCGAGGTGGTGGCGTCCGGGCGGCTGGCCCGCCGGGGCGTCCTGCGGCCCGCCGGGCGCGCGGACCGGGAGGCGGTGACGGCGGCGCTGGACGCGGTCGGGCTCGCCGACCGGGCCGGTGACCCGGTGTCCACGCTCTCCGGCGGCCAGCAGCAGCGCACCCTGATCGCCCGGGCACTGGCCGGCGGGCCGGAGCTGCTGGTGCTCGACGAGCCGACCGCCGGGGTGGACGCGGCCAGCCAGGAGGCGTTCGCCGAGGCGCTGCGCGGATTCCGCGACGGCGGCGGCACGGTGCTGCTGGTCGCGCACGAGCTGGGCCCGCTGCGCCCGCTGATCAGCCGGGCCGTGGTGGTGCACCAGGGCGGCATCGCGCACGACGGCGCGGTGCCGGAACCGGCCGGTCACCACGCCGACCCGGACCACGAGCACGTGCACCCGCACTGCGACGAGGAGCCCGCCCGGCTCTGGACAGGCATCTGAGATGGATCTCTTCCAGTACGACTTCATGCTCCGCGCCCTGGCCGGCGCGTTGATCATCGGGCTGGCCGCCCCGGCGCTCGGCATCTACCTGGTGCAGCGCCGGCTGGCGTTGATCGGCGACGGGCTCGGGCACGTGGCGCTCACCGGCGTCGGCGCGGGACTGCTGCTCAACCACTCCCCCGTGCTGGTGGCGGTGATCGCGGCGACGCTCGGCGCGGTGGTGATCGAGCTGGTCCGCGCGTACGGGCGCACCTCCGGTGACCTCGCGCTGGCGTTGCTGTTCTACGGCGGCATCGCCGGCGGCGTGATGCTGGTCGGGCTCTCCGACGCCAGCAGCGGGTCGCTCAACGCGTACCTGTTCGGGTCGCTGACCACCACCTCCCGGAGCGACCTGGTCACCATCTGCGTGCTCGGCGCGGTCCTGCTGGTGACCATGCTGGTGCTGCGCCCGGCGCTGTTCGCGGTCTGCCACGACGAGGAGTACGCGCGCGTGTCCGGTCTGCCGGTGCGGACGCTGAACCTGGTCATCGCGGTCGGCACCGCGGTCACCGTGACCATCGCCATGCGGGCGGTCGGAGTGCTGCTGATCAGCGCGCTGATGGTCGTGCCGGTGGCCACAGCGCAGCAGGTGACCCGGGGCTTCCGGTCCACCATGACGGCGGCCATGGCGCTGGGCCTGTTCGCCGCCGGCACCGGGGTCTGGGTGGCGGCGACCGCCAACACCGCGCCCGGCGCGTCGGTGGTGCTCGTGGCGATCGGCTCGTTCCTGCTGGTCGCGCTCGCCGCGGCCGGTCTGCGGGCGCTGCGGCGGCGGGTCCGGGCCGACCGGTCCACGCCGCCGCCCGAGCCGGCCGAGCACGAGGTGCTGCTGGGATGAGGCCCTGCCCGTCGGCGCAGCCGGTGTTGGTTACCGTTACAGGGTGACCGGCACGAACGGGTACGACGCCTTCGAGGGTGCGGGTGACCTGCTGCGCGCGCTCTCGGCCCCGATCCGGCTCGCGATCGTCAGCGAGCTGGCCGCGGGCGAGCGCTGCGTGCACGAGCTGGTCGAGAAGCTCGGCGCCCCGCAGCCGCTGGTCTCCCAGCACCTGCGGGTGCTGCGCGGCGCGGGCGTGGTGCGCGGGTCGCGGCGCGGCCGGGAGATCGCGTACGCGCTTGTCGACGACCATGTCGCGCACATCGTGGCGGACGCGGTCAGTCACGCCGGCGAAGGGTCGCACTGAGCGGGAAATCGGCCAGGTGCCGACACGCCCGCGCCGTGGGACGCTGTCCGGCGTGAAGATCTACGCCGACCGTTTTCCCACCGCCGTCCGCCAGTTCCTCACCGACCTGCTCGTTGTCTTCTGGGTGTACGCGGCGATCCGCTTCGCGTTGTGGCTGCACGACGTGGTCGAGAAGCTCGCCGTACCCGGGCAGAAGCTGGAGGGGGCCGGTGGTGGACTCGCCGACAACCTGGCCGACGTCGGCGGCAAGGTCGGCCGGGTGCCGATCGTCGGCGACGAGCTGACCGCGCCGTTCACCCGGGCCGCCGACGCCGCCCGCACGGTCGCCGAGGCCGGCCGCGACCAGCAGGAGCTGGTCGGGCAGCTCGCGCTCGGGCTGACCATCGCGGTGCTGGTGTTCCCGCTCGGCCTGGTGCTGTTCGGCTGGCTGCCACTGCGTCTGCGCTGGATGCGACGGGCCGGCGCGGCGAAGGCCCTGGCCGGCGTCCCGGCCGGCCGGGACCTGCTGGCGCTGCGCGCGCTGGCCGGTCAGCCGCTGTCGAAGCTGACCCGGATCGCGCCCGACGTCGCCGAGGCGTGGCGGCGCGGTGACGACGCGACTGTCGACGCGCTCGCCGCGCTGGAGCTGCGCGAACTGGGGCTGCGCGGCGGCCGGTGAGGTGTGCCGCCCGGTCCGCGCGGGCCCGGCGTCCGCACCCGGCGGCCGACCGGGTGGCACGGCCGCCGGGCGGTTCGGTCAGCCGGTGGGCGGGATGCGGCGGCGGACGTCCTCGGCAGCCGACGGGCCGGGTTCCCAGCGGGCCACCCAGGGCAGGTCGGCCGGCGGGGTGACGACGCCGTCCTCCAGCGAGGCGTACCGGCCGGCGACGATGCGCTTGGCGGCGGCCACGTCGACCGAGTCGGTGTTCGACCACAGGCCGGTGAACAGCTCGTCGACGCGCAGCCGCGCCTGCCGGCAGAACAGGTCGGCCAGCTCGACGTTCTCCGGGTGCGCGTCGCGCTCGGCGTAGGCCCGGACGCAGACCGCGCTCATCGCGAACAGCTCCGCGCCGATGTCCACCACCCGACCGAGGAACGCCTGCTTGCGCTCCATCTTTCCCTGCCAGCGGGACATCGCGTAGAACGTCGACCGAGCCAGCTTGCGGGAGGTCCGCTCGACGTGGCGCAGGTGCCCGGCCAGCGGCCCGTACTCCTGGTACGCCCCGGGCGTCTGCCCCTTGCCGACGGCCAGCGTGGGCAGCCACTTCGCGTAGAAGGCGCCGGCCCGCGCGCCCGCCTTGGCCTTGCGGCCCAGGCCGGCGTCGGGATCGATGATGTCGCCCGCCACCGACAGGTGCGCGTCGACCGCCTCGCGGGCGATCAGCAGGTGCATGATCTCGGTAGAGCCCTCGAAGATCCGGTTGATCCGCAGGTCGCGCAGGAGCTGCTCGACGGCGGCCGCCCGTTCCCCCCGGGCGGCCAGCGAGTCGGCCGTCTCGTAGCCGCGGCCGCCGCGGATCTGGATCAGCTCGTCGGCGATCCGCCAGGCCATCTCGCTGGCGTAGAGCTTGACCAGCGCCGCCTCGATCCGGATGTCGTTGCGGTCGTCGTCGGCGAGCATGCAGGACAGGTCGAGCATCGACTCCATGCCGTACGTGGTGGCGGCGATGAAGGAGAGCTTCTTCGCCACCGCCTCGTGCTCGCCCACCGGGCGGCCCCACTGGACCCGGTCCGCCGCCCACTCCCGGGCCACGTTGAGCGCCCACTTGCCGGCGCCCACGCACATGGCCGGCAGCGAGAGCCGGCCGGTGTTCAACGTGGTCAGCGCGATCTTGAGGCCCTTGCCCTCGCCGCCGATCACGTTCTCCTTGGGCACGAACACGTCGTGGAACCGGGTGAGGCTGTTCTCCAGGCCGCGCAGCCCGACGAAGGAGTTGCGCCGTTCCACAGTGATGCCGTCGCTGTCGCCCTCGACCACGAACGCGGTGATGCCGGCGCGCCGCCCCTCGCCGGCAGGCACCCGGGCCACCACCACGAGCAGGGTGGCGAGCGTGCCGTTCGTAGCCCAGAGCTTCACCCCGTTGAGCCGGTAGCCGGTGCCGTCCGCCGTCGGCTCGGCGGTGGTGGCGAGCCGGGCCGGGTCGGAGCCGACGTCCGGCTCGGTGAGCAGGAACGCGGAGACCTCACCGGCGGCGAGCCGGGGCAGGAACCGTTCCTTCTGCTCGGGCGTGCCGAACATCTTCAGCGGCTGTGGCACGCCGATCGACTGGTGTGCGGAGAGCAGCGCGCTGACCGCCGGGTTCACCGAGCCGACGAGCATCAGCGCCCGGCAGTAGTGCAGATTGCTCAGCCCGAGCCCGCCATGCTTGCGGTCGATCTTCATGCCGAACGCGCCGAGCCCGGCCAGGCCGTGGAACACCTCGTCGGGGATGTGCGCGTCCCGCTCGATCGCCGCACCGTCCACCTCGGACGTCAGGTACGCGCGCAGCGCGCCGAGGAACTCGTCCGCGCGGGCCACGTCCGCCGGGTCAGGGCGGGGCCACGGGTCGATCAGGTCGAGCCGGAACCGGCCGAGGAACAGCTCCTTGCCGAAGCTGGGCCGGTCCCACGCCGACTCGCGGGCTGCCTCGGCGACCTGGCGGGCCTCCTTCTCGGAGACCCGGCCCGCTTCGCTGGGCAGCGGCCCCGCGCCGTCGGGTGACTCGGGCCGGCTGTTCTCTGTCGTGGTCACGGCTGCCTCCTCGTCGGTCCGGCTGCGTCGACGCGTTCGACGAAACGACGCTACCCCCGGGTGTTACCCAGGGGTAGCGCTGTGTGCACGTCCGATTTGGCGGGACGGTCAGTCCGTGAGCGACTGCGGGCTGTCGTCCTCGTCGTCGATGTCGTCGTCACCCCAGTTGCGCCGGCTGAACGGCAGGACGGCCCAGAAGAGCAGGAACCACAGGCCGGTGAGCGCGCTGAGCAGGAACGCGATCGGCCGGTCCAGCACGAAGTCGGTGACCAGCAGGACCGAGCTGACCATCGCGATCAGCATGAAGAACAGGCCGCCGGTGGCCATCCGGTGGGCGAACCGGACCAGCTCCGGCTTACGCCCCTGCCGGAACAGTGCCCGGTGGAACGCGACCGGGGAGATGATCATCGCGGCGGACGCGGCGGCGGTCAGCAGCGCCAGGATGTAGATGTCGCGCTGGAACTCGGTGGTCCGGCCGAACCCGTTGCTGAACGGCAACGTCAGCAGGAAGGCGAAGAGGATCTGCACACCGGTCTGCGCGACCCGCAGCTCCTGCAACAGGTCGGCGAAGTTGCGCTGCCAGCGCTGCTTCTCGGATTCCTTCGACACTCGCGGACCTCCCCGGGAGACGGCACGGCCGGCGGATGAACACCCACCGGCAGCACCGCCTGTGCCCCGTCCGGATGATCACGAAACCGGCTCAGGAACCCCGGCGGATCCGGCCCGCGTACCGGGCTTCCAACTCGGCGTTGTGCTCGTCGCCGCCGGTGATGTTCGCGGACAGGTAGACCGGCGGGCGCTGCCCCGCCGCTACCAGCCGGGCCACCACCTCGGCGACGATCTGCTGGGCGAGCAGCGCGGCGGTGATCGAGGAGACCGCGCCGACCGCGCCGCCACCGGGTAACGGCAACGTAGCGTCGCCGTACGGGGCGCCGTTGTCAAGCACCACGTCGGCGAATTCGGCCAGCTTGCGGCCGGACGGGTGCCGCGAGGTCATCCGGGCCGAGTGCTGCGCCGAGGTGATCGCCACCAGGCCGTGCCCGCGCTCCTTCACGATGGACGCGAACTCGACCATCGCCCCGTTCACGCCGGAGTTCGAGGCCAGCACGAACACGTCCTGCGGCCGGATCGGCGCCAGCTCGTAGAGGCGGTGCGCCACCGCCGGGTCGCGTTCCAGCTTCGGCCCGAGCACGTCGGCCGGGTCGCCGCCGACCAGCACCAGGTCACGCAACGCGATCCGGTTGGTGGGCACCAGGCCGCCGGCCCGCCCGGCGATCTCCATGGCCAGCGCCTCGGAGTGCCCGGTGCCGAACGCGTGCACCACACCGTCGGCGCCCAGCGCCGCCGCGATCAGGTCGGCCGCGGCGGCCACGTTGCCCCGCTGCTCGGCGGCGACCCGGCCGATCGTCTCGGTCACCACCGCCAGGTAAGCCTCGGCGCTCACCGTCATGCCGCCTCCGTTCCTCGGCACCGGGCGAGGATCGCCTCGGCCAGCGGGCCGGGCGCCTCGTCCGGAATCCAGTGGCTGACGCCGGGCAGCGTCACGAAGCGGTAGTCGCCGGTGACGTGCGCGGCGCAGGCCTGCGCGGCCGTCCGGCCGATCGCCACGTCCTTGTCGCTCCAGACGAACGTGGTGGGTACCCCGACCGGGGCGACCGCCTTCATGTCCGTCCCGGTCATCGCGCGGTACCAGTTCAGCGCCGCCGTCAACGCCCCCGGCTCGCGCATCGGCTCGGCGTACCGGGCCACCGCGGCGGCGTCGCCCACCCCGCCGAGCATCTTGCGCAGCACTGCGGCGTTCCACGCCAGCAGCACCTTCTCCGCCGTACCGGGCTTGCGGAACAACGTGATGTAGGCGGACTTGGCCTTCTGCCGCGCGTCGGTGGCGAGCGCGTGCCCCATCGCGACCGGGTGCGGCACCGACACCGCGGTGAGCGTCCGCACCCGCTCCGGGCGCGCCGCCGCCAGGCCCCAGGCGACGATCGCGCCCCAGTCGTGGCCGACCAGGTGCGCGCGGCTCACCCCGAGCACGTCGAGCACCGCCGCCGCGTCGGCCACCAGCTCCGGAATCCGGTACGCCCCGACGCCGGCCGGACGGGCGCCGGGCGAGTAGCCGCGCTGGTCGAGCGCGTACGTGCGCAGCCCGGCGGCGTGCAGCGCGGGCGTGACCGCGTCCCACTCGCCCGAGTGCTGCGGGAAGCCGTGCAGCAACAGGACCGGGTCGCCGTCCTCGGGGCCGCCGGCGCGTACCTCGAACGTCAGTCCTCGCGCATCCACCAGCATGATCGCCACCATACCGACACTCGTCCTGCTGGGCCGGGGCCCGTCGTCGGTGCTAGCGTCTGCGACGAGACAACTTCACATCCGACAGGGGAGCGCACAGCGCTGAGAGTGCGGGCCGGTGCCCGCAGACCCTCGAACCTGATCTGGGTAATGCCAGCGCAGGGAGTTCGGTCGACCTCCAGCCGCGTCGCCGTCCGGTGACCACCGGGCGCGGCGTGCGTCTTCTCCTGGTTCACCTCGACGAACTGGGAGCCAACCGTGAACCACACCGACAGCAACCGCTGGCGTACCGTCGACATCGTCGTCGCCTCGGTCATCGCCGTCGCCTTCGGCGTCGTGTTCTGGGCCTGGGGCCTGCTCTGGAGCGCCACCGACGCGGCGTTCGCGTTCTTCCCGCCGGCGCAGGCCGTGCTCTACGGCGTGTGGCTGATCCCGGCGGTGCTCGCCGGCCTGATCATCCGCAAGCCGGGCGCCGCGCTCTACTGCGAGACGGTTGCCGCGATCGTCTCCGCCCTGCTGGGCAGCCAGTGGGCGGGCATCGTGATCCTCCAGGGCCTGATGCAGGGCATCGGCGCCGAGCTGGCCTTCGCCGCGTTCCGGTACCGCTCGTTCCGCCTGCCGGTGGCGGTGCTGGCCGGTGCGCTGACCGGTCTCGGTGCGGCGATCTTCGACTTCGTCTACTGGAACAAGGCGTACGACTTCGCCTCCTACCGCCTCCCGTACGCGCTGATCACGATCGTCAGCGCCACGATCGTCGCCGGCCTGGGCGCGCACGTCCTCACCCGCGCGCTGGCGAACACCGGCGTGCTGGACCGCTTCCCCGCCGGCCGAGACCGCGCCCTGGTCTAGCCCGCCCCGCCCCGCCCCGCCCCGGCGATCAAGGAGTTTGCGTCCGCCGGGCACGGTTTTCCGGACGCGAACTCCTTGATCACCCAGGCTGGAGAGCGGAGAGGGGGACGCGGTGAGCGCTGTGGTGCTGCGGGGGTTCGGGTGGCGGCACGGGGGACGCAAGCGGTGGGCTCTGCGCGGGGTGGATCTGCGGGTGGAGAGCGGGGAGCGGGTGCTGCTGCTCGGACCCTCGGGAGCCGGCAAGAGCACCTTGCTGGCCGCGCTCGCCGGGCTGCTGCCGGAGGACTCCGGCGAGCAGGAGGGCACCGTCGAGATCGACGGGCTGGATCCGCGCAAGGCCCGCGAGCGCGTCGGCATCCTGTTCCAGGACCCGCAGACCCAGCTCGTGATGGCCCGCTCCGGCGACGACGTCGCGTTCGGGCTGGAGAACCGGGGCGTGCCGGCCGACGAGATCTGGCCCCGCGTCGACGAGGCGCTGCACCGGGTCGGCTTCCCGTACCCCCGGGACCGCCCGACCGCCGCGCTCAGCGGCGGCGAGCAGCAGCGGCTGGCGCTGGCCGGCACGCTCGCGCTCCGCCCCGGCCTGCTCCTGCTGGACGAGCCCACCGCCAACCTCGACCCGGGCGGCGCCGCCCTGATCCGCCGCGCCGTCGCGAACGCGCTCGACCCGGACACCACGATGATCCTGGTCGAGCACCGGATCACCGAGGCGCTGCCGCTGGTCGACCGGGTGGTGGTGCTGGAACCCGGCGGCGGGGTACGCGCCGACGGGCCACCCGAGGTGGTCTTCGCCGCGCACGGCGACGCGCTGGCCGCCGCCGGGGTCTGGGTGCCCGGCCACGTCGCGCCGCCCCGGCACGCCACCACGCCGCCCGGCGACGTGCTGCTCACCGCCGACCGGCTCGGCCTGCCACCCCGGCTGAACCCCACCGATCTTCGGGTACGCGCCGGCGAGGCGCTCGCCGTCCTCGGCCCCAACGGGGCGGGCAAGTCCACGCTGGCGCTGCTCCTGGGCGGCCTGCTCCGCCCCGGGACCGGCGCCGTCACCGCGTCCGCCGAGCTGGCCGGGCGGGACGCGCGCACTCCCCCGCACCGCTGGCGGGCGCCCGCTCTGGTGCGCCGGATCGGCTCGGTGTTCCAGGACCCGGAGCACCAGTTCGTCAGCGCCACCGTCCGCGACGAACTGGCGCTCGGGCCGCGCCGAACCGGTCAGTCCGAGGCGGCGGTGACCGCCACCGTGGACGCGTTGCTGCACCGGCTGCGGCTGGACAAGCTGGCCGGCGCCAACCCGTACACCCTCTCCGGTGGGGAGGCGCGGCGGCTGAGCGTGGCGACGGCCCTGGCCACCGCGCCCCGCCTGCTGATCTGCGACGAACCCACGTTCGGCCAGGACCGGCGCACCTGGCTGGAGCTGGTCGGCCTGCTGGCCGAACTGCGCGACGCCGGACACGGCGTGGTCGCGGTGACCCACGACGAGGACTTCGTGGCCGCGCTGGCCGACCGGACGCTCTCAGTGGACCGCTCCCCCGGCGGGGTGGTCCCGTGATCGACCTCGAACCGGTCGCCGCGCCGGGCGCCCCGCTGGCCCGGCGCAATCCGGTGGCGAAACTGGCCGCCGCGATGGTCTTCACGCTGATCCTGGTGGCGACGCTCGATCCGGTGGCCCCGGCCGTCGCCATCGCCGTCGAACTCGCGGTGCTGCCGCTGTTCGGCGTCCGCTACCGGGTGCTGGCCCACCGGGCCTGGCCGCTGCTCGCCGCCGCCGTCGGCATCCTCGTCACGCTCACGCTCTTCGCGGCCGACCGCTCCGGCCCGGTACTGCTCCAGGCCGGGCCGATCCTGGTCACCCAGGGCGTGCTGATGACCGCGCTCGGGTTGGTGCTGCGAATGCTCGCGGTGGCCCTGCCCGGCATCCTCGTCTTCGCCACCACCGACCCCACCGATCTGGCCGACGCGCTGATCCAGAACGCGAAGACGCCCGCCCGGTTCGCCATCGGGGCGCTGGCCGCGTTCCGGATGGTGCCGCTGCTGGAGCAGGAGTGGCGGATGATCAGCATGGCCCGCCGGGCCCGCGGCGTGGACGCCGGCCGCAACCCGGTGGCCAAGCTGCGGCTGTTCGGGTCCACCGCGTTCACGCTGCTTGTCGGCGCGATCCGGCGCGGTACGCGGCTGGCCGTGGCGATGGACGCCCGCGGCTTCGACGCGGGCACCCCGCGTACCGTGGCCCGCCTGCAGCGCTTCACCCGCGCCGACGCCCTGCTCGTCGCGGGCGCCGCGCTGCTGGCGGCCGGCGCCCTTGCGACAAGCATCACCCTGGGCACCTTCCGCCCCTTGATCGGCTGACCCCCCTCACCCTCCGCCCTGTTGATCATGAAGTTGACGGCACCGGTTGCCCGTTTTGTCGCCGCCAACTTCATGATCAACCAGGGCTGAGGGCCTGGCCGAGGGCGGAGCTGTCGGTCAGCTGCGGCGGAAGGCGTAGAACCGGGTCTGGCCGGCACGCTGGCTGCGCCCGGTGAACCGGGCCTGCCGCCCTGCTGGTGGGCCCGATCTGGGCGGCGTCGCGGATGCGCCCGGCAGGGCCGGCGTCTCCAGAGACTCCGAGGGCGACACCGTCGGCGTGGCCAGGGCCGGCGACACCGCATCCGGAGACACGGTGGGCGTCACCGGCTCGGCCGGGAGCACCACCGTGGGCGGTGCCACGGTGAGCGCGTCGAGCTTCGGCGGGGTCACCTGCGGCGCGGACTGCTTGCGGGACCTCTTCGGATTGCGCTTCGCGGGCATTCGCGGGCCTCCTGTCGTACGGGCGCGTCGACCGGGACGCGCCGAGCGAGGACTCCGGTGCGTGCGACCACGGCGGACACCGCTACCGACGGTGGCGGGGAAGGGATGCGGACGCCCGGAGCAGGACGTGTCCACGGCACTGGCGGCGGTGGACCGGGCTCGGAGGTGGGGCGTCACTTACGCATGACGCAAAGCTATCCCGCTGGCGGACGCCGCGCACCCGAATTACCGCCAAACGCACAGCCACCCGACCGTCACGCGCTGTCCATGTCCCGGGCCGCTGCCCCGGCGACCGCGATACGGTCGCAGCACGGCAGCACCAACGAGAGGTGGCGGTACGCATGGCAGAGCAGGCGACGGCGCAGATCGGAGTCACCGGTCTGGCGGTGATGGGCCGCAACCTGGCCCGGAACCTGGCCCGCAACGGCTTCGCCGTGGCGGTGCACAACCGGTCGCCGGAGCGCACCCGCAGCCTGGTCGCCGAGCACGCCGACGAGGGCACGTTCGTGCCGTCGGAGTCGCTCGCGGACTTCGTCGCCTCGCTGGAGCGGCCCCGCGCGGTGATCGTGATGGTCAAGGCCGGCGCACCCACCGACGCGGTGATCGACGATCTGGTCCCGCTGCTGGAGGAGGGGGACATCGTCGTCGACTGCGGCAACGCGCACTTCGCCGACACCCGCCGCCGGGAGGAGGCGCTGCGCGAGCACGGCCTGCACTTCGTCGGCACCGGCGTGTCCGGCGGCGAGGAGGGCGCGCTGCTCGGTCCGAGCATCATGCCCGGCGGGTCGGCCGAGTCGTACCGCAAGCTGGGGCCGATCTTCGAGCGGATCGCCGCGCAGGTGGACGGCGAGCCCTGCTGCCGGCACATCGGGCCGGACGGCGCGGGCCACTTCGTGAAGATGGTGCACAACGGCATCGAGTACGCCGACATGCAGCTCATCGCCGAGGCGTACGACCTGTTGCGGGCCGGGCTGTCGGCGAGCCCGGCGGAGATCGCGGAGATCTTCCGGGAGTGGAACGGCGGCGAGCTGGGGTCGTTCCTCATCGAGATCACCGCCGACGTGCTCGGCCACACCGACGCGGCCACCGGCCAGGCGTTCGTGGACGTGGTGCTCGACCAGGCCGAGCAGAAGGGCACCGGCCGCTGGACCGTGCAGAGCGCGCTCGACCTCGGCATCCCGATCACCGGCATCGCCGAGGCCACGTTCGCCCGGTCGCTGTCCGGCCACGCCGACCAGCGGGAGGCCGCGCGTCGCGTGTTCGCCGACGCGGGCGACAAGTGGCAGGTGGACGACCGGGAGACGTTCGTCGAGGACGTGCGCCGCGCGCTGCTGGCCAGCAAGATCGTCGCGTACGCGCAGGGCTTCGACCACATCCGGGCCGGCAGCCGGGAGTACGACTGGGACATCGACCTGGGCGGCACGGCCACCATCTGGCGGGGCGGCTGCATCATCCGGGCCGGTTTCCTGGACCGGATCCGGGAGGCGTACGACGCCGAGCCGGACCTGTCCACGCTGCTCGTCGCGCCCTGGTTCGCCGAGCGGGTCAGCGACGGCGTACCGGCCTGGCGACGGGTGGTGGCCGACGCGGCCCGGGCGGGCGTGCCGGCCCCGGCCTTCGGTTCGTCGCTGGCCTACTTCGACGCGCTGCGGGCGCAGCGGTTGCCGGCCGCGCTGATCCAGGGGCTGCGGGACAACTTCGGCGCGCACACCTACCACCGGGTGGACCGGGACGGCTCGTTCCACACCCGCTGGGCGGGAGACCGCTCCGAAGTGGAGGCGTGAGCCCCACGGGCAGTCCTGCCGGGCGGTTCACCAGGCCCGCTGACCGTCCGGGTCGGGCACCCAGCCGGCGGCCGGCTCACCCGTGGCCAGCTCGCCGATCTCGCCGGAGCGGACCGCGGGAGTGTGCCCCATCTCGGCGCACCACCGCTGCGCGACGTCGGCGCACAACGCGGCGACCGCGTCCCGGCGGGTCGCCTCCACCAGGTCGGCGGCGGCCAGGGCAGCAGTCATCTCGTACCGGAGATCGCGCATCCTCCACCCCCGTGGCGGGCGCGCACCCGGCGGCGCGCCCTGCGCCGATCGTAGAGCGGAACGCCCCGCGCCCGGCCGGAAAGCCGGATGCGGGGCGTTCCGGTCGGGCCGGACGTCGCGGTCAGAAGAACCGGCGACGCTTGGCCTTCTGCGGCCGGACCAGGTCGGCGCCCTTGGTCAGCAGACGGCTCACCCCGGACGGGCCGCGACGGGCCTCCAGGGTGTGGCTGAGCCGGCGCGCGCCGGCCGCCGCCAGCGGCACGGCGACCGCCATGACCGCCCACTGCGCGATCCGCTTCTGAATCATGTGGTTCACCTCCGCGTTGTCGTCTACCGGTAGAGGTACCCAGCTCGGCGCGTCGGTAAGCGTGACGTCAGGCGCCCGGGGCGACCGGGTTGGGCAGGGCGCCACCGAAGCGACGGTCGCGCTGGGCGTACAGCTCGCAGGCGTACCAGAGGTGGCGGCGGTCGAAGTCGGGCCAGAGCGTGTCCAGGTAGACCAGCTCGGCGTACGCGGTCTGCCAGAGCAGGAAGTTGGAGATGCGCTGCTCGCCGGAGGGGCGCAGGAACAGGTCGACCTCGGGCACCTCGGGGTGGTAGAGGTAGCGCGCGAGCGTCTTCTCGTTCACCTTGGCCGGGTCGAGCCTGCCCGCGGCGACGTCACGGGCGATCCCGGCGGCCGCGTCGGCGATCTCGGCCTGGCCGCCGTAGTTGACGCAGAACTGCAGCGTCAGCGTCGAGTTGCCGCGGGACATCTCCTCGGCGGTCTGCAGCTCGGAGATGACGCTCTTCCATAGCCGGCCCGCGCGGCCCGACCAGACCACCCGTACGCCCAGGTCGACGAGCTGGTCGCGGCGGCGGCGGATGACGTCGCGGTTGAAGCCCATCAGGAAGCGGACCTCGTCCGGCGAACGCCGCCAGTTCTCGGTGGAGAACGCGTACGCCGACAGGTAGGGAATGCCCATCTCGATCGCGCCCTCGACGGTGTCGAACAGGCTGTGCTCGCCCTGCTCGTGCCCCTTGGTGCGGGGCAGCCCGCGCTCCTTGGCCCAGCGGCCGTTGCCGTCCATCACGATGGCGACGTGCCGGGGCACCGCGGCGGGCGGCAGCGCCGGCGGACGGGCGCCGGAGGGGTGCGGGGTCGGCGGCACCGGCTCGCGGCGGGTCGCCCTCGTCGATCGGATCACTCGGTCATCTCCCTGTTCACACCGGCGACGGGCCCGGCGCCGGAGCGCGGCGGCGGGACCACATCCGGCCCCGCGCCGCCGGGCGGCGGGACCGCGCCGGACGCCGGGGCGCCCCGGTCGACCAGCGGCAGCGAGCGTAGCGCGCGCTCCAGATGCCACTGGAGGTGCGCCGCGACCAGTCCGCTGCACTCCCGGCGTACGCCGGTCCCGGCCGCGTCGGCGTACCCCCAGTCGCCGGAGGTCAGCGCGGACATCAGCTCCAGCGTGGCCGGGGCGGGGTGAGCCGCGCCGGGAGGCCGGCAGTCCGGGCAGACGGCGCCGCCGGCCGGTACGGAGAACGCGCGGTGCCGGCCCGGCTCGCCGCAGACCGCGCAGGCGGCGAGCGCCGGCGCCCAGCCGGCGAACGCCATGCCGCGCAGCAGGTACGCGTCGAGCACGAGCGTGGTGGCGTGCTCGCCGCGGGCCAGTGACTTCATCGCGCCGAGGGTGAGCTGGAACAGCCGCAGCGAGGGCTCCCGCTCGACCGGGGTGAGCCGCTCGGCGGTCTCGGCGATCGCGCTGGCCGCCGTGTAGCGGGGGTAGTCGCCGAGGAACCGCTTGCCGTACAGCTCGATCGCCTCGACCTGGCTGACGGTGTGCAGCGAGCTGCCCTGGTTGCCCTTGGGGTCACCGGCGAGCTGGAGGTCGACGTGCCCGAACGGCTCCAGCCGGGCGCCGAAGCGGCTCATGGTGCGCCGCACGCCCCGGGCCACCGCGCGCAGCCGCCCGTGCCGGCGCGTGAACAGCGTGATGATCCGGTCGGACTCGCCCAGCTTCTGCACACGCAGCACCACCGCGTCGTCGCGGTAGAGCTGTCGGCGGTACCCGGCCATCAGGCCATTCTCCCTCCGGGTGCGATCTCAGGGTCGGCTCGGGGTGGACCGTCGGGCGATCCCCGATGTGCCGGGCGTCCGGCCGGTCCTAGTGTGCTGGCCATGGCTTCGCTCCGCACCGCTCTCCGGCCGCGCACGGTTTTCGGGCCGCGCACGGTTTTCGGGCCGCGCACGGTTTTCGGGCCGCGCACGGTTTTCCGGCCACGCGGGGTGGTGGCCGCCACCGCGGCCACCGCTCTCATCGTGCTCGCCGGGTGTGACACCCTCTCGTTCCGCCGGCTCGACTACGACCACACCGAGCGAACGAAGATCACCCGGATCACCGTGGACGACGACGGCGCCGGCGACGTGGTGGTCCGGGCCAACGGCCCCGCCGACCAGGTACGCGTCAAGCGCGTGGTCCGCTACCAGGGCGACGAGCCGACCAGCCGGTACGAGATCAAGGGTGACGAACTCGTCCTGCCCACCGACTGCGGGCACCGGTGCAGCATCTCCTGGGAGGTGACCGCGCCGCCCGGCGTGGTGGTACGCGGCGGCACCGGCTCGGGCAACGTCGACCTCACCGACGTCGGCGCCGTCGAGTTCACGCTCAGCTCCGGCGACCTGACCGTCAGGGGCGCCACCGGCGAGGTCCGCGCGTCCACCACGTCGGGCAACATCCGGGTCGTCGAGGCGGCCGGCCCGGTGCGGCTGCGGGCCCGGTCGGGCGACATCGAGGCCCGCCGGCTCGCCTCCGCGATCGACGCGGAGACCACGTCCGGCAACATCGTCGTCGAGCTGGACCAGCCGGCTCCGGCCCGGGTGCACGCCACGAGCGGAGACGTCGACCTGGCCGTACCAGCGGGCCGCTACCGGGTACGCGCCACCGCGACGTCCGGGGACACCGACGTGCGCGTCACCGACGACCCGACCGCCTCGGTGCAGCTCGAAGCGTCCGCCACCAGCGGCAACGTCACGGTCAGCACCCGCTGAGCGGGCGGCGCTCCGTCGTGGCTCAGCCGGGCGCGTTCCGCCGGGACGCCGGGGCCGCGTCGTCGCGGCCGGGATCCTCGGCCGCGCGGCGCTGCGCCGGCACCCGGGCCCCGGCGCTCACCAGCGCGTCCTGCGCCCCGGCGGGGGCCGGGCCGGCCGGAGCGGCCGCCGCCCGGTCGGCCACGGTCCGCCGCGGCTTGCCGGGGATCAGTTCCGGGGTACGCCGGGCCGCCACGTCCTCGACCCAGCCGACCATCAGCGTCACCACGCCGACGAGGGCGAAGACCAGCCCCACCCGCAGCCACAGGCCGACCGGGTCGCGCGGCGACCAGCCGACCAGGCCGACCAGCGGGGTGAGCGCCACCACGAACGGCATGTGCCACAGGTAGACGGTCAACGCGCGCCGGTTCACCACAGTGACCGCCCGGCCGAACGCCGGCACGCGGTCGACCCAGGTCACCCCGACCGGCGCCCGGCCGATCGCCACCAGGATGAACGCGGCCGACCAGAGCGCGTTGCCGAGCGGAAGGTCGTTGATGTCGTACCCGCGCGGGCCCGGGTGGGTGACGATCCAGGCCAGCCCGGCGGCGCCGACCACGGCGGCCACCGGCAGCAGCACCCGGTTGCGCATCCGGCGCAGCAGCCCGTCGTGGTGGGCGAAGCCGAGCAGCCAGGCGCCGAAATAGAGGCCGAATTCGCGCAGCACCGTGTGCGGGTTCGCCAGGACGCCGGCCTGGATCGCGATCAGCAGCAGGTACGGGGCGGCGAGCGTGGGCAGCGGCGCCCGGCGGAACAGCCAGAGCACCAGCGGCGAGGCGAGCACGAACCACAGGTAGTCCCGCAGGTACCAGATCGGGCTGAGCGCCAGCCCGCCCCAGTAGTTGGCCGGCGGGTCGCTGATCGGGAAGAGCCAGAGCAGCACCTCCGGGCCGAACGTCAGCCCGGTGAGCAGCATGGCCGGTACGAAGACCGCGGCGACCACCCACAGCGACGGCAGGAGGCGGCGCAGCCGGCGGCCGACCGCGCGCACCCCGCTGCGGTCGAGTGACGCCGCCATCAGCGACCCGGCCAGGGCGAACATCACCGACATGGCCGGGAACACCAGCGTGAGCGTGGCGTAGCCGGTGACGTGGTAGGTGACGACGCGCAGGATGGCCAGGAAGCGGAGCAGGTCCAGATAGCGGTTTCGCATCAGCTCGCGGCGGGGTCCGGGGGCAGAGACAATGCTCCCTACCCTGCTCCGGGACGCTGTGAAACAGCCACGAACACCCATGGAAAGTGAGATGTCCCATAGGTCTGGCTGATCCTGATCACCCGCCGCCGGACCTGCCCCGGCCGCCGGTCAGAAGCCGAGCTTGCGCAACTGCTTCGGGTCGCGCTGCCAGTCCTTCGCCACGCGTACGTGCAGGTCGAGATAGACCCGGGTGCCGAGCAACTCCTCGATCTGCCGCCGGGCGGTGGTGCCCACGTGCTTGAGGCGGCTGCCCCGGTGCCCGATCACGATGGCCTTCTGGCTCGACCGCTCCACGTACAGGTCGGCGTAGATCTTGGTGAGGTTGCCCTCCGGGATCATCTCCTCGACCACCACGGCGATGGAGTGCGGCAGCTCGTCGCGTACGCCCTCCAGCGCCGCCTCGCGGACCAGCTCCGCCACCAGCACCTGCTCCGGGTCGTCGGTGAGCATGTCGTCCGGATAGAGCTGCGGTGACTCCGGCAGGTAGCCGGTCATCACGTCGACGAGCGTGTCGACCTGGTGCCCGGAGACCGCGCTGACCGGCACCACCGCGGCGAACTCGCCCAGCTCGCTCACCGCGAGCAGCTGCTCGGCCAGCCGCTTCTTGTCGACCAGGTCGGTCTTGGTGACCACCGCCAGCACCGTGGCCTTCAGGCTGGCCAGCTCGCCGGTGATGAAGCGGTCGCCCCGCCCGACCGGCTCGTTCGCCGGGACGCACAGGCCGATCACGTCGACCTCGCTCCAGGTCTCCCGGACCAGGTCGTTGAGGCGCTCGCCGAGCAGCGTCCGGGGACGGTGCAGGCCCGGGGTGTCGACCAGCACGAGCTGCGAGTCCGGCCGGTGCAGCACCGCCCGGATGATGTGCCGGGTGGTCTGCGGCTTGCTCGAGGTGATCGCGATCTTGGTGCCGACGATCGCGTTGGTGAGCGTCGACTTGCCGGCGTTCGGCCGCCCGACGAAACAGGCGAAACCGGCCCGGTAGGGGCGTGCCTCGGGCGTGGTCACTCGACCACCGTGCCGAGGACGGTGCCGTCCGGCGCGGCCACGTGGATCGGCGCGTCGGCGGACAGGTCCCGCACCGCGGCGTGCCCGGCCCCGTCCAGCGTCGACGCCTCGGTCACCACCACGGCGGCCTCCAGCCGGCTCGCGCCCGCCGCCACCGCCGAGGCCACCGCGAGCTGGAGCGCGGTCAGCGTCAGCGACGGCAGCGCCACGCTCGCCGCCGCGTACGTCCGGCCGTCCTGGTCGCGGACCGCGGCGCCCTCCACGGCCGCCACCCGGCTCCGCGCGCCCCGGGCCAGGACGACCAGCTTGGCGTCCTCGGCGCTCAGCTCGGCCGGGTCGGCGGGGGTGGGCAGGGCAGCCGGTACGGCGGGTGTCTCAGGCATCGGCGGATTGCCTCTCCTCGGATCGGTTGTTGTCGCCCCGGGAATCGGGCGGCTCGCTTCGGTTGGTGCCTTCCGGGGCGTCGCCCCGGTCGACCCGGCTCACCAGGACCGTGTCGATCCGGTTGCGCCGGCCGGTCGTGCCCTCGGCCACCAGCCGCAGGCGGGCCACCTCGGCCTCGGCGCCCGGGAGGGGCACCCGGCCGAGCGCCTGGGCGAGCAGGCCACCGACCGTCTCCACCTCGTCGGTGGGCAGCTCGGTGTCGAACAGCTCACCCAGATTCTCCACCGGCAGCCGCGCGGTCACCCGCACGGCCCCGTCCGGCAGGTGCTCGACCGGCGGGCGCTCGACATCGTACTCGTCGGTGATCTCCCCGACGATCTCCTCCAGGATGTCCTCGATGGTGACCAGGCCGCCGGTGCCGCCGTACTCGTCGACCACGACGACCATGTGGTTACGGGCCGCCTGCATCTCCGAGAGCAGGTCGTCCACCGGCTTGGACTCCGGCACGAACGTGGCCGGGCGCATCAGCTCGGCCACCGGCATCTGCCGGGCGGCCTGGTCGCCCTGCACCCGCCGGATCAGGTCCTTGAGGTAGAGCACACCGAGCACGTCGTCGACGTTCTCGCCGATCACCGGGATGCGGGAGAACCCGGAGCGCAGGAACAACGCCAGCGCCTGCGCGAGCGTCTTGCGTTCCTCGATCCACACCATCTCGGTACGCGGCACCATCACCTCGCGGGCGATGGTGTCGCCGAGCGCGAAGACCGAGTGGATCATCTGGCGCTCGCCGTGCTCCACCACCCCGCGCTGCTCGGCCAGGTCCACCAGCTCGCGCAGCTCCACCTGGGTCGCGAACGGCCCCTCGCGGAAGCCCTTGCCGGGGGTGACCGCGTTGCCGATGAGGATCAGCAGCGACGCCAGCGGGTTGAGCGCGCGGCCCAGCCACCGCACCAGCGGCGCGACCACCCGGCCGACCGCGTAGGCGTGCTGGCGGCCGAGCGTGCGCGGGCCGACCCCGACCGCCACGAAGCTCACCACAGTCATCGCGCCCGCCGTCACCAGCGCCGCCCGCCAGCCTGCGCCGAACGTGTCGACGGCCACCAGCGCGACGAGCGTGGTGGCGGTCAGCTCGGCCAGCAGCCGCAGCAGGAGCAGCAGGTTCAGGTGGCGGACCACGTCACCGGCGACCATCTGGAGGGCGCGCGCGCCGCGGGAGCCGTCCCGGGTCAGCTCGGCGGCGCGGGCCGGCGAGACCGCTGCGAGCGCCGCCTCGGTCATCGCGATCAGGCCGGCGAGCACCACCAGCCCGGCGGCGAAGAACAGGAGCTGGAGATCGGGCAGACCGGCGGGGGCCCGGACCGCCGCCAAGGCGTCCATCACCGCGACCGGGTCGACCGCCAGCTGGCCAGCAGCCGGGCCTGGAGACCGAACATCTCCCGCTCCTCATCGGGCTCGGCGTGGTCGTAACCGAGCAGGTGCAGCACGCCGTGCACGGTGAGCAGGTGCAGCTCGTCGGCCGCCGAGTGCCCGGCCACGGCGGCCTGCTTGGCCGCCACCTCCGGGCAGAGCACGATGTCGCCGAGCAGGGCCGGCTCACCACCGGCCGGGCTGCTCTCCCCCGGGCCGTGGTCGACGCTGCCCTCGTCCATGGGGAAGGCGAGCACGTCGGTCGGGCCGTCGCCGCCCATCCAGCGGTGGTTCAGCTCCGACATGTATTCGATGTCGACGAGCAGCACGGACAGCTCGGCGAGGGGGTTGACCCCCATCTCGTCGAGGGCGTGCCGCGCGACGGCGAGCACGGCGTCGGTGTCGACGTCGACACCCGACTCGTTGGCGATCTCGATGGACAACTGTCTTCCTCTGGTGATGTGACGGCTTGCGCCGGTCGTTCAGCGGCGCCGGCCGGCCCGGCCGCCCTGGGCGGTCCGCCCCGGTACGGCGTGCACGCTCTGCGCCTGCTGGTTCTCCCGCTCGGCGTCCCAGCGGGCGTACGCGTCGACGATCTCGCCCACCAGCTTGTGGCGCACCACGTCGGAGCTGGAGAGCTGGGCGAAGTGCACGTCCTCGACGTTGTTCAGGATCTCCCGGACCACCCGCAGGCCGCTGGTCGTCCCGCCGGGAAGGTCCACCTGGGTGACGTCACCGGTGACGACGATCTTGGAGCCGAAGCCGAGCCGGGTGAGGAACATCTTCATCTGCTCGGGCGTGGTGTTCTGCGCCTCGTCCAGGATGATGAACGCGTCGTTGAGGGTGTTGTGGGTCACCAGGAAGTCGTCGGTGACGTAGAGCGAGTCCTCCGCCGCGACCTGGATGCACATCGTCTCCCGCACCCCGGCCGGGACGATCGAGTCGATGAACCGCATCGGCCGGCCACCGCCGTGCTCGTCGTAGAGCCGGCGCTTACGCGACAGGCGGAACGGCGCGACACCGGCGGGTAGCCGGATCTCCACGACGTAGGCGTCGGACCGGTACGGAACCGGCCGGCCCTTCGCCAGACCGGGCTTGCGTCCCTCGGCCGGACGAACCCGTGCTGTGGCCACCCCTCCGAGCGACTCGACCAGGTGGACCACGTCGTCGCACAACCGGGGGGAAGTGGTCGAGTACTGCACACGGCACGTGCGCCCGGCCTGGGTGACCGGCCCGCCGTCGGTGTCCAGCAGCCCTTGCAGGACCGCCAGCCGGACGCCGACGCTGTTGTTCTTGTACACCTCGGGGACGAACTTCGTGGCCGAGGTGGCCCCGGCCAGCCCCAGTTCGCGGACGGCCACCGTCACCGGGTTCGCTACGATCACGCCGCCGCGGTGCCCGTTGACATGCCGGAGGACGTAGTCGTAGTCACCCTTGCGGACCAGTTGGATGTCGACGAGCGCCTCCTCCAGCGCGGTCGCCAACTCCGGGTCGGCGGTGCAGAAGGCCGGCGTGGCGCGGGACGAGATCGTGCCGTCGCCGAGCAGCAGCCCGAGCGCGTACGGGTCGAGCGGAACCGCCCGCGGCTCCATCTGCACCGGCGCGACGAGCGGGAGTTCGTAGCGACGGGTGTGGCCTCGCCACTCCTTGCCGATCATCTCCTGCGTCTCGACCGTGCGCCGCCGGCCGCGACGCTTGTCGTCCGGCGTGGCTACGGTCCACAGGTGCTCGCCGCAGCAGAGCGTGGACGCGCCGTCCTGGGTGGTGACCCGGTAGACCTGCTTCTCACCCTGGGGGTAGATGCCGATCACTGGCGTGGGCGTCCCGTTCGAGCCGATGACCAGGTCACCGACCTGGAGCGAGCC
The DNA here is from genome assembly GCF_042872445.1 of Micromonospora sp. NPDC005257. Taxonomy (NCBI): domain Bacteria; kingdom Bacillati; phylum Actinomycetota; class Actinomycetes; order Micromonosporales; family Micromonosporaceae; genus Micromonospora; species Micromonospora sp. NPDC005257. Next base: position 66,058 of record NZ_JBIAKL010000017.1, on the reverse strand, counting down.
GAACGGCCGGAAGCCCTCCGGGGTCAGCACCCGGGCGTCGTACGGCTGGGCCCGCCCGCGCATGTACGCCAGCGGCGCGACCTCGATCGTGCCGGCGGCCATCAGCTTCGGGATGGTCTCCGGGTCGAGCATGTCGTGCAGCGCGTCGTAGAGCGGGCGCAGGTAGGGATCGATCTTCTCGTTCAGGGTGCCGGGCAGGAAGCCCAGCCGCTCCCCCGCCTCGACCGCCGGCCGGGTCAGGATGATCCGGTTGACCTGCTTGGCCTGGAGCGCCTGCACGGCCTTCGCCATGGCGAGGTACGTCTTGCCGGTACCGGCCGGGCCGATGCCGAAGACGATGGTGTGCGCGTCGATCGCGTCGACGTACTTCTTCTGGCCCAGCGTCTTGGGGCGGATGGTGCGTCCGCGCCGGGAGAGGATGTTGAGCGTCAGCACCTCGGCGGGCCGCTCGGCGCCGCCCTGTTCGAGCATGCCGACGGTACGCCGTACCGCGTCTGTGGTCAGGGTCTCGCCTTTCTCGATCAGTTCGAGCAGCTCACTGAAGAGGCGCTCGGCGAGGGCGTTGTCGGCGGGGGCGCCGGTGATGGTGATCTCGTTGCCGCGGACGTGGACGTCGCTGTCGATCGAGCGCTCGACGAGCCGCAGGATCTCGTCGCCCGCGCCGAGCAGGTTCACCATGATCTTCTGGTCGGGGACCGTGATCCTGGTCTGCACACGCGGCGCGCCGGGAGGTGGGGTGCCGGTCATAGGTCGGGCCGTCGGCCCTGCGCCACCTGCTCTCCGCTACTCGGGTGCCGGGCCCTGCTGGCGACGGCGTACGGTCACCTCCATCGTATCGGGTCGGCAGCGTGCGCACCGCGCCCATTTCGGGTGCCCGGCGGTCAGCCACCGGCGCGGAAGTCGTACCCGTCGAAGGTCTCCTGGGTTCGGGTGAAGCGGTAGGTCGCCCAGTGCATCCGGACCACCACGCCGCGTTCGTCACGGGTCAGCCGCAGCAGCTCCCCCACCTCGCGGCCGGAGACCGTGCGGAACACGTCCGGCCGGTCCGGCAGCGGCGCGAACACGGCGGGCGGCCTCCCGGCCGGGTCGTCCGCGCCCCGCGCCCGCAGCGTCCCGTCGTGCCAGGAGAAGACGTACTCGAAGCCCTCGCCCCACCAGCGGCCGAGCATGCGGCGCAGGTGGGCCGGGACGGGCGGGCCGGGACGCCACGGCTCGATCTCCGCCGGGTCGTGCTCGGCGGCGGCGGCCAGCAGCCGGTGGGACAGGTCGAACACCTCCACGCCGGTGCCGGACGAGCCGAGCACCGCGACGCCCATCGCCCCGGCGGTGCCCTGCCCACCGCGCCGCCCGTAGACGGCGGCGAGGAATCCGGGCATCGCGCCGTCGTGGCCCACGTGGGTCACCCGCTCCGGCTGCGGGACCAGGATCAGCCCCAGCCCGAAGCCGGCCGACCAGACCGACTCGTCGGTGGGGGTGAGCGGCCAGCGCATCTCCTCGACGGTCGTCGCGGCGAGCACCGCGCCGTCCGGGTCGATCGCCGCCGGGTCGGCCAGGAACGCGGCCCAGCGGGCCATGTCCGTCGCGGTGCTCCAGAGCTGCGCTGCGGGGGCCACCGCGCCGAAGTCGGCAGGTGGTTCCGGGTGGGCCTCGTCGGAGTACGTGTCGACCAGGAACCCGGTCGCGGCGCGCCCGGTCGGGTGCGGGCCGGTGGCGGTCAGCCCGAGCGGGCTGAGCACCCGATCGGCCAGCACCTCGGCCCAGGTGCCGCCGCGCAGGCGGGCGACAGCCTCGCCGAGCAGCGCCAGGCCGAGGTTGGAGTAGTGGAAGCGCCGGCCCGTGGGCAGCACCCGCTCCACCCGGGCCAGGTCGGCCAGCAGGTCGTCGACGGCCGGGGCGCGCAGGCTGTCCCACACGTCGCCGTGCGGCTCGCGTTGCAGGCCGGCGGTGTGCGACAACAGCCGGCGTACCGTCGCGTCGCCGTGCGCGGGCAGGTCGAGGTGCCGCCCGATCGGGTCGTCCAGGTCGAGCAGGCCGTCGTCGCGGCACTGCATGACCAGCGCCGCGGTGAAGGTCTTGGTGACCGAGCCGATCCGGAACACCGTCTCCGGCCCGAGCGCGGTGTCGTTGCCGGTGTCGCCCACGGTGCAGGTCCACAGCGGCCGGTCGGCCCGGTGCAGGGCAGCCGACACCGCCGGGATCCGTCCGGTGGCCTGGGCCTGGCGCACCATCCGGCCGAGCCGGTCGGACACGTCGGTCATCGGCAGAGCATCGGGCCGAGCGGCGCGCCGCCGAGCAGGTGGGCGTGCACGTGGAAGACCTCCTGGCCGCCGTACGGGCCGGTGTTGAACATCAGCCGGAACCCGTCCACGGTCAGGCCCTCCTCCTCGGCCACCACGGCGGCGGTCTGGAGCACCTCGCCGGCCAGCTCGGGTGCGCCCTGGGCCAACGTGGCCACGTCCGCGTAGTGCTCCTTCGGGATCACCAGCACGTGCGTGGGCGCCTTCGGGTCGATGTCGCGGAAGGCCAGCGTGGTGGCGGTCTCGCGGACGATGGTGGCCGGGATCTCGCCGGCGACGATCCGGCAGAAGAGGCAGTCCATCGCAGCAGTGTAAGGAGAGGGTGCCGAGCGCGGCGGGGGCACCGCCGGACGGACCGGCCCGGTGCGGCAGGATGGCCGCCATGACGGGACGGGCGGCGCTGGTGACGGGCGCCTCACGGGGCATCGGGCGGGCCGTGGCGCGGGCGTTCGCCGCGAGCGGGGACCGGGTGGCGATCCACCACCGGGACTCGGCCGAGCTGGCCGAGCGGCTGCGCGCCGAACTGCCCGGCGACGGGCACGTCGTGGTCCGCGCCGACCTGGCCGACCCCGACGCGGTACGCGCCATGGTGGACGAGGCGGCACAGCGGCTCGGTGGTCTCGACGTGCTGGTGAACAACGCCGGCGTGTTCGGGCCGGCCGATCCCCCGCACCCGGTCTTCGAGAGCAGCTACGAGCAGTGGCGGGCGCGGTGGCGGGAGGTGCTCGACACCAACCTGGTCGGCGCCGCGAACGCCGCCTGGTGCGCCGCGCAGCACATGCGCGAACGCGGGGGCCGGATCGTCAACGTCTCGTCCCGGGGCGCGTTCCGGGGCGAGCCGGCCAACCCGGCGTACGGGGCCAGCAAGGCCGGGATGAACGCGATGGCCCAGTCACTGGCGGTGGCGCTGGCGCCGTACGGCATCGGGGTGGCCTGCGTGGCGCCCGGCTTCGTCGAGACCGACATGACGAACGAGCACCTGAAGGCCGAGCGGGGCGAGGCGGTGCGCGCCCAGTCGCCGTTCCACCGGGTCGCCCGGCCCGAGGAGATCGCCGCGGCGGTGCACTGGCTGGCCAGCCCCGAGGCCGAGTGGGCCGCCGGCACCATCATCGACCTGAACGGCGCCTCCTACCTCCGCTCCTGACCCGCCCCCGGCCCTCGCCGCCGTCAACCCGCGCCCCGGCTCCGCGATCTTGCAGTTTTGGCCCTACCAAAACGCCCTAACGGGACATAGCAGGGGCCGCAACTGCAAGATCGGCGCGCGGGGCAGGGCGCGCGCGGGCGCGGCGGGCAAGACAGCCGGGCGGGCGGGTTACCAGTGGGTCAGGCGGGTGGCCAGGACCGTGAGGGCGGCCACGCCGGCCGTGGACGTGCGCAGGACCGTCGGGCCCAGGCGGACCGGGCGGGCGCCCGCGTCGGCGAAGGTGGCCAGCTCGTGATCGGCGATGCCGCCCTCCGGGCCTACCACGAGCACGATCTCGCCGGCCGCCGGCAGGTCGACTGTGGTCAGCCGGTCCTGGGCGCCCTCGTGCAGCACGAACGCGCCGGCCGCACCGGCGATCCGGCGGGCCACCGAGGCGGTGGACTCGTCAGGTGCGCCCGCCACCACCGGCAGCCACGGGCGGCGGGCCTGCTTGGCCGCCTCCCGGGCGGTGGCCACCCACTTCTGCCGGGCCCGTTCGCCCCGCTCGCCGCGCCACTGCGCGACCGAGCGGGAGGCCGCCCAGGGCACGATCTCGTCGACCCCGACCTCGGTCATCGCCTGCACGGCGAGTTCACCCCGGTCGCCCTTGGCGATGCCCTGCACCACGACCAGGCGGGGCACCGTCGCGTCCGCGTACCCCCGGCTGGTGACCCGCAGGTCGAGCGTGCCGCGGCCGACGGCGGTGATCACCGCGGCGGCGGTGCCGCCCCGGCCGTCGGCGAGCAGCAGTTCCTCGCCGACGCGCAGCCGCTGCACGGTGGCCGCGTGGTGGCCCTCCGGGCCGTCCAGCGTCAGCGTGTCACCGGTGGGCAGCGCCTCGACCAGGAACAGCGGCGCGGACACCTCAGGCGTGCCCGTTGAAGGCGTCGCGCATCCGGGAGAAGAAGCCGCCCTGCTTGGTCAGCTCGGCGACCTCCTCGCCGCGCGTCTTGGCGAAGTCGCGCAGCATCCGCTCCTGGTCGGCGTCCAGCTTGGTCGGGGTACGCACGTCCAGGTGCACGTAGAGGTCACCCCGGCCGGTGCCGCGCAGGTGCGGTACGCCCCGGGCGCGCAGCCGCAGCGTGCTGCCGGGCTGGGTGCCCGGCTTGACGTCGACCGTCTCCTCGCTGTCCAGCGTCTTGATGGTCAGCCGGGTGCCGAGCGCGGCGGCGGTCATCGGGACGGTGACCCGGCAGTGCAGGTCGTCGCCCTTGCGGGAGTAGACGTCGTGCGGCCGCTCGTGGATCTCGACGTAGAGGTCACCGGCAGTGCCGCCACCCGGGCCGACCTCGCCCTGCTGGGCCAGGCGGATCCGCATGCCGTCCTCGACCCCGGCCGGGATCTTGACGGTCAGCGAGCGGCGGGTACGCACCCGGCCGTCACCGGCGCAGGTCGGGCAGGGGTGCGGGATGGTGGTCCCGTAGCCCTGGCAGACGGTGCACGGCCGGGCGGAGACCACCTGGCCGAGGAAGGTCCGCTGCACCGACTGCACCTCGCCGCGGCCACCGCACGCCTCGCAGGTGGCCAGGTGGGTGCCGGCGGCGGTGCCGGCGCCGGAGCAGGTGGTGCAGAGCACAGCGGTGTCGACGGTGATCGGCGCCTCGACGCCGAACGCGGTCTCGTTGAGGTCCAGTTCCAGGCGCAGGATCGCGTCCGCGCCGGGGCGGGTACGCGGCCGGGGCCCCCGGCTGCCGCCCGCGGCGCCGCCGAAGAACGCGTCCATGATGTCCTGGAAGCCGACGAACGGACCGGCTCCGCCGGGCCCGCCCGGGCCGCCCATGCCACCGCCGCCCGGGGCGAGCGGGTCGCCGCCCAGGTCGACGATCTGCCGCTTCCGGTCGTCCGAGAGGACCTCGTACGCGGCGTTGATGTCCTTGAACTTCTCCTGGGCCTCCGGGTCCGGGTTGACGTCCGGGTGGAACTGCCGCGCCAGCTTGCGGTAGGCACGCTTGATCTCGTCGTCGGAGGCGTCCCGGCTCACGCCGAGAATGCCGTAGTAGTCCCTGGCCACTGCGTTAGGTGTCCTCATGTTCGTCTCGCGTCGCTCCGGTCGTCGGCCGGAACCGGCCGTCGGCCCTGACTGTCAGTTCTGGGCCAGCAGTTCGCCCACGTAGCGTGCCACGGCCCGGACCATGGCGATATTGCCGGGGTAGTCCATCCGGGTCGGCCCGAGCACGCCGAGCCCACCGACGATCGTGCTGCCCGGTCCGTAGCCGGTGCTGACCACCGAGGCGGCCCGCAGGTTGTCGAATTCGTTCTCGTCGCCGATGAGCACCCGGGTGGTGCTCGGCTCCGTCTCGCCGATCAGCTTGAGCAGCACTACCTCTTCTTCGAGCGCCTCCAGGATGGGCCGCAGCGAGCCCTGGAAGTCGAGCAGGCCACCCCGGGTGAGGTTGGCCTGCCCGGCCAGCGCGAGGCGTTCCTCGTGCCGTTCCACGAGGGTTTCCAACAGCACTGTGGAGAGCGTGGTCATGGCCGGGCGCAGATGCGGCGCGGACTCCTCGACGAGCGCCTGCACCAGCGGCGGCGTCTCGGCAAGCTGGCTGCCCACCAGCTTCTCGTTCACCAGCTTGCGCAGGTCGGTCACGTCGTCGGCGGGCACGGGGGCGGGCAGCTCGACCAGCCGCTGCTCGACCCGGCCGGTGTCGGCGATCATGACGACCATCAGCCGGGTGGTGGAGATCGGCACCAGCTCCAGGTGGCGCACCTTGGAGCGGGCCAGGCTCGGATACTGCACCACGGCGACCTGCCGGGTGAGCTGCGCGAGCAGCCGGACCGTGCGGTGCACCACGTCGTCCAGGTCGACGGCGCCGACGAGGAAGCGCTCGATCGCCCGGCGCTCGGCCGGGCTCAGCGGCTTCACCCGGGAGAGCCGGTCGACGAAGAGACGGTAGCCGCGGTCGGTGGGCACCCGGCCGGCACTGGTGTGCGGCTGCCGGATGTAGCCCTCCTCCTCCAGCACCGCCATGTCGTTACGCACGGTGGCCGGCGAGACGCCGAGCTGGTGCCGCTCGACCAGGGCCTTGCTGCCCACCGGCTCCTGCGTGGCGACGTAGTCCTCGACGATCGCGCGCAGCACGGCGAGTTTGCGGTCGTCGAGACCCATGTCCCACCTCCTGACGCACCTCGGTCGGGCCGGCACGCGGCATCCGCCGGGCGGCTGGCACTCGACTGTAGCGAGTGCCAGTCTACGTCGGCACCCCCGCAGACGCGACGATCGTCTGACGGACCTGCGGTGCGGCCCGCCACCCGGCTCCGCCCGATCGGCCCGAACGGCCGGTCATCGTCGGTCTGTGTCGCTCTGGTGCGAGTTGACCCGTGCACCTACCGTGGCGACCATGACTGAACCTCCTCGCCCTCCGGGGGCAGGGGACTACGGACCCCAACCCGACCCGTCGGCGCCGTACGGCTCGTCGCCGGGCAGCGAACCGCCCACCGCCCCACTGTCCGGGGCTCCGGGTGCCGGCGGCTATCCCCCGCCCGGCGACTATCCGCCTCCGGGCGGCTACCCCCCGCCGGGCGGCGCGCCCGGCTACGACACCGGCTACCCGGCCGGTGCCGGGTACGGCCCCGCCGCGTACGCCAACAGCGACGAGAAGACGTGGGCCCTGGTGGCGCACTTCGGCGGCGCGGCCGGCGTCATCGTCGGCGGCGGCCTGCTCGGCTGGGTCGCCCCGCTGATCGCGATGATGGTCCGCGGCCAGCAGTCGCCGACCGTCCGCGCCCACGCGGTCTCGGCGCTGAACTTCCAGATCACCTGGACCATCGCCAGCGTGCTCGCCTGGGTGATCACGGTCGTCACCTGCGGGATCCTGTTCTTCGTCCCGATGCTGGTCTGGCTGGTGCCGCTGATCTTCGGGATCATCGGTGGGGTCAAGGCCAACGAGGGCGTGCTCTACCGCTACCCGATGACCTTCAACTTCATCAAGTGACACCGCCGGCCGGCCGAGGGGGCGGCCGGCCGGTGCCGGTCACGGCAGCAGGTCACGTACCACCGCGTCGGCCAGCAGCCGTCCGCGCAGCGTCAGCACCACCAGCCCTCGCGCGTACGCCCCGGCGTCGAGCAGCCCGGCGTCCCGGGCCCGCTCGGCGCCCGCCCGGCCGGGCTCGTCCAGCACGTCCAGCGGCAGGCCGGAGGCGAGCCGCACCCGCAGCATCACGTCCTCCATGTGCTGTTCGTCCGGGGTGAGCAGTTCCCGGGCCAGCGCGGGTGAGGCGCCCTCGGCCAGCCGCGCCGCGTACGCGCTCGGGTGCTTGACGTTCCACCAGCGCACGCCGCCGACGTGGCTGTGCGCCCCCGGGCCCAGGCCCCACCAGTCGGCGCCGGTCCAGTAGAGCAGGTTGTGCCGGCACGCCGCCGTCGCCGAGCGGGCCCAGTTCGACACCTCGTACCAGGAGAACCCGGCCGCGCCGAGCGCGTCCTCCGCGGCCAGGTAGCGGTCCGCCGCCACGTCGTCGGAGGGATACGGCAGCTCGCCCCGGCGCATCCGCGCGGCCAACCGGGTGCCGTCCTCCACGATCAGGGCGTACGCGCTGACGTGGTCCACCCCGGCGTCGACCACCTGGGCCAGCGAGGCGGCGAAGTCCTCCGCCGTCTCCCCCGGCGTGCCGTAGATCAGGTCCAGGTTCACGTGCTCGAACCCGGCGTCGCGGGCCTCCAGGGCGGCGGCGGTGGCCCGGCCCGCGCTGTGCCGCCGGTCGAGCACCGCGAGCACGCCCGGCGCGGCGGACTGCATGCCCAGCGAGATCCGGGTGTAGCCGGCGGCCCGCAGCGTCTTGAGCGACTCCGGGCTCACCGACTCGGGGTTGGCCTCGGTGGTCACCTCGGCGTCGGCGGCCAGCCCCCAGACGCGGTCGATGCCGTCGAGGATCCGGGCCAGGTCGTCGGCGGGCAGCAGGGTGGGCGTGCCGCCGCCGACGAAGACGGTGTCCACCCGCTGCGGCGGCGAGTCGCCCAGCACCCGGGCGGCCAGCGCCAGCTCGGCCAGCACGGAGTCGGCGTACGTCTCGCGGCTCGCCCCGCCGCCCAGCTCCGAGGCGGTGTACGTGTTGAAGTCGCAGTAACCGCACCGGGAGGCGCAGAACGGGACGTGGACGTACACGCCGAAGCCGCGCGCGCCGACGGCGCGACGGGCGGTGGCGGGCAGCGATCCGTCGCGCGGGACGGGTTCGCCTTCTGGAAGGACGCCGGGCATGGCCACTAGTCTGCCCGGCATGACCTCTCCGGACGCTCTCGTGCGAGTCGCCACGGCCCGTGGGGTGACCACCCTCACCCTGGACAGCCCGCACAACCGCAACGCGCTCTCCACACCCCTGATGACCCAGCTGCTGGCCGGGCTGGCCGACGCGGTCGCCGACGACGCGGTACGCGCGATCGTGCTCGACCACACCGGCCCGGTCTTCTGCTCCGGCGCCGACCTGAAGGAGACCGCCGCCGCGTACGCCAGCGGCACCGTGCCCGCCGGGATGCTCGGCGACGTGCTGGTGGCGGTACGGGAATGCCCGAAGCCGGTGGTGGCGAAGGTGGCCGGGCCGGCCCGGGCCGGTGGGCTGGGCCTGATCGCCGCCGCCGACCTGGCGGTCTGCGCGCAGGAGGCGACGTTCGCGTTCACCGAGGTGCGGATCGGGGTGATCCCGGCGGTGATCTCGGCGACCGTGCTGCCCCGGCTGGGCCAGCGGGCGGCCGCCGAGCTGTACCTGACCGGCGACACGTTCGACGGCCGCCGCGCCGCCGAGATCGGCCTGGTCACCGCCGCGGTGCCGGCCGGCGAGCTGGACGCCGCCGTCGGCCGCTACTGCGACTCGCTCGTCAAGGGCGCCCCGGGGGCGCTGGCCGGGGCGAAGGAGCTGCTGCGCCGGCCCGCCGGGCCCGACCTGCGGGCCGAGATCGCCGAGTTGGCCGCGCTCTCCACCGGGTACTTCCTCTCCGACGAAGGGCGCGAGGGCGTGATGGCGTTCCGGGAGAAGCGTCCCGCCGCCTGGGTGCCCGCCGGCGACTGAGCTGTGCGGCGGGCCCCACATGAGCGATCTTGGGGCCCGCCGGTCGGCCGAGGCCCGCGCCGGCGGAGGGGACGTACGCTTGTCGGACTGTCGGGACAGGGGGTGCGGGTGCGGACGCGAGGGGCGATCGTGGCGGCCGGTGTGGCGGTGTGCGTGCTGGCACTGCTCGCGGTCTATGTCGTGACCAAGCAGTTCGGTGAGCACCTGCGGCTGCCGCTGGCCAGCCGGACCTGCACCGTGAGGGCGGACGGCGAGGTGGTGCTCGGCGCCGACCAGATGGCGAACGCGGCGACGATCGCGGCCATCGGGATGCAGCGCCGGATGCCCGAGCGGGCGGTGGTGGTGGCGCTGGCGACGGCGTACCAGGAGTCGCACCTGCGCAACATCGCGCACGGCGACCGCGACTCGCTCGGCCTGTTCCAGCAGCGCCCGAGCCAGGGCTGGGGCACCCCGGAGGAGATCCAGGACCCGCGGTACGCGGCGAACAAGTTCTACGCCGCGCTGAAGAAGGTCAAGGGCTGGGAGCGGATGCGGGTCACCGACGCCGCCCAGCGGGTGCAGCGGTCGGCGTTCCCCGAGGCGTACGAGAAGTGGTCGGACGAGTCGGAGGTCCTCACCCGGGCGCTGCTCGGCCACGCGACCGGCGCGGTGGCCTGCACCGTCTCCTCACCGCCGACGATGCGCGGCCCGGCCGCCGCCAGCGCCGTGCTGGAGAGCCTGTCACTGGACTGGGGGCTGCCACAGCTGCCCACGGCGACGGACCTGACCGCGCTCACCGTGCCGGCCGGTGACGATCGCAACGGCTGGCGGTACGCGCACTGGCTGGTCTCGCACGCCGACGACCACGGCGTGAAGAAGGTCCGCTTCGGCAACCTGGAATGGACCGCCGAGCAGGGCTCCTGGGCCCGGGTGAAGGGCGACCCCGCCACCGAGGTGCGCGCCGAGGTGTTCGCCGCCTGACCGGCGCCGGATCGCCCGGCGCTCAGCCCTTTACCGCTCCGGCGACCAGGCCGGAGACCATCCGGCGCTGCACCAGCAGGAAGAACACGATCACCGGCAGGGTGAACAGCGTGGACGCGGCCATCACCGAGCCCCAGGCGGTGTCGTCGCGGCCGAAGAAGAACGTCATGGCCACCGGCAGCGTGTACTTCTGCTGGTCGTTGATGAAGGTCAACGCGAAGATCAGCTCGTTCCAGGCGGTGATGAACGAGAAGATGCTGGTGGCGACCAGGCCGGGCGCGACGAGCGGGAACAGCACCTTGCGGAACGTCTGGGCCCGGCTGGCCCCGTCGATGGCGGCGGCCTCCTCCAGTTCCTTCGGCACCGCCGCGACGAAGCCGCGCAGCATCCAGACCGCGAACGGCAGCGAGAAGCCGAGGTACGTGAGGATCAGGCTGGGCAGCGTGTTGTAGAGGCCGAGCCGCTGGATCATCAGGAACAGCGGGATGACAAGCGCCTCCAGCGGGATCATCTGCACCACCAGCAGCATGATCAGGAACGTGGTGCGCAGCTTGAACCGGAACCGGGCCACGGCGGTCGCGGCGAGCAGCGCGACCAGCCCGCTCAGCAGCACCGTCGCCAGCGCGACGAGCGCGCTGTTGAGGAAGAAGTCGGCGAACGTCACGCCCGGGATCAGGTTGCCGGTGAGGATCTCCCGGTAGTGCTCCAGCGTCGGCTCCGCCGGCACCGGGCGGGGGGTGGACGAGAAGATCTCCCGGTTGGGCTTCAGCGAGGTCGCCACCATCCAGTAGACCGGGAACGCGGCGAAGAGCGCGACCAGCAGGCCGGCGCCGTTGAGGGCGATCTTCTTCATCATTCGTCCTCCTGCCGCAGCACCATGCGGACGTACAGGGCGGTCACCACGAGCAGGATCACGGTGAGGATGACCGCGATGGCCGAGCCGAGGCCGTACTTGGGCGGTGGCGAGAACGCCTCCGCGTACGAGTAGATCGACAGCATGAACGTCGACCGGTCCTGGGTGCCGCCGGCCAGCACGAACTGCTGGGTGAAGACCTTGAAGTCCCAGATCGTGGAGAGCACCACGAGGATGCCGAAGACCGGCCGCAGGACCGGGAACGTCACCGACCAGAACACCTTCCACGGCCCGGCGCCGTCGACCCGGGCCGCCTCCTGCAACTCCGTCGGCACGCTCTTGAGCCCGGCCAGCACGCTCACCGAGATGAACGGGAACGAGTGCCAGACCACCACGAGCGTCAGGATGGCGAAGAACAGCAGCGGGTCGTTGAACCAGCCGTACCCGGTCCAGTCACTGCGCCCGAACAGGGCGGTGGAGAGCCCGTCGGGGAGCTTGTTGAACAGCCAGGTGACCAGCCCGCTGGTGTCGTCGAAGATCCACTTCCAGACGATCGTGCCGGTCAGCGCCGGGGTGGCCCAGGCGAGCATCACGCAGCTCGCCACGAACGTGGCCATCTTCTTGCCCAGGCGGTTGAGCAGCAGCCCGACCAGGGTGCCGAGGATCATCGTGAGCGCCACGTTGGCGAGCGCGAACAGCACTGTGTTGCGCAGCACCGTACGGAAGAACGGGTCGCCGAGGATCTGCGCGTAGTTGGCCAGGCCGACCCACGGCCACTCGCGGTCGCCGCGCAACTGCCGGACGCTGTCCAGCTTGTGGAAGGACATCCACACGACCTGGCCGAGCGGCCAGAGCAGCAGCACGGCGATGATCGCCAGGCAGGGCAGGAGCAGCAGGTACGGAAGGTGGTCCACCCGGCGGCGGCGCCGCCGCGCGGGGGTCTCCCGCGCGGCGGCCTCACCGGTGACCTCGGTCAGCGTGGTCACTTGGCGTTGAGGATGCTTTCCATCTCGGTGGCCGCGTCGGCGGTGGCCTTCTCGACCGTCTTCTGCCCCTTGATGACCGAGCTGTTCATCGCCTGGGTCACCGTCTTGGTCCGGCTGACCTCGACCCACTTCGGGGTGAGCGGGGTCAGCTTGGTGTTCTGGATGGCGGTGGCGAACGCGGCCATCACCTTGTCGTTGGCGTAGTCGCCGCTGCTGACCAGGTCCTGGTAGACCGGGAAGAAGCCGAGGCTGCTCGCGAACTCCTTGTCCTTCTGCTTGCTCAGCAGCACGGTCATGTAGTCCCAGGCCAGCGCCGCCCGCTTGCTGTCCTTCCAGATGGCGATGTCGGAGCCGCCGGCGAACGCCGGGGCGGCCTTGCCGTCCGGGCCGGGGATCGGGAACGTGCCCCACACCTTCTCGATGTCGGGGTTGTCCTTCTTCATCGCGCCGCCCTGCCAGCTACCGGCGAACGCCATGGCGGCCTTGCCGGTGGCGAACTGGGTACGGGCGTCGACCTCGTTCCACCCGGCGGCGGCCGGCGGGGCGACCTTGTGCACGGTCACCAGGTCGGTCCAGAACTTGACCGCCTTCTGCGCCTCGGGGGTGTTGTAGCCGGACTTCCAGGTGTCGCCCTCCTTGGTGGCGATCTCCCCGCCGGCACCCCAGAGGAAGGAGTAGAACGGCAGCTCGGAGTTGCCGGGCAGGGCGATGCCGTAGGTGCCGGGCTTCTTGGCCTGGACCGCCTTCGCGGCCGCGACCATCTCCTCCCAGTTCGTCGGCGGCTTGACGCCGGCCTCGGCGAACCAGTCGGTGCGGTAGTAGACGGCACGTACGCCGGCGTACCACGGCACGCCGTACTGCTTGCCGTCGAGCTGGGCGTTCTTGACCAGGTCGGGCAGGATGTCCTTGCCCTCGGACCAATCGCCGAACTTGTCCGAGACGTCGGCCAGGGCCTCCTGCGCGGCCCAGCCCTGGGTCTCGGTGTTGCCCAGCTCGGTGACGTCCGGGCCCTCACCACCGGCGAGCGCGGCCTGGAACTTCTTCGGCGCCTCGAGCCAGGGAATGTACTGCACCACGACGTCGGTCTCGGGGTGCTTCTTCTTGAATTCCGCCTCGACGCCGTCGAGGAACGTGGTCTGGGCGTCGCCGCCCTCACCCATCATCCACACAGTGAGCTTGCTGTTGTCGGCGGCGCTGTCGTCGTCGCCGGAGCCACCGCACGCGGTCAGCACCAACGCGGCCGACGCCACGATGGCGGTGACCGGAGCCAGCCGCTTCCACCTGTTCACGCCATATCTCCCTCAGGGCCGTTTGGCACTAACCTTCTCCGCCGCACCTTAGTAGGAAAATTTCCTTTACAACAGGGGGTGTGCGTGACGGAGGGCACAGGGACCGTATCGCAGCCGGAGCCCGGTCGGCATCGATGCCGGCCGGGCTGTTCGGAGCCCACACATGCCGACGGGCGCCCGGCCGGTGAGGCCGGGCGCCCGTCGAGGCGCGTGGTGCGGGGTCAGTAGCGCGAGACGCTGCGGCGACGGCCGACGCCGGCCACCAGGGCCACGCCGATCGCGGCGAAGAGCACCTGCAGCATCAGCTCGCGCCAGTCGATGCCGGCGGTGTTGGCGAAGCCGGAGGCCCGGGCGACGATCGTGCCCAGAAGCGCGGCGCCGACGCCGATCAGCATGTGCAGCCAGATGGGCATGTTCTGCCGGCCCGGCACGACCAGCCGGCCCAGCGCGCCGACGATCAGACCCACGACCAGCGCGGTGATGATGCCCCAAACGGTGAGCTCCATGGTCGCCCTCCTCCTTAAGATCCGGTCACACGTTCTCGTGTGTTTACTGTCGTGATCGCTAAGTTCCCGACCGCCCCGAAATCCAAACCGGCTCCGATGACGAATTGTTCAGACGCACCCTGACCTGCTGCTTCTCCCCGAAACCCGGCGCGGTGGGCGCACCCGGCGCACCGACAGGGTTCAATGCGCCGAATACGCCGACGGGCGCCCGGCCGATACGGCCGGGCGCCCGTCGAGGCGCGTGGTGCGTGGATCAGTGATGCGAGACGCTGCGGCGGCGGCCGACGCCGGCCACCAGCGCCACACCGATGGCGGCGAGCACGACCTGCACGGCCAGCTCGGCCCAGTCGATGCCGCTGGTCTGCGTGGCGATGCCGAGCGCGCGGGCCAGGACGGTGCCCAGCAGCGCCGCGCCGACGCCGATCACCATGTGCAGCCACATCGGCATGTTCTGCCGGCCCGGCACGACCAGCCGGCCCAGCGCGCCGACGATCAGACCCACGACCAGCGCGGTGATGATGCCCCAGACGGTCAACTCCACGGTCGGTCCTCCTAAAGCGATTTCGCACGTTCTGTGCGTTTGCTGTCGTGCCCCGGTTAGTGCCCGACGCATCGAAAACCGAAACCGACGGCATCGACCGCCGCTCCCCCCGCCGGGCCGAAACCGCAGGTGGGAGCGCTGCCACAAGCTGAAAAACTCCTGGGTACGCGACCGGCCGGCGCCTCCGAGGAGGACGCCGGCCGGGGACGTGGAGTCTGGCTGCTACTTCTTGCCGGCGGGCTTGCCGTCGCCGGAGTCGGACGACAGCGCCGCGATGAACGCCTCCTGGGGAACCTCCACCCGGCCCACCATCTTCATCCGCTTCTTGCCCTCCTTCTGCTTCTCCAGCAGCTTGCGCTTGCGGCTGATGTCACCGCCGTAGCACTTGGCGAGCACGTCCTTGCGGATCGCGCGGATGGTCTCCCGGGCGATCACCCGGCTGCCGATGGCGGCCTGGATCGGCACCTCGAACTGCTGGCGCGGGATCAGCGTGCGCAGCTTCGCCGCGATCGTCGTCCCGTACGTGTACGCCTTGTCCTTGTGCACGATCGCGCTGAACGCGTCGACCGGCTCGCCGTGCAGCAGGATGTCCACCTTCACCAGGTCGGACGCCTGCTCGCCGGAGGGCTCGTAGTCGAGCGAGGCGTAGCCCTTGGTGCGGCTCTTGAGCTGGTCGAAGAAGTCGAAGATGATCTCGGCCAGCGGCAGCGTGTAGCGCAGCTCCACCCGGTCGGCGGAGAGGTAGTCCATGCCGAGCAGGCTGCCCCGGCGGCCCTGGCACAGCTCCATCACCGCGCCGACGTAGTCGTTCGGGGTCAGCACCGTGGCCCGCACCGTCGGCTCGTACACCTCGGCGATCTTGCCGGTCGGGTACTCGCTCGGGTTGGTGACCACGATCTCCTCGCCGTCCTCCTGGATGGCCCGGTAGACCACGTTCGGCGCGGTGGAGATGAGGTCGAGGTTGAACTCCCGCTCCAGCCGCTCCCGGATGATCTCCAGGTGCAGCAGGCCGAGGAAACCGCAGCGGAAGCCGAAGCCCAGCGCTCCGGAGGTCTCCGGCTCGTAGACGAGCGCCGCGTCGTTGAGCTTGAGCTTGTCCAGCGCCTCGCGCAGGTTCGGGTAGTCCGAGCCGTCGATCGGATAGAGGCCCGAGTAGACCATCGGCTTCGGGTCCTTGTAGCCGCCCAACGCCTCCTTGGCCGGGTTGTTGTTGATGGTGACGGTGTCACCGACCCGGGACTGGCGCACGTCCTTCACGCCGGTGATCAGGTAGCCCACCTCGCCGACGCCGAGCGCGTCGGCCTTCACCATCTCCGGCGAGATGACGCCGATCTCCAGCAGCTCGTGGACCGCACCGGTGGACATCATCTTGATCCGGTCCCGGGCGGAGATCCGGCCGTCGATCACCCGGACGTAGGTGACGACGCCCCGGTAGACGTCGTACACCGAGTCGAAGATCATCGCGCGGGCCGGGGCCTCGGCGTCGCCCACCGGCGGCACGAACTGCCGGACGATCTCGTCGAGCAGGTAGGACACACCGTCACCGGTCTTGCCGGAGACCCGGATGCAGTCCGCCGGGTCCCCGCCGATCAGGTGGGCCAGCTCCTCGGCGTACTTCTCCGGCTGGGCGGCCGGCAGGTCGATCTTGTTGAGCACCGGGATGATGCGCAGGTCGTTCTCGAGCGCCAGGTAGAGGTTGGCAAGCGTCTGCGCCTCGATGCCCTGCGCGGCGTCGACGAGCAGGAGCGCGCCCTCGCAGGCGGCCAGCGAACGGGACACCTCGTAGGTGAAGTCCACGTGGCCCGGGGTGTCGATCATGTTGAGCACGGCGGCCTCGCCGGCCCGGTCACCTTCACGGATCGTCCACGGCATCCGCACGGCCTGGCTCTTGATGGTGATGCCGCGCTCGCGCTCGATGTCCATCCGGTCCAGGTACTGCGCGCGCATCTGCCGGGGGTCGACCACACCGGTGAGCTGCAACATCCGGTCGGCCAGGGTCGACTTCCCGTGGTCGATGTGGGCGATGATGCAGAAGTTCCGGATGCGCGCCGGGTCGGTGGCACCAGGAGCGTTCGCGCCGGGATCGAGCGTCGGTGGCACAGCGGTCCGTTCTGGTCGGCTGACGTGAGCGGGCCGGCGCGCCGCCGGCCCGCTCCATGGTCCCACGTCGTCCGGGACGCGCCCGGACTCCCCCTTCACTCCGCGGCTATTCCACCGGTGGCTCGACGAACAGGGCGGCCAGCCTCGGCAGCCGGCGGCGGGCCTCCTCCTCGTCGTCGAAGTCCCAGAAGTCGTTCAGGTCGGGCACCGGGACCGGGTCACGCTCGGCCGGCAGGTCGGACGCGGTGGCCTTCCGGTACGCGTCCCACGGCACCGCCAGCATCTGCTCGCACTCGAACTCCTCGCCGCTGAGCGCGGCGGCCCGCACCTGCGGCAGCTCGGCCAGCGAGTCCGGGTCGCCGACCGTCCCCGCGAACACCGCCCGCCCCTGCGTCATGAGCCAGCCCCGGAAATACTCGAAGCCGTCGTCCGAGGCGCCCCCGTTGATCAGGTAGGCCGCGCCCCAGAGGTCGACCTTGTAGGAGGCCGCGAGCACCCGCCGCTGGTGGTGGGCGTATCCGACGATCTCCTCCGGGTCACGCTCGGCCAGCAGCGCGACCGCCCGGGCGGCCACCGCGTCGGGCTCTCCCCCGGCACCGGCACGGGCCTCGTCGATCAACTGCCAGAACTCGTCGGTCCTCATGGCAGGCAGTCTGGCAGAGCCCACCGACGCGTCGGTTCGCCGCGCGCCGCCGGTGCGGCAGCATGGTGCGGTGCGCGCGATCTCCCTACCGCCGGTCCCGTACGGGTCGACAGCCGTCCGGCCAAGCTGGGCCGACCTGCCGGCCGGGCTGCGCGACGCGCTGGCCGCCCGGATCGGCGGTCCACCGGCGGCGGTACGGGTGGCGGCCGGCGGGTTCACCAGCGGCTTCACCGCCGTGCTGACCGGCCCCGCCGGGGAGCGCGTGTTCGTCAAGGCGGCGGCGCTGCACGGGCAGCGGCACCTGGTCGACTGGTACGCCCACGAGGCGGCGATCCTGGCCCGGCTCCCGGCCGGGCTGCCGGTGCCCCGGCCGCGCTGGGCGCTCACCGAGTCCGGCTGGTACGCGCTCGCGCTCGAGGCGATCGACGGGCACACCCCCCGGCTGCCCTGGGCGCCGGCCGAGCTGGACGCCGCCCTCGCCACGTACGCCGAAGTGGCCGCCGCGCTCGGCGACCCGCCCGCGGAGCTGGCCGCGCTCCGGCTCCCCCGCCTCGCGGACCTGGCCCGCGACGACATCCTCTGGTGGGGCGAGGTGGCCGCCGGGCGCGAGCCGCTGCCCGAGGCGGCCGCCGGCGCGCCGCTGGCCGAGCTGGTCGCCCTGGAATCGCGCCTGCCCCTGTACGCCGACGCGGCCCCTGGGCTGGCCCACGGCGACCTGCGGGTGGACAACCTGCTGATCGACGCCGACGGGCGGGCCTGGCTGTGCGACTGGCCCTGGCTCTGCCACGGGCCCGCCTGGTTCGACCTGGCCGGGCTGCTACTCACCGCGTACGCCAGCGGCCTGGACGCGGACGCCGCGTTCGCCGGCCACCCGGCGGCGGCGGGAGCGCCCGGCGACGCGCTGGACGTGACGCTCGCCGCGCTGGCCGGCTACTACCTGACCGGCGCCGCGGCCGGGCCGTCGAACGGCTCCCCGCACCTGCGCGCCCACCAACGCTGGAGTGGGGAGCAGGCGCTCGGCTGGCTGACCGGGCGCCGGGGCTGGTGATCACGCCCGACGCCCTGCTCGCGGCGGGCGTCGCCGGGCTCGTGACCAGGCCCGGGCCGGGGCCGGGGTGGAGGCGTTTTGGCTCGCCCGGGGGCGACCTGGTAGCCTGGCTTTTCGCGCGGCGATGACGCATGCTCGTCGTGCGCGAAAGCAGACCAACCCGAGCTATCAAGACGAGGCTGTCGCGTGGCGAACATCAAGTCCCAGATCAAGCGCAACCGGCAGAACGAGAAGCGCCGGCTGCGTAACAAGTCGGTCAAGTCGTCGCTGAAGACCGCCATCCGGAAGTTCAACGAGGCTGCCGAGGCGGGCGACACCGAGAAGGCCACCGTGCTCATGCGTGAGGCCACCCGCAAGCTGGACAAGGCTGCCAGCAAGGGTGTCATTCACTCCAACCAGGCGGCCAACCGGAAGTCGGCGATCGCCAAGCGCGTCGCCTCGTTCTCCGCCTGACCAGCGCTACATATCCCACCGGAAGCCCCGGGGCCACCGCGCCCACGGGGCTTCCGGCTGTCCGCAATCCCCACCGATCACGCGCCGCCGTCTTCGGCGGAGGTGCTGCCTGCGGGCTGCTACCGCTCGCCTGGGTGGTTGAACGTCGACCGTTGCGGATGGTGGTAGCGGACGCCCCGGGAGTCGGCGACCGGCGTCGTGCTCCCCGGCGTCGTGCTCGCCGGCACTGGCCGGGCGCTCGCCGTGGCACCCGGTAGCGCGCGGGCGCTGGTGGGCACCCGGGCCCGCCCGATCACCGGCTCCATCTGCCGACGGAAGCGGTCCCGCTCCTGCTCGGGCACCTGCGCCGCGGTGCGGACGACCACCTCGGCCACCACGTCGTTGAGCTTGACCATGGCCGCCACCGCGATCGGCAGCACCACCACCGCCCACCAGCTCACCAGCTCGGCGAGCGCGAGCAGGACGGCCAGCGCCATAGCGCCCTCGAAGAAGAGGAAACAGAGCACCCCGCCCGGGTTGATGAAGCGCAGGCCGAGCGCCCGGGCGTAGAGCGGACGGTACCGCTCCTCGTCCGTGGCCACCGTCGACCACGCTCGGGTCACCGGGCGCCGCCCTGCCGGGCCGCCGCCACCGAGAACACGGCCCGCTCCAGCGCGTACGCGCGGTCGTCGGCGCCGCCCTTCACCGCCGCGTTGCACTCGGCGGCCACCCGCATCGCCTCCACCAGACCCTCCGGCGTCCAGCCCCGGGCGCGTACCTGAGCCTTCTCGATCTTCCAGGCCGGCATGCCGAGCGTCTTGGCCAGTTGGAACGCGTTGCCCCGGCCGGCGGCGGCGATCCGGGCCACGGTCCGTACGCCGTCGGCCAGCGCGTCGGCGATCGGCACCGGGTCGACGCCGACGTGCAGCGCCCACCGCAGCGCTTCCAGCGCGCCGGGCACGTCACCGATCATCGTCGCGTCGGCGACGGTGAAGCCGGTCACCTCGGCCCGGCCCCGGTAGTACCGGGCGACCGTGTCGGCGCCGATCCGCCCGTCGGTGTCGGCGACCAGTTGCGAGCAGGCGGCGGCCAGCTCGCGCATGTCGTTGCCGACGGCCGCGACCAGGGCGTCGGCCGCGTCGGGCGAGCACTTGCCGCCGATGCGGCGGATCTCGTCGCGCACGAAGGCGGCCCGCTCCCGGTCACCCTTGAGCTTGACCGCCGGCACCACAGTGGCGCCCGCCGCACGCAGGCCGTCGGCGAACGCCTTGCCCTTGGCCGCGCCCAGGTGCAGCACCACGAGCTGCACGTCCGGGTCGGGATTCTTCGCGTACGCCAGCAGCGCGGTGGACAGGTCCTTGCGGGCGTCCTGGCCGGAGCGGAGCACGAGCACCCGGCGACCGCCGAACAGCGACGGGCTGAGCATCTCGGCGATCTCGCCGACCGTGAGGGCGCCGGCCTGGTATTCCCGCACGTCCACGTCGGGGTCGACCTCGCGGGCCCGGGCGACGGTTTCGGTGACCGCTCGCGTGGCGAGCAGCTCCTCGTCGCCGAGGACGAGCACAATAGGAGGCAGGTCGGCGGGGGTCACGCCGCCCATACTCGCACGCCCTCCGACCCTGCTGGGCCTGCTCATCGGGGACTGTGACGGCGCAGCCCGCACACAGCGCAAATCAAGACATTTGCCTTGATCTACCGCCTACCACCACAAGACCCCCGTTCACCGTGACGGTCCGGACTCGGCGCCGCGCCTCACCACCACGAGACCGCCACCCGCCCGGACCGCGGCGACGTCCCCATCGGTGTCGGTACGCAGCACCCGGGCGCCACCCCGGGTCAGCCGGTCCAGCAGCCCGGCGTTGGGATGCCCGTAGTCGTTGTCGACGCCCACGCACACCAGCGCCACCGCCGGACGCACCGCGGCCAGGAATTCCGGCGCCTGGTACGCCGACCCGTGGTGGGCGACCTTCAGCACGTCGGCCCGGATCCCGGTGGCCGGCATCGTCTCCAGCATCGCCCGCTGTTCCTCCGTCTCGGCGTCACCGGTGAGCAGGATCCGTACCCTGCCCACGGTGGCGGCCAGCACCAGCGAGTTGTTGTTCGGATCGGACCGGCTGCCCCGCAGCGGATACGGCGGACCGACCGCGAGCAGGTCCACCGCACCCGCCCGCCACCGCCAGCCCGCCTGCACCGCAGCGAGCGGCGCACCGGCCCGGCGGGCCGCCTCGCGTACCTGGGCGGCGCCGTAGGGCGGCTCGGACCAGGACGGACCCACCACCGCACCCACCCGCCGGCCCCGGAACACCCCGGCCACGCCGCCGACATGGTCGACGTGGAAGTGACTGACCACCAGCAGCGGCACCTCGCGTACGCCAAGGCGGCGCAGGCAGGTGTCCACGCCTGACGGCTCCGGGCCGGCGTCGACCACGACGGCCCGGCCGGCGGCGACCGGCAGCACCACGGCGTCCCCCTGCCCCACCGCGCACGCCACCACCACCCAGCCGCGCGGCGGCCAGCCGGAGGCGAGCAGCCGGACCGGCACCGCGCCCAGCACCACCGCCACCGCGACGACAGCGATCAGTCGCCGCGCCCGGCGTCGCCGCAAGGCGTGCAGCAGTGCCACGCTCACCGCCGCGAGCAGCAGTGCCCCGGCCACCCCGCCCGCCCACGGCAGGTTCCCGGCGGGCAGGTCCGCCCCATGTGCGGCGACCGCCACCAGCCAGCGCGCCGGCCAGCTCGCCAGCCAGGCCAGGAACTCCGCGCCGCCCGGCCACCCCGGCGACAACACCGCCGCCAGGACGCCGAGCACGGTGGCCGGCGCGACGGCCGGCACCGCCAGCAGGTTCGCCGGCACCGCCACCAGGCTCACCGTCGCGGACAGCCCGGCGATCACCGGGCCGCAGGCCAGTTGCGCGGCGGCCGGCACCGCGAGCGCCTCGGCCAGCCCAGCCGGTACGCCCCGGCGCCGCAGCGCGTCCCGCCACCCCGGCGCGAGCAGCAGCAGTCCCCCGGTGGCACAGACCGACAACGCGAAACCCGGGTCGCCCGCGAGGTCCGGGTCGTACAGGATCAGCCCGGTGACGGCGGTGGCGAGCGCCGGCAGCGCCGATCGGGACCGTCCGGCGGCGAGCGCGGCGAGACCGATCGCGCCCATCGCGGCGGCACGCACCACGCTCGCCGAGGGCCGCACCAGGATGACGAACCCGACGAGCGCGAGCACGCAGAGCGTGGCGGCGGTACGCGGGCCCGCGCGGGCCCAGCGGGCCAGCAGCAGCACCGCCCCGACGACGATCGCCACGTTGGAGCCGGACACGGCGTTGAGGTGGGTCATCCCGGTGGCCCGGAAGTCCTCCTCCACCTCCGGCGGCAACCGGCTGGTGTCGCCCACCACCAGGCCGGGCAGCAGCCCGCCCGGCGCGTCGGGCAGCGGCTCGCAGGCCCGTTGCAGCCCGGTCCGCAGCACGCCCGCGGCCCGTTGCGGCCAGGACGCCTCGCCGCGCAGCGTGGGCGGGCCGGTGGTGGAGAGCACGGCGGCGGTCAGGTCGCCACCGCGCGGGGCGGACAGCCGTCCCCGGCTGGTGACCCGCTGCCCCGGCAGCAGTGGCCGCCAGGCCGGGTCGGTGGCGAGCACGAGGGCGCGTACCGGGCCGGTGACGCGCGCGCCGTCGGGTCCGGTGAGCCGGATCAGGTCCACGCGGACCAGCAGCATCAGTTGCCGGCCGGGCGCACCGCGTACCGGGCGGGGATCGTCGCGCAGCACCAGCTCGGCGGTGACCTGGGCACGTTCGGTGATGAGGGCACGGACCGGAGCGGCGTCACGGACCGCGACGCGAGCGCCGGTGGCCGCCGCCCCGCAGAGCACGCCGAGCAGCACGGCGACCACGATCCAGCCGTAGCGGCGGGCCGGCGCACCCGGCCGGCCCAGCACGCCGCACAGGTGCAGGCCCGCGAGCAGGGCGAGCGCCGCGGCGACGGCGGCCACCCACACGGTCGCGCTGACGCTGAGGTGCAGCCCGGCCAGCGCGGCGAGCCAGGCCGCCACCGCCAACCCGGCCAGCCGCAGGTCGGGCGCGTCGCGGCCCGCCGCCTCCCCGTCGGTGGCGCCCGGGGCCGGGCGCGGCCCACGTCGGCCTGTCACACCGTCACCAGTTCCTTGAGCTGCTCGTACCGGGCGTCGCCGATGCCGTCGACCTGGCGCAGGTCGGACACGGACCGGAACCCGCCGTTGCGGTCCCGGTGGTCGAGGATCCGCTGGGCGAGCACCGGACCGACGCCCGGCAGCGCGTCGAGCTGGGCCAGGGTGGCGGTGTTCAGGTTGACCGGTCCGGCCGGCGCCGCCGGGCCGCCCGGCGCTCCACCGCCGCCCACCGCAGGGCCGGGCGCGGCCTGGCCGGGCGGGGCGGTGACGCCGACCAGGATCAGCTCTCCGTCGGTGACCTTGCGGGCGGGATTGAGCAGCGCCACGTCGACGCCGGGCAGCGCACCGCCCGCCGCCTCGATCGCGTCGGCCACTCGCGCGCCGGCCGGGAGACGGACGAGGCCGGGCCGCCGGACCTTCCCGGCCAGCGCCACCACCACCTGACCGGATGAGCCAGCCGGCGCGGGCATCCCGGAAACCGCTTCGCTCACCGGCGCCTCGGCGGACGCCGCGACCGGCTGGACGGGTTCGGCGCTGGGACGCGAGCGCCATGCCCAGACGGCTGCCGCCATGACCACCACTGCCGCCACCGCCGCGAGCGCGCGCACGCCCCGGCGACCGGGATCGAACGCCCCGGGGCCAGGCAGCCGTGACGACAGGCCGCGCCCGGCTGCCGGGGCGTCATGGATGTCGTCGGCGTCCGGCTCGCCGGCGGTCGACTCCGTCCCGGACGGATGCTCCCGCCCGCTGTCGTGCCCCGGGAAGCCGCGGCGCAGGCCGAAGCCCGGCTCGATCTCGTCCGGCGCACGCCCGAGCCGAGCTCGGACATCGGGCCGGGTGCCGCCGAGGGCGGACCCGGAGCCGGCCCCGCCCTCGAAGACCGGTCCGGCTTCCGCGTCCGCGAACCCGAACAGCCGGGCGAGCCGCCGCCGTACCGTCGTCTCCTCGTCGTCTGGCACGGCTCGGGACGCTACGGCGATCACCCGTCCCGCATCGGCCGGTGAACGCTCGTCTGTGGACGACGGAGGCGCTGTGGACAGGCACCCGATCAAGCAGTGGCCGTGCTAGGGGCGGCGCCTCGGGGGATCAGCGGGTCACGTCAGCGCGCCTCCGGGTCCAGCCCGAGCGCGGCCCGTCCGCCGTCGACCGGCACCGTCGCGCCGTTGACGAACGACGCGCGTTCGGAGAGCAGGAACGCGACCACCTCGGCCACCTCGTCGGTACGCCCGATCCGGCCGAGCGGGTGCAGCCGGGCCATCTCCGCGTCGACGTGCGCGACCTCCGTCGGATCGAGTCCGGCGCGGTAGGCGGCGTGCCGTTCGGTGTGGACGGAGCCGAGCGCTACCGCGTTGGCGCGGATCCCCCGGGGGCCGTAGTCGACGGCGAGCGCCCGGGTCAGCCCCTCCAACGCGGCCTTGGCCGTCGCGTACGGCAGCGCGCCCGGCACCGCCCGGCGGGCCTGGTGGGAGGAGACGTTGACGATCGCGCCGCCGGTGCGGGCGGCCAGG
Organism: Micromonospora sp. NPDC005257; assembly: GCF_042872445.1. Classification (NCBI taxonomy): domain Bacteria; kingdom Bacillati; phylum Actinomycetota; class Actinomycetes; order Micromonosporales; family Micromonosporaceae; genus Micromonospora; species Micromonospora sp. NPDC005257. Next base: position 41,574 of record NZ_JBIAKL010000017.1, on the reverse strand, counting down.
AACCGGCGAACCGCGGTGCCGGCCCCGGCCACGGCGGGCCGCAGGTTGAGCGCGATCAGGTCCACGACCTCGCGCGCGGGCGCGCGGTGCAGGTCGGCGTCGCGGAAGACGGCCGCGTTGTTGACCCAGCCGCCGAGCGGCGCATGCGCCTCGGCGCGGTCGGCGGCCCGATCGGTGACCGCCTCGTCACCGGCGTCCCCGGTCACCGCGTGCAGGCGGTCGGCGAGCGGATGCCGGGCCAGCCAGTCCAGCGCGCTGGTCTCCCGCTCGACCACGACAACGGTTCCCCCGTCGGCGGCGAGCCGTTCCACGATGGCCTGTCCGACGCCGCGTCCGCCGCCGGTGACGACGTACGACAGTGGGCTCATCCGGCCACCCTAGGGCGTGCGGCGGTGGATCACCACGCAGGCCAGCCCCGGCCCGGCGTGGGCGGCGACCACCGCTCCGGCCTCGGTCACGTACGTGTCGTGCAGGCGGTCGCCCAGCCGCTCGGTCAGCGCCGTCAGCAACTGCTCGGCCCGCTGCGGTGCGGCGAGGTGGTGCACCGCGAGGTCCACCTGCGCGTCGCCGGCCACCTCGACGGCCAGGTCGGCCAGGCGTGCCACGCCCCGGCTGGCGGTACGGACCTTGTCCTTGACCACGATCGCGCCGTCCGGCATGTGCATGATCGGCTTGACCGAGAGGGCGGTGCCGAGCAGTGCCTCGGCCGCGTTGATCCGGCCGCCCCGGCGCAGGAACTCCAGCGTGTCGACGTAGAAGTAGATGGTGGTCCGGGCGACCGCGTCCAGCGCCGCGTCGCGTACCCCGGTCAGGTCGGCGCCCTGCGCGGCGGCCGCGGCGGCCGCGAGCGCCGGGAAGCCGAGGCCCATGCCCGTGGATCGGCTGTCCACGACGGTGACCCGGTCGTCGCCGACCTCGGCGGCGGCCAGCCGGGCGGCCTCGACCGTGCCGGACAGCTCGGCGGACAGGTGCACCGACACCACGCCGTCGGCGCCCTCGGCGAGCAGCGTGCGGTAGACCTGCGCGAACTGTTCCGGCGCGGGCCGGGACGTGCTCACCGAGACCCGCCGGCCGCTCAGCGCGCGGGTGGCGTCGGCCGGGGAGGTCTCGACACCCTCCAGCCCTTCCGCGCCGTTGAGCACGACTGTCAGCGGGACGACTGTGAGCCCGCGTGCGCGGACCAGGTCGGGGGGCAGGTAGGCGGTGGAGTCGGTGACGACCGCGACGGACATGACCGGCACGCTAGCCGATGGCGCTGTGACGTGCCGGGGCCGGAGGTGTCAGACCGCGTCGGTGAGCGCCGGCTGGGTGATCAGACCGACGTTGTGCGCGCGCAGGTGCCAGCCCCGGACGTCGTCGTGACGCAGTTCGGTCCAGTGGCAGTTCGCCAGCGCGCCGAGGCTGCGCAGCACCGTGTGGTCCCAGCCGAGCAGGTGACCGACGCCCTGCCGGGCGCCGCCGCCGTGGGTGGTCACCACGACCGTGCCGCCGGTGGCCAGGTCGGCCGCGTCCTGGAACCCGGCACCGAGCCGGGCACCCAGGTCGCCCAGGGGCTCGATGCCGGCGCCGGGGTCGGGATCGCCGGCCCGCCAGCGGGCGTACTCGTCGGGGAAGCGCTCGGCCACCTCGGTCAGGGTGAGACCCTGCCACTGGCCGAACTGCCGTTCGCGCAGCCGGGCGTCGGAGCGGACCGGCAGCCCGGTCAGCGCCGACAGCGCGGCGGCGGTGTCGGCGGCCCGGCGCAGATCGCTGGCGACGATCGCGTCCGGGCGCAGCGCGGCCAGCACCGGCGCGGCGGCGCGGGCCTGCTCGCGGCCGAGGTCGTTGAGCGGCACGTCGGTCTGACCCTGGACCCGGTTGGCGGCGTTCCAGTCGGTGTTGCCGTGCCGCCAGACGATCAGGCGGGTCATTCGGCGGTGGCGGTGCCGGCGGCCGAGTCGGCCAGGTCGCGATCGGTGAACGGGATCTGCGGGCAGTCCTTCCAGAGCCGGTCGAGCGCGTAGAACTCGCGCTCCTCGGTGTGCTGGACGTGGATCACGATGTCGACGTAGTCGAGCAGCACCCAGCGGCCACCCCGCTCGCCCTCGCGGCGCAGCGGCTTGGCCTTCTCCGGCAGCTCCAGCAGGCGCTCCTCGATGGCGTCGACGATGGCGAGCACCTGACGCTCGTTCGGAGCGGCGGCCAGCAGGAACGCGTCAGTGATCGCGAGCTGGTCGCCCACGTCGATGATGACGATGTCCTGTGCCTTCTTGTCGGCCGCGGCCTGGGCGGCGGCCATCGCCAGCTCGTGCGCGCGTTCGGAAACTGTCACCGTACTCCTTCGATCAACAGTGCGACCCTCCAAGCGTCTCACACCCGGCGGTGTGGCGACTTGTCAGTTCTGGTCGGTTTCAGGCATGAAACGGGACGGGGCGGGTCGAATCACCGCTGGTAAAGACGCCGTTTCGCGATGTACTGCACCACACCGTCGGGCACGAGATACCACACCGGCTCGCCCCGGGCGACCCGCGCGCGGCAGTCGGTCGACGAGATCGCCATCGCGGGCACCTGCACCAGGCTGACCGAGTCGGCCGGCAGGTGCTTGTCGGTGAGTTCGAAGCCGGGCCGGGTCACGCCGATGAAGTGGGCCAGTTCGAGGACCTCGTCCAGGTCCTTCCAGGAGAGGATGCGCTCCAGGGCGTCCGCGCCGGTGATGAAGAACAGTTGCGCCTTCGGGCCGTACTCGGCGTGCAGGTCGCGCAGCGTGTCGACGGTGTAGGTGGGACCACCCCGGTCGATGTCGACCCGGCTCACCTGGAAGCGGGGGTTGGAGGCGGTGGCGATCACCGTCATGAGGTAGCGGTCCTCGGCCGGGGTGACCGCTTCCTCCGCCTTCTGCCACGGTTGCCCGGTCGGCACGAAGACGACCTCGTCGAGGCCGAACCGGTCGGCCACCTCGCTCGCCGCCACCAGGTGCCCGTGGTGGATCGGGTCGAACGTGCCACCCATGATGCCGACCCGCCGGATGTCTTCCTCCACTCAGCGATCGTAGGCCGCGTCTCGGACGGGCCCGGGCGGGGTCGGCCATGCCGGGGCAGGCCCCGCCCGGTGTGCCCGGTCAGGCCGACGCGACGGCCACCGCCGTCCGGGCCACGAGCGCCCGGCGCATGTCGTCGTCCAGGTCGGTCACCCACCGCCGCAGGCCGGGCGTGAGGTCGTCGCGGGCCAGCAGCGCCGCGGCCAGCTCCCGGGTGGGCTGCGCCACGGCGTAGCGGGGATACGCGGCCACTGTGACCGCGTCGGCCACCCACGCGGTACGCAGACGCGCCGCTGCCGGCATGTCGGTGAAGTAGCGCTCGACGTACCCGGCGGTCAGCTCGGCCTGCTCGGGCTGCCAGAAGCCCTGGGCGGTCGCCTCGACCAGCCGGTTCGACAGCTCGGTGCTGCGGGTGACGATCTCCCAGGTGGCCCGCTTCGCGTCGGCGTCGGGCAGCGCGGCCCGGCACGCGGCGGCCCGCTCGGCGCCGGTGGCGCTGCGGTCGGCGTCGGCCTCGGCGTCGATCTCCGGTGCGCCGGCCGCGCCGAGCACCACCAGGCGACGCAGCACCGCCCAGCGCAGGTCGGCGTCGATCGCCAGCCCCGGCGGGACGCCCTTGCCGGCCAGCCAGCCGGTGAGCATCGCGGTGTCGGTGGTGGCGGCGATCAGGCCCCGCGCGGCGGCGAGCTGCAACGAGCCGCCCGCCGGCGCCGAGTCGAGCAGCGCCGCGCAGGCGGTCGCCACGCGCAGCAGCGCCGCGTCGCGGGCGAGCGGGTCGAGGTAGCTGTCGATCAGCCGGCGGCTGAGCAACAGCACGTCCTCGACGATCGTCACCTCGGTCTCGGCGGGCAGCGCCGCCGCGATCAGGCCGGAGAGCGCGGCGGCCGGCCGTTCCCCGTCGGTGACCGCGTCCAGCGTCTCGCCCCAGAGCAGCGCCCGGGCCAGCGGGTCGGCGAGGCCGGGCAGCAGCAGCGGCACCGCGTCCGCCGAGGCCGGGTCGAGCCGGATCTTGGCGAACGTCAGGTCACCGGCGTTCGGCAGCAGCAGCCCGGTGGCGGGCTGCCCGATCAGCTGCGGCAGCGGGGTACGGCCGCCGTCGGCGTCCGGGTCGAGGTCGGCCTCGAACCGGTGTGCCGGCCCGTCAGCGGTGAGATGGGCCACGCCGATGCGGTGCGGCCGCAGCACCGGGTGGCCGGCCGGGGCGGTCTGCACGATCGCCACGTCCGTCCACCGGCCGTCGGCGTCCACAGCGGTCTCCACCCGCAGCGTGTTCACCTGCGCGCGGCGCAGCCAGCGCTCGGCCCAGCCGTCCAGGTCGCGGCCGCTCGCCGCGCTCAGGGCGGCCAGCAGGTCGGTGAGCGTGGCGTTGCCGAACCGATGCGCGGCGAAGTGCGCGTTCAGCCCAGGCAGGAACGCGTCGTCACCGAGCCAGGCGACGAGCTGGCGCAGCACGCTGGCGCCCTTGGCGTACGAGATGCCGTCGAAGTTGAGCAACGCCTGCGCGGCGTCGGCGACCTCCTCCGGGGCGACGGGATGGGTGGAGGGGCGCTGGTCGGCGGTGTAGCCCCAGGCCTTGCGGCGGCTCGCGAACGTGGTCCACGCCTGGTCGAACCGGGTCGCCTCGGCGGTGACCCGGGTGCCCAGGTAGTCGGCGAAGGACTCGTTGAGCCACAGGTCGTCCCACCAGCTCATGGTGACCAGGTCGCCGAACCACATGTGCGCCATCTCGTGGGCGATGGTGGTGGCGCGCAACTCCCGCTGGGTGTCGGTGACAGCGGAACGGAAGACGTAGTCGTCGCGGATCGTGACCAGGCCCGGGTTCTCCATCGCGCCGGCGTTGAACTCGGGCACGAACGCCTGGTCGTACTTGCCGAACGGGTAGCGCTCGGCGAAGAGCTGGTGGAAACGGTCGAGGCACTGCCGGGTGACTGTGAAGATCTCGTCGGCGTCGGCGTCCAGGTGGGCGGCGAGCGAACGCCGGCAGTAGAGGCCGAGCGGGATGCCGTCGTGCTCGGCGCGCAACACGTGCCAGGGCCCGGCGATCAGCGAGACGAAATAGGTGGCCAGCGGCTCGGTTGCGGCGAACTCCCAGCGTCCGGGCTCGGGCCGGGCGGCCAGCGGCCCGTTCGCGGCCACCGTCCACTCCGGCGGCGCGGTGACGGTCAGCGTCACCGGTGCCTTCAGGTCGGGCTGGTCGAACGCGGCGAAGACGCGCGGCCCGTCGTCCAGGAAGGACATCGCGTAGAGGTAGGTCTCGCCGTCGGCCGGGTCGACGAAGCGGTGCAGCCCTTCGCCCGTGTTGGAGTAGGCCATCTCGGCCTCGACGGTGAGCGTGTTCGTCGCGGCCAGGCCGGTCAGCGGCAGCCGGTCGCCGGCGAGCAGGGCCGGGTCGAGGTCGCTGTCGTTGAGGCGGACGGCGAGGAGTCGGCGGGGCTTGACGTCGACGAAGGTCTCGGCGCCGGGGGTCGCCCGGAACCGGATGGTGACGGCGGAGCGGAACCGCTCGGCGTCGCCGGTCAGGTCGAGGTCCACATCGTAGGACTCGACGGTGATCGACGCGCGACGCGCGGTCGCCTCTGCGCGGGTGAGGCTTGGCATCCGCTTATCCTGCCCGATGAGGTCCGCTCGGGCCCTCTCGTTACGCGTGGCGATGGAGGAGCAGCGATGGGTCAGCACCCCAAGGGCGATTTCGACCTCTCCCGGGCGGTTTGGCAGCGGGCAGAGGGCGACACTTCCGAGGGAGCGGTCGAGGTGGCCTTCGTCGACGACCTGATCGGTATGCGCAACTCCGCCGAGCCGGACGGGCCGGTGCTGGTCTTCACGCAGGCCGAGTGGGACGCGTTCGTCGCGGGCGCCCAGGACGGCGAGTTCGACCTGGACTGAGCGCGCCTCAGTCACCGTCACCCCAGCCGAGGCCGCCCGGACCGGGCGCGTGGTGGAAGCCGGGGTGACCGGCCACGTCGGCACAGCGTTCGCCGTCGGGCCCGACGACGTCGCAGAACAGCCGCTCGGCCCGGTGCCAGGCGTCCGCCGGGGACAACGCCGCCGCGCCGAGTGCCAGCTCCGGGCGGAGCAGGCCGAGGGCTTCGGCGTACGCCACGGCGTGCTCCCGCGCGACGGCGGGATCGGCGGCGGCGAAGCCCAGGTGCACTGTGAAGTGGCGCGGTGGGCGGGGTGCGGAGCGCCGGGGCCCGCCGATCAGCGGCCCGTCGCCGCGGTCGCCGCGCAGCCGAGCCGTTGCCTCGCGGTGCCGTCGTGCCGCCCTGTCGTCACGCATCGGTGCCCTCCCCCGTCGCCGGTGACCGCGCCGCCGGACGTCGTGCCGGCGGCGGCGGACCGGTCGCCGCCGGTCCGCGAAACCGAGCAAACCAGCTTTTCCGCGCCCGGGGAGGGGCCAGCACGCGCCCGCGTCGCCGGCCCCTCCCTCGAAGGGCCGGAACTGCTGGAATGGAGGGTTCGGCCGCGCCGCCCCGGGTAGGTAGCCAACGCCGCCGAACCGCGTCAGGAGCAGCCGAGATGCGCACCATGTCGAGCGACCGGAGCCCGGACAGCACGCTTGCGTTCCTGAGGGAGGGCTACCGCTTCGTCGGCGCCCGCTGCGACCGACTCGGCACGGACGTCTTCCAGACCCGGCTGCTGCTGGAGCCGACGATCTGCCTGCGCGGCCGGGAGGCCGCCGAGCTGTTCTACGACGAGGAGCGGTTCGTCCGGCGCGGCGCGATGCCGATGCGCGGGCAGCGCACGCTCACCGGCGTCGGTGGTGTGCAGGGCCTCGACGGCGAGGCGCACCGGGTCCGCAAGGCGATGTTCATGTCGATCATGACACCGGCCACGATCCGCCGGCTCGGGGAGATCTTCGACGAGCAGTGGCGGGCCCGGATCCCGGTCTGGGCGCGGAGCGGACCGGTGGTGCTCTACGACGAGGTGGGCCGGATCCTGACGCGTACGGTCTGGGCCTGGGCCGGGGTCCCGCTGGCCGACGCCGACGTGCCGCGCCGGACCGCCGAGATGCACGCCATGATCGAGTCACCGGCCGCGCTGGGCCCCCGGCACTGGCGCGGGCGGCTCGGCCGCCGCCACGCGCAACGCTGGGCCGGCGAGCTGATCGAGCGGGTACGCGCGGGCACGGCACCCGCCCCGGAGGGCAGCGCGCTCGCGGTCGTGGCCGGGCACCGGGACGAGCGAGGGCGGCCGCTGCCGCGCCGGATCGCCGCTGTGGAGCTGCTGAACGTGCTGCGCCCCACCGTCGCGGTGGACCGGTACGTGGTCTTCGCCGCGCTGGCGCTGCACGATCACCCGCACTGGCGGGACCGGCTACCAGGCGACGACGCCGCGACCGAGCAGTTCGTGCAGGAGGTACGCCGCTACTATCCGTTCTTCCCGGTCGCCGCGGCCCGGGTGCGCCGCTCGTTCCAGTGGCGGGGATACGCGTTCCCGCAGGGCCGCCGGGTTCTGCTCGACCTGTACGGCACGAACCACCATCCCGACGTGTGGCCGGAGCCGGAGCGGTTCCGGCCGGAGCGCTTCGCGGGCTGGCGCGACGACCCGTTCGGCCTGGTCCCGCAGGGCGGCGGCGACCACTTCACCGGCCACCGCTGCGCCGGTGAGTGGATCACGATCGAGCTGATGAAGCGGGCCGTGACGAACCTGACCGGCGCGATGAGCTACCGCGTACCGCCGCAGGATCTGGCGCTCGACCTCGGCTCCATGCCGGCGTTGCCGCCCGGCGGGCTGGTGCTCGACGGGGTACGCCCGGCCGACGGCGCGCACCCGGCCGACGGGGTACGCCCGCTGCGGTGAACGGGCGCACCCCGTCGCGCGGTCAGGCGGCCTGCGGGTGCAGCACGCTGCGCAGGCAGCCGTCCTCCTTCTTCTCGAAGATCTCGTAGCCCCGCGCGCCCTGTTCCAACGACATCGGGTGGGTGGCCAGGTAGCCGGGGTCGATCTCGCCGGCCGCGATCCGGTCCAGCAGCATCGGGATGTAACGCTGGGCGTGCATCTGCCCCATCCGCAGCACCAGGGCCTTGTTCATGGCCGCGCCGAGCGGGAACTTGTCCACCAGGCCGCCGTACACGCCGACGATGCTGACCGTGCCGCCCTTGCGAGCCGCCATGATCGCCTGCCGGACCGAGGTGGGCCGGTCGGTCTGCGCGCGCACCGTCTGCTTGGCCTTGTCGTACGCGTACGCCGGGCCGACGTCGTGCGACTCCATGCCGACCGCCTCGATGCAGGCGTCCGGGCCCCGACCGGCGGTCATCTCCCGCAGCGCCTCCAGCACGTCGGTCTCGGCGTAGTTGATGGTCTCCACGCCGAGACGCTGCGCCGCGGTGTCGAGCCGTTCCGGCAGCCGGTCGATGACCACGACCCGCTCGGCGCCGAGGATCTGCGCGGACCGGGCCGCCATCTGACCGACGCCGCCAGCACCCCAGACGGCGACCACCTCGCCGCCCTTGAGGCCGCAGAAGTCGGCCGCCATCCAGCCGGTCGGCATCGCGTCGGAGGCGAAGACCACCGAGTCGTCCGGCACACCCTCCGGCACGGTGAACGCGCCGACGTCGCCGAACGGCACCCGGATGTACTCGGCGTGGCTGCCCGCGTAGCCTCCGGCCGCGTGCGAGTAGCCGAGGATGCCGGCGGGCGAGTGGCCCCACAGCTTCTCGGTGAAGACCGGCTGCGGGTTGGAGTTGTCGCAGAGGGAGAACTGCTCGGTGCGGCAGTACCAGCACGAGCCGCAGGCCACCACGGATCCGACCACGACCCGGTCGCCGACGGAGATCCGTCGGACGTCCGGGCCGGTCTCGACCACCTCGCCCATGAACTCGTGACCGAGGATGTCACCCTCGCGCATGGCCGGCAGGTAGCCGTTGATCAGGTGCAGGTCGGAGCCGCAGACACTGCTCGCGCGCACCTTGACGATGATGTCACCGCCGGACCTGATGGTCGGCTCCGGCACGTCCCGCACGGCCAGCTTGCCGACGCCCTCCCAGCACAACGCCCTCACGGTCGTCCTCCCGCCATCAACTTCTCGCGTACCTTGTCCGTCGCCCGTTCCTGCCGCGGGCTGCGCCCGGACGGGTCGTGCCGGGTGTCGAGCACCTGCCCGGTCTCGATCAGCGACTTGATCCGGCGCAGTGCGGTGCGCAGCCCCAGGTCCGGGTCGCTGCCGCCGGCCAGGCCGGCCATCCGCCGGATCGGCCCGGAGCGCCACCGCAGCTCGGCCCGAATCTCGGTGCCCCGGTCCTGGGGGGCGGCGACCAGCTCGACCCGGCCGCGCTGAGCGACCGGCCCGTCGGTGACCTGCCAGCTCAGCCGGCCCGGCCCGTCGACGGTGATCTCGGCCCGCCATTCGGTGCCGCCGCCGGCCGGGTCGGCCGCCACGCAGCGCCATCGGTTCGCGTCGAGCTGTTCCAGCGTGGCCCACTCGGCCAGACCCCGGTCGAGCCGTTCCCGATCGGTCCAGAACCCGATCACCTCGTCGACCGGCCGGTCCACGGTGATCCCGCGATGCACCACGTACCAGCCGTCCTCCCGGTCGGGCTGGTGCCGGTGCCGCCGCCGCGCCACCGTCCGGGTGACTCCGAGCGCTGTCACGGCAGCGGCGCCGGCCAGCGCCCATCTCGTCGCGTTGCTGGGCATCACGTCTCCTTCCGACTCGGTCCGTCGTATCCGGCTGCGCTACCCGACGCAGGGCGCCCGAAACGGTTTCAGCGACCGCATTGCGGGCAAGTCGCGTCACCCGACACGAGGGAGGCGACGTGACCCGAAAGACCGCCGCGCATCCGCGCGACGAGGGCGCCGCGTCCGCGCCAGTCCGGCTTCCGATGGCGTACGTCCTGCCGCTGCGCGCCCACGACGACAGCGGCCTGGACGAGCTGACCGGGTACCTGCGCGAGTTGAGCCGGTGGGTCGACGTGGTGGTGGTCGACGGATCGACGCCGGAGCTGTTCGCCCGGCACGCCGCCGCCTGGCGCGGGCTGGTGCGGCACGTGCCGCCGGACCCGGCGCTGCGCGGGCGCAACGGCAAGGTGCTCGGCGTGCTCACCGGCGTCGCGCTGGCCCGGCACGAGCACGTGGTCGTCGCCGACGACGATGTGCGGTACGACCGGCCGGCGCTGTGCGCCGTGCACCAGATGCTGGACGGGGTGGACCTGGTCCGGCCGCAGAACCACTTCGACCCGCTGCCCTGGCACGCCTGGTGGGACACCGGCCGGACGCTGCTCGCCCGCGTGTTCGGCGGCGACTGGCCGGGCACGCTCGCGGTGCGGCGGAGCACGTTCCTGGCGATGGGCGGCTACGACCCGGACGTGCTCTTCGAGAACCTGGAGCTGGTCCGGACCGTGCGCGCGTACGGCGGCAGCACCGCCACCCCGGCATGGCTGTACGTGCGGCGGCGCCCGCCCACCGCCGCGCACTTCCTCGGGCAGCGCGTGCGCCAGGCGTACGACGAGACGGCCCGGCCGGGCTGGCTGCTGGCCGCGCTGGCGGTGCTGCCGGCGGCGGCGGTCGCGCTCGCCGCCCGCCGGCCCGGGCTGCTGCTGCGGGCCGGGCTGGCGACGGTCGCGGTGGCGGAGCTGGGCCGGCGACGGGCCGGCGGCACCCGGGTCTTCCCGGCGCACACCAGCCTCGCCGCGCCCGCCTGGGTGCTGGAGCGCGGCCTGTGCGCGTGGCTGGCGGTGGGCCGGCGGCTGCGCGGCGGGGTGCCCTACGCCGGCGCCCGGCTGCGGACCGCGGCCAACCCCACGCGTGCCCTGCGCCGGCGGATGACGCGGCGCCGCCCCGACGACCTGGTCCTCTGGGTGGAGACCGGGACGGCGCCCGCGCCGCTGCGCGCCGAGGCGTAAGGAAGGGCCCCTTTCATCGCCTGGGCGATGAGAGGGGCCCTTCCTTACCCGAGGGCGCGGACCTTCAGGACCGCGCCTGCTCGGCGCTGTGCCGGACGTCCTGGGCGGCGGCGCGGCCATCGTCCTTGACCGTGTGCGCGGCGTCCTGCGCGGTGGCCCTCACCGACTCGGCGGCGTGCTGCGCCGGCTCGCGCAGCTCCTCCTTCAGCTCGGTGGCCACCTCGCCCAGCTTCTCCTTCACCACCCCGCCGTGCTCGGCGGCCTTCTCCTTGACCTGCGCGGCGACCTGCTGCTCGCGGCGGGTGGCCGGAATCAGCGAGGAGACCAGCATGCCGACGCCGAAGGCGATCACACCGGCGGCGATCGGGTTGCCCTCGGACTTGCGCCGCACCACCTGCGGCGCCCGGTGGGCGGCGTCGCTCACCGTGGCGGCGGCGGACTGCGCCTTGTCGCCCACGGTGGATGCCATCGAGGAGGCGTGGTCGCCCACCGAGTGGGCGGCGTGGCCGGTGCTGTGGCCGAGGTCCGATGCGGTTCCCATCACCTTGTCCTTCACGTTCGTCAGCGCACTGCGTACGCGCTGCTTGCGGTCGTCGACGATGCGGCTCGGGCTGACCTTGTACGCCAGGGCGTCCACGTCCGAGCTGAGGTTGTTGCGGGTGGCTTCGATCTCGCGGCGGATCTGCTCGGGATCGGTGCTCATCGGGCGACTCCCTCCGGGTGCGGCTTGAGCGCATCGGGGATGCGCTGCACGCTGTCGTTTGTCTGCTTCAGGCCGCGGATCCGCTCGGCGTTCTTCTTGCCCATCGAGTACAGGACCGCCGCGACAGCGGCCCAGACGACGGCCACGATCAGCGCGGCCAGCCCGGAGTCCATGACGTTGTCGAGGAACTGCCAGATCGCGATCGAGACGAAGAGCGCCACCATGTAGCCGCCGAAGCCGGCGCCGCCGAAGAGGCCGGCGGCCTTGCCCGCCTTCTTGCCCTCCTGGCGGATCTCGGCCTTGGCGAGCTCGACCTCCTGGCGCATCAGCGTGGACAGGTCGGTGGTGACCTGGCGCATCAGGTCGCCGAGCGAGCTGCCGCGCACCTCGTCGGCGTGGGGCGGGGCGCCCGCCGCCTGATAGCCGGGGTCCTGCGTGGGTACGGTCATGCCGTCGCCTCCCTTCTGCCGGTGCGGCCGGTCACGGGCGGGGAGCGCCGGTGGACGGGACACCCGGCAGCGGGTCGGTGCGCTCCGGCGGCGGCAGCGGCTGACCGGTGCCACCCGCCGGGTCGGCCCAGGTGTTCGGGGCGCCACCGGCCGGGTAGGTCGCGCCCGGCGCGGAGTAACCCGGGTCCGGCTCGGCGTAGCTGCCCGGCGTCGGGTCGAGGTAGCCGCCCGGCGGCACCTGGCCCGGCACCTCGCGCGCGGTCGGGATGACGGCCGTGCGGTCCGGGTCGTACGCCGGCCGCACGCCGCTGTCGTCGCCGAGCGCGGTGATGTTGCGGGTGAGCCGCCCGGCGACCACGCCGAGCAGCGCCGCGCCGACGAGGAACGTGCCGGGGTTGCGGCGGGCGTAGCTCTTCACCTCGTTGAGCAGGTCGCCCGGCTCGCGCTGCTCCAGCCAGCCGGCCACGCCGTGCACGCGCTCGGCCGCCTGGTGGGCCAGCTCGGTGACCGGCCCGGAGCCGCCACCCTGCTGCGCCATGGTGCGCATCTCGTCGGCGAGCGACCGCAGACCGGTGGCGGCGCGCTGCTGCTGCTGGCCGGCCTGCGCGGTGACCTGGCTGCGGGTCTCGCCGTAGAGGCCGCGGGCCTGCCGCTTGGCCTCGCCCACCACCTCCCGGCCCTGCTCATTGGCGGTCTGCGCGACCGCGCCGCCCGCGTTCGCGGCGTCGGCGCCGACCTGGCGGGCCTGGTCACGCACGCCGCCACCACCGTTCGTCGACTGGTACGTGGAAGAACTGGGGGAAAGATCCTGAGTCATGGTGTCCCTTCCGCTCGTGTGTTCCCAGCGGTTTGTCTTCGGGGGGGGGGTACGCGGATCGTTTCCGCGTAGCAACTGCCCTACCCCAGGTCGGCGGCTCCATGCCTAATTCGTGAATTCTCTGCGGGACCGGACCGCCCCGGTCGGACAATGAGGTGCTGCCCGCCCGGGCGGCGGCGAGTTCCACGGGGGTGACAGGGATGGCACGTGACGTGCGCGAACACGCGCCCGCCCGGCCTGCGGTGCAGAAGGTCGCCCTCGCGGCGGCGGCCCTCTTCGCGCTCATCGGCGTACTCGGCTTCGTGCCCGGCATCACCACGCACTACGGCGAGTTGACGTTCGCCGGGCACCACTCCGAGGCGAAGCTGCTCGGGGTGTTCCAGGTGTCCGTGCTGCACAACCTGCTGCACCTGTCGTTCGGGCTGGTCGGGCTGGTGATGGCCCGGCGGCTGGCCGGGGCGCGGGTGTTCCTGGCCGGTGGCGGCGCGCTCTACCTGGTGCTGTGGCTGTACGGCTTCGCCATCGACCGGGACACCGCGGTGAACTTCGTGCCGGTCAACGACGCCGACAACTGGCTGCACCTGTTCCTCGGTTTCGGGATGCTCGCCGCCGGCCTGCTGCTGAACGACGACCTCGGCACCGGCAGCCCGGTGGAGGCCCCGTTCGACCGCCCCTGACCAGGCACGACACGCCGGGCCGGCGTTTGCCCGGGCACGGCCGGGGGCAGGAGGGCCGCGACGAGGAGGTTCGGCGATGCCACGGTGGTTACGCGACAACATGCTCTCGGTGGCCATGCTCGGCGCGTTCCTGGTCTTCCTGCTGCTGCAGAGCGTCTTCGGCTGGCAGGTGCACAACGAGGAGCTGACCCGGTACGGCGCCGCGCCGCTGAGCTGGTGGGCCTATCTCGGCACCGGGCACTTCGCCGAGGCGGTGTTCGAGAACTGGGAGTCGGAGTTCCTCCAGATGGGCGGCTACGTGTTGCTCACCGCGTACCTGGTGCAGAAGGGCTCGGCCGAGTCGAAGCCGGTGGACCAGACGGACCGGCCGGAGGACAACCGCGACCACGCCGGCCCGAACGCGCCGTGGCCGGTACGCGTCGGCGGGCTGCCGCTCGTGGTCTACCGCAACAGCCTCGCCGTCGCCCTCCTGATGATCTTCGGGGGCGCGTTCCTGGGGCACCTGTTCGGCGGCGTGGCCGCCTACAACCAGGAGCAGGCGCTGGAGAACGGCGGCGCCCCGATCAGCGCCTGGCAGTTCCTCGGCACCAGCGACTTCTGGTTCCAGTCGATGCAGAACTGGCAGAGCGAGTTCCTCGCCGTCGGCGCGCTGATCCTGCTCAGCATCGTGCTGCGCCAACACGCCAGCCCGGAGTCCAAGCCGGTCACCGCGCCGCACGCGCAGACCAGCGCCTGAACGTCAGGCCGCTACCGGCAGCCGCTTGGCGAAGCAGACGCTGTACGGGTTGTCCACGTACTCGCCGTAGACCGGGATCGGCTCGTAACCGCTGGACCGGTAGAGCCCGATCGCGGCCGGCAGGTAGGTGCCCGTCTCCAGGCGCACGGTGCGGTGCCCCTCCCGGAACGCCAGTTCCTCCAGCGCCACGAGCAACTGCCGGGCGATGCCCCGCCCCCGGTACGCCGGCCGCACGTACATCCGCTTCAGCTCGCCGGTGTCGGCGTCGAGCGCCTGGAGCCCGCCACAGCCGACCGCCCGGCCGCCGATCACAGCGGCCAGGTAGTGGATGTCGGTGTGCACGACGGTCACCTGCCCGTCCAGCCCGCCGTCGGAGTCGCGCAGCTCACGCTGCTGGGCGACGACGAGCGCGGCGATCTCCGGATCGGTGGCGGGACGGGACTCGACCAACATGCCCGTACGCTAGAGCGGCCGGATTTCGCGCCGGTTTCCCGCCACCGCCCCGGAAACGGCTACTCGGCGTCCGCTTCCGCCGCGGGCGCAGCCTCGATCTCGTCCTCCGGCCGCACCCGGCGGGCCTTGCGGGCCGCCAGCCGGTCGGACGCCGACGGGCGGTTCGACTTCTCCTCCAGCCGCACGTCGGTGCCCCGGTTACCCGGCACGAAGTCGGCACCGGCGTAGAGCGTCGGCCGCCAGTCGAACTCCCGGTCGCCGATGCGCACCAGGTCACCGGCCTGCGCGCCGGCCTTGGCGAGCTTCTCCTCGACGCCGAGGCGGGCCAGCCGGTCGGCCAGGTAACCCACTGCCTCGTCGTTGTCGAAGTTGGTCTGCTTCACCCAGCGCTCCGGCCGGCTGCCGCGCACCGTGTACGAGCCGTCGTCCTCGGTCTCGATGGTGAAACC
This sequence comes from Micromonospora sp. NPDC005257, assembly GCF_042872445.1. Classification (NCBI taxonomy): domain Bacteria; kingdom Bacillati; phylum Actinomycetota; class Actinomycetes; order Micromonosporales; family Micromonosporaceae; genus Micromonospora; species Micromonospora sp. NPDC005257. The sequence continues at coordinate 26,433 of NZ_JBIAKL010000017.1, read as the reverse complement.
GGCGTCGTCGACCGCCTTCGGGCGGATCACGATCCGGGTCGGCTCGGCCGGCGGGGCGGCCCGGCGGCCCTGGTCGACCAGCTCCGCCATCGCGTACATCAGTTCGCGCAGGCCCTCGCGGGTGGCGGTCGAGACGTCGAACACGCGCAGGCCGCGCGCCTCCAGGTCGGGGCGGACGATGTCGGCGAGGTCCTTGCCGTCCGGCACGTCGACCTTGTTGAGCGCGACCAGCCGGGGCCGGTCGGCGAGCCCGCCATACTGCGACAGCTCCGACTCGAGGGCGTCGATGTCGGCGAGCGGGTCGCGGCCGGGCTCCAGCGTCGCGGTGTCGATCACGTGGACCAGCACGGCGCAGCGCTCGATGTGGCGGAGGAACTCCAGACCCAGGCCCTTGCCGCTGGCCGCGCCCGGGATCAGGCCGGGTACGTCGGCGACGGTGAAGGTGTGATTGTCCACCCGGACCACGCCCAGGTTCGGCACCAGCGTGGTGAACGGGTAGTCGGCGATCTTCGGCTTGGCCGCGGAGATCACCGAGATCAGCGACGACTTGCCGGCCGAGGGGAAGCCGACCAGGCCCACGTCGGCGACGCTCTTGAGCTCCAGCACCACGTCCAGCCGGTCGCCGGGCTCACCCAGCTCGGCGAAGCCCGGCGCCTTGCGGCGGGCGTTGGCCAGCGAGGCGTTTCCGCGCCCACCCCGGCCGCCCCGGGCCGCCTCGAAGGTGGTGCCGACGCCGACCAGGTCGGCCAGCACCTCGCCGTCGAGGCTCTGCACGACGGTGCCGTTCGGCACCTTGATGATCAGGTCGCGGCCGTTGGCGCCGTCCCGGTTCGAACCGGCGCCGCCCTTGCCGTTCTCGGCCTTGAGGTGCGGCCGGAAGTGGAAGTCGAGCAGCGTGGTGATCTGCGGGTCGACCACCAGCGACACGCTGCCGCCGTGGCCGCCGTTGCCGCCGTCCGGCCCGCCGAACGGCTTGAACTTCTCCCGGTGGATCGAGACACAGCCGTGCCCGCCGTCGCCGGCCTGCATGTGCAGGACGACCCGGTCAACGAACGTCGTCACGACGCCAATCCTTCCAGCGGGGTCCGCCCCGCACGGGGAAAAGCGAAGCGGGCCGGGACTCGAGGTCCGCGGCCCGCAACGCTTTCAGAACTACTGCTGCGGAACGATGCTGACGGTCTTGCGACCGCGCTTGGTGCCGAACTGCACCGAACCGGCGGCCAGCGCGAACAGCGTGTCGTCGCCGCCACGGCCGACCAGGTCACCGGGGTGGAACTTGGTGCCACGCTGACGGATGAGGATCTCACCCGCGCTGACGACCTGACCACCGAAGCGCTTCACGCCGAGTCGCTGGGCCGCGGAGTCACGGCCGTTACGCGAGCTGGACGCACCCTTTTTGTGAGCCATTGGAGGACGACCTACTTCCCGCTGTTGGAGATGCCGGTCACCTTGATCTGGGTCAGCGGCTGGCGGTGACCCTGACGCTTGTGGTAGCCGGTCTTGTTCTTGAACTTGTGGATCCGGATCTTCGGGCCCTTGGTGTGCGCGGCGATCTCGCCGGACACCGCGACCTTGGCGAGCTTCGCCGCGTCGGTCACCAGGTCGTCACCGTCGACGAGGAGCACCGCGGTGAGCTTCACCGCGTCGCCGGGGGCACCGGCGAGCTTCTCGACCTCGATCACGTCGCCCTCGGCGACCTTGTACTGCTTGCCGCCGGTCTTGACGATCGCGTACATCGGAGGCGGACTCCCTGTCGTTGAGGCTGCTGGCGTCTATTCCACCGTTGTCGGCTGTCACACCGTCGACGGTCGTTCCCACGGCGTCTCGCCGGGAGCCGTGACACCGGCGGCGCGGGCACGCGGGAACTCGGCACACCAAAGTGCGCCGCAGGCAAGCCTACGCCATACCCGGCCCGCCCCCCAAACCGGGCTGCCGGTAGGTGCCTTTCGTCGGGCCCGGCGCGCACGACAGAGCCCCCGCTCCGCCTTTCCCGGCGGAACGGGGGCCCTGTTCGCGCAGGTCAGCGCCGTAGCCTCACGGCCGGGTACGCCGCCGAGTACCGCCGCGCCGCGCCCGCCGACGCGGGGCGCCGCTGTCGTCGTCGTTGTCGCCGTTGTCGCCGTCACCGATCGCGTCCGGGTCGTCGGCGGCGGCCAGCCGGGCCGAGTCGCCCTCCTGGCTGTCGAACACCGCCGGAGCGGCAGGCGTGTCCGTCTCGAACCGGGACAGGTCGTAGCCCTGGGTGTCGTAGTAGTCGTCGTCGGTCTCGACCACCTCGGCAGCGGTCCGCTCCGGCGTGACCGGCGGCGCGACGGCGGCCGGCGGCACGGCGGCGGCCGGCGGCACGGCGGCGGCCGGCGGCACGGCGGCGGCCTGCTGCTGTGCGGCGGGTGGCTCCGGCGCCGTCTCCACGGCCGGCTTCTCCGCGGCGGCCTTGCGGCCCCGGCGGCGGCCCTTCTCCTCGGCCGGGGCGACGACCGCCGAGGCGACCGCCTTGACCTTCTCCCCCGCCCCGCCGCGCGGCTTCTCCGGCACGGGCTCGGTGTGAATGATCACGCCCCGGCCCTTGCAGCACTCGCAGGTCTCGCTGAACGCCTCCAGCAAGCCCGCGCCGATGCGCTTACGGGTCATCTGCACCAGGCCGAGCGAGGTGATCTCGGTGACCTGGTGCTTGGTACGGTCCCGGCCCAGGCACTCGGTGAGCCGGCGCAGCACCAGCTCCCGGTTCGACTCCAGCACCATGTCGATGAAGTCGATCACCAGGATGCCACCGATGTCGCGCAGCCGGAGCTGGCGCACGATCTCCTCGGCCGCCTCCAGGTTGTTGCGGGTGACCGTCTCCTCCAGGTTGCCGCCGGAGCCGGTGTACTTGCCGGTGTTGACGTCGATGACCGTCATCGCCTCGGTCCGGTCGATCACCAGCGAGCCGCCCGAGGGCAGGAAGACCTTCCGGTCCAGCCCCTTGAGGATCTGCTCGTCGATCCGGTACTCGGCGAACACGTCCGCCACCCCGGCGTGCCGGCGCAGCCGCGCCACCAGGTCCGGGGACACGTGCGACAGGTACGACTCGACCAGGTCGTACTCGGACTCGCCCTCGATGACCAGTTCCCGGAAGTCCTCGTTGAACAGGTCCCGGACCACGCGGATGACCAGGTCCGGCTCCTCGTAGAGCAGCACCGGGGCGCCGCCCTCGGTCGCCTTGGCCTGGATGTCCTCCCACTGCGCCTGGAGCCGCTTGACGTCGCGCGCCAGCTCGTCCTCGCTGGCGCCCTCGGCCGCGGTCCGGACGATAACCCCGGCGCCGTCCGGCACCAGCTTCTTCAGCACGTCGCGCAGCCGCTTGCGCTCGGTGTCCGGCAGCTTGCGGCTGATCCCGGAGGCGTTGCCGTTCGGCACGTAGACCAGGTGCCGACCGGAGAGCGCGATGTGGCTGGTCAGCCGCGCGCCCTTGTGCCCGATCGGGTCCTTCGTCACCTGCACCAGCACCGAGTCGCCGGAGCGCAGCGCCTGCTCGATCGAGCGGGCCCGGCCCTCCAGGCCGGTGGTGTCCCAGTTGACCTCACCGGCGTACAGGACCGCGTTACGCCCGCGCCCGATGTCGACGAAGGCCGCCTCCATGCTCGGCAGGACGTTCTGGACCTTGCCCAGGTAGACGTTGCCGGCCATGGTGCCGGACGAGTTGCGCGTGACGTAGTGCTCGACGAGCACGCCGTCCTCGAGCACGGCGATCTGGGTGCGGTCACCGCGCTGGCGGACCACCATCACCCGGTCCACCGCCTCGCGACGGGCCAGGAACTCCGACTCGCTCAGGATCGGCGGCCGCGTACGCCGCTGCTCGCGGCCGTCCCGGCGGCGCTGCCGCTTGGCCTCCAGCCGGGTCGAGCCGGAGACACCCTGCACCTCGTCGACCGGCTTGCGCGGCTCACGGATCTTGACGACGGTCGGCACGCCGTCCTCGGCGGCGGTGTCCGCCTCCCCGGCGCCCCGGCGGCGGCGACGGCGACGGCGGCGGGTCATCCCGTCACCCTCGGCCTCCTCGTCCTCCGCGGGCTCCTCGGCCTCACCCTCGACGGTCTCGGCCGCGCCGGACTCGTCGACATCCTCGTCGTCGGCCTCGTCCGCGCCGCCCTTGCCCCGGCCGCGACCACGGCGGCCCCGGCGGCGGCGACGCCGGCCCGCGGCTGTCTCGTCGTCCTCGTCGTCCTCGTCCGCGTCGTCCGCGTCGGCCTCGGTGACCGGCTCCTCCTCGACGACCTCCGGCTCGACCTCGGCCTCGACCGGCTCGACCTCACGGCGGCCACGACGGCGGCGCCGGGTGGTCTCGACCGCTTCCTCGATCGGCTCCTCGGCGGCCGGGTAGGTCACCTGGACGGCCGGCGCCTCGTCGGGCTGCGGCGCCATGAACAGGACGGTCGGCGCGGAGAGCGCGGCACGACGCCAGCGGCCGGTGGCGGGCGGCGTCTCGGCCGGCTCCTCGTCCGCACGCGGCACGGCGGCGCCCGTCGACACCACGCCCGTCGCGTCCGCCGGGCCGCCACCGCGGGCCAGGTCGATCTCCCGGGTACGCGTGGACGCGGCGCTCGTGGCCTCGCCGGCCTCGCTCTCGGCGTCCTCGTCCTCGACGCCCTCGCTGATGCCGGCGGTGCTCGCCGTGGCCCCGGTGCTCGCCGTGCCGCGGGTGCTCGCCTTGCGGGTGCGGGCGGTGCGCCGGCCGGTGGTGCTCTCGCCGGTAGCGGACTGCCCGGCGGTCCCGGCGGCGGCCTCGTCCGTGGCGGGCCGGTCGACGCTGGCCTCGCCGCCGTCGATGTCGGCGCGTCCCTCGGCGATCAGGTCGCCACCGGGCGCGGAGACCGGCCCGTCGATCACCGCGTCCGCGCGCGTCTGCCCAGCGGCGGTCTCGTCCGGCGCGACGGTCTCGGCGGCCGGCGGCGTGGCCTTGCGACGGCGGGTCCGGGTCACCTTGACCGGCGGCACGACCTCCTCCGAGGCGGCCTCCACCCCGGCCGCGGCCACCGGCTCCTCGACCGCCTTCGCCGGTGTCGCCTTGCGACGCCGGCGGGTGGTCTTCGGCGCGGTGTCCAACTCGCCGGCCACCGGTGCGAACACCTCGGCCTGCGGCGACTCGCCGCTGCCGGTCACTGTCGTGGACGCCTCGACCGGCGCGTCGGTCTGCTCCGGCTGGTTCAGCGGGGCGGCCTTGCGGCGGCTGACCCGCTTGCGGGCCGGCGGCTTGGTCTCGGCCACGCCCTCCGCGACAGTGCCGTCGGCACTGCCGGAGGCGGCACCCTCGGCGCCGGCGGAGGTCGCGCTCCCGGCGCTGCCGGAGGCGGTGGTGGCACTGTCGGCGGTCGTCCCGGTCGGCTCTGCGCCGGTCCGTTCGCCGCCCTCGGGCTCGTTCTCGAGCATGGACGTTCTCCAGTTCTGGCCGCCCCGGGCGCGGGTGAGCGCTGCCACGCAGGGTTGCCGCAAAGGTGTTTCCGCCGGACGCGCAAACGCACGACCGCCGAAGTCTGCCTGCCAGAGCGTTGACCGACGGTCAGCGCTCTCCGATGATTGCCCCGTCGCGATCCGCGTCCAACGGATCGACGATCTCGCCCTGCGCGGTCAACGTGCCCTGCGCCAGCCGGATCACCTTCGGGGTGACCGGCGGCTCCAGGGCGGCCACCGCGCGGAGGCCGGACAGGACGTCATCGGGCCGAACGGACGGGGTGACCTGCCGCACGACCAGTTCGAGTATCGCACACGGTACGGCCGCCGCCCCGGAAGGCATCTCAGCCGGAGCCACGACATCGATCGACGCCACTGCCGCGCGGGCGTCGAACGTACGCCGCCCCTGCTTGGTCATCCGCTCGACCTGGATCTCCTCGGCTGCGGTGAAGGCCGCCACGGCCTCCGCCAGCACCTTCGGATCGACTTCGGGCAGTTCGATACGCCAGTACGACGCCTCGATCCGGTCGGCCAGGCTCCCACCGGTGGCCTCCACCGCGTCGAGCACGTCGAGACCGGGCGAGAGCGCGGCGTCCAGGGCCTCGCGCAGCCGCGCCGGGTCGACCGGCTCACGGAGCCCGATCTCCAGGTATTCGGCCTCGCTCGCCACGCCCGTCGGAGCGGCCGAGGCGTACGAGATCTTCGGGTGCGGGGTGAAGCCCTGGGAGAAGGCGATCGGCGCGCCGGCCCGGCGCAGCGCGCGCTCGAAGGCCCGAGCGAAGTCCCGGTGCGAGGTGAACCGCAGCGGCCCACGCTTGGCGTACCGGATACGGACCCGCTGGACGACGGGGGCCTGGCCGCCCTCGGGTTGAGGCTTTCTGGCGATCGTGAGCTCCTCGGCTGTGCCTGCGTATCGGTCTCATCCTGACGCAGCGCTCACCGCGCCCCACACCCGGGGCCACCCACCCACCCCAAACCCACCCAAACTCGCCCCGCACCGCCCTGCACCCCATCCCGTCGATCATGAAGCTGGCGGCGATTTGATCTCCGATTGCGTCGTCAACGTCATGATCGACCAGCTCAGGGGCCTCGGAGGGCTGCGCGGGGACGGTGAGGGTGGGTGTGCGGGATTGGTGCCGGGGACGCGGCGGGTCAGGAACGGTCGTCGTCGCCGGGTGGGGCGTACGGGCTCCGGCCGGGTGGAGTGTGCTGGGCCTGACCGTGGGGCGGGTAGGCGCCCACGCCGGGCGGCGGGTACGCACCGGGCTGGGAGTATCCGCCCTGCTGGGGGTGACCGGCGGGGACCGGCGGGCCCTGCCCGTTCATCCGGTCCAGTTCCTCGGCCGGGATCGAGCCGGCCCGGGCCAGTTCGCGCCGGTGACGACGGCGGTTCCAGATCAGGAACACCACGAGCGCCAGCAGCACGACGAGCGCCACGGCGATGCCGATGCCGATCACCATCACCTGCTGGTCGGTGGGGCCGCCCCGGTCGCCGTACTTCGTCACGTCGAAGTTGTCGTCCTCGGCGGCGGCCGGCGGCGCGGACGCGCTGGGCGCGGCGTCCCCGAGCAGCGGGTTCGCCGCCGCCGACGGCACGTCGGCGGTGAGCGCCGCCACCGGGTCGATCCGGCCGAAGCCGAACCGCGGGTCCCGGCCGGTCGGGCCGGCGTCCCGGGCGGTGCGGATGATCCGGTTGATCACGTCGGGCGCGGAGAGGTCTCGGTGCTTCGACCGGATCAGCGCCGCGACACCGGAGACGATGGCAGCGGCGTCGGAGGTGCCGTCCCCCCAGCCGTAGCCCCGGTCCGGGCCGATGTTGTAGACCTCGTCGCCGGGCGCGGCGATCACCGCTGCCGGGCCCTGGGCCGATCCGGACCAGAATCCTCCGCCCCGGACCGTGCCGGTCACCGCGATCACGCCGGGAATGTTGGCGGGTGAGGCGACGTCCGGGCCGGACTGCCGGGTGTTGCCGGCGGCGGCGACCACGACCACGTCGCGCTCCAGCGCGTACCGGATCGCGGCCTCCTCGCCCTCGTCCACGGCCCCGGCGCCGCCGTACGACAGGTTGAGCACCTTCGCCCCGCCGTCGACAGCCATCCGGATGCCGGTCGCGGAGTCGTCCGGAGTGGCCGCCGCGCCGGCGGGCTTGCGGATGGGCAGGATCCGGGCGTCGGGCGCGATGCCGACCACCCCGGCGCCGTTGGCCGCGATGATCCCGGCCATGTGGGTACCGTGGCCGTCCGGGTCGCGCCGGCCGTCGCCGGAGCCGCGGGTGCTGCCCCCGGCCAGTACCTGGCCCCGCATGTCGGGGTGCCCGGCGTCGACGCCGGTGTCCACCACCCCGACGACGACGCCCCGCCCGGTGGAGATCTGATGCGCCCGGTCGATCCGCAGCTCGTCCAGATACCACTGCTCGGCGCGGCGCGGAGCGGCGACCGCCGGCTGGGCGGCGCCCAGCAGCATCAGTCCGGCAAGCAGACCGGCCGCCACCGGCCGGAGCGCGCCGACGTGCACCTTCATCCGTCCGTCCTCATCGCAGGATGCCCGGGGACGCACCGTCACCGGTGCCCCACGGATCGTCGTCCTCAGTCAACCATGAGGAGTGCCCGGCCGCGTCGCCGCCGTGACCGGCGCCGCCGTGGCCGCCCATCATTCCGCCGCCCATCATCCCGGCCCCGGCCATCCCGCCACGCGCACCGGCCGCGCCGCCCGGTCCCGCACCGGCCGCGGCCTTCAGCGCGCTGGCCGCGCTGGTCAGCGGCGGGACCTTGCCGTTACCGCCACCGACCATGCCGGGCAGGCCGCCCATGGCCATTCCGCCGGCCGCCCCGATCCCGCCGCCGCCGATCCCGCCGGCCGAGCCCAGCCCGGCGCCGCCGCCACCGAAGCCGCCGCCACCGGCGCTCAGTCCACCCGCGCCACCACCGCCACCACCGAGACCGAGCGTGCCCGGTCCGCCGGCGGTGATCGTGCCCGGTCCGCCCGCGCCGGCCAGGCCGCTGCCGTACTCCGGGGTGCCCGAGCCGGGGGCGCCGCCGAGCTCGGGGATCCCGCCGGTGCCCGGCGGGGTGTAGGAACCGCCCTCAGGGATGCCGCCGCCGGGCACACCGGTGCTCGGCGGGGTGAACGAACCGCCACCGGGCATGCCACCACCGATGCCGGTGCTGCCCAGGGACGGCGTCGGGCCGCCGCCGGGCAGGCCGCCGCCGGGCCCACCCCCGCCGGGTGCGCCGCCGCCCGGCAGGCCGCCGCCGGGCACGCCCGCCGGGGGAACCCGCGGGTCGGGCCGGTAGCCGTCGCCCAGATCGTCCCCGGAGGGGCGGGGTACGGCCAGCTTGGGGCGCTCGGCCTCCACCGCGGCCGGCAACGGCGACATCGCCGTGTTTGCCGCCTTCTGGTTGTCGTTGTACCAGTTGTCGAGGTGCGACTTGGTGTCCCACCAGCCGCCACGCTTCTGGTCGTTGGCGTTGCCGTCGATCTTCATGGTGGCTTCGAGGTCGTCGGCCTTGTCGCGGAACGCGCCGTCGGCGTACAACGCCTGGTTGGCCTGGAAGTCGCTGCGCAGGGCGGCGAGGAATCCGGACTGGCTCTCACCGTCGCGGGCGTCGTCCAGCTCGGTGCCGCCGGGCAGGCTCCACTCGTTCCAGCCGAAGTTGTCCATCAGCGGGACCGGGATGCTGGCCACCGTCTTGCGGATGTCACCCTCGATCCGGGACAGCGCGCCGCTGACGTTGCTGGCGTGCGTGATGAGTTCCTCGATGTCCTTGCCGATCTCGGACAGGTGCTCGCGGTACGCGTCGCCGCCACTGCCCTTCCAGCCGGCGAGCATCCCGGGCAGGCCGCCGGTGTGCGGGCGCTCCTGGCCGGCCGCGATCGGGCCGACGAACGACCGGCCGACGAGGGAGTCGCGCAGGTGACCGAGCGCGGTGGAGAGGTTGCTCCACCCCGAGCCGACCAGGCCGACGGTGTACGGATCCGCCGACAGCGTCACCTCGCGGACACAACGTTCCCAGGTGGCTCCAGCCATGACCGTCTCCTCTCTCAGGCCGGGTACGGGTAGGTGGGCGGCTCTGCGCCGGTGGGCGGCGGAGCCGCCGACTCCAGCAGCCGTTCGATGTCCTTGCCGTTCGCGGCGTTGCGCTCCTCGGCGTCGCGGAACGCCTTGGCGATGTCCTGGGTGCCCTTCTTCAGGCCGTCCAGCTTCGCGGACAGGCCCTTGAGGTGAGCCTCCATGTTGGCCGTGGAGCGTTCCAGCTCCTGCCACTGGAGGCGGGCGTCGTCGAACGCGCCGAACGGGGTGCCGTTGGCCACGATCTGCGGGCTGTTGCTGTCGCCCTTCATGTTCAGCTTGATGCGCTCCATCTCCCAGGAGATGGTGTCCTCGACGTACTGCTTGAGGCGCTCGATGTACTCGGCCGTCGCATCCAGGTCCTCGACGCTGACGTGCAGATCGCCGGTGTCCGGCGGATTGATACCCATGCTGCCTGTCCTCCCCCGCTGCCGGCCCCGGCCGGTCCATTACGGACGCAGCGTATCGAGGAAGGACCAGTCGGGGCACCCCCACCCCGCGTATCGCGGCGACCGCCGGGAGAGACGGCGGAGCGCGGGCACCCGGTCGGGTGCCCGCGCTCGGTCGGAGTCCTGCGGCCTCAGCCCTGGGCCGCGGCGGGCAGCTTCAGCCCGTTGACCGGGGTGAGCGGCAGCAGCTTGCGGCCGGTCGGGCCGATCTGGATCTCGGTGTCCATGGACGGGCACACGCCGCAGTCGAAGCAGGGCGTCCAGCGGCAGTCGTCCTGCTCGTACTCCGACAGCGAGTCCTGCCAGTCCTGCCAGAGCCAGTCCTTGTCCAGGCCGGAGTCGAGGTGGTCCCAGGGCAGGACCTCCAGCTCCTCGCGCTCCCGGGTGGTGTACCAGTCGAGGTCGACGCCGTACGCCGGCAGCACCTCGGCGGCGGCGTCGACCCACCGCTGGTACGAGAAGTGCTCGCTCCAGCCGTCGAACCGGCCGCCGTTCTCCCAGACCTTGCGGATCACCGCGCCGACCCGGCGGTCGCCCCGGGACAGCAGGCCCTCGATCAGCGACGGCTCGCCGTCGTGGTAGCGGAAGCCGATCGCCCGGCCCAGCGAGCGCTCGCTGTTGATCGCCTGCTTGAGCAGCTTGAGCCGGGCGTCGATGACCTCCGGCGGCGCCATCGAGGCCCACTGGAACGGGGTGTGCGGTTTCGGCACGAACCCGCCGATGGAGACCGTGCAGCGGATGTCCTTGGACCCGGTGGCCGCGCGGCCGGCCCGGATCACCTCGTGCGCCATGTCGGCGATCTCCAGGACGTCCTCGTCGGTCTCGGTGGGCAGGCCGCACATGAAGTAGAGCTTCACCTGACGCCAGCCGTTGGAGTACGCGGTGACCACCGTGCGGATGAGGTCTTCCTTCGACACCATCTTGTTGATCACCTTGCGGATCCGCTCCGACCCGCCCTCCGGGGCGAAGGTCAGACCGGTCCGCCGCCCGTTGCGGGACAGCTCCTGGGCCAGGTCGATGTTGAACGCGTCCACCCGGGTCGACGGCAGCGACAGCGAGACGTTGGTGCCCGCGTACTGCTCGGCCAGGCCGGAGCACATGTCGCCGATCTCGGAGTGGTCGGCCGACGACAGCGACAGCAGGCCCACCTCGTGGAAGCCGGAGAACTCCAGCCCTTCCTTGACCATCTGGCCGACGGTGGTGATCGAACGCTCCCGCACCGGGCGGGTGATCATGCCGGCCTGGCAGAACCGGCAGCCCCGGGTGCAGCCCCGGAAGATCTCCACCGCGTACCGCTCGTGCACGGTCTCGGCGAGCGGGACCAGGGGCTTCTTCGGGTACGGCCAGGCGTCCAGATCCATGGTCGTGCGCTTGTGCACACGGAACGGCACGTCCGGGCGGTTCGGCACGACCCGCTGGATCCGGCCGTCCGGCAGGTAGTCGACGTCGTAGAAGCGCGGCACGTAGACGCTCTCGGTGCGGGCCAGCCGCAGCAGCAGCTCGTCCCGGCCGCCCGGGGAGCCCTCCGCCTTCCACTCCCGGACGATGGCGGTGATCTCCAGCACCGCCTCCTCGCCGTCGCCCAGCACCGCGGCGTCGACGAAGTCGGCGATCGGCTCCGGGTTGAAGGCGGCGTGCCCGCCGGCCACGATCACCGGGTCGGCGTCGGTACGGTCGGCGGCGAGCAGCGGGATGCCGGCCAGGTCGATCGCGGTGAGCAGGTTGGTGTAGCCCAGCTCGGTGGAGAACGAGACGCCGAACACGTCGAAGTCACGCACCGGACGGTGGGCGTCGACGGTGAACTGCGGCACGCCGTGGGCGCGCATCAGCTTCTCCAGGTCGGGCCAGACGGCGTAGGTGCGCTCGGCCAGCACGTCGGGCAGCTCGTTGAGCACCTCGTACAGGATCTGCACGCCCTGGTTGGGCAGGCCCACCTCGTACGCGTCCGGGTACATGAGCGCCCAGCGGACGGTGGCCGCGTCCCAGTCCTTGACCACCGCTCCCAGCTCTCCACCCACGTACTGGATGGGCTTTGTCACCTGCGGCAGCAACGGCTCCAGCCGGGGCCAGACCGAGTTGGCGGCGGCGGGACGCGGGGTCGTGGACGGGGCACTCATGATGCCCAAGCGTACGCGGTGCCCCCCGCCCTCCCTCGCCCTCCGCCCCGCCGCCACCCGCCCGCGCCCACCTCCGCCGCGTTGATCAAGGAGTTTGCGTGCTGTCCCGCGCTCCTGACGGACACGAACTCCTTGATCACCGGGCGTGGGGACCGGGCCACCGGTGCGGGGCGGAGGGTGGGCGGGGGCGGGCGGGATTCGTGCCGGGTGGCGGGACGGTACTAACCTCGCAACGGGCGCGAGAGGAGATAGCCGCGATGCCGCAGCCGCAGCCGGCGGCGCGCCGACCGGCGGACGGGGCCGAGATGCCGTCCGTCACCGAGCCGCCGACCGCCGTCGACACCGAGGACGCCACCGGCGCCTCGGCTCCGGCCGGCACGGAGACCGTCGACGACCGGACCCCCGACAGGGCGCCGGCCGACCGACCGTCTGACGCCGCCGCCGACCAGACCCCCGCCGGGGCGCCCGTCGAACGCCCGTCCGACGCCGACGGCCGGCCGCACGACGGTGCGCCCGACCGCCAGCCGTCCGCCGCGTCCGACGAGCAGCCGCCCGGCGCCCGGCCGCCGGGCGATCACTCCCACGACTCGCCGCCCGAGGTCCCGACCGCGCAGAGCCCGGCGACCTCGACCCTCGGCCCTCAGTCCACGCCCGTACCGACCGAACCGGCACCGCAGGCCGAACCGGCGGGGAGCCACGCGGGCCCTGCCGACACCGCCCTACTCGACGACGCCAACCCGCACCCGCCCGCCGGCACGGCGGCCGGCGACGCCGGGACACCCGGTGACACGGCCGACGCGCCGACCGCCGAGACAGGATCGCCCGCACCGGTCACCCGGGCTCGGGGATCGGCTCCGGTTCCGGGCCGCACCACGCCCGTACCCACTCCCCGGACCGATCGCCGGCCGGATCCGACCCGCGTCGACCTCGCGCCGCAGCCGCCCCGGGCCACGACCGCCCCGGACCCCACGAAGGTCGAGAACGCCGCCGGCTCCGCCCGGGCCGCGAGCACGCCGGATCCCACACGTGTGGAGACGACCCCCGACCCGACCCGGGTCGAGGCGCCTGCGCCCCGCTGGAGTGGTTCCGCCGCCGTCCCGCCACCGCCGCCACGCCGGCCCGCCTGGGGGGAGTCCGCCGAGCCCACGCCGGTGCCGCCGCTCGCAGCGCCGGAACACGCCACACCGGTCGACCCGTGGGCGGGGGTGGACACCACCGGCTGGGAGCTGCACTCGCCGGAGCTGCCGCCGCTGACGCCGACGCTGCCGTACACCGCGCCCTGGGCCGCGGCGAACCCGCACCCGGCCCACCCGGCGCCGCCGGCGCAGTCCGCCCCGCAGCCGGCACCGCCCGCGGCCCATCCCGCGCCGCCCGCCGCCCGCCCGGTGTCGCCGCCCGGCGCGCCGTACCCCGGAGCGGCCCGGCCGGTCTCGCCGCCGCGCCACCCCGCGCCGCCGGCCGCCCGGCCGATGCCGCCGGCCGCGCCCGTCGCGCCGCCGGCGAAGCGCGGACGGCCGCCGAAGCAACGCCGGGGCAAGGCCGGTCCGCCGGTCGCGCCGCCGCCCGGCTGGCAGCAGCCGCCCAAGCGGAACCGCCGCCGGCGCCGCTGGCCCTGGGTGCTGCTGCTCTCCGTCGCCTGCTGCTGCGGCCTCCCGCTCTGGTGGTTCCAGCCGATCTCCAGCCAGTACCCGGCCAGCGCCGGCCTCCCGGACCAGATCGACTCGCTGCAGCTGCGCCAGGACGAGAGCAGCCGGGCCGCCGCCGAGAAGCTGAAAGCCCGGGTACGTGCGTCGGACCTGCTCGCCGATGACACGTTCGCCGGCATCTACACCACGAGCGACGACAAGCAGGTGACGTTGTTCGGCAGCACCGGTCTGCGGTTCAGTCCGGAGTCGGACGCCAAGTCGGAACTCGACCGCCTCGCCGGGGACTACGCCCTGCAGGGGTCGGTGAGCGTGGACACCGGCGTCCGGGGCCGGTACGCGCGATGCGCGGTCGGCCTGGCGGACGGCGACTCGGTGGTGGTCTGCGTCTCGGTGGACCACGGCAGTCTCGCCGCCGGCGTGTTCACCCGGCTGTCGGTGGACGACAGCGGGCGGCTGCTGAACGACCTGCGCCAGCGTGTGGTGGTGCCGAAGTCCTGACCGCTCAGGCGGTCTGCTCGCCGCCGGCCTGGTCGGCGCGCTTCGGCGCGTAGCGCGGGACGTACTCCTGGCCGCTGAGCCGCTGGATCTCGGCCATCATCTCGTCGGTCATCGCGCGCAGCGACGTGCGGTCGTCGGGGCGGCCGGTGAAGTCCAGCGGCTTGCCGAACTTCATGGTGATCTTGGCGCGGCCGGGACGCGGGATCCGCGTACCGATCGGCTGGGCCTTGTCGGTTCCGGTCACGCCGACCGGGATGATCGGCACGCCCGCGGCGATCGCGAGCCGGACGGTGCCGGTACGCCCGCGGTAGAGCCGCCCGTCCGGGGAGCGGGTGCCCTCCGGGTAGACGGCGACCAGGTCACCGGCCTTGAGCACCGGGATCGCCGCGTCGAACGCGGTGAGCGCGGCCCGCCCACCGGCCCGCTCGACCGGGATCGCACCCAGCCCGGTGAGCACGAACTTGGAGAAGCCGCCCTTGAGCCCGGTGCCCGTGAAGTACTCCGACTTGGCCCAGAACGCCAGGTGGCGGGGCACCACGGTGCCGAGGAGCAGTTCGTCGGCGACGGAGAGGTGGTTGCTGGCGAAGATCGCGCCACCGGTCGCCGGGATGTGCTCCAAACCCTCCACGTGCGGACGGAAGGCCAACCGGAGCGCGGGCGCCACGGTGAGCTTGCCGATGGTGTAGAGCAGGGGCACGGGTCCTCCGGCGGTCGTACGTGAAACAGGCGCTGTCACGGTAGCGGACGCTGCCGTCCGCCACCGAGCGGGTCGCCCGTGGTCCACTCCTGGGGCGGGTGTCGAGCGGGGACCCTTCCTGTACCTCAGGCGTCGGGAAGGGCCCCCGCCTTACATCAGACCTTGCGTACCACCACTGTCACGCGCTCGCCCTCGCCCGCCTCGCCGTCGAAGCCGTCGAGGCCGTCGGCGAAGTCGACGCTGTCGGCGAGCACCTCCCGGGCCACGAACCCGGTGTACGCGGCGACCGCCGCGCGTACCTCCTCCGAGGCGGAGACGGCCACCGTGATCCGGTCCGAGACGTCCAGGTCGGCGTCGCGGCGGGCCTGCTGCACGACGCGCACCACGTCCCGGGCCAGCCCTTCGGCGGCCAGTTCCGGCGTGACCTCGGTGTCCAGCACGACCACGCCCTCACCGCCGGGCAGCGGCGCGGAGTGCTCGGCGTCGGCGGCCACGAGGCGCAGCTCGTACTCGCCCTCGGCCAGCGTGACCCCGGCGGCGACCGGGGCGCCGTCGCGCAGCTCCCACTCCCCCGCCTTGACCGCCTTGATCACCTGCTGGACGGCCTTGCCGACGCGCGGGCCGAGCGCCCGCGGCACCACTGTGAGCACCTGCTGGCAGTACGCGGACACCTCGTCGGTGAGCACGACCTCCTTGACGTTCACCTCGTCGGCGACCAGCTCGGCGAAGGGCCGCAGCTGGTCGGCGACCGGCGACGCCACTGTGAGCTTCGCCAGCGGCAGCCGCACCCGCAGGCCCTTGGCCTTGCGCAGCGACAGCGCCGCCGAGGCGACCGCCCGCACGTTGTCCATCGCGGAGACCAGCTCGTGGTCGGCCGGGAACTGCGCCGCCTGCGGCCAGTCGGTCAGGTGCACCGACCGCTCGCCGGTCAGCCCGCGCCAGATCTCCTCGGCGGTCAGCGGCGCCAGCGGCGCGACCACCCGGCACAGCGTCTCCAGCACGGTCCAGAGCGTGTCGAACGCGTCCGCGTCGCCGGCCCAGAACCGGTCCCGGGACCGGCGCACGTACCAGTTGGTGAGCGCGTCGAGGTAGGACCGCACGGTCGTGCAGGCGCCGGAGATGTCGTACGCGTCCATCTGCGCGCCGACGGTCGCCACCAGCTCGTTCGTCTTCGCCAGCACGTACCGGTCGAGCACGTTCGTGGAATCGGTACGACGCCGCGCGGTGTGGCCGTCGGCGTTGGCGTAGAGCGAGAAGAAGTACCAGACGTTCCACAACGGCAGCAGCACCTGGCGCACCGCGTCCCGGATGCCCGACTCGGTGACCGCCATGTCTCCGCCGCGCAGCACCGGCGAGGACATCAGCATCCACCGCATCGCGTCCGACCCGTAGGAGTCGAACACGTGGTAGACGTCCGGGTAGTTGCGCAGGCTCTTGGACATCTTGCGCCCGTCCGAGCCGAGCAGGATGCCGTGGCTGAGGCAGTTGCGGAACGCCGGCCTGTCGAACAGTGCGGTGGCCAGCACGTGCATGGTGTAGAACCAGCCGCGGGTCTGCCCGATGTACTCGACGATGAAGTCACCCGGGTAGTGGTGCTCGAACCACTCGCGGTTGGAGAACGGGTAGTGCACCTGGGCGAACGGCATCGAGCCGGACTCGAACCAGCAGTCCAGCACCTCCGGCACCCGGCGCATCATCGACTTCCCCGTCGGGTCGTCCGGGTTGGGACGGACCAGGTCGTCCACCGCCGGCCGGTGCAGGTCGGTCAGGCGTACGCCGAAG
This sequence comes from Micromonospora sp. NPDC005257, assembly GCF_042872445.1. Taxonomy (NCBI): domain Bacteria; kingdom Bacillati; phylum Actinomycetota; class Actinomycetes; order Micromonosporales; family Micromonosporaceae; genus Micromonospora; species Micromonospora sp. NPDC005257. Next base: position 9,748 of record NZ_JBIAKL010000017.1, on the reverse strand, counting down.
TCACGCTCGATGTCGGCCAGCGACCCGTACACGTCGACGCGCGGGTAGTTCGGGTCGTCGGAGCGCCACACCGGGATCGGGGAGCCCCAGAACCGGTTCCGGCTGATCGACCAGTCCCGGGCGTTCGCCAGCCACTTGCCGAACGAGCCGTCCTTGATGTGCCCGGGGGTCCAGTTGATCTGCTGGTTCAGCTCGACCATCCGGTCCTTGAACGTCGTCACCGCGACGAACCACGACGACACCGCCTTGTAGACGAGCGGGGTGTCGCAGCGCCAGCAGTGCGGGTAGGAGTGGGTGTAGGTGTCCTGCCGCAGCACCACCCCCCGCTCCTTCAGCTCCCGGATCACCGGCTTGTTGACGTCGAAGACCTGCTCGCCCTGGTACGGCGGGACCAACGCGGTGAACCGGGTGTGGTCGTCCACGGTCACGACGGTGGGGATGCCGGCGGCGTTGCAGGTGTTCTGGTCGTCCTCGCCGAAGGCGGGGGCCAGGTGGACGATCCCGGTGCCGTCCTCGGTGGTGACGAAGTCCGCGCCGAGCACCTGGTAGGCGTTCGGGCCGGCCGGCTCGACGAGGAAGTCGTAGAGCGGCGTGTAGCGGCGTCCGACCAGGTCGCGACCGTACACGGTGCCGACCTGCTCGTACCCCTCGAGTTCCTTGGCGTACGCGCCGAGGCGCGCGGCGCCGACCGCGTACCGCTCGCCGTCGCGCTCGAGCAGCGCGTACTCGATGTCGGGGCCGACGGCGAGCGCCAGGTTCGACGGCAGCGTCCACGGCGTGGTCGTCCAGACGCCGAGCTTGACCGGCCCGCGCAGCGGCTCCGGCGCGTTCTCGTCGGCGGTCAGCTCGAACCAGACGGTGAGCGTCGGGTCGTGCCGGTCCCGGTAGACGTCGTCCATCCGGGTCTCGGTGTTCGACAGCGGCGTCTCGCACCGCCAGCAGTACGCGAGCACCCGGAAGCCCTCGTAGACCAGACCCTTGTCGTGCAGGGTCTTGAAGGCCCACATGACGCTTTCCATGTAGTCCAGGTCGAGCGTCTTGTAGTCGTTCGCGAAGTCGACCCAGCGGGCCTGCCGGGTGACGTACCGCTCCCAGTCGTGGGTGAACTCCAGCACCGAGGCGCGGCAGGCGTCGTTGAACCGGGCCACGCCGAGGTCGAGGATCTCCGCCTTGGTGGTGATGCCGAGCTGCTTCTCGGCCACCACCTCGGCGGGCAGGCCGTGACAGTCCCAGCCGAACCGGCGCTCGACGCGCCGCCCGCGCATGGTCTGGTAGCGCGGCACCACGTCCTTGACGTAGCCGGTGAACAGGTGGCCGTAGTGCGGCAGGCCGTTGGCGAACGGCGGGCCGTCGTAGAAGACGTACTCGTTCTCGCCGTCAGGGCCGGCGTCGCGGGCCTCGACGGACGCCTCGAAGGTCTTGTCGGCCGTCCAGTGCTCCAGCACCCGGCGCTCGACCGCGGGCAGGTCCGGGCTCGCCGGGACACCGGCGCCGGTCGGGTCGTGCAACGGATAGGCCATCGCCTGTCGCTCTCCCTCAGCAGCTCACTCGTCAGTGGTCTGCGAGGACGAGCCGAATCCGGTACGCCGTGACCGGCGCCCGGGCTTGGCCCGCGGTACCACCCCGCTTGGCGGCCGAGGTGCGACCGCCCGCTCGTTGGCCGGCTGTGACGGGCCGGTCCCGTCCGGGTCTACTGAGCCGGTGACCCGGCCGTTCTTCCGGAGGCTCGCCGGTGATGGCCGGGTCGTCGCCTGTGCCCGTCAAGCGTACTCGACCCCCCGCCCGCCGCGCCGCCGAGTATCGCCCGCCCGGCCCTCCCCCCGTTGATCATGAGGTTGACGGCGACGTCCGATCATGACCACCGTCACACCGCGGTCCCGTCACACCGCGCCCGCGCAGCCTCGTCCTGTCCACGTACCCGAATCTCGGAGGAGGCGGCGATGAGCCGGATGGACATGGCGGCGGTGGCGCCGGAGGCGTACCAGGCCGTGCTGGGCCTGGAGAAGTACGTCCGGGCGAACGTGGACCACACCGTGCTGGAGCTGGTGAAGCTGCGGGCGTCGATGCGCAACGGCTGCGCGTTCTGCGTCGACATGCACAGCCGGGACGCCCTGGCGGCCGGGGAGGACAGCCGCCGGCTGTTCGCGGTCGCGGCGTGGCGCGAGGCGCCGTTCTTCGACGAGCGGGAGCGGGCCGCGCTGGCCCTCACCGACGCGGTGACCCGGCTCGGCGAGCACGGCGTGCCGGACGACGTCTGGGACGCCGCGGCGAAGGTGTGGTCGGCGAAGGAGCTGGCCGACCTGGTGATGGCGATCGCCACCATCAACGTGTGGAACCGGATCGCGGTGACCTGCCAGACCCAGCCGCCGGCCCGGGTCTGACGGCGGCCCTGGTCCGACGGCGGCCCTAGTCTGAGGGCGGCCCTGGTCCGACCGCGGACACACGACGGCCCCGGTCCCGCGCGGCGCGGGACCGGGGCCGTCGGCGGGTCGGTCAGGCCAGCTCGGGGAACCAGAGCGCGATCTCGCGCTTGGCGCTGTCCGCCGAGTCGGAGGCGTGCACCAGGTTCTCCCGGTTCGACAGCGACAGGTCGCCGCGGATGGTGCCGGCGGCGGCCTTGCGGCCGTCGGTGCTGCCGATCATCGCGCGCACCACCTCGATCACCTGGTCGCCGGAGAGCACGAGCGCCACCAGCGGCCCGCTGGTCATGAACGTCTTCAGCGGCGGGTAGAACGGCTTGTCGACGTGCTCGGCGTAGTGCTGGTCGGCGAAGTCGCCGTCCATGCTCCGGCTCACCAGCGCGTCGATCCGCAGCCCCTTGCGCTCGAAGCGGGACAGGACCTCGCCCACCAGACCTCGGCGCACCGCGTCGGGCTTGATCAGTACGAGCGTCCGCTCGTCCGGGCTGCTGCTGGACACGCTGGTTGCCTCCTGTGCGCTCAACGGGGTTCGGCTGGGTACGGTCAGCGTAGCGACCCGGTCCCGGCGCCGGCGCGGCGGCTGCGTCTTCCCTGGCCCGCCGCGGCGGCCTAGCCTGGCCCTGGAACCCCTGGGAGGTCCACTGTGGCGAATGGCGGGAACCGCACGATCGCGCCGGTACGCAAACTGATCGGCGTGGTGCTGGGCACCGTTGCCACCTTCGTGACGGTGTTCGGGCTCGGCATGACGAGCTGGGCCATCGTCGCCCTCGGCGTCGCCCTGCTGGTGCTGGCGATCGCCCTGGCCACGGTGCGCGGCGGCGGTCGCACGTGGGTGATCGGCCTGGGGCACGTGCACAGCGCCTCCGAGCCGCCCACCCAGTACGCGTTCGGCCGGTGCGAGCTGCAACTGGTCATCGACGCGCCGGGGCTGCCGCCCCGCTCCAAGAAGATCATCGAGCCTCGGGTGCCGGTCGCCAAGTGGCCCTCGCTGGGCCAGGCGCTGCCGGTCCGGGTGGCGCTGGACGACCAGCGGCACGTACGCGTGCTCTGGGACGAGGTGCCCACGCACACGGAGAGCGCCGCCTCCCTCGCCGACCTGCCACCCGAGTACGCCCCCGAGCCGGACCCGCTGGACGAGCCGCTGATCGCGCAGGAGGCGCCGCCGTGGGCCGGGCGCGCGCCGGAGGAGGACTTCCGCGACGACTACCCGCCCGCGCCGGACCCGTACCTGGACGACGTCCCGCCCCGGGCCGAACAACGCGAGCCGGTGGTGCTGCACCAGAGCCCCGGCGGCCCGGTGGTGCTGGAGGGGCAACTCGTCGAACGGGCCGACCGCACGGCCGGCCCCGGCCCCGGTGCCGGCCCGCTCCCGCGCCGCGCCCCGGCGCCCCGCTCGCCTGCCGAGGAGCCGGTCGACACGGTGCCGGTCGAGACCCTGCTCGTCGACCCCGGGCCGGCAGCCGCCGACACCGTGCCCGACCCGATCGACGTGCCGCTGGACGACCCCTCGGACGCGCCTCGACGCTCCGACGTGCCGCCGACCGCCGAGGAACTGGACGAGGCCATCTTCGGCTCGTCCGGCACGGCCGAGCCGGCCGAACCGGAGGAGCTGGCCAGCCCGATCAGCGGCGTCGGCATCACGCTGCTGGTCGCCGACCTGGACCGGTCCCTCGACTTCTACCGCGAACTCGGCTTCGACGAGCTGGACCGGGGCGAGGGCAACGCCGTGCTCGCCTCCGGGCCGACCCGGCTGGTGCTGCGCCGGGTGACCGGCGCCGCCCCGATCAGCCGCCGGCTGGTGCACGTCAACCTGGAGGTGGACGACATCCAGGGCGCGTACGAGCGGCTGCGCGACTCCGGCGTCCGGTTCACGTACGCCCCGCGGGTGGTCAACCGGGGCACCAAGCTGGAGGTGTGGGCGGCGGCCTTCCGCGACCCCGACGGCCACGGCGTCGCGCTGACCCAGTGGCGCACGCTCGCCGACGCCTGAGCCGTACGCGGCGGGCCGTCCTCAGCCGAGGATGACCCGCCGCACGTGCAGCGCGTACGCCCACACCAGCGCGAACATCACCCCGAGCGCGAAGAGCGACCAGTGCAGCAGCCCGGAGAGCAGCAGCAGGCCCTGGATCACGGTGCCGGCGTGCCACGCCCAGGGGCGGCGCATCATGCCGGCGAGCACCACGCAGGCGACCGCCAGCGCCACGATCGCGCCGATCGCCGCGCCGCTCAGGTCCCCGCCGACCACCCGGATCGGCTGGATGGCCAGCAGCAGCACCAGCGCCTCCAGGGACATGGTGCCGGCGCCGAGCCCGCGTACCGCCTTGTCCGGGTTCCGCAGCCCGGACCGCCGCTCGCCGCCCACCTGCTCCGGACCGGCCGACTGGTCCGCGCCCGCACCCTGCTGCGAGCCGGTCATCGCTTGAGCAGCCGGCGGGCGTCGGCCACTGTCACCACCGATCCGGTGACCAGCACGCCCACCCCGGACAGCTCGCCCGGCACGTCGGACTCGGCCTCCGCCACCGCCGCCTCGATGGCGTCGGGCATCTCCCGGGTGGCCTGCACCCGCTCCGGCCCGAATACCTCCCGCGCCAGCTCGGCCAGCTCGTCCACCGGCATCGCCCGGGGCGAGCTGTTCTCCGCGACCACGATCGAGTCGAGCACGGGTTCGAGAAGTTCGAGCAGGCTCGCCGCGTCCTTGTCGCCGAGCACCGCCAGCACGCCGACGAGCTTGCTGAACGCGAACTCCTCCTGCACCGCGGCCACGGTCGCGGCCATCCCGTGCGGGTTGTGCGCGCCGTCGAGCAGCACCGTCGGCGCGGTACGCACCCGCTCCAGCCGGCCCGGCGAGCTGGTCGCGGCGAAGCCCTCACGGACCGCCTCGATGTCGAGCTGCCGTCGCGCCCCGGCGCCGAGGAACGCCTCCACCGCGGCGAGCGCCACCGCCGCGTTCTGCGCCTGGTGCGCGCCGTGCAGCGGGACGAAGATCTCCTCGTACACCCCGCCCAGGCCCTGGATGGTCAGCACCTGGCCGCCGACCGCGACCGCGCGGCGCAGCACGCCGAACTCGGCGCCCTCGCGCGCCACGGTGGCGTTTACCTCGGCGCAGCGTTCCAGGAGCGGGCGGGCCGCCTCCTCCTCCTGCGCCGCCGCGATGACGGTGGCGCCGGGGTGGATGATGCCCGCCTTGTGCAGCGCGATGTCCTCGATCGTGTCGCCGAGCCACTCGGTGTGGTCCAACCCGATCGGGGTGATCACGGCGACGCCGGCCTGGATCACGTTCGTCGCGTCCTCCACGCCGCCGAGCCCGACCTCCACCACCGCTACGTCGACGGGCGCGTCGGCGAACGTGGCGAAGGCCAGCGCCGTGGTCATGTCGAAATACGTCAGCGGCTCGGTGGACCGCTGGTCGACCAGCTCGGCCAGCGGCGCGATGTCCTGGTACATCGCCACGAACCGCTCCTCGCTCACCGCCTCGCCGTCCAGGCTGATCCGCTCCCGGACCGTGTCCAGGTGCGGGCTGGTGTAGCGGCCGGTGTGCAGCCCGAACGCCCGCAGCAGCGAGTCGATCATGCGGGCCGTCGAGGTCTTGCCGTTGGTGCCGGTCAGGTGGATCGACGGGTACGCCCGCTGCGGGCTGCCGAGCAGGTCGAGCAGCGTCTCGATCTTCTCCAGCTCGAAGCGCATCCGGGTGAAGCCGCGCGCGTTGAGCGCGGCCTCCACCTCGGCGAATTCGGTGCGGTCACTCATGCGGAGCCATCCTTCGTTCGCGACTGCGGGGCTCGCGACCCCGGCTCACTCCTCGCGCTCACGAGGGAAGCGCCTCCAGTGCGGCGTCGATCCGGACCAGGTCCGCCTCGGCCACCGCCAGCCGTTCCCGGATCTTCGCCACCACCGGTTCGGGCGCCTTGCCGACGAACGCCGGATTGTCCAGCTTCGCCCGCGCCTGGGTGGCTTCCTTCTCGGCCGCCGCCCGGTCCTTGGTGAGCCGGGCCCGCTCGGCGGCCACGTCGATCGAGCCGCGGGTGTCGAGCGCGACGCTGACCGCGCCGGGCATGGCGAGCGTGGCGCTGGCCTGGAAGTCGTCGCCCGGCGCGTCGAGCCGGGCCAGCGAGCGCACCAGCGGCTCGTGCGCCGCGATGCCCGCGCCGGCCAGGCCGTCGAGCCGCGCCGCGACCCGCTGGGTCGGTCGCAGCCCTTGGTCCGACCGGAACCGCCGGACCTCGGTCACCACCCGCTGGAGGGTGCCGACTTCGCCCTCCGCGGCGTCGTCGACGAGGGTACGGTCGGCGACCGGCCAGGACGCCGTCAGCACGGTCTCGCCGCCGCTGAGCGCGGCCCACAGCTCGTCGGTGACGAACGGGATGACCGGGTGCAGCAGCCGCAGGAGCTGGTCCAGCACGTGGCCGAGCACGCGGCGGGTGGCGTCGGCGGCGGGGCCGCCCTCGGCCAGCACCGGCTTGCTCAGCTCCACGTACCAGTCGCAGACGTCGTCCCACGCGAAGTGGTAGAGCAGGTCGCAGACCTTCGCGAACTCGTACGCCTCGAACTGCTCGTCCACCTCGGCGGTGACGTGCGCCAGCCGGGACAGGATCCACCTGTCGACGGTGGAGAGGCCGGCGGCGTCCGGCAGCGGGCCGTCGGTGTGCGCGCCGTTGAGGAGCGCGAAGCGGGTGGCGTTCCAGAGCTTGTTGCAGAAGTTCCGGGAGCCCTGGCACCACTCCTCGCTGACCGGCACGTCCTGGCCGGGGTTGGCGCCCCGGGCCAGCGTGAACCGGGTGGCGTCGGCGCCGAACCGGTCGATCCAGTCCAGCGGGTCGACCACGTTGCCGAACGACTTCGACATCTTCTTGCCGTGCTCGTCGCGGACCATGCCGTGCAGCGCCACCACGTCGAACGGTTGCACGCCGTCCATCGCGTAGAGGCCGAACATCATCATCCGGGCGACCCAGAAGAACAGGATGTCGTAGCCGGTGACGAGCACGCTTGTCGGATAGAACTTCGCCAGGTCCGGGGTGCGCTCCGGCCAGCCGAGCGTGGAGAACGGCCACAGCCCGCTGGAGAACCAGGTGTCCAGCACGTCCTCGTCCTGCCGCCAGCCCTCGCCGGACGGCGGCTCCTCGTCCGGGCCGACGCAGACGATCTCCCCGTCCGGGCCGTACCAGACGGGGATGCGGTGGCCCCACCACAGCTGGCGGGAGATGCACCAGTCGTGCATGTTGTCGACCCAGGCGAAGTAACGCTTGGCCAGCTCGGCCGGCTCGATCTTCACCCGGCCGTCGCGCACCGCGTCACCGGCCGCCTTCGCCAGCGGCGCGGTGTTGACGAACCACTGCAACGACAGCCGCGGCTCGACAGTCGTCTTGCACCGCGAGCAGTGCCCCACCGCGTGCAGGTACGGACGCTTCTCGGCCACGATCCGGCCCTGCTCGCGCAGCGCGGCGACGATCGCCGGGCGGGCCTCGTACCGGTCCAGGCCCTCGAACGGGCCGGGCGCGGTGATGACGCCGCGCTCGTCCATGATCGTCAGCGAGGGCAGGTCGTGCCGCTGGCCGATCTCGAAGTCGTTCGGGTCGTGCGCCGGGGTCACCTTGACCATGCCGGTGCCGAAGCTCGGGTCGACGTGCTCGTCGGCCACGATGGGGATGCGCCGGTCGGTGAGCGGCACCTCCACCTCGGTGCCGATCAGGTGCCGGTAGCGCTCGTCGTCGGGGTGCACCGCCACCGCGGTGTCGCCGAGCATCGTCTCCGCGCGGGTGGTCGCCACCACGACCTCGTCGCCGTAGCGGATCGAGACTAGCTCGCCCTCGTCGTCGGTGTGCTCCACCTCGATGTCGGACAGCGCGGTGAGGCAACGCGGACACCAGTTGATGATCCGGTTGGCCCGGTAGATGAGCCCGTCGTCGAAGAGCTTCTTGAACATGGTCTGCACGGCCCGGGACAGGCCCTCGTCCATGGTGAAGCGCTCACGGTCCCAGTCGACCGCGTCGCCGAGCCGGCGCATCTGGCCGAGGATCGCGCCGCCGGACTCGGCCTTCCACTGCCAGACCCGCTCGACGAACTTCTCCCGCCCGAGGTCGTGGCGGGACAGCCCTTCCCCGGCGAGCTGCCGCTCGACCAGGTTCTGGGTGGCGATGCCGGCGTGGTCCATGCCCGGCAGCCAGAGCGCCTCGTACCCCTGCATCTTCTTGCGCCGGGTGAGCGCGTCCATGAGCGTGTGCTCGAACGCGTGACCCATGTGCAGCGAGCCGGTGACGTTCGGCGGCGGGATGACGATGGTGAACGGCGGCTTCTCGCTGTCCGCCGACGCCCGGAAGTGGCCGCCGGATACCCACTGCTCGTACCGTCGCTGCTCTACCTCGCCGGGCTGGTACTGGCCGGCGAGGGTCGGGGCGTCGGGGCGTCGGGCATCCAGTCTCTCGGTCACCCTGAAAGTCTACGGAGCGCTTTCGGGGACCCGACGTGCACCACCTGTGATTCGCGTACGGTGGCGGTCATGTCCGACGCGCATCTCACCGAGCGCGCGGTCGACGGGGGTTCCGATCCGGTCGAGCTGACCGAAGAGCCGATCGAGCTGAGCCGCCGCGATCCCGCGCAGGAGCCCGAACGCCGTCCCTTCTCGCGACGCCGGAAGATCATCCTGACCGCCCTCGTCGCGGCCGGCCTGGCCGGCGCCGGCGCCCTCGGGCTGGGCGGCTGGCGCGTGCTCCAGCAGAAGGACACCACCCTCGGCCAGCCCGCCGAGGTGGCCGGCCTGGTACGGGACGACAGCGAGCGGGCCCGCAGCACCGCCGAATACCTGCGCGACGGCCTGGCCGCCGACATCGAGCTGGATCGCGGCTTCGGGGCTGTCTACTCCGACCAGGGGGACGTCAAGCGCTCGGTGCTCCTGTTCGGCGGCACGACGCTGCTGTGGCAGCCCGAACGCGACCTGGACACCCTGTTCCGGCTGATGGCCGACGAGACCGGCCGGGTGGCCGGGCTGCGCGAGGTGGACGCCGGCCGCCTGGGTGGCGTGATGAAGTGCGGCACGACCAGCGGCGACGGCGGCGACTTCGCGGTCTGCGGCTGGGCCGACCACGGCAGCGTGGTGATGGGTATGTTCCCGGGCCGCCGCGTCGACGACGCCGCGACGCTGTTCCGCGACATCCGCGAGTCCGTCCAGCGCCGCTGACCTCGCTCATCCGAGGGCCGGGCTCCGGCCGGCTCTCGGGGGCATGACGCGATTCAGGGCCACCCCGGTTGGGGGTGGCCCTGAATTCGAATGTTTGTCCGGCGGTGTCCTACTCTCCCACACCCTCCCGAGTGCAGTACCATCGGCGCTGGAGGGC
>NZ_JBIAKL010000016.1:0-119578 GCF_042872445.1 Micromonospora sp. NPDC005257 | reverse complement strand
GGCCTCCTACCGGATGGACGTGGACGAGCTCGCCCGCTGGATCGCCAGCCGCGGCTACAGCTCCTGACCGAACGACATGACGAAGGGCCCGACCCCGCTACGGGCTACGGGGGGTCGGGCCCTTCGGCGTATCCAACGGCTGCCTTCCGGCCACCTCGTCGTCACGCGGGTGTCGGCACCCGGACGGGTCGCTCACCACGCTGGGTCGCGCCGGGATCGTCCGGGCGAGCGCGAAGGAGCAGCAGTGGCAGCCGAGGAGGCGACGCACCGCCCACCGACCACGCACCGCCCACCCGCGACGAGCCGCCCCGACGTGAGGGTCGTCGTGCCGGTCTACAACACGCTGCGCTACCTGCGGCAATGCCTCAACTCGCTGCTGCGGCAGACGATCGGGCCGGACCGGATGGAGATCGTGGCGGTCGACGACGGCTCCACCGATGGCAGCGGCCGCCTGCTTGACCGGTACGCCGCGCGGCACGGTGCCCGGCTGTACGCGGTGGCGGCGACAGTCGATCCGCGCAACGGTCAGCTCGGCCTGTCCGTGGTGCCGGTGACAGTGGGCCGGCTGGTCGGGCGGCTGCGCCACATGCGGCGGACCCGCCCGGCCGGATCAGCGCGCGGCACGGAAACCCGGCTCGGCCGGCATGGGCACCTGGAGGTACGTGGTGCCGCGCAGGTCCAGCCAGGCCCGCTGCGGCGCGCGGACCAGCTTCACCATCACCCCGGCGCAGGCCGGGCAGCGTGCGACAAGGCCCGGGGCGTGCGAGTAGACGTGCAGCCCGGCCATCGGGCCGGTCGTTCCGCAGGTGTCGCAGCGGCCGGTGGTGGCACTGAGGTCGACGGCGAACAACTCGCGCAACGGCCCGTCGAGCATGTTGCCGTCCAGGTACGACAGCTCGGTCATACGCCCTCCTCGGGTCTCAGCCGGTCGGCCCGAACCGTTCGGTCCGCACGCGCCGGGTCGGGTGACCCAGCCCCACCAGCAGGTCGGCCACGGTCTCCACGAATCCGGTGGGGCCGCACACGTAGCACAGCGGCTCCAGCTCGGGCGGCCAGCCGTGGCTGTTCACGTCGGCCAGGCCGATCCGGTGCGGCTCGCCGCGCCAGCCCTCGGGTGCGGACCGGGTGTACACGTGAGCGACGTCCAGGCCCTGGTCGTCGCGGGCGCGGCGGCGCAGCTCGTCGGCGTAGATGACGTCGTCGGGGGTGCGCACCGAGTAGACGAGCCGGAACGGGGTGCGGCTGCCGGCGGCCCGGCGCGCGCGGATCATCGCCATCAACGGCACCACGCCGGACCCGCCGGCCACCAGCAGCACCGGCGCGGTGTCCTCGGCGCGCCAGACGAACCAGCCGCCGACCGGCCCGCGCACCTCCACCGGGTCGCCCTCGGCGTAGGTGTCGGTCAGGTACGGCGACACCTCGCCGTCGGGCACCCGCTGCACCGTCACCTCGATCCGCTCGCCGTCGGCGGGGCCGGCCAGCGAGTAGGAGCGGGCGGCCTGGTAGCCGTCCTCGGCGGTCAGGCGCAGGTCGACGTGCTGCCCGGGCAGGTGTCCCGGCCAGCCGGGCACGTCCAGCACCAGGGTCTGCGCGGTGGGCGTCTCGATCCGCCGCTCGGCCAGCCGGGCCACCCGCCACATCAGCGGGGCGACGCGGCGCCCCTCGGCCGGCGCCGCCACGTCAGTCGCCCTGGTAGCGCTGCTCGCGCCACGGGTCGCCGTAGTCGTGGTAGCCGGCGGTCTCCCAGAACCCGGGCCGGTCGTCGACGAGCAGCCGGAGGCCGTGCACCCACTTCGCCGACTTCCACAGGTACAGGTGCGGTACGAGCAGCCGCGCCGGTCCGCCGTGTTCCGCCGGCAGCGGCCTGCCGTCGTAGGTGTGCACCACCCAGGCCCGCCCGCCGCGCAGGTCGTCCAGCGGCAGGTTCGTGGTGTAACCGCCGTAGGAGTGGGCGAGGGCGTACCGGGCGTCGGTGTCGACGCCGTCGAGCAGCGTGTCCAGGGAGACGCCCTGCCAGGTGGTGCCGAGCTTGGACCAGCGGGTGACGCAGTGCAGGTCCACAGTCGGGGTGTCCCGCGGCAGGCCCATCAGCTCGTCCCAGGACCAGCGGTACTCCGCGCCGGTCTCGCCGGTCAGCACGAACTCCCAGGTGTCCAGCGGGACACGCGGGGTCGGGCCGGCGGAGAGCACCGGGAAGTCCTCGGTGAGATACTGCCCCGGCGGCAGGTCGGGAGCGGACGTACGGGGCCGGCCCTGGAAGCCGGGCGAGACGATTCCCACCCGTCAGTCGTACCACCGCCGGTCCCGCCGGGGCACAGGTTCCCTCAGTCCGAGCCGCCGCCCTGGACCTCGTGCACCACTGTGCGCTTGCCGTCGCCGCTGTCGCGGGTGGCCCGCAGGCTGGTGATGGTGACGATTACCAGGACGCCGATGATCACGCCGAGCGAGGCCACCGTCGGGATCTGCGGCACACCCTCCCAGATGCCGTGCGCCCAGTGCAGGCCGAGCTTGAGGCCGATGAAAGCCAGGATGACGGCCAGGCCGTAGCTGAGGTGCACCAGCCGGCTCAGCGCGGCGTGCAGCACGAAGTACAGCGCCCGCAGGCCCAGCAGCGCGAAGGCGTTGGTGGCGAAGACGAGGTACGGGTCCTCGGTGATGCCGTAGACGGCGGGCACCGAGTCGACGGCGAACACGATGTCGGTGGCCAGGACGGCGACGACGACGAGCGCGAACGGGGTGAGCGCCCGCCGGCCGTTCTGCCGGATCGTCATCCGGGTGCCGTGGTACTCGTCGACCACCGGCATGACCTTGCGCAGCAGCCGCACCGACCGCATCTTGTTGATGTCGACCTCCTGCTCGTGCCCGGAGAGGGCGTCGCGCAGGAGCTTCACCGCGGTGAGGACGAGGATGAGCGCGAAGATCAGGAAGGCGAAGTCGAGCGTCTTGAGCGCGGCGGCGCCGAGCGCGATGAACACGCCTCGCAGCACCAGGGCGCCGGCGATGCCGTAGAGCAGCACCCGCTGGGCCAGCACCGACGGCACCGCGAACGCGGCGAGCAGCAGCATGAAGACGAACAGGTTGTCGACCGACAGCGACTTCTCGACCAGGTAACCGGTGAGGTACTCGATGCCCTGCTGGCTGCCCCAGCGGGACCAGACCCAGGCGCCGAAGGCCAGCGGCAGGGCGATGTAGAAGGCCGACCAGCCCAGGGCCTCGCGGATGGAGACCTCGTGCGGCTTGCGGGTGACCAGGAAGTCGAGCACCAGCAGGACGAGCACGCCGACGATCGTGACCGCCCACAGCGTGGGAGTGCCGATCGACGACAGCTCGGACGCAGCCAGCAGGGACAATTCGGGCATGGAACCTCCTCGAACACCGTGTCATGTTCGAGGTCTCCTTCACCCACGTTTCCGTGGGCAACCACCCGGGGCTCGCCTCGGCGGCTTGCCGTACTGACCGGAATGATTCGTGGGAAGTACTCCCCTCGCCCGGACAAGGCTAGGTCACGCCGGACCGGACGCCAAGTCGGGAGGCGGTTGATTGCCCTGGTCAACTGATGTGCGGCGGCGAGGCGTGGCGCCCGGTCACCCGGGCCCCTATGGTGACGCGGGTGACCAACCACGGACCACTGACCGGCGTACGGGTGATCGAGCTGGCCGGCATCGGCCCCGTGCCGTTCGCGGCGATGATGCTGGCCGACCTCGGCGCCGACGTGGTGCGCGTCGACCGGCTCGGCGGCGGCGGGTTCGGCGCCTTCCCCGGCGACCTGCTGAACCGCAACCGCCGCTCGGTCGCTGTGGATCTGAAGCAGCCCGCCGGCCGCGACCTGGTGCTGGCGCTCGTCGCCGGGGCGGACGCGCTGGTGGAGGGCTTCCGGCCGGGGGTGGCCGAGCGGCTCGGCATCGGCCCGGACGACTGTTTCGCCGTCAGCCCCAAGCTGGTGTACGGGCGGATGACCGGCTGGGGGCAGGAGGGCCCGCTCGCCCACAGCGCCGGGCACGACATCGACTACCTGGCGCTGACCGGCGCGCTGCACGGGGTGGGCCGGGCCGGTGAGCGTCCGGTGCCGCCGATGAACCTGCTCGGCGACTTCGGCGGCGGCGGCATGATGCTGGCCCTCGGCGTGGTGGCGGCGCTGCACGCGGTCCGCGGTGGCGCACCCGGTCAGGTGGTCGACGCCGCGATCGTCGACGGCGTGTCGGTGCTGGCGACCCAGATCCACGCGCTGCGCGGCATCGGGCTGTGGCAGGATCCGCGCGGCGTGAACCTGCTCGACGGCGGCGCGCCCTTCTACGACACGTACGAGTGCGCCGACGGGCGGTACGTGGCGGTGGGCGCGCTGGAGCCGCAGTTCTACGCCGAACTGGTCCGGCTCACCGGCTTCCCGCTCGACGGCGACGACGCGCCGGACCGGGACGACCCGGCGAACTGGCCGGCGTTGCGGGCCGCCTGGGCGCGGCTGTTCCGCACCCGGACCCGGGACGAGTGGACGGAGCTGCTGGCCGGCACGGACGCCTGCGTGGCGCCGGTGCTCGACTGGGCCGAGGCGCCGGAGCACCCGCACCTGCGCGCCCGGAACGTCTTCGTCGCGCCGGACGGGGTCACCCAGCCCGCGCCCGCGCCGCGCTTCTCGGTCACCCCTACCGGTGTGCGGCGTCCGCCGCCGTCCCCGGGCGAGCACACCGACGAGGTGCTCGCCGAGGCCGCCGGGGTGGAGGCCGACCGGATCGCCGCGCTGCGCGCCGCCGGTGTGATCGCCTGATCGGTTGCCGGCCGGGTCAGTGCCGGTGGGCGGCCGCCGGGGCGAGTGCCGGTTCCACCATGTCGCGGTAGTCGCGGGGGAACTGCACCACGACGTCCTGGAACTCGCCGCCGCTGATCGCCTCGCGCAGCGTGACGAACACGGCGCGTACCGCGTCCCGGGCGGTGTTCTCGTCGCAGTCGGCGCGGCGGGCGACCCGGGCGACGAACTCGGCCGCGCCGAACCGTTCGGCCGCCTCGTCACGCGGATACGGGCTGAGCAGCCCTTGCAGCGGTTTCGGCAGTTGCGCGGCGAGGTCCAGCACCTCGCCACCGGTCAGCCGCTCCGCGAACGTCTTCAGCGTGGCCGCGGTGAGCGTGGCGGCCCGGTCCTCACCGGTGCCGGTGAGCCGGGCGACCCGGCCCACGAAGGTCAGGTAGTGCATCGGTGGTACCCCCTTCGGTGCGCCCACCGCGGCTACCCGCGACGGCCCGGCGGAAACGGCCGCCCGAAGACGGCACGTTTTCCCCGGTGGCGGGCGTGAGCAGCGGCGCGACGGGTAACCGGCGCCCGGTCACGACCCGACTCATGCCGCGAGGAGCCCGACCCATGGCGAGTTACTCGGATGTCCTGGAGTACCTGTCCGCGCTGGACTACCCGGCCGGGAAGGACGACGTCATCCGCGAGGCGGAGCGGGAGGGCGCGCCGCCGGACGTGTTGCGGGCGTTGCGCGCGCTGCCTCCGGTGGACTACGCCAACGGCACCGAGGTGGCCCGCTCGGCCGGCATCGACGCGGCCCCCGAGGTGAGCCGCTCACAGCGCGCGGCGCAGGCCCGGGACAACCATCCGCGCGTCTCGCAGCACCTGCGCGGCATCTGAGCACCGCGGGAGAGCCGGCGGGCGACACGGCCGCCGGCCTCGGCGTGTCCGGCGCGAGCGCGACCGTCGCACGCGGACGGTGGCGCTCGACTGTCGTCGACAGTCGTGCGGATGGTTCGTGACAGGCGAGCGCCCCGGGTCGCGAACCGCGACCTGGGGCGCCACGCAGCACCTGCCTCCGCGGTTCACGCCCGAACCGGGTCGCGACCGCGCGGCGGTGAGATGTTCGCCCGAACCGGGCGGGCATCGCTGCCACGATCATCATACGACGCGGCATCAGCCGAACGGGTGAGAATCGCGGAAGTGTGTCCGGGCGCACGTGCGCGCTCAGGCGGTCACCTCGGCGTACCGCCGCTCCAGGTCCACTCGCGCCAGCGCTCCGACCAGCCACGACAGTTGCTCCGACTCGCCGCTGCCGGTCAGTCCGGCGAGGTCACCGGCGGTGCGGCCCAGCCCGAGCCGCCGGGCCGCCGCGAGCGCCCGCCGGTCGGCCACCGGCGCCGCCTCGCGCCACAGCGCCTGCGCCTCGCGCAGGAACAGGTCGCACACCTCGTCGTCCACTCCGGGCAGTGCGATGAGCAACCGCCGTTCCTCGCCCGGGTCCTGGTGCGCGGCGGTCCGCAGCCGGCGCAGGTCGCCCCGGTACGTCTCGACGATCGTGCGGGCCAGGTCACCGAGTGTGTCGGCGATGCCGGCCAGGTCACCGCGCAGCCCGGCGGCGCGCAGCACGCGTACCCGGTCCTCGTGCCGGGAGCGGGCCATCCGGGCCGCGGTGTCCCAGCCGGCGTCGCGCAGCGCGGTGGCCGCGTCGACCGCCCGGTGGAAGTCGCCCCGGCGGGCCAGCAAAACGGCCAGGTACAGCACCTGGAACAACTGGGCCGGGTTGTTCGTCACCCGGAACCCGAAGCACTCGGCGAACCCGCGGCCGTCCCCGGCGAGCCGGCGGGCGAGCCGCTTGCGGTCCGCGAGGTCGGGCCTGGTGGTGGTTGTCGGCATGCCGCCGACTACCCCGGCGAGGGCCCGGCATTCAGCCGCGTACGCCGCCGCTGCGGTCGCGGGCCTTGAGCCGGGTGGTGGGCAGCGTGGGCGCGGGCAGCGGCGGCGCCGGGTCGTCGGCGACCACGCCGAAGCGGCGACCGGCCATCCAGTCCTCCCGGGCGGCCACCACCTCCTCGTGCGAGCGGCCGACGAAGTTCCACCACATCACCAGCGGGTCCTCGAACGGGGTGCCGCCGAGCAGCAGCAACCGGGTGCCCGGCTCGGCAACCAGCGTCAGCGCGCCCCGCCCGAGGCCCAGGTAGAGCAGCGCGCCGGGGGCCAGCGGCACGCCGTCGCACTCGACGGCGCCGGACATGGCCAGCAGCCCGTACTCGAAGTCCGGACGCAGCGGCAGCGTGGCCGGCGCCGTGCCGCGGACCTCGATCTGCGCCCCGACCAGCGGGGTGTGCACGAGCGCGGGTGAGCGTTCCCCGCCGAGGTCGCCGACGAGCAGCGTCAGGTCCAGGTCGCCGTCACGCCAGCCGGGCAGGTCGGCGTGGTGGGCGAAATCCGGGTCGCCGGCCCGGGCCGGACCGGGCAGCGCCACCCAGAGCTGCACGCCGTGCATCAGCGGCGGGTGCACCAGCGGGGACCGCTCGGAGTGGGCGATGCCGCGCCCGGAGGTCATCACGTTGAGCTGGCCGGGACGGATGGGCTGCACGTTGCCGAGGCTGTCGCGGTGCAGGATCTCCCCGTCGAGCAGCCAGGTGACGGTCTGCAGCCCGGTGTGCGGGTGCGGTGGCACCTCCATGCCGGGCCGGTCGGCCACGTCGTCGGGCCCGAAGTGGTCGACGAAGCACCAGGCGCCGACCATCCGGCGCTGCCGCTGCGGCAGCAGCCGCCGTACCGTGGTGTAGCGGCCGAGCGGCACGTCGTGGCCGGGTAGCAGCACACTGCCCGGGTCGGTCGGGCCGACGCCGGGTGGGAGCGTCTGCGCGGGCAGGGATTCGGTGCGGTCCACCGCCCCGACTGTACGCTCAGTCCGCGGTGACGCTCACCGCGTTCACGCCGCCCACCAGGTCGAGGTAGAGCCGGTCGGTGGCCCGGTCCCAGCCGGGCGAGCTGATCAGGTCCCCGGCGGCGATTCCGCCTCGGCGCTCGTCGTACAGGGTCAGGGAGCCGGCGCCGGAGGCCACCCGCACCCGGGCCGGCCGCCCGCCGGGCACCGTCACCGTGAGTTCGCTGGCCCCGCCGGTCATCCGGACGGTGAGCGAGCCGTCGAGCCGCGGCAGCAGCAGCCGGGTACGCGAGGCGCCGCCGACCAGGTCGACTCCGGCGAGCCGGGCCTCGCCCAGGTCGAGCCGCTGCTCGCTGACGCCCCCGATCAGCCGCAGCCGCCAGGTGACCCGGGAGTTGAGCACCACCTCGACCGCGGCCGGGCCGGGGCGGCCGTTCTCCTCGATCCGCAGCCGGACCCGGTCGCCGGCCAGTTGCGGGCGCGGCGTCACGCCCGAACCGTCCGGCGCGCCGATCCGGTACAGGTCGTCGCCGAGGTCGGCGGCGCGCAGCGTGAACCGGGTCAGCCCGTCCACCAGCTCGAACTGGGCGAGTTGCCGACCACCACGCGCCGCGGCGAGGGTCTCGGCGCCGGCCACCTCGGCGGCGCCCGCCCCGCCGGATCCGCCGCGCCCGGGAAGGGGGGACGGCGGCTCGCCGCCGGAGAAGACCACGCCGAGGCGCGCCGGGTTGGACAGCGTCACCGCGACCGCCACCGCGCCGAGCACCACCACCAGCACGGCGGCGGCAGCCAGCAGCCGGGCGACGCCGGACCAGCGGGGCCGGGCCAGGTCGGGGTCGTCCTCGGATGCGGTCATGCTCGTCCCCTCTCGCCGGTCCCCACCGGGTCATACGTCTGCGTCGGCGTCCCGGTTCATTCCCACTCCGGTACGTTCCCGCACCTTGCCGGCGCACGCGGCAAGCACCGCCCGCGCGTCCAGGCCGAGGCTCTCGATCGCGACGAGCGCGGTGAACGCCACGTCGGCCAGCTCGGCGGCGACGTCCTCGCGGGTGTGCGTCACCCCCTTGCGCGGGTTCTGCCCGAGCAGGCCGATCCAGGCCGCGGCGACCTCACCGGCCTCCTCGCCGATCTTGAGGATGCGACAGGTCAGCTCGGTGTCGCCGCGGCCGTTCGCGGCGTCGAGCCAGGCGCGCGCGTCCCGCGCCGTCGTCCAGATGGTGGCGTCCACGCGGACCAGTGAACCCCACCCCGCAGACCGTTCGTATTCTGGGGCGACGCAGGCCAGGGGGCCTGTGTCCGAGGTGAGAGGACGTGCCCGTGATGTCGGAGACCGTCGAGTCGGTGTTCGCCGGCGTGGTCGCCCGGAACCCGGGAGAGCCGGAGTTCCACCAGGCGGTCCGCGAGGTGCTGGAGAGCATCGGTCCGGCCCTGGCCCGGCATCCGGAGTACGCCGAGGTGGTCGAGCGGGTCTGCGAGCCGGAGCGGCAGGTCATCTTCCGCGTGCCGTGGGAGGACGACCGGGGCCGGGTACGGGTCAACCGGGGCTTCCGGGTGGAGTTCAACAGCGCGCTCGGCCCGTTCAAGGGCGGCCTGCGCTTCCACCCGTCGGTCTACCTGGGCATCGTGAAGTTCCTCGGCTTCGAGCAGATCTTCAAGAACGCGCTGACCGGGCTGGCCATCGGCGGCGGCAAGGGCGGCGCGGACTTCGACCCGAAGGGCCGCTCCGACCGCGAGGTGATGCGGTTCTGTCAGAGCTTCATGACCGAGCTGTACCGGCACATCGGCCCGCAGACCGACGTGCCCGCCGGTGACATCGGGGTGGGCGGCCGGGAGATCGGCTACCTTTTCGGGCAGTACAAGCGGATCACCAACCGGTACGACGCGGGCGTGCTCACCGGCAAGGGCCTGGCGTACGGGGGCGCGCAGGTGCGCCGGGAGGCGACCGGGTACGGGGCGGTGTTCTTCGCCGACGAGATGCTGCGTCAGGCCGGGGACAGCCTGGAGGGCAAGCGGGTCGTGGTGTCCGGCTCCGGCAACGTGGCCATCTACGCGATCGAGAAGGTGCACCAGCTCGGCGGCACGGTCGTGGCGTGCTCGGACTCCGGCGGCTACGTGGTCGACGAGAAGGGCATCGACCTGGCGTTGCTGCGCGAGCTCAAGGAGGAGCGGCGCGGGCGGCTGGCCGAGTACGCGGAGCACGCCCGCAACGCGGTGGCGGTCCCCGAGCGCAACGTCTGGGAGGTGCCCTGCGACCTGGCGCTGCCCTGCGCCACGCAGAACGAGATCGGTGGCGCGGAGGCCGCCGCGCTGGTGGCCGGCGGCTGCGTCGCGGTGGTGGAGGGGGCGAACATGCCCACCACCCCGGAGGCGGTGCGGATCCTCGGCCGGGCCGGGGTGCGGTTCGCCCCGGGCAAGGCCGCCAACGCCGGCGGGGTGGCGGTGAGCGGGCTGGAGATGCAGCAGAACGCCAGCCGCGACACGTGGACGTTCGGCGAGTCCGAGCAGCGGCTGCGCGAGATCATGCGGGACGTGCACGACAGGTGCTGGGCGACGGCCGAGGAGTTCGGCCTGCCCGGCGACTACGTGGCCGGGGCGAACATCCAGGGGTTCCGGCGGGTGGCCGAGGCGATGCTGGCGCACGGGCTGATCTGAGCGGGCCGTGGGACGGACGCTGACCGTGCGGTCGGTCAGCGATTGACAGTGCTCGACCCCCGGCCTAGGTTCAGTGCGCTACCGGCCGGTAGGCACCCGTCCCGCGTCGTCGCCCCCGTCCCGGGGTGACACCCGTCCCCGGGGAGCAGCGATGCAGCCCTCACCTCTGCGCCGCCGGCTGCTCGCCGTCGGCACGACCCTCGCGCTGGCGCTCGGCCTCACCGGCGCGGCCCCCGCCGCCGCCGGGGGCCGCGACGACGGCGGCGGCCCGCTGCCCGGCTACACCATCGTCAACCCGCCGCTGCCGCCACTGGTCGTGAACGGCGTCGCCACCACCGTGCGGCAGGGCGTGCACGCGAACGCCGGATACATCATCGAGATCCCGAAGCGCTGGAACGGCGAGCTGGTGATGTGGGCGCACGGCTACCGCGGGCAGGGCACCGAGCTGTCGCCGGAGGCGCCCGGCTTCGACCTGCGGCAGCGCCTGGTCGCCCAGGGGTACGCGTGGGCGTCGTCGTCGTACGACCGCAACGGCTACGACGTGCGCTCCGGCGTACGCGGCACCCGCGCCCTGGCCGACCTGTTCTCCCGTACCGTCCGGCGCCCGCACCGGGTGCTCATCGCCGGGGTGTCGATGGGCGGCCACGTCATCGGCCGGTCGCTGGAGCAGTACCCGGGCTTCTACGCCGGGGCGCTGCCGATGTGCGGGGTGCTCGGCGACCAGGAGCTGTTCGACTTCTTCCTGGACTACAACCTGGCCGCGCAGGCGCTGGCCGGGGTGCGCGCGTACCCGACGCCGCCGGATTACCTGGCCTCGGCGGTGCCCCGGATCCAGGTCACGCTCGGCCTGGCCGGGCTGACCCCGGGCGGCCCGGACACCACGAACGCGCTCGGCAAGCAGCTGCGCGCGGTCACCGTGGACCGCTCCGGCGGGCCGCGGCCGGGCGCCGACGCCGCGTTCGCGATCTGGAAGGACTTCCTGTTCGGCATCGCGGTCAGCGAGACGGACGGCTCCCCCGCACGGCGTCCCGGCCAGCTCGCCACGAACCTGTTCACCAGGTATGCGCCGAACCAGCCGGTGAACCTCGACGCCACGGTGCAGCGGGTCGCGCCGGAGAACCTGCGGCAGCGGCTCTCACCCGGCCTGACCGAGGTGCCCCGGATCGCCGGGCGGCCCACCGCGCCGGTGCTGAGCCTGCACGGCCTCGGCGACCTCTTCGTGCCGTTGTCCATGGAACAGGCGTACGCCCGGGACGTCGCCCGGAACGGCCGGTCCCGGCTGCTGGTGCAGCGGGCGGTGCGCACCGCGCAGCACTGCGAGTTCAGCCCGGCCGAGGCCGGCGCCGCCTGGGACGACCTGGTCCGCTGGGTACGCGCCGGCAAGCGGCCGGCCGGTGACCCGGTCACCGACCGGCGCGCGGTGGCGGCGCCGGACTTCGGCTGCCGGTTCAGCGACGAGGCCGCCCGGGCCGCCGGCGCCGGCACCCGCCCGCTCTACCCTGCCTGCCCGGCCGGCGCTCAGTCCTCCTCGCGGCCGTACCAGCCGCCCCGGTAGACGGTGCCCTGCGGGGCCGGCTCCGGCGGCGCGGCGGCGATCCGGCGGGAGCGGCGGACCCGGCTGACCACGAACCAGCAGAGCCCGGCCACCACGGCCACGATGACCACCTTCTGGAACGTGCCCGCGTACGCCTCGACCACGTGCCACTGCTCGCCGAGGAAATACCCGGCGAGCACGAAGGTGGTGTTCCAGATCAAACTGCCCAGCGCGGTGTAGAGCAGGAAGACCGGGATCGGCATCCGTTCCACACCGGCCGGGATGGAGATGAGACTTCGGAAGATCGGAATCATCCGGCCGAAGAACACCGCCTTGACGCCGTGGCGCAGGAACCACGCCTCGGTGCGGTCCACGTCCTCCAGCTTGATCAGCGGCAGCCGCGCGGCCAGGGCACGCATCCGGTCCCGCCCGAGGGCCGCGCCGATGTAGTAGAGCGCCAGCGCGCCCACGATCGACCCGAGCGTGGTCCAGAAGATGGCGCCGGCCAGGCTCATCCGGCCCTGGCTCGCGGTGAAGCCGGCCAGCGGCAGGATCACCTCGCTGGGGATGGGCGGGAACAGGTTCTCCAGGGCCACCGCGAGGCCGGCGCCCGGTCCACCGAGCCGTTCCATCAGGCCGGTGACCCAGCCGGCTACTCCGTCGCCGGCCGGTTCCGCGGCCCGCGCGGTGCTCGCCCGGGGGACGGCGAGCAGCTGTGCGTTTCCGATCATCCGACCAACGTTACGGGGCGAAGCCGCGGACGACCACGCGTGATGGAAACCATTATCGTGTACGCCATGCGTACGCCGCTGCGGATCGCCGTCGCCCAGCCGCTCACCCTCTCCCACGACGTCGAGGGCAACGCCGCCCGGCACGCCGACGCGGTGCGCGCCGCCGCGGCCCGCGTGGTGGTCTTCCCGGAGATGTCACTGACCGGGTACGAACTGACCGCCGTACCCCTGGATCCGGACGATCCCCGGCTCGCGCCGCTGCGGACGGCCTGCGCCGGGACCGGGACGCTGGCGCTGGCCGGGGCGCCGGTGCCCGGCCCGCACATCGGGGTGCTCGCCGTCGACGCCGAGGGCGTGCGGGTGGCGTACCGGAAGATGTGCCTGGGTGGCGCGGAGCCGCGGCACATGCGGCCGGGCCGGGAGCCGGCGGTGCTCGATGTGGACGGCTGGCGGCTGGGCCTGGCCGTGTGCAAGGACACCGGGACGCCGGAGCACGCGGCGGCGACCGTGGCGCTCGGCGCGGACGCCTACCTGGCCGCGGTGCTGGAGTCGGCCGACGACGCGGCGGTGCCGGACGAGCGCGCCCGCCGGGTCGCCGCCGCGCACGGCGTGTGGGTGGTGACGGCCAGCTTCGCCGGCTCGACCGGCGGCGGCTACGCGCGGGCCGCCGGTGGCTCCGGGATCTGGTCACCGGCGGGCGAGCCGGTGGTCCGCGCCGGCCCGGACGTCGGCGAGGTGGTCACCGGGACCCTGCGCTGAGGACGGAGCACCTACGCTGGGGCGGGATGGCACCGTCAGAGGGCGCCGGCCTGGAACCGGCCCCGGACAGCTTCCGGGCGGCGACCCCGCTCGGCACCGGCCGCACCGCCGACGTGTGGCCGCTGCCCGGCGGGCGGGTGGTGCGCCGCTACCGCGACGGTGGCGACGTGCGGGCCGAGGCCGAGGTGATGCGGCACCTGCACCGGGCCGGCTATCCCGTGCCCCGGGTGCATCACGCCGACGGCACCGACCTGGTGCTCGACCGGGTCACCGGCCCGACCCTGGTGGAGGCGTTCCACGCGGGCGCCGTCACCGCGCGGGCGGGCGCCCGCATGCTGGCCGACCTGCACGCCCGCCTGCACGCGCTCCCGGCTCTCCGCTCGGCCGACCCGGCGGTACGCCTCCTGCACCTCGACCTGCATCCGGGCAACGTGCTGCTGGCCGCCACCGGTCCGGTGGTCATCGACTGGACCGACAGCGCCGAGGGGCCGCCGGCGCTGGACCGGACGACGACCGCGTTGATTCTCGCGGAGGTCGCCGTCGCTCCGGGCCACCCACTGGCGGCGGCGGCAGGCGAGTTGCTGTCCGCGTACGTCGCCGCCTCCGGGCCGCTCGACCAGCTGGCGGAGGCGGTGCGGCACCGCGCCGCCGGTCACGCGCCCGATCCGGAGCGACTGCCCGAGGCGGCCGCCCTGGTGACGGAGACGATCCGGGCGGTCACGGCCGGAGACCGCCGGGTGCCTCAGCCCTCGTCGGCGCCGCGCAGCCGCTCGTAGCCGTCGAGCAGCTTGCGCAACGCGGCGGCGGTGACCGGATCGATCTTGTCGTCCTCGGCCGCGTCCTCGATCTTCTCGCGCAGGTCCTCGACCCGCTTGCCCCGGTCCCTCGGCTTGCCCCGGTCCAGCTCGGCGGCCTTCTTGCGCAGGTCGGCGGCGGTCTTGCGGTCGATCAGCCCGATCGACTCGGCCCGGTCGAGCAGCTCACCGAACCGGTCGCCGAACTGACGCGACGTCACCGGCTCGGGCGTCGTCGACGGCGGCGCGGCGCTGCTGGGCTCGGATGCGGGCCGCTCGGCGGCGCCGGTCGACGGGCCGGCAGTGGGCGCGGCGGCCGGCGGGGCGCCGGAGCCGTCGCCCCATACCAGCGAGCCGACCACCGCGAGAAGCAGCACCACCGCACCGGCCACCAGCAGCCCGAACAGCCGGTTCGACGAGACGGCCGGAGGCGGCGGCGGGACGGGACGCCCCGGCGGGCGGGGCGCGGCGCCCGGGGAACGCTCGACGAGCGTGGGCGGGTGCGCCACCGGCCCCACGGTGGGCAGGATCGCCGTCGGCGGATCCACCGGACGGCCCGCGCCGAGCCGCTCGGCGAGCCGGGCCGCGGTGGGCCGACGGCGCGGGTCCGGCGCCAGGCAGGCGAGCGCCAGGTCGGCGATCTCCGGCGGCAGCCCGGGCACCCGCGGCGGCGGCACCGCCGGCCGGTTGCGCCGCACGTCCAGCACGTCGTCCCAGCCGCGCACCGGCAGCGGGGCCCGGCCGGTGAGGCTGCGATACAGCAGTACGCCGAGCGCGTACACGTCGCCGGCCGGGTTCGCCGGGCCGGGGTCGAGGCGTTCCGGGGCGAAGTAGGCGGGGGTGCCCATCAGCAGCGCGCCGGTCTGCCCGGTGACCGGGTGCGGGCCGGCCGGCGCGGCGATGCCGAAGTCGAGCACCTTCGCGCCGGTCTCGGTGAGCATCACGTTCGCCGGCTTGACGTCGCGGTGCACCACGCCGATCCGGTGCGCCGCGGCCAGCGCCCCGGCCACCTGCCTGGCCGTTCGCACCGCGTCCGGCCAGGCCAGCGGACCGCCGGCCAGCCGGTCGGCGAGCGTCTGCCCCTCCACCAACTCCATCACCAGGTACGGGATCACGACGCCGCCGTCCAGCGTCGCCTCGCCGTAGTCGTACACCTGGGTCACGTGCGGGTGGGTGAGACGCGCGGCCGCGCGGGCCTCGCGCTGGATCACCGCCCGCAGTTGCGGGTCGGCGGCGAGTTGCCCGGCGAGGGCCTTGACCGCGACGGGCCGGTGCAGCACCTCGTCGTCGGCCCGCCACACCTCGGACATCCCGCCGAGGCCGATGCGTTCGCGCAGGACGTATCGGTCGTGCAGGCGCAGGGCGGGCGTGAACGGCGACATGATGCCTCCAGTCTGCCCGTCCGGCCCTCCGGCCCGTCAACCGCCCGGCGCGCGGCCCCCGGTCAGGGTTTGCGGGCGACCCCGCCGTACATGCTGACGTCGATCACCGACGGGCGCGGCTCGGGCTCGCCGTCGGCACGCCACTCGGCGACCGAGCAGACGCCCGGATCGACCGGTTCCAGCCCGTCGAAGAAGCGCACGAACTCTTCCCGGCTGCGCAGGTTGATCACACCGTGCGGGCCGCCGCCACGGGCTGCCGCCTTCGCCTCGGCTGCCACCTCGGCCGGCAGGTGGTCGTGGGTGGCGTGCGAGGCGGCCAGGTAGCTGCCGGCGGGCAACGCGTCCAGCAGGCGGCCGACGATCGCGTACGGGTCCTCGCCGTCCGGCACGAAGTGCAGCACCGCCAGCAGCATCAACGCCACCGGCTGGGACAGGTCGAGCGTGCGGCGCAGATCGGGGTGGGCGAGGATGCGCTCGGGGTCGACCAGGTCCGCGTCCAGGTAGGCGGTGGCGCCCTCGGTGGAGCTGGTGAGCAGCGCACGGGCGTGGGCCAGCACGATCGGGTCGTTGTCCACGTAGACCACACGGGCGCGCGGGTCGATCGACTGCGCCACCTCGTGCGTGTTGTCGGCGGTGGGGATGCCGGTGCCGATGTCCAGGAACTGCCGGATGCCCGCCTCGCCGGCCAGATGGCGCACCGCGCGGCGCAGGAACCGCCGGTTCTCCAGCGCGCTGATCCGGATGGTCGGGAACCGCTCGGCCATGGCGTCGCCGGACTCGCGGTCGGCCTGGAAGTTGTCCTTGCCGCCGAGCCAGTAGTTGTACCGGCGGGCGGGGTGCGCCACAGTGGTGTCGATCCGGGCGGCGAGCGGCCCGGAGTCGGGTGGCGTACCTGGTGCGTCGCTGGTCAAGGCCGCCTCCACGACTCGCGTTCCGCTATCCACTGTCGACGGACATGCTACTGCCCGCCGACGCGCCGGTCAGGCCGGGTAGAGCTCGTCGCGCAGGCGGGCCAGCAGCTCCGGGGTCCGCTCCGGCGGCACGGCCTCCACGCACAACCGTTCCATCGCCTCGGCGTAGAAGTCGAGGTCGTCGCGCTTGTCCAGGTAGATCGCGCTGGTGAGCTGCTCGATGTAGACGATGTCGGGCAGATCGGCGTCACCGAAGCGCAGGATGCTGAACGCGCCGCTGGCCGCCGCGTGCCCGCCGGCGGCGAAGGGGACGATCTGCAACCGCACGTGCGGCCCGGAGGTCGCCTCGATCAGCGCGTCCATCTGCTCCCGCATCACCGCCGCGCCGCCGATCGGGCGGCGCAGCACCGCCTCGTCGAGCACCGCCCACAACTGCGGCGGGTCGGCCCGCCGCAGCAGTTCCTTGCGCTGCATCCGCAGCTCCACCCGCCGGTCCAGCTCCGCCGCCGACGCACTGCGGTGGCCGAGCAGGATGACCTCCCGGGCGTACGCGGCGGTCTGCAACAGGCCGGGCACGAACTGCACCTCGTAGGTGCGGATCAGCGCGGCGGCCGCCTCCAGGCCCAGGTACGACTGGAACCAGGCGGGGAGCACGTCGCCGTAGCGGTGCCACCAGCCCGGGTTGTTCGCGTCCTGGGCCAGCTTGAGCAGCGCGGCGCGGTCCTCCGGAGCGGTGACGCCGTAGAGCGTGAGCAGATCGGCCACGTCGCGCTCCTTGAAGCCGACCCGGCCCAGCTCCATCCGGCTGATCTTCGACTCGGACGAGCGGATCTCGTAGCCGGCCACCTCCCGGCTGACCCCGGCGCTCTCACGCAGCCGGCGCAACTGGCCGCCGAGCAGCATGCGCAGCACTGTCGGACCGCTTGTCGGACCACCCTCGACAGGCACCGTCGCCACCTGACCGCCCTCGCATCCCGACCACGTCGGCCGGGCACCCTCCCGGCCGACGAGTAAGCATGCCATGAACCGACAGTGAGGTGAACTCCTCCGGAGGGACGGAGTCAGTCCCGTGTACGGGACGGCGGGATGAGGTGGTCGAAGTCGCCGTCGCGGGCGCCGAGCACGAACGCGGCGATCTCGTCCACCGTGTAGATGAGCGCCGGGCCCTCGGGGTGCCGGGAGTTGCGGACCGCGATGCCGCCACCACCAGGCAGCTCGGCCAGTTCGACGCAGTTGCCGCTGGGGTTGCTACGACGGCTCTTCAGCCAGCGCATCGGTGGCAACTCGGTCACGGGCACGCCGTTCGGAGGTTGCTGCATGGGCGTCCTTCGGGAATGAGCCAGCCGAGGCCGCGGGGAGGGGCGGTGGGTGGCGACGTCTGTCGACTGAGGAGGCAGATGCACGTGCATCTGCTATTGCATCTGCAATGGACAGAGAGCATGATAACCGAAATACGGTGTGCCGGTTCGCTCACGTACAGTGACCCGAACCCGGCTCCGGAGACGCCGCATCGCGCGGCTACGGGACTGCGGCGAGGAGGACGCGTTGGCGGATCCGATGACCATCGCCTCCGGCATCTCCGCGGCGGGCGCGCTCGTCTCCGCCTGGCAGTTACGCCGCCGCGCGCTGCGCGCCGAAGCCGAGATCGAGCTCCTCCAGGCCGAACTGGCCGCCGAGCGGCACGCCGCCAGCCACGACCCGCTCACCGGGCTGCCCAACCGCCGCGCGTTCTTCCGCCTGGCCGCCGCCCTGCTCACCGACCCGGCCGGTCAGCCGCTCGTCGCGGTGGTGCTCGACCTGGACAACTTCAAGCAGGTGAACGACCGCTACGGGCACGCCGCCGGAGACCAGGTGCTGGTCAGCGTGGCGCAACGGCTGGCCGCGTTCGCCGGCAACAACCTGGTCGCCCGCCTCGGCGGCGACGAGTTCGCCGGCCTGCTGGCCAGCCCGACGGCGGATCGCAGGTGGATCGAGCACGCCACCCGGCGGCTCTGCGAGGCGCTCGCCGCGCCGATCCCGCTGGGGACACGCAGCATCCAGGTCACCGCCTCGGTCGGGCTCGCGCCCGTGCACTGCCCGACGCAGCTCGCCGACGCGCTCTGCCGCGCCGACGCGGCCATGTACGAGGCGAAGACGCTCGACACCGCCCGCCCCACCCGGCAGCTCGTCGCCGAGCGTTGAGCAGGCTCTGTTCGCGGCGTCCCTCGTCGGCCGCCGACTGCTGACCGCACTCCGCCCGGCTCGTCGCGGGGCGCTGAGCCCGGTCCGCCGGCTCGTCGCGGCGCCGGCCGGACTCCGCCCGGCGGGTCAGCGCCAGCCGTAGCCGGCGCGCAACGCCTCGCCGATCCGGTCGAACCGGGGCCGGTCCAGCACCGCGCCCTCGCGGCGGATGCTGTCCTCGCGCATGGTGAGCACCCGGTCCAGCCGTACCCAGCTCGGCCGCTTGTCCCGGTCCCACTCCCCCGGGCCGAGCGCCAGCCAGTGCCGCTGGCCGTCCCGGTCGCTCTGGCTGGACAGCATCAGCCCGAACAGCGTGCGGCTGTGCCGGCCCACCACCAGCACCGGGCGGTCCTTGCCCTGGCGCGGGTCGTCCTCGTACGGCACCCACGTCCAGACGATCTCGCCCGGGTCGGCCTGCCCGTCCGGCTCCGGGGCGTACGACAGCTCGCGGCGCTGCAACGCGCTGACCTGGCGGCGGCGCGCGACCTGCGCCGGGATCGGCCCCCCGGCGCGGGTGGGGGCGGGGGCGGGCACGCCCCCGGTGATCCGGCCGAGCTTCGACGCCACGTTCCTCAACAGACCTGCCACGGCGGGCAGCCTATCGGTCCGGGCACCCCGGCCCCGGAATCGGGTCGCCGGGCCGGGCACCCGGTGCGTCGAGCGCGGGCCTTCCTTACTCTCGGAGCGTGGAGCCACCCCGTGATCTGCCGCTGATCGAACGCAGCGCCGTCCGGCTGGTGGTGCTCGACGCCGCCGACCGCCTGCTGCTGTTCCACACCCGCGACCCGGACCACCCGGACCTCGGCGTGTGGTGGGAGCTACCCGGCGGCGGGCTGGACCCCGGCGAGACGTACCGGGAGGCGGCCGTACGCGAGCTGCGCGAGGAGACCGGCATCGCCATCGGCCCGGACGAGGTCGGCGCACCCACGTGGCGGCGGCGGGCCAGCTTCCGGCACCGGCAGCACCGCCACCTCCAGGACGAGGTGATCGTGGCGGTACGGCTGTCCGGCCCCGGGCCGGACGTGGACGAGGCGTCCCGGCTGGACTACGAGATGGAGGACTACTTCGGGTTCCGCTGGTGGCCGCTGGCCGCGGTGCTCGCCGAGCGACCGCGCTGCTACCCGGGCCGGCTGCCGGAACTGCTGCCGGCGTTCCTGGCCGGCGAGGAGATCGACGAGCCGTTCGAGCTGTGGTCCTGACAGGGGGTGCCGGCGGGCACGCCGGCGGGCAGAGTGGAGCCGTGACTTCTCTGCGCGCACCCCTGGCAAGTTACGCCGAACGGCTGCACCGCGCCGCCGGTGACACCCACCACGTCGCCTCGCCGCTGGGCGCCTGGCTCCTGCTGGCGCTGACCGGCCCGACCGCCACCGGGGCGGACCGCGTCGCGCTGGCCGAAGCGCTCGGCCCCGACCCGGACGACGCCGCCGCCGAGGCCCGGGCGCTGCTCGCCGCGCCGCACCCGATGGTCGCCGCGGCCACCGCGCTGTGGGAACGCGTGCCGGCGCCGGAGCTGGCCGCCTGGCGGGGCGCCCTGCCGGAGGCCACCGAGCGCGGTGCGCTGCCCGACCAGGCCGCGCTCGACGCCTGGGCCCGGGAGCGTACCGGCGGGCTGATCGACCGCTTCCCGGTCGACGTCAACCCGGACACGCTGCTGGTCCTGGCGAACGCGCTGGCCACCCGCGTGTCGTGGGCCGACCCGTTCGAGACGGCCGCGGGCACCGAGCTGGGTACGGGCAGCGCCTGGTCCGGCCGGCTGAGCCGGGTGCTGCGCACGCCGCCGATCGGGCACCGCTGCTGGGTCGCGGCCACCGACCGGGCCGGCGACGTGGCGGTACACGCGGTCCCGGCCCGCACCGGCGACGACGGTGCCGGGCTGCTCGTGGTGTCGGTGGCCGCCGCGCCCGAGGTACCCGCGGCCGACGTGCTGGCCGTCGCGCACGAGCTGGCGAGCGCCGCCGCGCTCGTTCCGGACTCCCTGCCGGACCGTCGATCGCTGTTCGACCTGCCGCTGGGCGAGACGCCGCTGTGGACGGTGCGGGAGAAGCCGGTGAACACGTTCGCCGCCGACGGCCGGGAGGAACGCGCCAACGCGGTGCTGCCCTGCTGGTCTGCGCGGAGCCGGCACGACCTGACCGCACCCGGGTTCGGCTTCGACGCGGCGGCGCGGGCCCTCGGCGGGCTGATGGGGCTGGCCGGGCCGGGGTTCGACGCCGCGCAGTCCGCTGTCGCCCGGTTCGGCCGCTACGGCTTCGAGGCCGCCGCGGTGACCGCGTTCGGCATGGTGGCCGGCCTGCCGCCGGAGGGGATCGCCCGCGTCGCGGAGCTGCGCTTCGGGCACCCGTACGCGGTGGTGGCGGTGACCACCGACCCGGCCGGCGGCCCGTGGCACGCCCTGCCGGTCTACTCCGCGTGGGTGGCCGACCCGGAGGAGTTGCCCGCCGACGAGGCCGGATAGGCGGCGAGCGCGCTCGTGAGCCGGCCCAACCCCAGCGAGCCGAGCTCCAGGGCCCGGTTGTGGAACGCCCGCCGGTCGCCGGGGAAGGCCTCCCGGCCCTCCCGCCACACCCGCTCCCCCACCTTGTAGGTGAGCGCCTGCCCGGGACGGCCCAGGTACCGGGCCAGCTCCAGTGGCGCGTACGGGCCCTGGTGGCAGCGGTCACGCAACAGGTCCAGCGCGGCCTGCGGCGTCCACGTCGTGCCGGGGTCCGACGGCATCGGCAGCCGCAGGTGCAGGCCGATGTCGAGCACCACCCGCGCCGCCCGCAGCAACTGCATGAACAGGTGCCCCAGCCGGGCGCCCGGCTGCTCGTAGAGCCCGAGCTCGTCCATGAACCGCTCGGCGTACAGGGCCCAGCCCTCCTGGGCGCCGGAGAGCCCGCCGAGCAGGTTCAGCCGCCGCCCGGGACCGCCCCGGCACGCCTCGCAGCCGAGCTGCAGGTGGTGGCCGGGAACGCCCTCGTGGTACGCGGTGCTGTACGCCCACCAGGTCGGGAAGCGCTTCTGCCCCTCGGGCAGCAGCCACGAGACCCGGCCCGGCCGGGTCAGGTCCCGCGACGGCGCGGTGTAGGCGGTGCCGCCGGACGCGGTGACCCGTGACTCGATGCGCCGCAGCGGCGCGGGGATGTCGAAGTGGACGCCGTGCAGCCGCTCGGTGGTGGACTCCAGCAGGTCCTGCAACCAGCCGGCGAACTCGGCCCGGCTGCGCAGCGTGCCGGGCGCGTCGGGGCGGTCGAGCCGGTCCCGCACCTCGGGCACGGTTCCGCCCAGGGCTCTCGCCTCCGCGACCAGGTCCGCCTCGATCGCGGTGAACTCGTTCCAGCCCCACTCGTACAGCTCGCGCAGGTCCGGTTCCGCACCGAGGAACATCCGCACCCAGAGGGCGTACCGCCGTGGGCCGAACGCCTCGTCGTCGTGCGCCCGCGGCGCGAGGTCCGCGGTGAGCGTCTCGGCGAATCTCCGGTACGCCTCCCGCGCGTCCCGCGCCGCTGCCCGCAACGAGCCGCGCTGCGGGCCCTCGCCGTAACGCTCGACGAGCGCCGTGTCGTCGTCCATCCAGTTGCGACACCGCTGCGTCACCAGCTCCACCTGGCGGCGGGCCGGCAGGTGACCGCGCCCGGCGGCGAGCAGGAGGCTCTGGGCGTACCCGTCCAGTGCCGCCGGGATCGCGGCCTGCCGCGCGCCGACGCGGGCCCAGCCGTCCTCGGACGCCGCGCCCTCGGCGTCGCGGCCCGGCACCGCGGACTCGACGCACTGGCGGATGAGCTGGAGCGGGCCGGTGGCCGCGACGTGCAGTTCCCGCAGATCCTCCCCGGCGTCGTGGAAGGCGATCCGGGTGCGCAGCCGTTCGGCGAGGTGTTCGTCCAGCGGGCTCGTCGTGGGCGGCGTCCCGATCCGGCGCAGGGCGCGGGTGGCGAGATCGGCACGGGCCTGGTGACCGTCCGGGCTGTAGTCGGTGAGCCCGTCGACGTCCTGCTCACCGGCCTCGACCACCGCCGCACACGGATCGAGGCGGGCCAGCTCCCGCAGTAGCCCTTCGGTGCGGTCGTCGATCACGGCATCAAGGCTAGCCGCACGCTGGCGGGCTCTCGCTACGCTCCCGCCATGAACGTCGATGTGCCTCGCCGGGGACCGATCCAGGCTCTCGCGGCTCTGCCCGCTCTTCCCTGGTTGAGCGTCCACCTGCTGCTCTACCTCGGCATCGCCGTCGTGGTACCCGTGCTGTGGGAGCCGGCCCCGGCCGGCGGCCTCGTCGAGGCTTTCGGCCAGGCGCTCACCGAGGTGCCGTCAGTGCTCCTCAGCCCGGGTGGGGTGATGGTGAGCGCTCTCGCCGTCGGCTGCCTGGGACTGCTGCGCCTGCTGTCCGGCGTCCGGTGGTACTGGTTCAGGCTGGCCGCGGTCCTGCTCTTCGTCGTGCCGCTCCCGCTGTTCGTGTACGCCGCGGCCGGTGCGGGGGCGGCGGTACCGGTGGCCGTCCCCCATCTGCTGGTGGCGCTGCTCATCGTGCAGCCCCGGCTTTCGGACAGGTTGGCGGACCGGGCTCCGGCCCCGTAGGACCGCCGCCGGTAGCGCCACCGGTCCCCTCCGGCGTGGCACCCGGCCTCCGCCCGACCAAGGAGTTCGCGGCGGCCCGGGTGCCCGGAACCGACGCGAACTCCTTGATCGACACGGTCAGACGGAGACGAGTTCCTTCTTCTCGGCCTTGGCGGCCAGGCGCTTCTCGCGCTCCTGGGCACCGATCAGGTCGTCCGGCAGGGAGTCCTCCACTTCCAGGTCGAAGCGGCGCAGCAGCCGGATCGACAGACCGCCGAGGGTGATCAGGATCAGCGCCGCCCCGAAGCAGATGTACGCGAACCCGATGCCCCGGCCCGGTCCGGTGCCGATCACCGCGCCCACCGAGCCGGCCAGCGCCCCGCCGGGAGCCAGCATCGGCTCGAACAGCGCGGTGGCACCCGGCGCGAGCAGCGCGAACCCGATCGGCAGCGTGGACCAGGAGATGGTCTGGTTGAGGCTGAACACCCGGCCGTGGAAGCGCTGCGGCACCTTCACCTGGACGATCGTCGCGTAGATCGACTGCGCGGTGGTCATCGACATGGCCAGCCAGCAGAAGCCGACGCAGATCATCGCCACCGACGCGTCGAGGCCGATCAGCACACAGCCGATCGCGGTGCCCAGGTTGCCGATCAGCACGCCGATCATCCGCCGCTTGCGCGGACCGCCCCACAGCGACATGAGCACGCCGCCGAGCACCGCGCCGACCGCCTCGGCCAGCGCCACCTGCGCCACCTGGGTCGGGCTGCCGAACGACAGCACCAGCGGCGTGATGAGCACCAGCGCCGGGGCGAGGAAGATGTTGCCCAGCGCGAAGTAGCCGAGCATCAGCCGGAACCCACGGTGCCGCCAGGAGTAGCGCATGCCGTTGGCGATGGCCACCAGCAGCCGTTCCCGGGGCCGCCAGCCCAGCGCGTCCGGGAAGCGGACCACGGCGAGGGTGAGCACCGCGAACACGTAGCTGGCCACGTCGACGAGCAGGATGCCCTTGAGGTCGATGGTGGCGAGCAGGCCGGCCGCGAACGCCGGCATGAGCAGCGTGGCCACACCGGTGGAGAGCTGGGTGATGCCCATGGCGTGCCCGAGGTAGCGCTTGGGCACCAACTGCGGCACCGCCGACTGGAACGCGATCCGCTGGAACGAACCGGCCACCGAACTCAGCGCCACCAGCACGTAGATGTGCCAGAGCACCAGGTTGTCGGTCCACAACAGGGTGGCCAGCACCAACTGGACGGAACCGGCGAAGCAGCTCGCCATCATCATGATCCGGCGCCGGCTGACCCGGTCGACCAGCGCGCCGGCCACCGGCAGCATGAGCACGCCGCAGATCAGCGCGAGCGCCCAGAGCATGCCGAGGTTCGCCACCGAGCCGGTGCGGTTGAACAGCCAGATCGGCAGCGCGAACGCGGTCAGCGCGGAACCGGTGCTGGAGATGAGCTGGCCGGTCGTGATGGCCATGAACCGGCCCATGCTCGGCTTGACCGTACTGGTGGGCTTGCGGTTCTCCCCCACCCGCAGCGTGTCGGCCACCACCCAGCCGGCGTCCTCACCGCGTCCCTCCGCCGTCAGCGCGCCGACGTCGCCGGCGACCACCGCCGGGTGCACCTGCGTGACGATCTCGGCCAGCTCCTGTGCCCGGTACTTGAGGAAGAAGTGCCCGGCCTGGTCGAGCACGACGAGGCCGAGCGTGTCGCTGAGGAACTGCCACTCGGCGTACCGCTCGCGGTAGTAGTCGGTCACCGGGTCCTCGGAGCCGACCACCGAGATGATCGGCGTACGCAGCTTCGTCGCCTGCTGGTCCAGCAGCCGGGTGAAGTACTCCTCGGAGGCACGGGAGTCGGCCCGCATGTTGCTGATGATCCGGTCGGCCTGCTCCGGCTCCAGCTCGTCGGTGTCCACACCCATCGACTTGAGCCAGCTCGCCGAGTGCCGGTTGCTGCTGAGCCGTTCCAGGCGGTCGCGGAGCGCCGCGATCACGCCCTTCGGGCGGGCGAACGGGAACATCGCGCCGATGTAGACGGCCTCCAGGTCCCGGCCGGCCGCCTCGACCTTGCGGGCCACGTCGGCGAGGATGGCGCTACCCACGCCGCAGTGGCCGTACAGCGCGATCGGCCCCTCGACCCGCTCCAGGATCTCGTCGGCGACGCGGCTGGTCAGCTCGTCGAACGGAAGCGCGTCCTCGCTCAGGCCCACGTCGTGGCCGGGGATCGCCAGCGACCACAGCCCGTAGCCGGCCGGCAACGCGTCGGCCATCGGCTGGTAGACGATGGCGCTGCCGCCGCCGTACGGAACGCAGACGTACGTCAGCACCCGCTTGCCCGCCGGGATCGGCTTGGTCAGCTCGTAGAGCAGCCGGCGCGGCCCCTCCTGGGCGGCGTCGCCGGAGACGAACGCGGCGAGGTCGCGGATGGTGCGCTGCTGGAACAGATCCATCACGCCGACCGCCCGGCCGCCCAGCTCCGCCTTGCGGATCTTCGCGACGACCTGGGTCGCGAGCATCGAGTGCCCGCCCAGGTCGAAGAAGTCGTCGTCGATGCCGAGCGTGTCCACGCCCAGCACCTCGGACCAGATCGCTGCGAGCGCCCGCTCGGTGTCGTCGCGCGGCTCGACCAGCGCCACCGACGCCTCGCGGGTGACCACCGGCGCGGGCAGCGCCTTGCGGTCCAGCTTCCCGTTGGGAGTCAGCGGCAGCGCGTCGAGCGTGACGAACGCGGCCGGCACCATGTACTCGGGCAGCGTGTCCTTCAGCGCCGACTTCAGCGCGGCGTGCTCGGCCGCCCCCACCAGGTACGCGGTGAGCCGCTTGTCACCCGGGCTGTCCTCGCGGACGATCACCGTGGCCTCGGTGACGCCGGGCTGCTCGCGTAGCGCGCTCTCGATCTCGCCCAGCTCGATGCGCAGGCCGCGCAGTTTGACCTGGTGGTCGATGCGGCCCAGGAACTCGATCACCCCGGTGCCGTCCGGGCCGCCGACCCAGCGGGCCAGGTCGCCGGTGCGGTAGAGGCGGGCGCCCGGCTCGCCGGAGAACGGGTCGGGGACGAACTTCTCCGCGGTGAGCGCGGGCCTGCGGTGGTAGCCGCGGGCCAGTCCGACGCCGCCGATGTGCAGCTCACCGGCCACCCCGACCGGGCACTGCGCGCCGGACGGGTCGAGCACGTGCAGCCGCAGGTTGGCGATCGGCGCGCCGATCGGCACGCTGGTCACCTCTGCCAGCCGCTCCGGCTCGCACGCCCAGGCGGTCACGTCGATGGCCGCCTCGGTCGGGCCGTACAGGTTGTGCAGGCCGCACCAGGGCAGCCGGGCGGTGAAGTCGGCCGCCGACGCGAGCGGCAGCTCCTCGCCGGAGCAGATCACCCGGCGCAGCGCGGTGGCCGCCTCCACGCCGTCCTCGGCGAGGAAGACGGTGAGCATCGACGGTACGAAGTGTGCGGTGGTGATCCGCTCGGACACCAGCAGGTCGCGCAGGTAGCCGGCGTCCTTGTGGCCGCCGGGCTTGGCCAGCACCAGGCGGGCGCCGGTGCGCAGCGGCCAGAAGAACTCCCACACCGACACGTCGAAGCTGGCCGGCGTCTTCTGGAGCACGGAGTCGTCGGCGCCGAGGCGGTACGTCTTCTGCATCCAGTCGAGCCGGTTGACGATCCCCCGGTGTGTGTTCGGCACGCCCTTCGGGCGGCCGGTGGACCCGGAGGTGTAGATGACGTACGCCAGGTGCTCCGGGCCGGCGGCCGGGGCCGGGTCGGTGTCGGGCTGGCCGGTCCAGACCGTGGCGTCGTCGAGTTCGAGCACTGTGGCGCCGGTGTCCGGCAGCACGTCGCGCAGGTGCGACTGGACCAGCACCACCGGCGCGTCCGCGTCGCCGACCATGAACGCGAGCCGGTCCGCCGGGTACTCCGGGTCCAGCGGCAGGTACGCGCCGCCGGCCTTGAGCACGCCGAGCAGGCCGGCGACCAGTTCCACGGAGCGTTCCGCGCAGACCCCGACCAGGGTCTCCGGGCCGACGCCCGCCGCGCGCAGCCGGTGCGCGACGCGGTTGGCCTGCGCGTTCAGCTCGGCGTACGTGCGGCTGTGCCCGTCGATGGTGACCGCTACCGCGTCCGGTGTCGCCGCGGCGCGCTCCTCGATCGGGCCGTGCAGCGTCTCGACGCGCGGGAAGTCGGCTGTGGTGTCGTTCCAGGCGGCCAGCAGTTCCCGCTCGGCGGCGGACAGCAGCGGCAGCCGGGACACCGGGGTGTCGGGCGCGGCGACCACCGCGTCCAGCAGGGCGGTCCACCGCTGCGCCATCCGCTCCACGGTCGCGCGGTCGAACAGGTCGGTGTTGAAGACCAGCTTGCCCCAGAGCCCGTCGACGGTCTCCACCGCGTGCAGCTCGAAGTCGAACCGGGTGGCCTGCAACTCCATCGGGGTCCAGGAGAACGTGACCTCGTCGGTGCGGGACACGCCGCGGAAGCGGCCCATCTCGTAGTTCTGCAGCACGAACATCGTCTGGAACACCGGGGAGCGGCTGACGTCGCGTGGCAGACCCAGCTCGTGGACCACCTTGGCGAACGGCACCTCGGCGTGCTCGAACCCGTCGAGCACCGTACGGCGGGTGCGCTCCAGCAGCTCGGCGAACGTCGGGTCACCGGCCAGGTCGGCACGCAGCGGCAGCATGTTGATGAACATGCCGACGATGTTCTCCAGCTCCGGCGCGGACCGGCCGGCCACCGACGCGCCGATCGCGAAGTCGTCCTGACCGGCGTGCCGGGCCAGCAGCACCTGGTACGCGGCGAGCAGCGTCATGAACAGCGTGCCACCGCTGTCGCGGGTGAGCGCGTTGAGCGCCTCGGTGGCGGCCGGGTCGAGCTGGAACTCGACGAAGTCGCCACGGTAGGTCTGGGTGGCCGGGCGGGGCCGGTCCAGCGGCAGTTCCAGCGGCGTGATGCCGGCCAGCCGCTGCTTCCAGTAGTCGACGTGCACGCGCGCCTGCGGGCCGTCCAGCTCCTGCGCCTCCCAGACGGCGAAGTCGCCGTACTGGATCGGCAGGGCGGGCAGTTCCCCGCCCCGGTAGAGCGTGATCAGGTCGCGCAGCAGCACGTCCACCGACCAGCCGTCACCGACGATGTGGTGCTGGGCGAGGAACAGCACGTGGTCGTCGGCGGCGAGCCGGATCAGCAGCGCGCGCAGCAGCGGCCCGTCGGCCAGGTCGAACGGCTCGGCCGCCGCCGCGTCGACGAGCGCCTGCGCGGCCGCCTCGTCGGGCGCGTCCACCACTGTCAGCGGCACGTCCGCCGTGTCGGCGACGACCACTGTGGGACGGCCGTCGGCGTCGGCCGGGAAGCGGGTGCGCTGCGACTCGTGCCGCTCGGCGAGCCCGGTCAGCGCGGCGCGCAGCGCGTCCACGTCGAGCGGTCCGCGTACCCGCAGGGGCACCGCGATGTGGTACGCCGCCTCGCCCGGGGCGAGCTGGTCCATGAACCAGACCCGCTCCTGGGCGTAGGACAGCGGCACCTCGGCGCCGGACGGGCGGGGGGTGATCCGGGCCGTGGGGGCGGTCTGGCGGGCGCGTAGCCGTCGGGCGATCAGCGCCTGCCGGGCCGCCTCGCGGGCCGGATCCTTCAGGTCGGTCATCAGTTGGTTCCCTCTTCCGCCGCGAGCAGCGCGGCGACCTCGGTGTCGGAGAGCCCGTCGAGTTCGGCGGCGATCCGCGCCTCGATCTGGGCGGCCAGGTCCGCCACCACGGGGCTGCTGAACAGCGCCCGCATGGGCAGGTCGACGTCCACCTCGGCACGGATCCGGGCCATCGCCCGCATGCCGCGCAGCGAGTTGCCGCCGAGGGCGAAGAAGTCGTCCAGGGCGCCGACCTTCTCCACCTGGAGGATGTCGGCGTACACCTCGGCGACCATGGCCTCGGCCTCGCTGCGGGGCGCGACGAAGCTGTCCTGGGCCGGTGCGGCCACCGCCGGGGCGGGCAGCGCGGCGCGGTCCAGCTTGCCGTTCGGGGTCAGCGGCAGCGCGTCCAGCCGGACCAGGGCGGCCGGCACCAGGTGCGCGGGCAGCTCACGGGCCAGTTCGGCGCGGACCGAGTCCTCGTGGGCCGGGCCCACCAGGTAGCCGACGAGCATGGGCTCGCCGCCGTCGGTGCGGACCGCCGCGGCGGCGGCGCGCACATCCGGGTGGGCCAGCAGCGCGGCCTCGACCTCGCCCAGCTCGATCCGCATGCCGCGCACCTTGACCTGGTCGTCGCGGCGGCCCAGGTAGTCCAGCGTGCCGTCGGCACGCCAGCGGGCCAGGTCGCCGGTGGCGTACATCCGGGCGCCGGGCGGGCCGTACGGGCAGGGCAGGAACCGCTCGGCGGTCAGGCCGGGCCGGTCGTGGTAGCCGCGGGCGAGCTGGGCGCCGGTGACGTACAGCTCCCCCACCACGCCCGGGGGCACCGGCCGCAGCGCGCCGTCGAGCAGCAGCGCCCGGGTGTTCCAGGTGGGCGTGCCGATCGGCACCGGACCGGCCGGGACCGGCTCACCGGGGGCGATCCGGGCCGCGACGCAGCCGACAGTGGCCTCGGTCGGACCGTACTCGTTGATCACCGCCACCTCGGGGTGGGCGGCCCGCCAGGCGGCGAGCTGCTCCCCGGTCAGCGCCTCGCCGCCGATCACCAGGTCGGCCGTCGGCGACAGCTCGGCGTCGAGCAGCGGCAGGTGGCTCGGCGTGACCTTGAGGAAGGCCGGCCGGCCACCGGCGCGGGCCGCGGGCTCGTCGATCGCGGCCAGCCGTACCGTTCCGCCGGCGGTGAGCGTGCCGAGCAGGCCGGTGACGGTGAGGTCGAACGACACGGGCGAGTGCAGCAGCGCCACCCCGGCCAGCCCCGGGTAGGTGGCGCGGGCCCAGGCCAGGTACGCGGTCACCGCCCGGTGCTCGACCACCACGCCCTTGGGGCGGCCGGTGGAGCCGGAGGTGTAGAGCACGTACGCCGGGTGCTCCGGGCGCAACGGCGCGACCCGGTCGGCGTCGGTGAGGTCGTGGCCGGGCTGGTCGGAGCCGATCTCCCCGTCGAGCACCAGCGCGTCGCCGGGCACCAGGGCGGCGGTGTCCGGGTCGGCCACCACAAGCGCCGGCGCGGCGTCGTCCAGCAGGTACGCGATCCGGCCGGCCGGGTACGCGGTGTCCACCGGCACGTACGCGGCGCCGGCCTTGAGCACCGCGAGCATCGCCACCACCAGCTCGCAGGAGCGGGGCAGCGCCAGCGCGACCCGGGTCTCCGGGCCGGCGCCGCGCGCCACCAGCAGCCGGGCCAGCCGGTTCGCGGCGGTGTTCAGCTCGCCGTAGCCGAGCGTCGTCCCGTCGCACACCAGCGCCGCCGCGTCCGGGGTGTCTGCGGCCCGCCGCTGCACCTCGTCGACAACTGTGGTAACCGGCACGTCGTGGGCCGTGTCGTTCCAGGCTTCGAGCACCCGGTCCCGCTCGGTGTCGGTGAGCAGCGGCAGCGCACCGACCGTACGATCCGGCTCGGCCACGGCGGCGGCGAGCAGCCGCACGTAGCGGCTGGCCACCGTCTCGGCGGTCTCCCGGTCGAACAGCTCGGTGCGGTAGACCAGGCGGCAGTCGCCGGTGGTGATGTCGAAGGCCAGGTCGTCCTTCGTGGTGCCCAGCTCCACCGGGTCGAGGCCGGAGTCCGGGATCCAGTTCAGCGCGGTCTGGAAGATCGGCTGCACCGACGGGTCCCGCTGCGGGTCGACCGCCTCGACGATCTTCTGGAACGGCGTCTGCCCGTGCTCCATGGCGTCGATCAGGCCGTTGCGGACGCGGCCGAGCAGCGCCGCGAACGTCGGGTCGCCGGAGACGTCGCAGCGCAGCGCCACCGGGTTGACGAACATGCCGATCAGCGGCGTCAGCTCCGGGTTGTCCCGGCCCGCGGTGGAGACGCCGACCACCACGTCGGCGTCGCCGGAGATCCGCGACAGCAGCGCCGCGAAACCCGCCAGCAGCACCATGTACGGGGTGGCCTGCGCGCCGGTGGCCAGCGCGCCGACGCGGTCCAGCAGCCCGTCGGGCAGCGTGAAGCGCACCTCGTCACCGGCGAACCCGAGCTGGGCCGGGCGGGGCCGGTCCAGCGGCAGGCCGGTGACCGGCGGCGCACCGGCCAGGTGACCGGTCCAGAAGGCGAGCTGCCGGTCCAGTTCCTCGCCGGTGAGCTGCTGGCGCTGCCAGACCGCGAAGTCGGCGTACTGGATGGGCAGCTCGGGCACGGCGGGCTCGGCGCCGGTGCGCGCGGCCTCGCAGAACGCGACCAGCTCGGCGTGGAACAGCACCGCGGAGTGGCTGTCGAAGACGGCGTGGTGCACCACGAACGCCAGCGCCAGTCCTTCCTCCATGCGGATCAGCCGGGCCCGCCACAGCGGCGCGGCGTCCAGCGGGATCGGCGTGCGGGCCATCTCGCCGCGGATCCGCCCGAACCCGGCCCACTGCTGGTCGGCGGGCAGGTGGGTGAGGTCGGTGGTGGGCAGCGGCGCCGGCTCGTGGGCGCGCACGACCTGCACCAGCGCGCCGTCGTCGGTCCGCAGGTGGGTACGCAGCGCCTCGTGCCGGGCGATGACCCGGTTGACCACGTCACTCGCCGTGCCGGCGTCCACGCCGGCCGGGAACATCCACGGGAAGGACACGTTGAACACCGGCGAGCCGACGTCGAGCTGGTTGGCCATCCACACCCGCTCCTGGGCGTAGGAGGCCGGGAAGGTCCACTCCTGCGTCATGAGATTCCCTCGCGCACCGAGCGGGGACGCATGTCGGTCCAGACCTCGTCCACGTGGGCCAGGCACTCCTCGCGGCTGCCGGCGAAGGCGGTGTCGTGCCAGCCGGCGGGCAGGTCCCGGTCGGCCGACCAGATCGAGTACTGCTCCTCGTCGTTGCGGACGACCAGGAATCGGGGTTCGGCCATGTCAGTTCGCTCCTGCGTTCTCGGGGGTGTGCGGCTCGGCCATCGCCACGGCGATCTTGCGGGGACCGGTGAACGGTTCCCGGCCGTGCGCGGCGGTCATGTTGTCCACCACCAGCACGTCGTCGCGCTGGTAGTCGAAGCGGACGGTGGCGGCCCGGTAGGCGGCGCGCAGGTGGTCCATGACGTCGCCGGGGATCTCGCCGCCGTCGCCGTAGTAGGTGTTCGACGGCAGCCCGTCGGCGCCGAACATGGCCAGCAGGCCCTCCTGGTAGTCGGCCGGCAGGGTGCTCAGGTGGAAGAAGGTGGCGTGGTTGAACCAGCGCGGGACGTCCGACCCGGGCCGGTGGTGCACCACGTCGCGGACCGCGCGGGTACGCAGGCCTTCCTTGCCGACCCACTCCACCGTGATCCCGTTGTCCGCCGCGTACGCCTCGACCTCGGCGCGGCTCTCGGTGTTGAACACCTCCTGCCAGCGGGTGCCGAAGTCGCCGTGGAAGTTGCGCACCAGCATCCACCGACGGCGGATGAACTCCTCACGCACCGCCGGGTCGATCAGCTCGTACACCCGGCGCACGTCGGCCAGCGGCGTGGCGCCCTGGGTGTCCGGCGGCGTGACGCAGTAGAAGAACAGCGTCAGCGGCCAACGCGCCTGGTACGAGTTCTCGTTGTGCAGGAAGATCTCCTCGTCCGGCGGGTAGTCGGTCGAGGTGTAGACCCGGCCCTTGATGGAGTGCCGGGGCGAGGAGCGCTCGGTGTAGGTCAGGGGCTCGCCGGCCAGCGCGCGGACGGCCTGGTCGAAGCCGTCCACGCCGCCCACGTCGAAGCCGCGGAACAGCAGCCCGCCGTTGGCGACGAGGGTGTCCCGCAGCTCGGCGCGCCGGGCCGCGATCAGGTCGGTCAGCGCCCGGCCGTCGCTCTCGACGACGACCGGCAGCGTCGCGGTTGTCTCGCTCATGGTGCGGTGTCTCCTTGGTTGGGGGTGTCAGCCGCGGGGCAGCCGCGGGATGGCGGCCGGGGCGGCCGGGGCGTCGGCGGGGGCCTCGGCGCGCAGCTCCTCGATCCGGGCGGCCAGACCGGCCACCGTGGGCGTCTCGAAGAGGCTGCGCATCGGCAGCCGTACGCCGGTGGCCTTGCGCATGGCGGCGATGAGCTGCACGGCGACGAGCGAGTTGCCGCCGAGGGCGAAGAAGTCGTCGTCCACGCCGACGTCGGTGACGCCGAGGCCGTCGCGCCACACCTGGGCGATGGTCTTCTCCAGCTCGGTGCTCGGCGCGGCCGATCCGCCGCCGGTGGCCGCCGCCGTGCCGGCCGGCGCGTCGGTGTCCTCGGCGATGCTGTCGGTGGTGACCCGGGCCGCGCGGCGACGGATGTCGGCCACGGTGCGGGTGGCGATCACCACCTGGGCGCCGAGACCGGCGGCGAGGCTGCGGCGGAACGCCTCCGCGCCGTCGACCGGTCGGATGTCCTCGGTGACCGGCGCCGGGGCGTCGCCGCCCGCCGCCGGGGACTCGGCCAGGTTGCCGGTGACCGCGTCCTGGTCGACCCGGCGCAGCACGAAGTCGCCGATCGAGACCAGTTCCCGCCCGGCCGGGTCACGCAGCGACAGGTCGGCGGCGACCACCTCGTCGGTGGCGGCGGGCCGGTGCCGCAGGTGACTGTGGAACGTCGCCGGCAGCGGCCCCCGCACCACGATCCGGCCGTACGACAGCGGCAGGTAGGTGCCGGTGCCCTGGCCGCGGCCGAACGCGGTGGCCACGTCCAGCAGTGCCGGGTGCATCCCCCAGGAGGGCAGGTCGCCGAGCGCGGCGGCGGGCGCCTGCACCGTCGCCAGTTCCTCGCCGTCGGCGAGGTGGTGCTCGGCCAGCGCCGCCCAGCGCGGCCCGAACGTGAGCATGCTGGTGCGTCCCCGGCCGAACGAGGCGTCGCCGTCGACCCGCCGCCCGGCCACGGCCGGCACGACGGCCGGCGGGGCCGCCTCGGTGGTCCACCCGGC
The DNA here is from genome assembly GCF_042872445.1 of Micromonospora sp. NPDC005257. Taxonomy (NCBI): domain Bacteria; kingdom Bacillati; phylum Actinomycetota; class Actinomycetes; order Micromonosporales; family Micromonosporaceae; genus Micromonospora; species Micromonospora sp. NPDC005257. Next base: position 85,527 of record NZ_JBIAKL010000016.1, on the reverse strand, counting down.
GCTGCCGCGTACGTGGGTGCGCGCCTGCCCGGCGGCGAGGCTGGCGACCGTGAACTCGGTGCCGTCCTCGGCCGGGGTCAGCTCGACCCGGTACTGGGCGACAGTGCCGTCCGGGACCGAGAACGGCTCCAGGAACACCACGTCGCGCAGCTCCACCGCGGCGTCCGGCCCCGGCGCGGGCAGCGCGGCGACCACAGCGGCGCGCACCGACTCCAGGTGGGCGGTGCCCGGCACCACCGGCACACCGCCGATCCGGTGCTCGTCGAGCAGCCAGTGGGTGTCGGCCGACACCAGGCCGTGCAGCACCGTGCCGTCCGGGCCGGCGACCATCGTGGTGAGCACCGGGTGGGCGACAGCCGTGGTGACGGTGTCCCGCCCGGCTGCCCGGAACGCGGCCGGCGCGGCGGTCTCCACCGCCATGCCCACCTCGGCCCAGCCGCCCCAGTTCTGCGACACCACAGGCGCGCGGAACCCGGTGCCGGAGCGCGCGAAGGCGTCCAGGAAGTTGTTCGCGGCGCAGTAGTCGACCTGGCCGAACCCGCCGATCACCGCGGTGATCGAGGAGCAGAGCACGACGAAGTCCAGCGGCAGGTCGCCGAAGACCCGGGCCAGCGCCAGGGTGCCGGCCAGCTTCGGGGCCAGCACGCGCTGCGCCTCGTCGCGCTCCTTCACCTCGGCCATGCCGCCGCCGGGCAGACCGGCGGCGTGCACGATGCCGTCCAGCCCACCGAAGCGGCGCTCCGCCTCCTCGCGGACCCGGCGCAGGTCGTCCGCGTCGGTCACGTCGGCGGCGAGCACCAGCACCTCGGCGCCGGCGGCCTCCATCCGGCGGATCGCCGCGATGGCCCGTCCGGCCCGGTCGGCGCCGCCGTGCACCGCCAGGTGCGCGTCCCACTCGTCCCGTGCGGGCAGCCCGGAACGGGCCAGCAGCACCAGCTTGGCGCGGACCCGGCGGGCGAAGTCCTCGGCGAGGGTGACGCCGATGCCGCCGAGACCGCCGGTGATCAGGTAGCGGCCCTCCTCGCGCAGCACGCCCGGCTCGTCCTCGGCGGCCACGCTCACCTGCTCGTAGCCGGCCAGCCAGCGGCGGTCGCCGCGCAGCGCCACCTCCGGGTGCTCGGCGTCGACCGGGCTGCGCAGCTCGGCCACCAGGGCGGCGACGCCGCGCGCGGCCGGGTCGGTGTCGAGCAGCCGCACGGTCAGGCCGGGCAGCTCGGCCGGGAGCACCCGGGCCAGGCCGGCCAGCGTGGCGTGCTCCGGGCGGGTCAGGTCGTCGCCGCGTACGTCGCCGATGCCGGCGGTGACCAGGTCCAGGCGTACGCCCGACTCGTCGGCTGTGACGCCGGCGCCGGCGAGCGCCTGCACCAGGTGCAGCGCGCCGAAGAAGCCGCGCTCCTGCGCCGCCCAGGCGGCCGCCGGGTCGATGCCGGCCGGCTCGCCGTCGAGCGCGAACGCGTGCACGATCCGCCGGGGCAGGTCGGCGACGAGCGCGGCGACCAGTTCCTCGGCGTCGGCGCGTACGCCGGGGCGCAGCCGGAAGCCGTTCGCGGTGACGGCGAAGGCCTCACCGGCACATACCTCGACCGGGTCGTCGCCGGCGGCGCGCAACGCGGCCACGAGCGCGTCCCCGCGCGGGCCGTCGGCCAGCACCAGGCAGCGGCCCAGCGGCTCGGCAGTGCGGGCCGGGGCGGCCTGCCGCCACACCGGCACCGCGAACCACTCGGGCAGCGGGCGAGGGCCGGTCTCGGCGGGCGCCGCGGCCAGCTCCTGCTCCGGGTCCGGCTCGATCCAGTAGCGGCGCCGCTCGAACGGGTACGTGGGCAGCGGCACCCGCCGCGCGCGGGGGTCGGCCGGGAGGCTCACCGGCGCCCCGGCGCACCAGAGCGCGCCGGCCGTGCCGAGCAGCGCGGCCACGTCGCCGGTCTGCTCGCCGGGGCCGGGCAGGCTGCCCAGCGGGGTCAGCGCACGCTGCGCCTCGCCGGCCTTGGCGACCTGCATCCGGGCCAGGTTGGCCAGTTGCCGGCCGGGGCCGCACTCGACCAGCGCCCAGGTGCCCTCGGCGAGCAGCGTGGCCACGCACGCGCCGAAGCGGACCGGGCGGCGCAGGTGCGCGGCCCAGTACGCCGGGTCGGTGGCCTGCGCCTCGGTGATCCAGGTGCCTGTCACGTTCGACACGAACGGCACCGCCGGGGCGCGCAGCGGCACCGTGGCCATCAGCGCGGTGAACTCGTCCAGGATCGGGTCCATCATCGGCGAGTGGAACGCGTGTGAGGTGCGCAGCAGCTTCGACTTGTTCTTGCCGCCGAGGCTCGCGGCGAACTCCTCGACCAGTGCCGTCTCGCCCGCGACCACGCAGGTGCCGGGGCCGTTGACGGTGGCCACCGACAGGCCCTCCGGCAGCGTGCCGGTCACCTCCGACTCGTCGAGCGTGACCGCCAGCATCGACCCGCCGGGCAGGGAGTGCATGAGCCGGCCCCGGGCGGCCACCACCCGCAGCGCGTCGGCGAGGTCGAGCACCCCGGCCACCGTCGCGGCGACGTACTCGCCGATGGAGTGGCCGATCATCGCGGCCGGGGTGACCCCGGCGGCCCGCCAGGCGGCGGCGAGCGCGTACTCGACAGTGAACAGGGCCGGCTGGGTGTAGCGGGTCTCGGTGAGCTTGTCCGCCGCGTCCGGGTCACGGCCCAGGATCAGGTCGCGGATGTCCAGGCCCAGTTCGGGGCGGAGCAGCTCGGCGCACCGGTCGACGGCGGCGGCGTACGCGCTGTCGTGGGCGTACAGCTCGGCGCCCATCCCGGCGTACTGCGAGCCCTGGCCGCTGAACAGGAACGCCACCCGGGGCGCGGGGCCCTCGGCGACGCCCCGGTGGCCCTTACGCCGCTCGCGCAGCGCGGCGGCGGCGGACGCCGGGTCACCGGCGACGACGGCGGCGCGGTGGGCGTACACCTGGCGGCCGACCCGCAGCGTGTGCGCCACGTCGGCCAGCGCGACGTCGCCGCCGCCCTCCAGGTGGTCGGCGAGCCGCCGTACGGCGGTGTCCAGCGCGGTCGGGGTCTTCGCCGACACCTGGAGCAGGTGTGCCGGGCGGGCCGGCGGTTCGTTCCGCTCCGCGGCCGGGGCCTCCTCCAGCACGACGTGCGCGTTGGTGCCGCCGATGCCGAAGGAGCTGACGCCGGCGCGGCGCGGCCCGCCGTCGGTGTCCCACTTGGTCAGCGTGTTCGCCACGTAGAACGGGGTGTCGGCGAAGTCGATGGCCGGGTTCGGCGTCTCGTAGTTGATGGTCGGCGGGATCAGCCCGTGTTCCATCGCCAGCACCGTCTTGATCACGCTGACGATGCCGGAGGGCTGGCTGAGGTGGCCGATGTTCGACTTCACCGAGCCGATGCCGCACCAGCCGCGCTCGTCGGTGTCCTTGGTGTAGACGGCGGACAGCGCGGCGACCTCGATCGGGTCGCCGAGCGCGGTGCCGGTGCCGTGCGCCTCGACGTAGCTGATGCTGCGCGGGTCGACGCCGGCCAGCGCGACGGCCTGGGCGACGGCCTCCATCTGCCCGTCGATGCTGGGGGCGGTGAAGCCGACCTTCCCGGCGCCATCGTTGTTGATCGCGTTGCCCAGCACCACCGCGCGGATGGTGTCGCCGTCGGCGATCGCGTCGGAGAGGCGCTTGAGCAGCGTCACGCCGACACCGCTGCCCCACACCGTGCCGTTGGCTGCGGCGTCGAACGGCCGGCAGCGTCCGTCCGGCGAGGTGAAGCCGTCCATGCCGAGGTAGCCGACGTGCGGCAGCTCGATGTTGACGCCGCCGGCCAGGGCCATGTCGCACTCGCCGTTGCGCAGCGCCTCGCAGGCCAGGTGGAACGCGACCAGCGAGGTGGAGCAGGCGGTGTGCACGGTGAGGCTGGGGCCGCGCAGGTCCAGCCGGTACGACACGTTCGTGGCCACGTAGTTCGGCGAGTTGCCGGTGGCCAGCGACACCGCGCCGTGCGGATTCCCGCCGACCCGCTTGTTGCGGTACACGTTGCGGTGCAGGTAGAGGTTGCCGCCGGTGCCGGCGTACACGCCCACCGCGCCGTCGTAGCGGCCCGGGTCGTAGCCGGCGTCCTGCAGCGCGGTGTAGCAGGTCTCCAGGAACAGCCGGTGCTGCGGGTCGGTGATCTCGGCCTCGCGGGTGGTCATCCCGAACAGCCCGGCGTCGAACTCGTCGTAGCCCTCGACCAGCGGGGCGCGGTTGACCCAGCCCGGGTCGTCGACCTCCTGCGGCTGGGCACCGCGGGCGAGTTGCTCCTCGCGGGTCAGCTCGGTCGTCGACTCCACGCCGTCGACCAGGTTGCGCCAGAACTCGTCAACGTCGGCCGCGCCGGGCAGGCGGGCGGCGAGCCCGACGATCGCGATGGGCTCGACGCCGTCGTCGGCGGGAATGTCGTTCTGCATGGGGGTTCCTTCATTCACAAGGGATCGCGTCACTGGTGAGGTCGGCGTGGTGGCGGGGTACGGCGGGCGCGGCCCCGCCGGGCGGCGGCGCGCATGGCGGCGCGGGCCAGTTCCGGCCGGTCGGCGGCCCCGTCGAGGCTGGCGGCGAGCGCCCGCACGGTCGGGTGGCGGAACAGGTCGAGCATGGTGATCGAGCGGCCGGTGGCCTCGGTGAGGCGGGCGTACACGGCGGCCAGGGCCAGGGAGTGGCCGCCGATGTCGAAGAAGTTGTCGCTCACGCCCACCGCGTCGCGGCCGAGCACGTCCCGCCAGATCCCGGCGATCAGCTCCTCGGTTCCGGTGAGCGCGTCCGGGCCGACGGGCAGCGGCGCGCGGGCCGGTTCGGCAGTGGCGACAGTCATCGCGCCGAGCGCCGCGACCCGCACCGCCGGGCGGGGCAGTTCGGGCGCCACCTCGGCGGCCGGCACGTCCGGGTCGGCGGCGAGCGCACCGACCAGGGCGGCCAGGTCGGCCAGGAGCGCGGTGACCCGCTCGCCCTCGAACAGGTCCGGGTTGTGCACCACCTCGACGCCGGCCCGCCCGTCGCGCTCCACCACGTAGACGGTCAGGTCGAACGGCGACCCGGGCTTGGGCACCGGCAGCGGCTCCACCGCCAGGCCGGTCAGCGTCAGCCGGGGGGCGACGAAGTTGAGCACGTTGAACAGCACCTGCACCAGCGGGGCGCGGGAGGTGTCCCGGCCCACGCGGAGCGCCTCGACGATGCGTTCCAGCGGCGCGCCCGGGTGGGCGGTGACCTCGTGCAGCTCGGCGGCGGCCCGGTCGACCTGCTCGGCGAAGCTCGCGCCGCCGGAGCGGACCCGCACCGGCACGGTGTCGATGAAGAATCCGATCACCTCGTCGAACGCGGCCAGCCGCCGGTCGGCGACGATCGCGCCGAGGACGTGCTCGTCGCCGCCGGTGACCCGGCGCAGCAGTTCACCGAACGCGGCCAGCAGCACCGCCGCGACTGTGGTGCCACGCCGGGCGGCCAGGTCGCGTACCGCCCGGTCGGTGGTCTCGTCGAGCCGCACCGCGGCCTCCGCACCGGCGTACGTCTGCACGGCCGGACGGGGACGGTCGCGGGGCAGGTCCAGCACCGTGGGCGCGCCGGCCAGGTGGGCGGTCCACCAGGCCAGGTCGGTCTCGCTCCGGCGCCGGTCCCGGTCGGCCCGCCACACCGCGTAGTCGGCATACGTGGCGGGCAGTGGCGGGCGGCCCGGCACCGACCGGCCGAGCGCGCGGGCGTACGCGAGGGCCAGCTCGTCGTAGAGCAGCGCCTCGGACCAGCCGTCGAAGACCGCGTGGTGCACCGTCACCGCGAGCACGTGCTCCTCGGCGGCGAGCCGGTACACGGTCACCTGCCAGGGAGGGCCGGTGGCCAGGTCGAACGCGTGCCCGGCGCCGGCCGCGAGCATGCCGGCCAGGTCGGTGTCCGGGTCGGCGACGCCGGTCAGGTCGATCACCGGCACCGCCACGTCGGTGGGCTCCTCGCGGACCGCGTACGGCACGCCGCCGTTCTGCGGGATCCGCCAGCGCAGCACGTCGTGCCGTTCGGCCACGGCCCGCAGCGCGGCGCCGAGCGCGGGGACGTCCAGCGGTCCACGCAGCCGGTGCGCGACGGCGATGTTGTAGGGCGCGCTGGACGGGGCGAGCTGGTCCATGAACCACAGCCGTCGCTGCGGCGGGGACAGCGTCGGCGGGTTGCCGGTGGTCAGCCCGTCGGCGTCGGCCGCGTCGGCGGCGCGGACCCGGTCCACGAGCGCGGCGAACGTGCGGTCGGCGAACAGCACCCGCGTGTCGATCTGCCGGCCCAGTTCCGCTCGCAGCGCCGCGACCAGCCGCATCGCGGCGATCGAGTTGCCGCCGGCGGCGAGGAAGTCGCTGTCCGGGGCGGGCGCGGCGCCGAGGAGCCGGGTCCAGACGCGCCGGACCGCCGCCGTCACCGGGTCGCCGTCGGCGGGCACGTCGTCCACCGTGGCCGGGGCGGCCGTGGCCAGCTCGCGCAACGCCGGCCGGTCCAGCTTGCCGGTGGTCGGGCTGACCGGCAGCGCGTCCAGCCGCACCGTCCGGGCGGGCAGCATCGCGGTGGTCAGCCGGGTCTGCGCGTACGCCCGCAGCTCGTCGTCGCCGGGCGCGCCGGCCGGGGTGAGGAACGCGACCAGCTCGGCGCCGGCCGGGCCGGGCACCGCCTCCACAGCTACCCGCTCGACGCCCGGGCAGGCGGCCAGCACCGCTTCGATCTCGCCCAGCTCGATGCGCTGGCCGCGCACCTTGACCTGCCGGTCCGCGCGGCCGAGGTAGACGATCCGGCCGTCCGGGCCCTGCCGGACCAGGTCGCCGGTGCGGTAGAGCCGCTGCCCGGGGGCGTCGCCGTACGGGTCGGGCACGAACCGCTCGGCGGTCAGGCCGGGCCGGTTGAGGTAGCCGTCGGCCACGCCGGGCCCGCCGATCAGCAGCTCACCTGTCTCCCCCGGCGGCACCGGACGCAGGTCGGCGTCGACCACGTACGCCCGGTGGTTGGGCAGCGGCCGGCCGATCGGCATCGGATCGGTGTCGGCCGGGGTGAGGTCGCAGGTGACCGCAAGCACTGTCGTCTCGGTCGGGCCGTAGCCGTTGAGGAACCGCCGGCCGGGCGCCCAGCGGGCGACCAGGTCGGCCGGGACCGCCTCGCCGCCGCAGAGCAGCACCCGCCACGACGGGAACCCGGCCGGGTCCAGCAGCGACAGCACGGTCGGGGTGATGAAGCCCCAGGTCACCTCGTGCTCGGCGACGAACCGGGCCAGCCGGACCGGGTCGGCCCGGTCGTCGGCGCCCAGCAGCTGCACCGCGCCGCCGAGCGTGAGCGGCACGAACAGGTCCATGGTGGCCGCGTCGAAGCCGAGCGAGGCGATGCCGAGGCTGCGCACCGAGGCGTCGGCGCCGGTGAGGGCGCTCACCCCGGTGACGAACTCGACCGCGTTGCGGTGAGTGGTCAGCACGCCCTTCGGGCGGCCGGTGGAGCCGGAGGTGAACAGCACGTACGCCGGGTCGCCGGGGCGGGCCGGGCAGGGCGCGAGCGGGGCCGGGCCGGGCAGGCCGAGCGCCGTCACGCCGGGCTCGTCGCCGAACTCGGCCGCCGCCGCGTCACCGACCACCACCCGCACCCCGGCGTCGCGGGCGATCCCGCGTAGCCGCGCCCGAGGGCCGCCCGGCTCCAGCGGCACGTACGCGGCGCCGGCGAGCAGCACGCCGACCGCGGTGACCACCAGGTCGGGGGTACGGGCGCCGCACACGCCGACCCGGTCGCCCCGGCCCACGCCGTGCTCCCGCAGCGCGGCGGCCACCCCGGCGGCCCGGTCGACGAGCTGCCGGTAGGTGAGCCGGGTGTCCCACTGGCGCACGGCCACCGCGTCCGGGGTGCGGACCGCCTGTGCGGTGATCAGGTCGGCCAGGGTGGCGTCCGGCCACGGCAGATCCGGGCCGTGGACGGCGCTGACGGTCAGGGTGTCGGTCACCGGAGTGCTCCAAGGTGCTCGGCCGAATCGGTGATCTGGAGGCGCAGTTCGCTGACGTAGCCGCGGCCCCGGGCGTCGGGCACCCAGGCGTCGGTGGGTGCGGGCAGAAGTTCGGAGACCACCACCGGCACGTCCGGCCCGGTACGCAGCGCGGCGTCGACCATCGCGCAGAGCGACTGCGCGTACAGCGGGCCGGTCAGGTCCACGTAGCAGGGTTTGATCTCGGTGCCGACCTTGACGAAGACCCGCTCGGGCAGGCCCGTCTCGGCCCGCCAGCGGCGCACCGCCAGGTAGCGGGCGGTCTCGTCGGGGTGGCCGCCCAGCCCGCACGCCCCGGCCGTGGTGCGCCAGGTACGCCGGGCCACGACCAGCCGGTCGATGGTGATGCGGGGCGTGTACGCGGCGGCGCCGAGCAGCTTGAACGCGTCCAGCAGCAGCGAGCCGAGCAGCGTGGCGAACACCTCCATCAGCGGCCAGCGGGCGCCGTCGGGGAAGACGGCGGTGAGCGTGTCGCCGGTGCGCTCCACGAGCACCGTGGTGGCCGGGACCAGGCGGTCGACGTCGGCGCCGTGCGCGGTGTCGATGCCGAGCTGGCGGTCCGCGGGGCGGGTCAGCGCGTACGTGGTGCGGGTGGTGCGGCGGGGGAAGCTGTCCGGCCAGAGCACCCGCAGCCGGGCCGGGCCCAGGTCGGCGTCGAGGTCGGCGCGCAGCGCGGCCGGGTCCGGGTGGAACGGGCTGAGCACCGCGCTGTCGAACGCGACCGAGGCCGGGTGCAGTTCGCCGAGCACCAGCAGGAAGTCGCCCCGCTCGACGGCCTCCGGCGATGCGGCGCTGAGCTGCACGTCCGGGTTGTGCAGCCGGGCCGACGGCCAGCCGGGCCGCGTCGCCGGGAACAGCTCCCGGGCCCGCTCGGTCAGTTCGGCGGCGCGCAGCCGCAGTTCCGCCTGCCCCTCGGGCAGGTCGGCCAGGCCGAACAGCTCGGCCCAGCGTGCGGTGAGCGTGGCGCCGGCCCGGCCGATCGGGCCGTCCGGGGCGACGAGCGTGCCCTGGGCCAGCAGCCACAGGTCGGCCAGCCGCACCGGTTCGCCGTCGGCGGCCAGTTCCTCGTGCAGCTCGGTGAAGAGGTCGCCGCAGCGCGCGGCCACCTCGGTGGTGAACCACCGGGCGGTACGCAGCACCACCGCCATCGGCTCGGCGAGCGCGTCGATGACCGCCGACCCGATCCGGAACTCCAGGTCGCGGGCGGTCTCCTCGTAGCAGATGGTGCGGCCGGCGTACATCTGTCCGCTGTGCCGGGTGGCCGGGCGGCCGGTGACGGCGGTGAACCCGGCGTTGAGCGCGGCGAGCGCGGCGCCGAGCCGGTCCGGGTCGCCGGCCGCGGCGGCCACCTCGTCGCGGGCGGCGCAGAGCCGGCCGAACTCGGCCGCCGTCGCGGCGCGGACCGGCTCGTCTCCGATCGCGGCGATCCGCGCGGCGAGCACCCGTTCGGCGTCCGGCGCGATCGGCAGGTTGGCGCCCCAGTTGACCTGGCCGCGCTCGACCCAGCGGTCCAGCAGCAGATAGACGTCGTCGGCGCTGTGCACCTCGCCGGCGTCGCACAGCCGCTCCGCCAGCTCCACCGCGGGCGTGCGCCCGTCACAGGCGCCGAGCACCAGCGCCTCGACCGGGGTGAGCGCGATCGGCGGGTGCAGCGGCCAGCGCAGTTCCCGGCCGGTGACGGTCAGGTGCGGTTGCAGGGCCGGCGCCCACCAGCGGCGCACCGCGAGGTCGTCGGCGAGCCGGTCGGCGTACGCGATGAGCGCCCAGGCCTCGAAGTAGACCCGCCGCCGGTGTACCAGCGCGTCACCGGGCCCGGCGTGCACGCCGGGCCGGGTGGTGTCGAACGTGCCCCAGCAGACCGGGCCGAAGAAGCCGATGGTCTCGGCCTTGCCGCAGTAGCGCTGCCAGTAGCGCAGCAGGCTCAGCTCGCGCTTGCGCCGGCGGACGTTGCGGACCTGCGGGTCGGTCCGCAGCAGCCCGTCCAGCGCGATGAGCATGTCCGGGTTCTGCCAGGTCACCGCCTCGCGCAGCAGCGGGTCGGCGGCCAGCTCGCCGGCCACCGCCGAGGAGTCGGCGAACGCCTCGGCCAGCGCCTTGTCGAACACCTCGGTGTCGGTGTCGCCGGCGAGCAGCGCGTCCGCGGCGGCGGCGCAGTCCGGCGCGGCGAACCGGTCCAGCCCGGCGGCCGGGAAACCGGCGGTACGCAGGACAACGTCCCGCCACACCGACCAGCCGGTGTCGCCCAGGGGCAGCAGGTGGCTCACCGGCGGTCCTCCCGCCGGGCGTCGGTGATGTGCAGGCGCAGCTCGCTGAAGTAGCGGCGGCCCTGCCCGTCGGGTACCCACGCCTGATCCGGTGCGGGCAGCATCTCGCTGACAGTGAACGACACGTCGTCGCCGCCGTCGACCCGGGCGGCGCGCACCATCGCGCAGAGCATGACCGCGAACCCGGGCGCGGACAGGTCCACGAAGCACGGCTTGGTCTCGGTGCCGAGCTTGACGTACACCTGCTCGGGCAGGCCGAGGCGGCGGCGCCAGTCCCGGACGGCGAGGAACCGGTCCCGCTCGCCGGTGGCGGTGGCCAGGCCGCTCTCGCCGACAGTGGTGCGCCACGTCTGCCGGGCCAGCACCAGCCGGTCCACCGTGATCCGGGGCGTGTACGGCGCGGCGGCGACCAGCTTGAAGCCGTCGACGGCGTGCGCGCTGAGCGGCTGGGCGAAGACCTCGACGAGCGGCCAGCGCTGCCCGTCCCGGGCGGTGGCGACCAGCTCGCCGTCCACCTCGTCGACGACCAGGTCGACGGTGGGCAGCACGCTGGCCGGGTCGGCGCCCGGGGCGTCGAGGAACGCCAGGTGCCGGTCGGTCGGGCCGGCCAGCGACTCGGCGGTCCGGCTGGTCCGCCGGGGCCAGTCGGCCGGGAACAGCAGCCGGACCCGCCGCTGACCGAGGTCCGCGGCGAGCGCGTCGCGCAGCCGTTCCACGTCCGGGTGCGCCGGGGTGAACACGGCGCAGTCGAAGGACGACCAGGCGGCGTGCAGCTCACCGAGCACCACCGTGTAGTCGCCGCGCCGCAGCGCGTCCGCGTCGGTGGCGCAGATCTGCAGGTCGGGGCTGTGCATGGCGGCGTTGGACCACTCCGGGCCGTCGCCGGGGAACACCGCGTCGACGCGGTCGGCGAGGTCGGCCGCGCGCCGCCGTACGTCGGTGGTGCCGGCGGGCAGCGCGTCCAGGCCGAACAGCCCGGCCCAGCGGGCCGCGAAGTCCGCCGCGACGGCGTCGACCGGCCGTTCCCCGTCGCCCCAGAACATGCCCTGGGCCAGGAACCACAGGTCGGCCAGCGGCACCGGGGCGCCGGACTCGGCGCGCAGCTCCTCGTACAGGCCGCGCAGCACGTCCAGGTAGGCGCGGGCGAGCGCGTTGACCAGCCAGCGGGCGGCGCGCAGCAGCACGTCCAGCGGGGCGGCCAGCTCGGCCAGCAGCGACGCGCCGAACACCACGTCCAGGTCCCGGGCGCTGTCCTCGTAGCAGACCGTCCGCCCGGCGTACATCTGTCCGGCCCGGCGTACCGCCGGAACGCCGGTCAGCTCGGTGAACGTGGCGTCCAGGGCGTCCAGGGCGGCGCGCAGCCGGTCCGCCTCACCTGCCGCGGCGGCCACCACGTCGCGGGCGGCGCGCAGCCGGTCGAACCCGGCACGGGCGGCGGCGCGGGCCGGCTCGTCGCCGATCGTGTCGATCCGCTCGGCGAGCACCCGCTCGGCGTCCGGGCTCACCGGCAGGCCGGCGTCCCAGGTGATCAGTTCCCGCTCGACCAGCCGGTCGAGCAGCGCGTAGCCGTCCTCGGGGCGGCGCAGCCCGATCGCCGGGTCGGCGACCAGGTCGGCGGCGGGGCGCCGGCCGTCGGCGGCGCGCAGCAGCGCCGCCTCGACCGGGGTCAGCGTCAGCGGCGGGCGGCCGGGCCGCAGCACGTCCCGGTCCCGGACGGCCAGGTGGGCCCGGAGCATCGGCGGCCACCACCGGCGCACCGCCAGGTCCGCGCCGATCCGTTCGGCGTACGCGGCCAGCGCCCACGACTCGAACCACACCCAGCGTCGGCGGGTCAGCCCGTCGCCAGGGTTGACCCGGGCAACCTCCGGCTGCGCGGGATCGACAGTGACCCAGCAACTCGGGCCGAAGAAGCCGACCGTCTCGTTCTTGCCGCAGTAGCGCTGCCAGTACTTCAGCACCGCCCGTTCCCGGTCGCGGCGGCGCACGTTGCGGGCCGCGTCGGCGCCGCCGCGCACCAGCCCGTCGAACGCGACGAGCGCGCCCCGGTTCTGCCAGGTGACCGCCTCGCGCAGCAGCGGGTCGGCGGCCAGCTCGAGGAGGCGCTGCGCCCCGGCGCGCAGCGCCTCCTCGAGCTCCTTGTCGAACTGGTCCTCACCGGCGCCGGTGGCGAGCAGCTCGTCGGCCGCCGCGGCGGCCCGGGGCGCGGTGAGCAGCTCCAGCCCGTCGGCCGGGAACCCGGTGGTACGCAGCACCGCGTCGCGCCACACCGACCAGCCGGTGTTGGCCAGGGGGACCCGGTGCGCGGCGCCGGCGGTCCCGCGACCGGCGGCGCGCACCGGGTCCGAACCCGCGTCCGGCGTGCCGGCGCGGGTGTTCGTGAACGCGGCGGTCAGGTCGGCCCGGATCAGCGCGGCCAGCTCGGGCAGCCGGTCGTGCAGGAAGAAGTGCCCGCCGTCCAGTTCGTGCAGGGTGAACCCGGCGGCGGTGTGCTCGGCCCAGGCCGCGCTCTGCTCCCGGCTGACCGCCCGGTCGGTGCGGCCGGCGAACACGACGACCGGCACCGGCAGCGGCTCGCCCGGCACGTGGCGGTAGCTGTCGACCCGGTCGAAGTCGGCGCGCAGCAGCGGCAGCAGCAGCTCCACCAGCTCGGGGTGGTCGAGCAGTTCGGCGGGGAGGCCGCCGCCGTCGCCGAGGCGGCGCAGCAGCTCCTCGTCGCTCGCCCGGGACAGCCCGTCGAACGGACCGGGCCCGTCGACGTGCGGGGCGCGGGCGCCGCCGACGTAGAGCCGCAGTGGCAGCGGGCGGCCGGTGCGGCGCAGCTCGCGGACCACGTCGAAGCCGAGCCGGCCGCCCATCGAGTGGCCGTAGATCGCGTACGGGCGGTCGGCGCGGGAGGCGATGGCGTCGGCCACGTCGGCGACGTGGAAGCGGGCGTCCTCGGCGATCCGGTTCTCCCGGCCGGGCAGTTGCACAGGCACCACGTCGACACCGGCGCCGAACTCGCCCGCCCAGCGCCGGAACGCGCTGGCGCCCGCTCCGGCGTAGGGCAGGCAGAACAAACGCACCGGCGCCTCGGGTCGGCTTCCGGCGGAGACGAACCAGTTCACCGTGGACCTTTCTGCATGGGGTCGATCCAGTACCGGCGGCGCTGGAACGGGTAGGTGGGCAGTTCGGTGCGACGCACCGTGCCCTCGGGGTGCAGCGCGTGCCAGTCGACGTCGTGCCCGGCGACCCACTCGGCGGCCGTCTCGCGCAGCGGCCCGCCGTCACCGGCGATGCGGGCGCCGGTGTCCAGCAGCAGGTCCAGCGCGGACAGCGCGGACGGCAGGTCGGCGGCGACCACCGCCGCCCGGTGGGCGAACGCCCGCCGGCCGAGCGCCAGCGTGGCGGCCACGTCGGGCAGCGCCGGGGCGGCCCCGGCCAGGTGGGTCCGCAGGCGTTCCAGCGCGGCCCGCAGCGCCGCCGGGGTACGCGCCGACACCGGCAGCAGCCACGGCCCCTCGCCGGGCGCGTCGGCCGGTTCGGCGGGCGGTGGCTGTTCCACCACGACGTGCGCGTTGGTGCCACCCAGGCCGAACGCGCTCACCCCGGCGACCCGGCGCGCGTCGTCCGGCCAGTCCCGCGCCTTGGTGGGCACGTAGAACGGTCCGGCGGCCAGGTCGATCTCCGGGTGCGGGCGGGTGAAGTGCAGGTTCGGCGGGATCACCCCGTGCCGGACGGCCAGCACCGTCTTGATCAGCCCGGCGATGCCGGCGGCCGCGTCGAGGTGACCGATGTTCGTCTTCACCGAGCCGAGCGCCGTGGAGTCGGCGGGCGCGGCGCCCGCGTACACCTCGTGCAGCGCTGCGACCTCGATGGCGTCGCCGAGCGGCGTACCGCTGCCGTGGCCCTCGACGAGGCGGACCTCGCCCGGCGCGACCTCGGCGGTGGCCAGCGCGTTCGCGACGGCGGCGGCCTGACCGGCCGGGCCGGGCACGGCGAAGCCGGCCCGGTCCGGGCCGTCGTTGGTGACCGCCCAGCCGGGCAGGATCGCGTAGATGCGGTCGCCGTCGGCCTGCGCGTCGGCGAGCCGGCGCAACGCCACCACGCCGGCGCCGGAACCGAAGCCGGAGCCGTTGGCGGCCTCGTCGAAGGCGCGGCACCGCCCGTCGGGCGAGGCGAGCCCGCCCGAGCGGTGCCGGGGCCACATCACCGTGGAGCCGCCGGCCAGGGCCAGGTCGCACTGGTAGTCGGCGAGGCTCTGCGCGGCCACGCAGACCGCGACGAGCGAGCTGGAGCAGGCGCTCTGCACGGCCATCGCCGGGCCGGTCAGGCCGAGCCGGTAGGCCACCTGACCGGGCAGGTGGTCGGTGAACTGGCGGCCGACGAGTCGGGCCTCCCAGTCGTCCGGGTCGACGTCGCCGACCACCGCCGGGTTGTCCATCAGGTGGAACAGGAAGTAGCGGTTGGCCGAGGTGGCGGCGTAGACGCCGACCAGGCCGGGGAAGCGTGCCGGGTCGTGCCCGGCGTCCTCCAGCGCCTCCCAGGCGGTCTCCAGGAACAACCGGTGCTGCGGATCGGTCCGGGCCGCCTCGTCGGCGCCGAAGCCGAAGAACTCGGCGTCGAAGTCGGCCACCCCGTCGAGCCGGCCGGTGGCGCGCACGTGCCGGGGGTCGGCGCGCAGGCCGGGGCCGACGCCGAGCCCGGCCAGCTCCTCGTCGGTGTGGTCGTGCACCGAGTCGACGCCGGTGCACAGGTTCCACCAGAAGGTGGCCACGTCGGGAGCGCCGGGGAACCGCCCGGCGACGCCGACCACGGCGATCTCGTCGCCGGTGTACTCGCGGGCGGCGCGGACCGGCGCGGCCGGGGCGGGCAGCACCGGAGCGCGCACCGCCTCGGGCGGGGCGTCCAGCAACGCGGCCTGGGCGGCGACGGTCGGGTGGTCGAACAGGCGCAGCATCGGCAGCCGTACGCCGAACCGCTCGGCGAGGCGCTGCTGCACCTGGCCCAGCAGCAGCGACTGCCCGCCCACGTCGAAGAAGCTGGCGGTGCGGGCGACCGCGTGGCGGCCGAGCACCGCGCACCAGATGTCGTGCACGGCGCGCTCGGTCTCGGTGGCCGGGGCCTCCTGCGCGGGCACCTCGGTCACCGGGTCGGGCAGCGCCCGCTCGTCGACCTTGCCGGTGACGGTGAGCGGGAACTCGTCGACCACCACCACCGCGCGGGGCACCGCGTAGTCGGGCAGCGCGGCGGCCAGCGCCGCACGCAGCGCCACCGGGTCCGGGCGGGCGCCGGCCGGCCGGGCGTACGCGAGCAGTTCGCCGTCGCGGACGACGGCGCGGACGCCTGCCACGCCGGGCTGGGCGGACAGCACGGCCTCGATCTCGGTCAGCTCGACCCGGTGCCCGCGCACCTTGACCTGCCGGTCGAGCCGGCCGAGGCAGACCAGTTCCCCACCGGGCAGCAGCCGGCCCAGGTCACCGGTGCGGTACGACGGCACCCCGTCGGCGCCGACGCCGAACCGGTCGCTGTCCTGGTTGAGGTAGCCGGGTGCGAGGTGGCGGCTGTGGACCACGATCTCGCCGGTGTCCGGGGCGAGGTCCAGCCGGTAGCCGGGGAACGCGGTGCCCACCGGCAGCGGCCCCCGGGCGTCCGGTTCCACCTCGGACAGCCGCTGCACGTGCCGGGCGGCGAACGTCATCTCGGTGGCGCCGTAGCCGTTGACGAGCAGGCAGCCGGGAGCGAACCGGTCCCGGCCGCGGGCCGCGTCGGCCCAGGTGACCTGCTCGCCGCCGAGCAGCACCGCGCGCACCGTGGCCAGCCGGCGCGCGCCGAGCGTGTCGAGCAGGAAGCGGTAGACGGTGGGCGTGCAGTGCAGCACCGTGGCGCGGTGCCGGTCGAGCTGCTCGACGGCGTGCGCGAGCCCTTGGCGGCGCAGGTCGACCGGTACGACGGCGGCGCCGGTGAGCAGCGCCGGGTACAGGTCGGGGATGGCGGCGTCGAAGCTGAACGACGCGAGCAGGCTGAGCCGGTCGTCGGGGCCGACGCCGAGCGCGGCGATCTGGTTGTCGACGACGTGGGCCAGGTTGCGGTGGGTCTGCCCGACCGCCTTGGGCACGCCGGTGGAGCCGGAGGTGAACAGCACGTACGCCGGCGCGTCCGGGTCGGCGGCGACCGGGCGCAGCGGAGCCGGCGGCACCTCGTCCAGCGACACCACCGGGCGGTCACCGGCCAGCGTGGACGCGAGGTCACGGTGCTCGGCGGCGCAGGCCACGGCGGTGACGCCGGCGGCGTCGACCATGTGGCGCAGCCGCGCGACCGGGAAGCCCGGATCCAGCGGCACGTACGCGCACCCGGCGGCGAGGGCGCCGAGCAGCGCCGCCACGGTCGGTGCGCCGTGTGCGGTGAGCAGCGCGATCCGGTCTCCGGCGCGCAGGCCCGCGGCGGCGAACACGGCAGCGTGACCGCCGGCCGCCCCGGCCAGCTCGGTGTAGGTGACCTCGTGGGTCTCACCGAGAAGAGCCGTACGTCCGCCGTGTACCGCCGAGATCGCGCCGAAACGATTGATGATCATCGTCTCTGCCATGTCAGGAAGCGGGTCGCGCTCCACAGACGACAGGCATGCAGCAGCGATCGACGAATGTGACCATTGATCCCCCCCAGGACTTCACATTGAGAGCAGAATATGGCCCACAGCCTCGGCCGGAAGAGGGCCGATCAGGCTTGACCCGAAGGGAGGAAGGCACCCTGGAACGTCGGATGGAGGAATTCGTCCGATCATCCCTCTAGCGCGTAGACGATTTTCAGCGTACGTGACCGCCCACAAAGTATTTTACGGTGAAAATACTTCCTGGCCGTCGAATCTTCGCGGCGGCGGCCTCGATGCCGCGGCTCAACCCGGGTCGCGGGGAGCGTGCTCAGACATCGTACGGCGGTCGTGGGATGGGGTCCACCATGGCGTCGAAGCCCTTCGGGAGCTGCGCCACGAGGTCCTGGAACTCCCCCACCGTCACCGTGTCGCGCAGCGTGGCGAGCACCGCCACGGCCCCCACCTCGGCGACCGCCGGGTCCACCGCCGCGCGTTCGGCCACGCGGTACAGGAAGTCGACGGCGCCGCCGGTGGAGGCGGTGCCGCCGGGTCCCAGATAGCCGCCCACGTCGTCCGGCAGCTGCGCGGCCAGGTCCGTCGCCTCGTCCGCGGTGATCCGGTCGGCGAGGGTCTGCAACACCGCACGGGAGACGGTCGCCGCCTCGTCCGTGCGCAACTCGGCCCGCCGCGCCACCGCCTCGACGAACAGGGGGAACCGCATGCCACCCCTCCCCTCGCCGCCGGCGGGCACCACGCCACCCCGGTCGGCCCGGCGGGTACCCGCCGGCGAACCGGCCAAACACGGCGACCCACCTGGGGGAGAGCCGGAGGGCGGGTGGCCGGTCGCGTCGGTAGCATCCGCCCCATGGCCCCCGTCACGACGCACCCCGGCGCCTGCCCGCTGGACTGCCCGGACACCTGCGTCTGGCAGCTCACGGTCGACGACGGCCGGGCGGTCGCGCTGCGCGGCGACCGGGACCACCCGTTCACCAGGGGCGCGCTCTGCGGCAAGGTGAACCGCTACCTGGACGCGGTGAACGGGCCGGACCGGCTCACCACGCCCTGGGTCCGCACCGGCCCGAAGGGCGCCGGCCGGGTCGCGTACCGGCCGGCGAGCTGGGACGAGGCCGTCGAGCGGGTGGCCGCCGGGCTGCGCGCGAGCATCGAGCGGGACGGCCCGGAGTCGGTGCTGCCCTACTACTTCGCCGGCACCATGGGCCTGGTCCAGGGCTGGACCATGGGCCCCCGCCTCTTCGCCCACCTGGGCGCGTCCCGGCTGGACACCACCATCTGCACGGCGGCGGCGCGGGCGGCGCTGCGCTCGCTCTACGGCGCCTCGGTCGGCTTCGAGCCGGAGTCGATCGTCGAGGCGAAGCTGATCGTGCTCTGGGGCGCCAACCCGCTCGTCACCAACCTGCACCTGTGGCCGTTCGTGCAGCAGGCCCGCGAGCGCGGCGCGTACGTGGTGACCGTCGACCCGCTGCGTACCGAGACGGCGGCCCGCAGCGACGAGCACGTCGCGCCGCTGCCCGGCACCGACGCGGCCCTCGCGCTGGGGCTGATGCGGCACGTCCGCGACGCCGGGGCGGCCGACGAGGCGTGGCTGGCCGCGCACACCACCGGCTGGCCGGAGCTGGCCGCCCGGCTCGACGACTGGCCGGTGGAGCGGGCCGCCGCCGAGTGCGGCCTGCCGGCCGGCACGGTACGCGGCCTCGGCAAGCGCATCGCCACCACCCGGCCGACGGCGGTACGGGTCGGGCTCGGCCTGCAACGGCACCACGGCGCCGGGCAGGCCATCCGGGCCATCTGCGCGCTGCCGCTGGTCACCGGCGACTTCCGGTACCCCGGCGGCGGGGCGCTGGTGACCACCAGCGGTCACCACCCGGTCGACAACGGCCCGGTGATCCGGCCAGCCGGCATGCCCGCCCCGGCGTCCCGGTCGCTGAACATGAGCCGGCTGGCCACCGTGCTCACCGGGGAGGCCGACCCGCCGGTCACCTCACTCGTGGTGTTCGACGCCAACCCGGCGGCGACCGCACCGGACCAGGCCCGGCTGCTCACCGGGCTGGCCCGCGCCGACCTGTTCACAGTGGTGCTGGAACAGCGCTGGACCGACACCTGCGACTACGCCGACGTGGTGCTCCCGGCCACGATGCAGCCCGAGCACCTCGACCTGCAGACGTCCTACGGGCACCACTACACGACGCTGAACCTGCCGGTCACCCGCGCGCCCGGCGAGGCGCTGCCGAACACCGAGATCTTCCGGCGGATCGCCGCCGCGCTCGGCGTCGACCATCCGGCGTTCCGCGACAGCGACGAGGACCTGGCCCGGCAGTTGCTGGCCGGCGCCCCGATCACGTACGAGGAGCTGCGCGAGCGCACGTACGCCCGGCTCACCGGCGTGCCGGTCGGCTCCGCGCCGTACGCCGAGGGCGGCTTCCCCACCGCGGACGGGCGGGCCCGGCTGCACGACCCGGCACTGGCCGCGCTCGCTGTGGACCCGCTGCCCGGCTACACCCCACCGGCCGAGGCGGCGGACCCGGAGCTGGCCCGCCGTTTCCCGCTGACGCTGCTCACCCCGGCCAACCGCTACCTGATGAACTCCACGTTCGCCTCCCTGCCCTGGCACGCCCGCCGCGTCGGCCCACCCCTGGTGCACCTGCACCCGGCCGACGCGACGGCGCGCGGGCTCGCCGACGGCGACGCGGTACGCGTGCACAACGACCGGGGCGCGTTCCTCGCCGCGGTGGCGGTGGACGAGGCGACCCGGCCGGGCCTGGCGTTCACCTACAAGGCGTACTGGGCGCGGCGCAGCCCCGGCCGGTCGACCGTCAACGCGGTGACCGGCGTCCGGGACACCGACCTGGGCGCGGCGCCGACGTTCCACGACTGCCGGGTGCAGGTCGAGCCGGTGCCGGCCGAGCTGCTGACCGCCGAGCCGCCCCTCGACGGGGCCGCCGAACCCGTCCCGGCTGGGTGATTCGGGACCTCCGGCCCCCTGACCTGGTCTTTGCGCCCCTGCTCCGGCCCGTGGCCGCCGCCTAGCGTCGGAGGCGGACACAGGGAGGTTCGCCATGCGCACGTGGCAGGTACAGGACGTGATGACCAGGAACGTGGCGTCGGTACGGGAGGGCACGGAGTACCGCGAGATCGTCGACGTGCTGACCGACCGGCACGTCACGGCGACGCCGGTGGTGGACGAGTCCGGCCGGGTGCTCGGTGTGGTGTCCGAGGCGGACCTGATGTACAAGGTGGAGTTCCTGGGCCAGCCCCGGGAGCGGCGGATCCTGCCGGACCGGCACCGCCGCGAGGCGCGGGCGAAGGCCGACGCGACGCTCGCCGCCGACCTGATGACCGCTCCGCCGGTCACCATCACCCCGGATGCGACGCTGGTCGAGGCGGCCCGGCTGATGGACGCGCGCGGCGTGAAGCGGCTGCCGGTGGTGAACGACCTCGGCCGCCTGGTCGGCATCGTCACCCGTGGCGACCTGCTCAAGGTGCATCTGCGCCCGGACGCCGGCATCCGCCGCGACGTGGTCGAGGAGGTGCTGTGGCGCAGCCTCGGCGTCCGCGACGGCGTGGTGGACGTGACGGTGGAGCGGGGCGTGGTGACGCTCACCGGCCAGGTGGAGCGCCGCTCCACCGCGCAGCTCGCGGTGCGGCTGGCCCGGCAGGTCAGCGGCGTGGTCGAGGTGGTCGACGCGCTCGGCTACGCGGTCGACGACGCGCCGATGGCGGGGTTGCGGATCGGCGGCAGCACCCCGGCCGGCATCGCCTGAGCCCGCACGCCACCGGTGGGCGTCGGCGCACCCGGCGCCCACCGGTGTCACTCCTGGGCGAGCGCGTCGAGCACCAGCGCGGCCGTCCAGCTGAACGCCGGTGAGCCGAGACCGGCGCCGGTGTCCGGGTGGAAGTACTCGTGGCAGCCGGCCCGGTCGACCAGGTCGAGCATCGACTCGCGCAGCCCGTCGGCCAGGTCGGCCCGGCGGTGGGTACGCAGTCCCTGCCAGAGCAGCCAGCCGGTGTTGATCCAGCTCGGGCCGCGCCAGTAGCGCAGCGGCTCGAAGTCCGGTGCGGTGCGGTCGTACGTGGGCAGCGGCCGGTCCATCCGGGCGGCCAGCCCGAAGCGCGGCGAGCACGCCTCGGCCAGCAGCGCGGACACCTGCGCCGCAGGCAGCTCGGGCAGCGCCAGAGGCATCAGCCCGAGCACGGTCCGGGCGGGCACGAGCCGGTCGGTGCGCACGTCGCGGGGACGGAACGTGCCGGCGACCGGATCCCACAGGCGGGCCCCGAGCGCCTCGGTGATCCGGGCGCCCCGGTCGCGGTGCGGGCCCGGGTCGGCGCCGACCACGGTGGCGATGCGGGCCAGCGCGTACTCGGAGACGCCCAGCGCGGCGTTCACGAGCGGGCACTCCACCAGGAACGGGTGCCGGCCGAGCAGGCCCTCGTCCCGGTAGCGGCCGGCCCGGTAGGACTCCACCAGCGCGACGTAGCGCGCGTAGTCCAGGTCGGTGGGGCGCTGCGCGGCGTCGGCGTGCGCGGTGTCGTGCCGGCGGTACGCGCGCATCACCGCCTCGTCGGCGGGTACCCCGGCCAGCGACGCGTCCCAGGCCGGGCTGTTGTCCAGTCCGGACTCCCACGGGTGCGCGATCGCGGCCAGCCCGCCGCCCCCGGCGTCGCGTCTCCCGGTCAGGTAGCGCTGCTGCGCGACAAGCCTCGGGTAGAGCCGGCGCAGCGCGGCCACCGACGCCTCGCCGGGCGCGCTGCGGTGCACCAGCCAGGCGGCCGGGGCGTGCACCGGCGGCTGGACGATCCCGGAGGTGGCCCGGGCCGGTGCGCCGTCGGCTCGGGCCGAGTCCCAGAACTGCGGTCCGGGGAAGTACGGCCCGGCGCGCGAGGCCGGATTGAACACGATGTGCGGCACCCGCCCGTCGACCCACTGCGCGGCGAACAGCGTGCGCAGCTCCCGCCAGGCCCGGTCCGGGCGGATGTGGGCCAGGCCGATCGCGATGAACGCGGAGTCCCAGCTCCACTGGTGCGGGTAGAGCGTGCGGGAGGGGACGGTGTGGTCGTGTTCCCAGTTGGCGTCCAGGGTGGCCAGCGCGAGGCGGCGCAGCCGGGCGTGCCGGTCGGCACCGGCGCGTACCCCGGTGGTCAGCGTCATGCGGCGGCCCGCCGGGGACGGGCCTGGGCCAGCGCGGTGGCGGCCTGGCGCAGCGCGGCGACCGGCTCGCCGCGCAGCCGGCACTCCAGCGCCAGCCAGCCGGAGTAGCCGATCGCGTCGAGCGTGGCCAGCAGCGCGCCCCAGTCGAGGTGCCCGGCGCCGGGCTGGTGCCGGTTGGAGTCGCTGACCTGCACGTGCCCGAGGTACGGCGCGGCGGCGCGCAGCGCGGCGTGCGGGTCGTCCTCCTCGATGTTCATGTGGTACGTGTCGGCGGCCACCCGCAGCGCCGGCGACCCGACCGCCCGGCACAGCTCGACCGCCTGGTCGAGCCGGTTGACCATGTGGTCCTCGTACCGGTTGAGCGGTTCGAGGAACACCGTCACCCCTTCGGCGCGGGCGTGCCCGGCCAGCTCGCCCAGGGCGTCGACGAGCACATGCCGGTCGTGCTCGGGTGAGCGGGGCGGCTCGAACGGGGGCAGCCGGCGGGAGAACATGCCCCACGCGGCCGGCGTCATCGCGCCGGCGCCGCCCAGCTCGGCGATCACCGAGAGCTGGGAGCGCAGGTTGTCCACCGCGTCGCGGGAGCGGGCCGGGTCGAAGTCGCCGATGAAGTGGTCCATCTCGACGCAGACGGTCGGCATGACCACCCCGGCGGCGCGGGCGCGGCGCAGCTCCGGCAGCCGCCGGGCCAGAGCGTGGTCGCCCCGGCCGCGCAGCTCGATGCCCTGGTAGCCGAGGGAGACGGCGAGGGCGTACTTCTGGGTCAGGTCGGTGCCGGGAAGCAACTGCTCCTGGCAGGCCAGCGGAATGTCCATCAGAACCTCAGCACCACTTGGAGGACGTCACCGTCACCGCGGTCGAGCAACGCCAGGGCGTCGGCCACCGCGCCCGCGTCGACGACGTGGCTCACCAGCGGCAGCGGGTCGACGCTGCCCTCGGCCACCAGGTCCATGAAGGTGTCCGCGATCCGTGTCCCGGACCACCGGCCGGCCGTGCCGGGTGCCGGGTCCGGCCCGGAGACCTGTGCGGCCACGAGCTGGATCCGGTTGTGGTGGAACTCCTCGCCGAGTTCCAGCCCGTGGGCGTACCCCTGGTAGAAGCCGGCCGCGACGACGCGGCCGGCGTGGGCGGTGGCGCGGATCGCCTCGTGCAGCGCCGGGTACGACCCGGACAGCTCCAGGCAGACGTCGGCGCCCCGGCCCTCGGTGGCGGCCCGCAGCGTGGCGGCGGGCGAGTCGGCGGCGTCGACCACCCGGCGGGCGCCGAGCCGGGTGGCGTGCGCGAGCCGGCCGGGCATCCGGTCGACGGCGACCACGCGGGCACCGGAGAGCGCGGCGAGTCGCGTGCCGAGCAACCCGATCACGCCCTGCCCGAAGACGCCCACCCAGTCGCCCAGATGCAGGTCACCGGCGAGCACTGCGGTCAGCGCGATGGCGCCGGGCCGGGCGAACACGGCGGCGAGCGGGTCGAGGCCGGGCGGCAGCGGACGCGCGGCCGTCGCGGGGAGCACCGCCTCGGCGCGGTGTCCCCAGATGCCCCAGACGAGCTGGCCGGGCCGCCGCCCGGCCACGTCGGGGGCGACCTCGACGATCTCGCCGACCTCCTCGTATCCGAAACCCACCACCGGGTACGCGGGCGCGGCCTGCCGGGGCACGAACATGCGGGCGCCGGCGTCCCAGTCCTTGCGCAGACGCGGATTGCTGCCCCGGTAGAGCGTCAGTTCGGTGCCGGCGGAGATGCCCGAGTAGCGGGTGCGGACGCGGACCTGGCCCGGACCGAGCCGGTCCGTGGGGCAGGGCTCCAGGCGTACGTGCCGGGGCCCGGCCAGAGAGACAACCCAGTTGCTCATGGCGTCGCTCCGAAGAAAGTGCCGGCCCCGATTCTAACCCAAAAAATGGGCATATGTGATTAGATTGATGAATCGAAGGGTATTAGCGGCAGGCCGTACTCTTTCGAGAGGAGTGCCACCGATGTCATCACCCTCCACGCGGCGGCTCGCAATCAGCCTGATCCTGGCACTGACCGGGACCGGCATGGCCGCATGCAGCGACGACGGGCAGAAATCCGACAGTTCGCAGATCACCGTCTGGAGCCTGGAAGACGTGGCGGACCGCGTCGCCGCCACCAAGGCGATCATCGCCGACTACACCGCCAAGACCGGCGTCAAGGTCAACCTGGTCACCGTCAACGAGGACCAGTTCCCGTCCCTGATCGCCTCCAGCGCCGCCGCCGGTGACCTGCCCGACGTGGTCGGCTCGGTGTCGCTGGCCGGGGTGCGCACGCTGTCCACGAACGAACTGGTCGACGCCGACGCCAACGGCGCCGTGATCGACCGGCTCGGCCGGGACACGTTCACGCCACGCGCGCTGGAACTCACCGGCGACGGCGGCAAGCAGCTCGCCGTGCCCAGCGACGGGTGGGGCCAGCTGCTGGTCTACCGCAAGGACCTGTTCGCCGCCGCCGGCCTGCCGGCACCCGACACGTACGAGAAGATCGCCGCCGCGGCGGCGAAGCTGAACACCGGCGGCGTCGCCGGCATCACCGCGGCCACCTCCCCCGGCGACGTGTTCACCCAGCAGACGTTCGAGCACCTGGCGCTGGCGAACAACTGCCGGCTCACCGACGACTCCGGCAAGGTCACGCTCGACTCCCCCGAGTGTGTCGAGGCGTTCCGCTTCTACGGCGACCTGATGCGGAACAACTCGGTCAAGGGGGCCCAGGACGTCGACACCACCCGGGCCACCTACTTCGCCGGCAAGGCGGCCATGCTGATCTGGTCGCCGTTCATCCTCGACGAGCTGGCGGGGCTGCGCGCCGACGCCCGCCCCACCTGCCCGCAGTGCCAGTCCGATCCGGCCTGGCTGGCGAAGAACAGCGGTTTCGTCACCGCGATCAAGGGCCCGAACGGCACCGAGCCGGCCCAGTACGGCGAGGTCAGCTCCTGGTCGGTGCTCGACGGCGCGGCCGACCCGGCGAAGTCGTTCGTGGAGTACATGCTCTCCGACGGCTACCCGCGCTGGTTCGGCATGTCCCCCGAGGGGCGTTTTCCGGTGCGCACCGGCACCCCGGAGGACAAGCAGAAGTTCCGCACCGCCTGGAACACCAGCCCGGCCGGCGTGGACACCAAGAAGCCGCTGTCCGAGGTGTACGGCGAGGACGTGCTCGCCACGTTGCGAGAGAGTCCCGACACGTTCCAGCGCTGGGGCCTGACCGAGAACCAGGGCAAGCTGGTCGGCGCGATCCTGGGTGAGCTGCCGGTGCCCAAGGCGCTCGCCGACGTGATCGGCGGTAAGTCCGACGCCCGTGCCGCCGCCGAACGCGCCCGCAAGGACGTCGAGGCGATCGCCAAGGGCGTCAATTGACCACCACCGCGCCGGAGGCCGGTCGCTCCCCCGCACCGGAGCGACCCCGCCGACCCGGCCGACGCCCGCTGACGCTGCGCCGCCGCGAGTCCCGCGCCGGGCTCGCGCTGGTCACCCCGACCCTGCTCGTCGTGATCGCGGTGATCGGCATACCCATCGTCTGGACCGTGGTGCTGGCCTTCCAACGGGTACGCCTGGCCACCCTGCGCAAGACCGGCCTGTTCGGCGAACTGACGCTGGACAACATCGACCGGGTGCTGCACACGCCCGGATTCGCCGACACGCTCTGGACCACTGTGCTCTACAGCGTCGGCGGCACCGTCGGCTCGATAGTGGTCGGCCTGGTGGCGGCGCTCGCCGTACGCGGGCCGTTCCGGGGCCGCACGCTGGTCCGCGCGTCCATGCTGCTGCCGTACGTGGCGCCGGTGGTCGCCATGACGTTCGTCTGGCAGGTGATGCTGGACCCGCAGCTCGGCATCGTCAACGACTGGGGGCGGCGCTTCCTCGGCTGGGACTCCCCGGTGCCGTTCCTGTCCCAGGAGTCCACCGCGCTCTGGACGGTGATCGCGTTCGAGGCGTGGCGCTACTTCCCGTTCGCGTTCCTGTTCCTGCTGGCCCGGCTCCAGGCGGTGCCCGGCGAGTTGGAGGAGGCCGCCCGGGTCGACGGGGCCACACCCACCCAGCGGTTCCGGCACATCCTGCTGCCACAGCTCATGCCGGTGATGGCGCTGATCGGGGTGCTGCGCTTCATCATGACGTTCAACAAGTTCGACGACGTCTACCTGCTCACCGGCGGCGCGGCCGGCACCGAGGTGGTGAGCGTCCGGGTCTACCAGTTCCTCACCGCCCGCACGGACATCGGCGCGGCCGCCGCCCAGGCCGTCGTGCTCGCCGTGGTGCTGCTCGTGTTCGTGGCCATCTACCTGCGCTTCTTCGGCGCGCGACGGGAGGCGTGATGGACCGGGACCGGATCGAGACGGTGAGCCTGCGCTGGCTGCGCCGGCTGGTGATCGCCGGGTTCCTGGTGGTCACGCTGCTGCCGTTCTGGTACATGCTGGTGCTGTCGGTACGCCCGATCGAACGCCTGCTGCTCGAACCCGGCTCGCTCTGGGTGCCGTTCGGCGAACTGACCGTCGCCACGTACGCCGAGGTGCTGAAGTCCGTCTCCGACGGCGGACAGGGCTTCCTCACGTTCATCCGCAACAGCGGCCTGGTGGCGGTGGCCGCCACCGCGCTCACCCTGGTGATCGCCATTCCCGGCGCGTACGCGGTGTCCCGCCTGCGGTTCTTCGGCCGCCGGCAGGTCAGCGCGCTGTTCCTGGCGGTCTACCTGTTCCCGTCGATCGTCATCGCGATCCCGCTGTTCGTGGTCTTCAGCCGGGCCGGGCTGCGCGGGTCGCTGACCGGCCTGGTGCTCGTCTACATCTCGCAGACGCTGCCGGTGTCGGTCTACATGCTGAAGAACTACTTCGAGACCATCCCGGTCAGTCTGGAGGAGTCGGCGGCGATCGACGGCGCCGGCCGGCTCGGCATCATCCGCCGGGTCAGCCTGCCGCTGGCCGCGCCGTCGGTGATGGCCGTCGCGCTGTACGACTTCATGATCGCCTGGAACGAGTACCTCTTCGCGCTGCTGTTCCTGGTCGACCGGCCGGACCGGTGGACCGTGTCGCTGGGGCTGTCGCTGCTGGCCGACGGCGTCGAGGTGCCCAAGACCGTGCTGATGGCCGGCTCGGTCATCCTCACGCTGCCGATCGTGGTGCTGTTCTTCGCCGGGGAGCGGCTGCTCACCGAAGGGCTCACCAGCGGCGCCGAGAAGGGCTGAGCGACGTGCCGGCGGCGCTGGCCGCCGGCACGTTCCCGGCGCTCGCCTGACCGGCGGCACAAGATCAGTTACGGTGGCCTCATGGCCAAGCCGACCCGCTGGGTGACCGACACGAAGCCCGGACACTCACAGTGGTACGTGGACCGGTTCCGCCAGCTCGCCGCCGAGGGCGCCGACCTGGCCGGTGAGGCACGGCTGCTGGACGCGCTCGTGCCGCCCGGCGGCCGCGTCCTGGACGCCGGCTGCGGCACCGGCCGGGTCGCCGGGGCGCTCGCCGCGCGCGGGCACGACGTCGTGGGCGTGGACGCCGACCCGACGCTCGTCGAGGCGGCCCGCGCCGACCACCCCGGCCCCCGCTTCCTGGTCGCCGACCTGGCCGAGCTGGACCTGGCCGCCCAGGGCGAGGCCGAGCCGTTCGACGCCGCGGTGCTGGCCGGCAACGTGATGGTCTTCGTCGCCCCCGGCACCGAACGCGACGTGCTGGGGCGCGTCGCCGCGCACGTGCGCCCGGACGGCCTGGTGGTGGTCGGGTTCGCCACCGACCGCGGCTACCCGGTGGCCGACCTGGACGCCGACGCGGTGGCCGCCGGGCTGCGCCCCGAGCACCGCTTCGCCACCTGGGACCTGCGGCCGTGGCGGGACGACGCCGACTTCGCGGTGACGGTGCTGCGCCGCCCCGCCGGCTGACCCGCTCCCCACCGCCGGCCTCCCGGCCACCGCCCGGGCGGTCGAGCGCTGCCGCCCGGCCGGTCAGGCGGGTGCGGCCACCGTGCGGGCGGCCTCCGGGTCGAGCGGGCCGCCGGCCGGCAGCAGGTCGACCAGGCCCGCCGGCAGCCGCGCCGGGCGCACGTTCGCGTACCCGAGCATGCCCGGCACGTCCGCGCCGGCCAGCGCGTACCGCCGGCCCAGGTCGGTGACCAAGCAGATCGCGCCGCCGGTCGCGCCCGGCGCTGCCACCGCCTCCACGAGCGCCCCGCGCCCCGGCTCGACGACCACCTCGTCGGCCAGCCCGGACCGCCCGCCCGGCGTCCGTGCGGCGGCGGCCGGGTCCGGCATGGTGACGCCGAGGCGGATCTCGCGTACGCCGGTGTCGTCGCCGGCCCGCGCGCAGAGCGCACCCCCCTCGGCGGCGGCCAGCCCGGGCGGCACGGCGGGCGGCGCGGTCGGCCCGCCGGGCACCAGGCCGGGCAGTTTCGGCAGCGCGGCGAACCGGCCGAGCGTGATCGGTTCCGGCTCGCCCTGGCCGGTCCGGGCCAGCAGCAGCGCCGCCTGCAACTCGGTGATGCCGGCCAGGCCGCCGCGCTGGGCCACCGCGTACTGCCGCCCGCCGCCGGAGTTGCGCACCAGGTAGACGTCGCCCACGTTCGCGCCGGTGACCCGCTCGGACGGCTCACCGAGGTCACCCACCGGCGGCGGAGCAAGGTCGGCGCCGGCCGGCAGCGTGTTCAGCAGCGCCGCCGCGACCGGCACCGCCCGCTCCCGGGTGGCGGCCAGCGCGGCCAGCACCCGGTCGGTGTCGCGCAGCAGGTAGCGCCGGTCGTGCCAGAGCAGGTGCAGGCCGCCGTCCGGGTGCCGGACGAGCAGGCCCTGGTCGCCGAGCACCCGGCCGCCGGTGGCCGTCCGTCCGATCAGCAGCACCGAGCGGGCCTCGTCGCGCCCCGCCGCCGGACGCCCGGCCTCCCCGCGTCCGGCCTCGTCGCCGGTGACCGAACAGAGCGTCCAGGCGTCGCGGACCAGCCGGTCCGGGGCGGGCAGCGAGTCCGGCGCGTCGGCGATGCCCAGCGGCAGGCCGCGCGGCACGCCGTCGATGGCGCGCCGGCTGACCAGCACCGTCTTCGGCCGTTCCGCCCCGATGATCAGCAGCGCGGAGGCGTAGTTGAGCACCGGGTGCAGCCTGTCGTCGCGGTAGACGAACCGCGCCCCCGACTCCTTCTCCACGATCACCGCGCCGGTCTCCCGCCAGGAGTCCCCGCCGCCGGTGAACAGGCCGTAGAGCGCGACACCGCCGAGCGCGATCGCCGCGACCAGGACGCTGGCCAGACCTGCTCCCGCCAGCCGGCGGAACGGCGACTGCGGCGGGTCCGTCTCCCGCATGACGAGCGCGGCGACCGCCCGCTGGACGGTGAACTGGTACGAGTGGAGCTGGTCCTGCCGCGACGCCATCGTGTCCCTTCCGCCGGGATCGCCGGCGCACAGGATAAGCGCTCCGTCGATGTCGCGGCGACCCTGCGTGTCCCCGCCCAGGCTGCGCCACCACCCCCGGAATGGATACCCCTGGGCGGCCCTGGCCGCCGCCTGATCCGGGTGGCGACATCAGTACCCCCTGGGGTATCGTCGAGTGCAGGAGGTGGGACGTGAATCTTCGACCCGAGATGACCGGCGAGGCGCTGACCCGGCTCAAGCGGGCCCGGGGGCAGCTCAACGCCGTCATCGAGATGATGGAGAACGGTGCGGACTGCCGCGCCGCGTTGACCCAGCTCGCCGCGGTCTCCAAGGCGATCGACCGGGCCGGCTTCAAGATCATCGCTTCCGGCATGCGCTACTGCGACACCGCCCGCCAGGCGGGCGAGGAGCCGGAGATGACCGAGGAGGAGCTGGAGAAGCTCTTCATGTCCCTGGCCTGACGGTCTCCCCGACCTGACGTTCCCCGCCCGACGGCGCCCGCACTGACCGGCTGGATCCCGTCCGCGCCGTGTGACGACGACGCGGGCGGGTAGACACATGCCTGGAGATCCCAGGCCGCAGACTACCACCCAAATACCCCCAGGGGTATATAGCTTAAGAGAGGAACGGCATGACTCTCGACGTGTCCGTCATCGCGACCTCCTCGCTCGGCGACCGCAGCTACCTCGCCTCCGACGGCCGGGTGGCGGTCGTGGTCGACCCGCAGCGCGACATCGACCGCATCCTGTACCTGGCCGGCGCCAAGGGCGTACGGATCACCCACGTGGTCGAGACGCACATCCACAACGACTACGTATCCGGCGGCCTGGAACTGGCCCGGATCACCGGCGCGCAGTACCTGGTGGCCGCCGCCGACACCGTCGATTTCGACCGGACCCCGGTGTCCGACGGCGACACCGTCGCGGTGTCGGACACGATGCGCCTCCGGGTGCTCGGCACCCCGGGCCACACGTTCCACCACCTGTCGTACGTGCTCGACGAGCACGACGGCGGCTGGACACCGGCCGGCGTGTTCACCGGCGGGTCGCTGCTGTTCGGCACCACCGGCCGCACCGACCTGCTCGGCAAGCAGCACGCGCACGAGCTGGCGCACCACCAGTACGCCTCGGCGCGCAAGCTGGCCGACCTGCTGCCCGACGGCGCGCAGGTGTGGCCCACCCACGGCTTCGGCAGCTTCTGCTCGGCCAGCCAGGCCGACGCCCCCGAGTCGACGATCGGCCGGGAGAAGGAGGCCAACCCGGTGCTGCGGCTGGCCGCCGACCAGTTCGTCACCGAGACGCTGGCCGGCCTGGACGCCTACCCGGCGTACTACGCCCACATGGGCGTCGCCAACGCCGCCGGTCCCGCCCCGGTGGACCTCACGCCGGTGGCCCGCGCCGAAGCCGACGAGCTGCGCCGCCGCATCGCCGCCGGCGAGTGGGTGGTCGACCTGCGCCACCGCAAGGCGTACGCCACCTCGCACCTGGCCGGCACCGTCAGCCTCGGCCTGGACGGGCCGATGTCGACGTGGCTGGGCTGGCTGATCGACTGGGGCACGCCGATCACGTTCCTGGCGCAGACCCGGGAGCAGGTCGCCGACGCCCAGCGGGAACTGGTCCGCATCGGCATCGACCGGCCGGCCGCCCAGGCCACCGGCGAGCCCGAGCAGTGGACCGCCGACCCGTCGCAGCTGCGGGAGATGGCGGTGGCCGACTTCCCGGCGCTCGCCGCCGCGCAGGCCGGGAACACCCCGGCCGGGCTGCCCGAGCCGCAGGTCGTCCTCGACGTGCGGATGACGAACGAGTGGAGGGCCGGGCACATCGACGGCGCGGTGCACGTGCCGCTGCCCGACGTGCCCAAGCGGCTCGCCGACATCCCCGACGGCACGATCTGGGTGCACTGCGGCTCCGGCTACCGGGCCACCGCCGCCGCGTCCCTGCTCGCCAACGCCGGCCGGGACGTGGTGCTGATCGACGACTCGTACGGCCGGGCCGAGGCGGCCGGCGTACGGATGGCACCCACCGCCTGACCTCTCCCCTGGCGCCCGGCCGGCGTGTCCCCACGCCGGCCGGCGCTGAACCCTGCCCGAGAACACCCCATTCAAGGAGACACCGCATGACCACGACCACCCCGACCATCGACGCGGCCGGCCTGCGTGAGCTGATCGCCGCCGGCCGTACGCCCCGGATGCTCGACGTGCGTACGCCGGGTGAGTTCGAGGCGGCGCACATCCCCGGCGCCTACAACGTGCCGCTGGACCTGCTCCGGGAGCACCGCGCGGAGCTGCGCGGCCACCTGGACGAGGACGTGGTGCTGATCTGCCGCTCCGGCGCCCGGGCCAGCCAGGCCGGGCAGGCGCTGGCCACCGTCGGCCTGCCCAACGTCAAGGTGCTCGACGGCGGCATGCTGGCCTGGCAGGCCACCAATGCCCCGGTCAACCAGGGCCGCGCCCGCTGGGACCTGGAGCGCCAGGTCCGCCTCGTCGCCGGCGCGATCGTGCTCGCCGCGATCGTCGGCTCGGTGTTCGTGCCGGGCCTGAAGTGGGTCGCCGCGTTCATCGGCGCGGGCCTCACGTTCGCCGCACTCACGAACACCTGCGCCATGGGCATGATGCTGAGCAAGCTGCCGTACAACCGGGGCGCGAGCTGCGACCTGGACACCATCGTGGGGCAGTTGCGCGACGGGGAACGCAGGTGACCACCCTCGCGCTGACGCTGGCCGGCGCGGTGCTGATCGGCGTGACGCTGGGCCTGCTCGGCGGCGGCGGGTCGATCCTCGCCGTGCCGCTGCTGGTCTACGTCGCCGACCTGCCCGCCAAGGAGGCGATCGCCACCTCGCTGCTCGTCGTCGGCGTGACCAGCGCCGTCGGCGTGCTGCCGCACGCGCGTGCGAACCGGGTCCGCTGGCGCACCGGGCTCGTCTTCGGCGTGGCCGGCATGACCGGCGCGTACGCGGGCGGCCGGCTGGCCGAGTTCGTCCCGGCCAGCATGCTGCTGACCGGGTTCGCCCTGATGATGCTCGCCACCGCGGTCGCGATGCTCCGGGGCCGCAGGTCCACCGACGGCCGCCCGGTGCCCGAGCTGCCGATGCTGCGGGTGATCGGGGACGGCGTGGTCGTCGGTCTGGTCACCGGCCTGGTCGGCGCGGGCGGCGGCTTCCTGGTCGTACCCGCCCTGGCCCTGCTGGGCGGGCTGCCGATGCCGGTCGCGGTCGGCACCTCGCTGGTCGTGATCGCGATGAAGTCGTTCGCCGGGCTGGCCGGGTACCTGTCCAGCGTGCAGATCCACTGGGGGCTGGCCGCCGGGGTCACCGCCGCCGCCGTCGTCGGCAGCCTGCTCGGTGGCCGGCTCGCCGGCCGGATCCCGGCCGACCTGCTGCGCCGGGGATTCGGCTGGTTCGTCGTGGTGATGGGCGTGTTCGTGCTCGCCCAGCAGTTGCCGCCGGTCTGGGGACTCGCCCTGGGAGCGCTTGCCGTGGCCGGTACGGTCACCGTGGCGGTGTGGGGCCGCCGGAGGAGGGGACACAGTGGACAGCAACGCCTGGGACAGCCGGTACGCCGACACGCCCGGACTGGTGTGGAGCGCTGAGCCCAACCGTTTCGTGGTCGAGTCGGTCACCGGACTGACTCCCGGCTCAGCACTGGACATCGCCGCCGGCGAGGGCCGCAACGCGGTCTGGCTGGCCGGTCAGGGCTGGCGGGTCAACGCGGTGGACTTCTCCACGGTGGCCGTCGCGCGGGGGCGGGAACTGGCCGCCGCTCGTGGCGTCGCTGTCGACTGGCGGGTCGCGGACGTGACCGCGTACCGGCCGGTGCCGAACAGCTACGACCTGGTGCTGATCAGCTACCTGCACCTGCCCGCGCCCGAGTTCGCCGGGGTGCTCGCCGCGGCGAAGTCCGCGCTGCGTCCCGGCGGCACGCTGGTGGTGGTCGGGCACGACCTGGCCAACCTCTCCGGTGGCGTCGGCGGCCCGCAGGACCCGGCCATCCTGCTGACGCCGGAGGCGGTGGTCGACGGGCTGGCCGGGCTGCGCGTGCGGCGGGCCGAGACGGCTCGCCGGCCGGTCCCGGCCGGCGACGGCGGCACCGTCGACGCGCTGGACACCGTCGTGGTGGCCACCCGTCCGGCCGGCTGACCGCCGGCCGACGCCGTTCCGCCGGGCCGAGCCGGGGACTGGCCGGTAGCATCCCGGGGACGGATCGGCGGAGAGGACACGGGTGGGCGCGCGTTTCGAGGAACTGGCCTGGCGAGAGACGCCGATCGGTGAGATCAGCCTGCGGCGGCGCCGCGACCCGGCGCTGGAATCCGACGTGTACGAGGTGAAGCTCGACGACGAGTACCTCATGTCCAGCGCCTTCCCGGTCGCGGAGATCGAGCTGGCCCGCCTCGGACTGGCCCCGCTGACCGGTGACGCGCTGGACGTGGTGGTCGGCGGCCTGGGTCTCGGCTACACCGCGCGTACCGCGCTGGAGGATCCCCGGGTGCGGTCGCTGCTCGTGGTCGAGGCGATCGAGGACGTGATCGACTGGCACCGGCGGGATCTGCTGCCGTTCGCGGCCGGACTGGCCACCGACCCGCGTACCCGGTTCGTCCGGGCGGACTTCTTCGCGGCGGTCGCCGACGGCGGTTTCGACAGCGACGAGCCCGGGCGCCGCTTCCACGCGGTGCTCCTGGACGTGGACCACTCCCCTCGCCAGGTGCTGCACCCCAGCCACGCCGCGTTCTACACGGTCGACGGGCTGCGGCGGCTGGCCGCGCTGCTGCACCCGGAGGGCGTCTTCGCGCTGTGGTCGAACGACCCCCCGGACCCGGCGTTCCAGCGCACGTTGACCGAGGTGTTCCCGACCTCGGTGGCGCACGTCGTCCGGTTCCCGAACCCGCTGCAGGGCCGGGAGGCGGCGAACACCGTGTACGTGGCCCGGCACTGATCCACCGGCGGCGGCATGGCCGCGCGACCAGCGGGAAAGCGGGCGGCCCACCGTACGACGGGAGGCTGGGACATGCGCGCGTTGCTGTGGGTGGTCGGCGTGGCCGCCGGCGTGATCATCCTGCTCGGGCTGCTGCTGGAGGCGGTGCGCTGGCTCGTCGTCATCGGCGTCATCGCGCTCGCCGCGGTGATCGTCGTCGGGATCGTGAAGGGCCGGCGGGTGGTGCACCAGCACTCGACGCGCCGCCGCTGACCTGCGCCGAATGTGACAGACCCGGCAACCTACGTAAGCGTAGGTTACCCAGCGGTCACGTTAGGCTGGGGGCGTCATCCGCGCGACGAGGAGTAACGGCGATGGACGCGACCACCCAGCGACCCTGGACCCGTAGCTACGCACCCGGCGTCCCGGCCGACATCACCGAGCCGGACGGCTCGCTCGTCGACCTGCTCACCGAGGCGGCCGGGCGGTTCGGCCCCCGGGTCGCGCTCGACTTCTACGGCGCCACCACCACGTTCGCCGAGCTGGCCGACCAGGTGTCCCGCGCCGCCGAGGCGCTGCGAGGGCTCGGCGTCGGGCCGGGCGACCGGGTCGCGCTGGTGCTGCCGAACTGCCCGCAGCACGTGGTCGCCTTCTACGCCGTGCTGCGCCTCGGCGCGGTGGTCGTCGAGCACAACCCGCTCTACACCGCCGACGAGCTGGACCGGCAGCTCACCGACCACGGCGCCGCCGTCGCGATCGCATGGGACAAGGTCGCGCCGCTGGTGGCGGGACGCGGCGCCGTGCGTACCGTGGTGTCGGTCGACCTGACCGCGGCGCTGCCGCGACTCAAGCGGTGGGCGCTGCGGGCGCCGCTGCCGAAGGTCCGCGCCGCCCGCGCCGCGATGACCGCCCCCGCGCCCGGCGCGCTGCCCTGGTCGGAGCTGGTCGCCGCCGCCGGGCCGCTGCCCGCCGGGCATCCCGCGCCGGAGGCCGGCGACGTGGCGTTGCTCCAGTACACCGGCGGCACCACCGGCGAGCCCAAGGGCGCGGTGCTGACCCACCGCAACCTGCGCGCCAACGCCGCGCAGGGCCGGGCGTGGGTGCCGGGCCTGCGCGACGGCGCGGAGACCGTGTACGCGGTGCTGCCGCTGTTCCACGCCTACGGGCTCACCCTCTGCCTCACCTTCGCGGTGAGCATCGGGGCGACACTGGTGCTGTTCCCCCGCTTCGACGCCGACCAGGTGCTCGACGCGGTCCGCCGCCGCCCGCCGACGTTCCTGCCCGCGGTGCCGCCGGTCTACGCGAAGCTGGCCACCGCCGCCCGGGAGCGCGGCGTCGACCTCACCTCCATCCGGTACGCGCTGTCCGGCGCGATGTCGCTGCCACCGGCCACCGTGGAGCTGTGGGAACAGGTGACCGGCGGCCTGCTGGTCGAGGGGTACGGCATGACCGAGACGTCCCCGATCACCGTCGGCAACCCGGTCGCGCCGACCCGCCGACCCGGCACGGTCGGGGTGCCGTTCCCCTCCACCGACGTGCGCATCGTCGACCCGGAGGACCCGTCCCGCGACCGCGCTCCCGGCGAGGCCGGCGAACTGCTGGTGCACGGCCCGCAGGTGTTCTCCGGCTACTGGCACCGGCCGGAGGAGACGGCGAAGGTGCTGCTGCCGGGCGGCTGGATGCGTACCGGCGACATCGTCACCATGGACGCCGACGGCTTCATCACGGTGGTCGACCGGATCAAGGAACTGATCATCACCGGCGGCTTCAACGTCTACCCGTCCGAGGTCGAGGAGGCGTTGCGCCGCGTCCCCGGCGTACGCGAGGCCGCCGCCGTGGGGATGCCCACCGACGACGGTGAGGAGGTCGTCGCCGCGGTGGTGGTCGACCCGGCGGTGGCCGCCAGCCCGGAGGCGATCCGGACCTCGTGCCGCACCCACCTGGCCGGCTACAAGGTGCCGCGCCGGGTCGTGATCGTCGACGAGCTGCCGTACTCCCAGATCGGCAAGATCCTGCGCCGCGAGGTCCGCGAACGGCTGCTCGCCGGCCGCTGACCCGGTCGCCCGTTTGACGTCGCCGCGGCAGGGGTAGACGAGCGTCCATGGTGGATTCACGGGGCAAGTCAGTCGGTCGTTACCTCATGCGTCTGGTCGGCGGCGTGGCCGTCATCCTGGGCCTGCTCGGCATCTTCGGCACGCTCGCCGAGGGCAACCTGGTCGGGATCGTGCTCAGCCTCGTGTTCATCGGAGGCGGGGTGTTCCTGCTCAAGCGCTCCGGCCCCGACCGGCGGACGGACGCGGCGCCGCGCGCCGTCCGCTGACACACCGCGCCGCGCCGAAATCGTCAGTGCCGCCGCTTACGCTGTGTCGGTGGTCGACAGTCGTCAGGTGGTGAACTTCCGGGTCCGGGCTCAGCAGCTCGATCGGGCGCAGGGCACGCTCGCCGACACCGCGGTGCTCGACATCGGCGTTCAGGACACCGGCCCCGACGGGGGCCGGTGGGCGCTCGCGACGCGCGGTGTCGACGTGACCCCGCTGTCCGGAGACGATCTGGTCCTGCTCTGGACCGTACGCGGCGCCCCGCACCTCTACCGCCGCGCCGACGTGGGCGCGGTGGCCGCCGCGGTCGAGCCGTTCTCCGACGCCGACGCGGGCAAGCGCATCTACGACGCGGCGAAGCCGTTGAAGGCGGCGGGCATCGGCATCGTCGCCGCGCTCGACGAGGTGGCCGCGCGGATGCGGGAGATCGTCGGCAGGCCGACGGTCAAGGGCGAGGTCTCCGGGCGGCTCGCCGAGGTGATGCCGGAGCCCTACCTGCGGTTCTGCCGGCCGTGCAACGCGACCCACCTCTACGAGATGCCGTTCCGGCTGGCCGCCGTGCGCGCCGGCCTGGAGTTGCGGCTGGACACGTCACCGCCGGTCCTGGAACGCATCCGCGGCTTCCGTCCCGCCGCCACGCCCGGCGACCGGTTCGAGCTCATCGGCGCCTACCTGCGGCTGCTCGGCCCGGCCACCCCGAAGCACGTGGCCGACTATCTCGACGCCCCGGTCAAGGAGGTCAAGGCCCGCTGGCCGGGCGACGCCGTCGAGGTGAGCGTAGACGGCGAGACGCGCTGGATCCTGGCCGCCGACGAGGAGGCGCTGACGTCGGCCGAGACGACGACGACGCGCCTGCTCGGCCCGTTCGACCTGTTCCTCCAGGCGAGGGACCGGGCGACGCTGGCGCCGGACCCGGCTCGTGCGAAGGAGCTGTGGCCGGTGCTGGGCCGCCCCGGCGCCGTGCTGGCCGACGGTGAGCTTGTCGGCACCTGGCGGCCGCGCAAGTCGGGCCGGTCGTTCACCGTCGCCGTTCAGCAGTGGCGCAAGCTCACCGGCGGCACACGCGACGCGGTGGTCGCGGAGGCCGAGCGCCTCGCCGCGTACCGGGGCGTGCCGCTGGCCGGCGTCGACTTCGCCGCGTGATGGCATCATGATCGCGTGATCATCTGGCTCAACGGTGCTTTCGGCGTCGGCAAGACGACCACCGCGCGGCTGCTCACGAGCGCGCTGCCGGACGCGCGGCTGTTCGACCCGGAGTTCCTCGGCACGATGCTCACCGCGTTCGTCACCTCCCCCACCGGCGACTTCCAGGACCTGCCACTGTGGCGTCACCTCGTCGTGCAGACGGTCACCGGGTTGGACCGGCACCACGCGGGCGTCTGGATCGTGCCGATGAGCCTGCTCGACCCGGCGTACCGCGCGGAGATCCTCGGTGGCATCCGCGCCGCGGGGGTCGACCTCCGCGAGGTGGTGCTCACCCTGCCCGAGGACCGGTTGCGGGCCCGGATCGACGCCGACCAGGTCGAGGTCGGCGCGCGCGCCTGGCGGCACGACCACGTCGCCCGGGCGCTCGCCACGTTCGCATCAGTGACCGACGCCCGTCTGATCGACGCCACCGCACCGCCCGAGCAGGTGGCCGACGCCGTCGCCGCGCACGTACGCGGCGAAACTCGCTGTCGGGCCGCCACGCACACTGGTAGACAGCCGGGGTGACCGAACCCCTGACGTTTTCCGACCGGCTGCGGCTGATCGACGACCGGGCGGCCGCGTTCCGGGAAGCGGTCGCCGCCGCGCCGGACCTCGACGCCCCGGTGCCGACCTGCCCCGAGTGGACGCTGTTCGACCTGGCCCGGCACATCGGTGAGGGACGCCGCTCGTGGGCGGCCACCGTCACGGCCGGTCCCGAGGCGTCCGGACGGGCCGCGCCGGACGGGCCGGGCGCGCCCCGGGAGCGGGCCGCGCTGCGGGACTGGCTGGCCGAGTCCACCGAGCGGCTGCTGGTCGCGCTGCGCGACGCCGGACCCGATCGTGGCTGCTGGACGTGGTGGGACACGTCGCAGTCGCCGCAGAACTGCGGCGCCGTCGCCCGGCACCAGCTCCAGGAGATCGCGGTGCACACCTACGACGCGCAGCTCACCGTGGGCGCGCCGCAGCCGGTGCCGGTCGAGGTGGCCCTCGACGGCGTGGAGGACTTCCTGTTCACCTGCTGCGCGACCACGGTGCCGTGGCCGTACGAGCCCGCCGTCCTCGACTACCACGTCACCGAGGGCGGATCCTGGCGCGTGCGGCTCTCCCCCGACGGCGTACGGGTCACCCGCCTGCTCGCGGGAGCCGATGCGGGCCCGGCCGACACCGCCGCCAGTTCCAGCGCCGGTGATCTGGTCCTGGCCTTCTACGGCCGGATACCGCTGGACGCGCTCACCATCGAGGGCGACCGGCGCGTGCTCGACCGGATCGCGGCGTGGGACCCGGACGCGTAGCCCGCCCACGTCACCGGTGGGCGAACTGGACGCCACCGTGTCGTAGGAGGTGCGGGTGTCGTCCAGCCAGCCGCGCTCGGTCACGCACGATAGCCGGGCGCGAGCGGACGATCGTGGGAGGATGGCCGGCATGCCGGGTCGTGCGTTGAGCTTCGGAGCGGCCGCGCAGGCGTACGAGCGTTTCCGCCCCGGCTATCCCGAGGAACTGGCCGACCTGGTGCTGGCGTACGCGGACCGTCCCGTCCGGACCGCCGTGGAGATCGGGGCCGGGACCGGCAAGGCCACCCGCCTGTTCGCCCGGCGCGGCATCACGGTCACCGCCACCGACCCGGACCCCGCGATGCTCGCCGAGCTGCGCCGGCACGTCCCGGCCGAGGTGCGGGTCCGGCAGGCAGCGTTCGAGCAGTTGCGCGCCGACGAGCTCCACGACCTGGTGTACGCGGCGGCGGCGCTGCACTGGACGGACCCGGACCGGCGGTGGGAGCGGATCGCCGGGCTGCTCACGCCCGGCGGCGTGTTCGCCTCGTTCGGCGGCCCGCTGCGGCTGGCCGACCCGGCGCTGCGCGACGCGGTGGCCGCGGCCCGGTCCGAGTTCCTCGCCGACGACGAGATCCCGTCGCCGGACGGGACGTCACCGGAGGCCGGGATGCAGTGGCCCGGCACCGAGCTGCGCGCGTCCGAGTGGTTCGCCGACGTACGCCAGTCGGAGATCGAGCGACGGATCACCATGAGCGCCGACGACTACGTCGGTCTCCTGTCGACCGTCTCGGCCTATCTCGAACTGCCACCACCGGTGCGCGAGCAGGTGCTCCGCCGCGTCCGCGACGTGCTGCCCGGCACGGTCGAGGTCACCGCCGACGTCACGGTCCACCTGGCGCGGCGGACGTCGCGGCCCTGATCACGCGGCCCACGAGGGCCGCCAGACCGGCCCGGTCAGCGGCGGCAGGCCCGCGAAGTGGCGGATCACCGGTCGCAGCCCCGGGTGCGGGCCGGTCCGGGGCAGCATCAGGTTGATCGGGTACGCGAGCACCGGACCCGTGATCGGGATGCGGCGCAGGTCGTGGCCGGCGGGCCAGAGGTAGCGGTCCCGGGCGCCGACGAGCGTCGCCACGTCCGCCGAGTCCGCGAGCGTGTCGAGGAGCACCTCGGTGCCGAAGTTCGGCCCGGTCGCGTCCACCCACAGGTCGAAGGCGTCGGCGAGCTGCTCGTAGAACTCGCCCCACTCGCTGCCCGGCACGATGCCCGGCACCCGCAGCCGGTGTCCGCGCAGCTGGGACGGCGTGAGCGTGCGCGCGGACGCGAGCGGGTGCCGGGGCCCGGCGAGCAGTTGCAGCGGCGAGTCGAACGCGCGGACCATCCGTACCTCGGGCGGCAGCGCGGCCAGGTCGGTGACGGTGCGGAACGCGGCGTCCACGTCGCCGGCCCGGACCGCGGCGGCGACCTGCCGGGGGTCGTCGACCCGCAGCGTCACCACGTCCAGGTCCACGCCCGGGTGGGAGCGCCAGTAGTCGTGCAGGAGGACGGCCTGCGCGCTGCGGAGGCCGAGCACGTCGATGCGCGGCGCCCGCGCGCCGGGCCGGACCGCGGCGACCGCGCGGTCCGCGCCGGCCACG
Organism: Micromonospora sp. NPDC005257; assembly: GCF_042872445.1. Classification (NCBI taxonomy): domain Bacteria; kingdom Bacillati; phylum Actinomycetota; class Actinomycetes; order Micromonosporales; family Micromonosporaceae; genus Micromonospora; species Micromonospora sp. NPDC005257. Next base: position 44,864 of record NZ_JBIAKL010000016.1, on the reverse strand, counting down.
ACGCCCCGGGCGTGCGGGAGGAACGCCAGGCCGTCGCCTGTCAGCTCGCCCCCCCGGGGTGTACGGGTGAACAGGCGCACGCCCAGCTCCCGCTCCAGCGCGGCGATCCGCTTCGACACGGCCTGCTGGGTGACGCCCAGCTCGTCGGCGGCGTGCCGGAACTGCCCGAGTTCGGCCGCCCGCACGAACGACCGCACCGCCTCGCTGTCCACCGGCTCACAGTAGGCGGCCCCAGCCGACGGCTGTGGCGCGCCGGGCGGCGGTTGTTTGCTGCGGCGCCAGCGCGGCCGGTCTGATGCGCGGGGCATCGGTGACGGGGGCGGGGCGTGCGGAGACGGGGATCGGATTTCGGGTGGCTGTGGTCGGCCTACGCGGCGAGCACGTACGGCACCTGGCTGGCGTTCGGCGCGTTTCCGCTGATCGCGGTGCGGGTGCTGGATTCTTCGGCGTTCGCGGTGTCGCTCCTGGAGGCCGCCGGGCTCGCCCTGGCGGCGGTGCTTGCGGTTCCGCTGGGCCCGTGGGTGGCCCACCGGCCCAAGCTGCCGGTGATGATCGCGACGGATCTGGTCCGGTTCGCGGCGCTGGCGAGCGTGCCGGCCGCGTACGCGCTCGGGGTGTTGTCCTACGGCCAACTGCTCGTCGTCGCGGTCGTCTGCGGGACGGCCGGCATCACGTTCACCGCCGCGTCCGGGGCGTACCTGAAGAGCCTGGTCCGTGGTGACGGGCTGCTGGCGGCGAACGGGCGGCTCGAGGCGACGAGCTGGGCCGCGACGGCGGCCGGGCCCCCGCTCGGGCGCGCTCGTCGGGCTGCTCGGCCCGGTCGTCACCATCACCGCCGACGCCGTGAGCCATCTGCTGTCGGCGCTCGCGGTGCGGCGGATTCGCAGCGGCGACACGGCGGCGCCCCGCGTCCCGGCGGGCGGTTCGCGGGCCGCCGACCTGGGCGCGGGCTGGCGGTTCGTGCGCCGCGACCCGGTGCTGTGGCGGCTGTTCCTCAACTCGGTGCTGGTCGGCGGCCTGATCATGGCGACCGCGCCGTTGCTGGCGGTGCTCCTGCTGGGTGAGTACCGGGTGGCGGCCTGGCAGTACGGGCTGGTCTTCGGCGTCTCCGCGCTCGGTGGCGTGCTCGGCGCACGATTGAGCCCACGCCTCGTGCGGCGGTACGGGCGGCGGCGGGTGATGACGGTGGCCGGCTGGCTGCGGTCGATCGTTCCGCTCGGTCTCGCGTTCACCCACCCGGGGACCACCGGACTGCTGACCGTGATCGCCGTCGAGTCGACGCTCATCACGTACATGGGCGTGTTCAACCCGATCTACGCGACCGAGCGCCTGCGCCGGACCCCGCAGGCGCACACCGCGCAGGTCCTGACCGCGTGGAGCGTCACCGGCCGGCTCACCCAGGCCGCGCTGATGACCGTGTGGGGCGTCCTCGCCACTGTCGTCGGCCCACTCGCCGCGATCACCGTGTCCGGGGTGCTGCTGCTCGCCACGCCGCTGCTGCTGCCGACCCGCCGGCACACGCGCGACCCGGAGCCCGCACGCCCGGCCGCTGCGGTCTCCCGAACCCGGCGGCCGGACGGTCAGACCGCCAGGTAGGCGGTCAGCCGGTCGGCGAGCGGACCGGGATGGCTGAGCGTCACCGCGTGACCGCCGTCGATCTCGTCCGGAACCACGCCGAGCCGGTCGGCGGCCACCCGGCGTTGGAAGTCGGCGGGGAAGAACCGGTCGTCGCGGCCGATCAGCACCCTCGTCGGCACGTCCGGCCAGGTGGCCGACGGCCACGGCTCGTCCCACTCCGTGCTGACCTGCTCCCGGGCGTGCGCCGGCGCCTCGGCGACGATCTCGGCCGGCACGCCGTTGTAGAACTGCTGCTCCTCGCTGAGCCCGTCCGGCTCGCGGTAGCCGGTGTTGCCCCACCAGTCCCCCGGCTTCTCACCGGGCCGCGGGATCATCGGGGTGAGCAGGACCAGCAGGCGCACCGGCAGCCGGTCGGCGACCAGCGGTGCGGTGAACGCGCCGTACGAGTGCCCGACCACCACCAGGTCGTCGCGGTCACCGACGGCGTCGATCACCGTCCGGCGGAACTCGGCGAACCCCGCCGAACGGTCCCCGATCGGCAGCTCCGGCACCACTGTGTCGTGGCCCCGGGCGGCCAGCTCGGGGACGACCCGATGCCAGTCCCACGCACTGCCTCCGCCACCGTGGATGAGTACGAACGTCGTCATGCCCGGACCCTCCCACACCGGTACGACATGCCCTGGCCGTCAGTGCGGAAACGCCCGCGGGACCCGGGTGGCCCGCAGCTCGTCGCGGAACGCCTCGATCCGGGTGACGACCTGGCGCCGCCCGATCGTGTTCTCGATCCGGTCGAGGTAGAGGCAGCGGGCGGCGAGCCGGGGCAGGTCGACGGAGAAGTAGATCGCCATGAGGGGGTTGACGAACAGGTCGCCGTGGCCGGTGCGCCGGCTGAATCGTACGTCTCCGCACGCGCCGCCGGTGGCGGCGGCGATCTGCCCCTGGACGATGCTCGGCCGGTGCGGGGTGGCGGCCTGGGCCTGCGCGACCGCCTCGCGGTAGAGCACCGCCTCGCGGCTGGAGCCCGGAATGGACAGCGCGCCGAGGTAGCCGCCCTCCCGGTCGAGCGCGGCCAGGTTCTCCAGCACCTCGACGTGGTTGACACCGTCGTGCGCGTCGATGCCGAACCCGAGGCTGCTCACCAACCGGACCGGCACGTCCAGCCCGGCCACGGCGGCCAGGCTGGTGATGTCCTCCACCGGGGTGCCCAGGCCGCTCTCGTCGCCGCGCAACAGGATGTCGGTGCCGCCGTCGACGAGCACGATCGCGTCGAGGTCGAGCCGGTCGACCAGGTGCCGGTACGCCTCGCGCAGCGGCTGCACGCCCAGCGGCGGAAAGGCGTACACGGTCGACGGCAGGTCGCGGCCGGCCAGCCAGCGGGCCAGGTGCGCCTCCGGGAAGTACCAGTCAGGGCTGAGGGTGTCCGGCCGGATCGCCGCGACGTGCTCGTCCACCCACACCTGCCGGTCGAGCATTTCCAGCTCGGAGAAGGAGAGGCTGGCCAGGTCACCCGCTTGCCGGCCTGCCACAGCGCCAGCGCCAGCGGCAGGCCGGCGTACACGTCGAAGCCGCCACCGGCGCCGGCGATCAGGACGTCACGTGCCGGGGCCAGGGCGGCGAACAACGGCGGAACGGCCAAGGTGTACGCGGCGGCGTCGGTCACCAGACGATGATCTCCGGTCACCTGGCGGGCCGCTGCCCCGAGGCGGCCCGGCCGAGGCACGGGCGCGCTCGTTCAGACCGCGCGGCCGAACGTCACCGCCTCCCGGACGAGCCGTGGCGCCTTCTCCGCCAGTTGCGCGTCCGGCCGCGCGCCGAGCGCGTCGTTGACAGTGGAGAAGGCCAGCCGGAACGCGATCAGCGTGGTCGCCTCGAAGATCTCCCGGTCGCTCAGGCCGGCGTCGCGCAGGCGTCGCGCGTCGGCGTCGGTGGTGGCGTTCGGGTCCGTCACGACCCGGCGGGCCCAGTCGGCCAGCGCCGTCTCCCGCGCGGACAGGTCCGCCTCGTCGCCGCGCAGCACCCCGGCGGCGGTCGCCTCGTCGCTCATCCCGGCCAGCCGCACGCCCCAGGCCAGCGCGCAGTACGAGTCACCGCGGGCGGCGGCGGTGGCGGCGACCAGCACGGCCACCTCCCGCGAGGACAACGTGGACTCGGACAGCAACTCGGTGCGCGTGTTCTGGAACGACATCAGCACGTCCGGACGCCAGCACCAGACGAGGGTGAGGTTGTTGACGTAGCCGTCCGCGGCGAGGTCGTCCTCGTACGCGGCTTTCGCCGCCGGACTCTGCGGCGGTTCGGGGAGGAAGGCGGAATTCATGCGGGCAGTCTGCGCCACCCGGGCCGCCCCCACAGGCTGATCAACGACAGTACGATCCGCGGATGATCCGGGCGGTGTTCTTCGACGTGGGCGGGACGATCCTCGACGAGACGCGCGAGTTCGCGACCTGGGCGGACTGGCTCGGCGTACCGAGGCACACGTTCTCCGCGGTCTTCGGCGCGGTGATCGCCCGCGGGCTGGACTACCAGGAGGTGTTCCGGGCCTTCCGGCCCGACTTCGACCTCACCGCCGAACTCGCCCGCCGGGTCGCGGCCGGCGACCCGGAGTCGTTCGGCGACGAGGATCTCTACCCGGACGCGCGGGCCTGCCTGGCGGCCCTGCGGGAGCAGGGACTGCGCGTCGGCCTGGCCGGCAACCAGCCGGAGCACGCCGAGGCGACGCTGCGGGCGCTGGACCTGGCGGTCGACGTGATCGGCACATCGGCGGCATGGGGCGTGGCGAAACCGGCGCCGGAGTTCTTCGACCGGGTCGTCCGCGAGGGCGGCGGCGACGCGTCGGCGATCCTGTACGTCGGTGACCGGCCGGACAACGACGCCGCCCCGGCGATGGCCGCCGGCATGACCGCGTGCCTGATCCGGCGCGGACCGTGGGGCCACATCCTCGACATGCCGGACGTGGCCGACCGGTGCCTGTTCCGCATCGACTCACTGAACGAGCTGCCGGACCTGGTCGCGCGGCACAACGCGGCGGACGGCTAGCTAGCCGAACACGGAGACCCGGGTGCGGTGGTGGCGCGGCGGCTCGATCTCGTCGACCACCGCGACCGCCAGATCGGCGTACGACAGGTGCGCCGACGCCGGGGCCTGCTCGCCGCCGAGTCGGTAACGGCCGGTGCGAGCGCCGTCCACGTCGAGCGCGGCGGGCGGGGTGAGCACCAGCCAGTCGACTGTGGTGTCCGCCGCGCGGAGCCGGTCCAGGCCGGCGGCGTGGCTGAGCGCGAACGGCCGCAACTCGGCGGGCAGGACGGCCGGGTCGTCGTAGAGGGGCCGGCCGTGCGCGTCGGTGAGCGTGGCGAACAGGCCGACCGCCACGAGCCGCGGCACACCTGAGCGGGCCAGGCCGTGCAGCAGCGCGTCGGCCGAGCGGACGAAGAACTCCGGATCGAGGCCGGCGGCGGCGAGCGCCTCCGGACCGGAGGCCGGGCTGACCGCGTGGACGACGGCGTCGTGCCCGTACCCGATGGAGGCGACCGTCTCCGGGTCGGTGATGTCGCCGCGTACCGCGGAGGTGAGGTCGGGGTGGCGGGCGAGGTCGCGGACCCGCCGGTTCACCGAGCTGCGGGTGCCGCTGCGCACGATCACGCCGAAGGTGCTGGCCGAGACGTTGCGGGCGATGGAACGCGACGGGCTGCTCACGCGGAGCGCCTACGACGAGAACCCGCCGCGCGTGGAGTACGCGCTGACGCCGCTGGGCCGCAGCCTGCTGACGCTCGTCGCGGCCGCCCGCTCGTGGAGCGAGCGGCACCTGGACGAGTTGCTGGCGGCCCGCCGGGCGCACGATTCGCGGACGTCGTGACCGCACCGGCCGGCACCGGGCGCGGCGGCCTGCGAAGGTTCATCGCGAACGTGATGACGAACGTACTCGCGAACCTCATCGCGGCGGCGATCATCTACGTGCTCGCCGCGGCCGCCGGGCTGCTCCCGCGCGACCCCGCGCTGATCCTCGCGGCGTTGTTCCTCGTCGGCTTCGCCGCAGCCATGGTGCTGCTCTTCCTCATCACCACGAACGCCTTCGCCGGCAAGGAGGACATCCTCGGCGGCTGGATGGCGATCACCCTCGGTGCGCCGATCCTCACCTCGGCCGTCACGTACGCGTTCCGGGAGCGCGATCCGGCGGCGGGGATCGCGGGCGGACTGATCGGCGCAGGGCTCGCCGGCGCAGGCGTGGCGATGCTGGTCGCCGGACGGCGGCTGCGACGGGCGGCCGACCTGCCGCCCGACGGCGACCAGCCGGCGGCCGAGCCGTCGACCGACGGCGAGCAGCGGGCGGCCGGGCGGCGCGCCCGGTCTTGACGTCGTACCCCTGGCATAGCCTTCCGGCCATGGCGAGCGAGGAGTTGGACGAGCTGATCGTGCCCGACGCGGACGCGCTGCGCGCCTGGCTGTCCGCCAACCACGGCACGTCGCCCGGTGTCTGGCTGGCGCTGGGCCGCAAGGGCGGCACGATCACCACGCTGACCTGGCAGCAGGCGGTCGACGAGGCGCTGTGCTTCGGCTGGATCGACGGGCAGGCCCGCAAGCGCGACCACGAGAGCTCCTGGATCCGCTACACCCCGCGCCGGGCGCGCAGCGCCTGGTCGCAGCGCAACGTCGCGCACGTGGCCCGGCTGGAGTCGGAGGGGCGGATGACGCCCGCGGGCCGGGCCGCGGTGGAGGCCGCGAAGGCGGACGGCCGGTGGGCGGCGGCCTACGCACCGCCGTCGGAGGCCGAGGTGCCCGCCGACCTGCTCGCCGCCATCGCCGTCGAGCCCGCCGCCCAGGCCATGTTCGACGTGCTCACCAGCGCCAACAGGTTCGCGCTCATCCACCGGCTCAACGCGGTCAAGCGCGCGGAGACCCGGCAGCGCAAGATCGGGGAGTTCGTCGCCATGCTGGCCCGCCACGAGACGATCCACCCGCAGAAGGCGAAGCCGCCGGCCGCTCCGTGAGTTCAGCTCCGGTCGACCGGGCGTGTGGTCGTACAGCATCCCGGCTCACGAGTGGTCCCGGACGAACGCGCGCATGAGCGCGGCACACTCGGCCGCGTGGGTCTCCAGCAGCAGGTGGCCGCCGTCGTAGATGTGCGCGTCCATCCGGTCGAGCGCGCGGTGGTACGCGAGGACCTCGTCCACGTCGAAGTAGGCGTCGTGCCGGCCCCACAGCACGAGCGCCGGCGGCTGGCAGGCGCTGTGGTACGCGGCGATCTCGCCGAACCGGGCGACATGGTTCGCGTAGTCGGTGAACAGCGCGAACTGCGCCTCGACGTTGCCGGGCCGGGTCATCCGCTCCCAGTCCAGGTGCCACGCCTCGGGCGCCTGCAACGGGCGTACGTGGCCGGGCAGCCCGGCGAGGTACTGGTCCCGGGTGCCGGCGAAGGTCAGCCAGTCCGGCAGCGCGGCGCGGGTGTCGTCGCCCGGGTCGGCCCAGTACGCCCGCGCGGTGTCCCACTGCGCGCCGAGCCCGTCGGCGTGCGCGTTGCCGCTCTGCACGACGAGGCCGCGGATCCTTTGCGGGGCGCGGGTGGCCAGGTGGTATCCGACCGGCGCGCCGAAGTCGTGCAGGTAGACGAAGAAGCGGTCCACGCCAAGCCGGCCGAGGAGCCGCTCGACCGTCCACGACAGGTTCTCGAACGTGTAGTCGTACTCGGCGACTGTCGGCGACGAGGACATGCCGAAGCCGGGCAGGTCGGGCGCGAGCACGTACGCGATATCGGCCAGCGCGGGCATGACCTCGCGGAACGTGTGCGACGAGCTGGGAAATCCGTGCAGCAGCAGCACCGCCGGGTCGCCGGGGCGTCCGGCCTCGCGGAGGAACACCTCCAGGCCGTCGACGTCGGCGTGCCGGTGGCGGATCTTCTGACTGGCGCGCATCACCTCATCCTGAAGGCCCGGGTACGGCCGTACGGCCGATTCGCCGCGGCACGGGCCACGACCGGCGGATGAGCAGGGTGAGCCGGGCGTACGCTCGAACGAGCCGACGGCAGGAGGTGGCCCGCGATGATCCCGGTGCTGATCCTGTTCGGGGTTCTCCTCGGGCGCTGGTGGCGGTCGTCGCTCGTCGCCGCCGCGCTGGCCTGGCCGGCCCTGCTGGTCGCGACCGACGTGATGGACGTCGGCACCGGACTGCTCGGCGCGGCGGTGCTCGCCGTCGTCAACACCGGCGCCGGCGTGCTGCTCCATCAGGGTGCCCGCCTGGCCGTCCGGAGGCTACGGGCCTCCTGAGGCGGGCCGGTCCGCTACCCGGCGCCGCCGGTGTTGTTGATCATCCGCCGGAGCACCTTGAGGGTCGTGACGTAGTCCGCGTCGTCGACGCCCTCGTGGATGCGGGCCCGGATCGCCGGCGCGTGCTGCTTGAGGCGGACCCGGGCGGCCTCCCCCGCTTCCGTGATCCGCAGCCGGCCGTCGGCGTCGCGGCTGAGCCAGCCGCGTTCCAGCAGCACCTCTGCCTCGGCGTCCAGGTCGTCCTCGGCCCGCAGATACGAGGCCATCGCCTGCTGCAGCTCGGTGACGGTCAGCCCGCCGCCGCCGGGCAGGAGGTCGTCCGGGGACAGGTTGCGCAGAAGCCAGAACTGGGGCTGGGTGAAGCCGTGCGCGGCCTGCTGGGCTCGGGTGAAGGCGATCAGTGACTCGTACGCGACGCCCGTCCAGTAGGCGGCGGGCTGGCCCGCGAGTTCGGCGTCGGACAGGTGCGGCGTCGTCATGGTGCTCTACCTCCAGCAGTGGTCGGATGAGCACGACGCTAGGACCTCAACCACGCTTCAGATCAAGCCGCGAGGGGCACCGCGTTCCGGTCGGCCCCGGCATGATGGGGCGATGCGGGTAACGATGGCGACCGACGCGGGACATCCCGGCCGTACCAATGAGGATTTCGCCGGCGCCGTCCCCTGCGGCATGGTCCTGGTCGACGGCGCCGGTGGCATCTCCGGCGCGGGCGAGGTCTGCCACCACGGCATCGCCTGGTACGCGACCCGGCTCGGCGGCGCGCTGCTCGGCGTGCTGTCCGAGGATCGGAGCCTGCGCGACGTGCTGGCCGAGGGCATCGAGCGGGTCACCGACCAGCACCGCGACACCTGCGACGTCACCCACCCGATCAGCCCGTTCGCGGCAGTGGCGATGCTCCGGTTCTCCGGCGGGACCGTCGAGCACCTGGTCCTCGGCGACGCGGTGGCAGTCGTCGGCCGTGCCTGCGGTGAGCCCGTCGTCGCCCACGATCCGCGTGAGGTGGTGATCGCCCGGTCCTTCGAGGAGCGGCTGAAGAACGTGCCCGAGGGCGGCGACGAGTACCGGCGGCTGTTCATGGAGCTGCGGACCCGGCGGAACAGCCCCGGCGGGTTCTGGGTCGCCAAGGACGACCCTCGCGTGGTGGAGGAGGCGGTCACCGGCGAGTGCCCCGCCGACGACGTGACCGGTGCGGCGCTGCTCAGCAACGGCGCGAGCCGTCTCGTCGACACGTTCGGCCTGACCGGCTGGCCGGGGCTGCTGCGCCTGCTGGAGACCGACGGCCCCGCCGAGGTCATCCGCCGGGTGCGCGAGGCCGAGGCACGCGACGGCGTCGCCACCGACGACGCGACGGCCATCTGCCGCACCTGACTGTCGCGGTGACGGTGGACGGGAGGGCCCCTTCGCTCCCGCCCGTGCCGCCACCCTAGGGGCACACCGGGCAGCCCGGCCTCCCCCGCCGCGGCAACCGGGGTGCGCCGGCCGGGCGCCCTCGTGTTGACTGCGGCGATGGACCGTCAACGGCTCAGCAGCATCGCGCACTCGCACCACCCGATCGCGGCCCCGCTCTCCGGCGTCAACGTCAACCGGCTGCTGCGCCGGGCCGGTCGCCGGCCGGCCGCCCGGATCCTCGACCTGGGCTGCGGTGAGGCCGCCTGGGCGTTGCAGGCCCTCGCCCACCACCCGGACGGGCACGCCGACGGCGTGGACCTCAACCCGCACGCGCTGGAGCGCGCCACCGAGGCCGCCGCCGTGCGCGGCCTCGCCGACCGGCTCACGCTGCACGAGCGCGACGCCCGGTCGTACGTGCCGGACGGCGACTACGACCTGGTGCTCTGTGTCGGGTCGACGCACGCGTTCGGCGGGTTCGCCGGGACGCTGGAACTGGCCGGTCGGCACGTGAACGCCGACGGCATCCTGATGGTGGGTGAGGGATTCTGGCAGGTGCCGCCGACGCCGGAGGCGCTGGCGGCGCTGGGCGCGAAGCCCGACGACCACACCGACCTCGCCGGCCTGGTCGCGGCCGCCGAGCAGGCCGGCTGGACCCCGGTGTACGCGCACGTCAGCGACGCCGCCGAGTGGGACGACTACGAGTGGTCGTGGACCGGCTCGCTGACCGAGTGGGCGCTGGACAACCTGGGTCACCCGGATGCCGCCGGCGCGCTGGCCGCCGCCCGGGAGCACCGCGACCAGTGGCTGCGGGGATACCGCGGCGTGCTGGGGTTCGTGACGCTGGTGCTGCGCCGGGTCTGACCGGCGCGCTACGCGGGTCCAGCCCGGGACAGGCGGGCGGGGCACTATCGTTCGGGCGTGCAGATCCGTTTCGCCGTACCGGCCGACCCCGCCTACCCGGCCCGCGTGGCCGCCGCGCTCGCCGCCGCCCGGCTGCGCCGGTTCGGCTACATCGGCGCGGCCCTCGCCGTGGTCGGTGTGATCGGCTTGGTCGCCTCGCAGGCGTCGGAGCGGGGTGACCGGTTCGCGTCGTTGTGGACGACGCTGATCGTGGCCGGGGCACTGTCCATGCTGTACGCGCCCTGGGTGCGGTGGCGGGCCCGGCGCCGCTCCGGCGGCTACGCCGTCGAGGGCGGCTACGACATCGACGACCGCAACATCATGATGCGCAGCGGTTCGGAGTCCGGTGGCATCGCCTGGGACGGCGTCACGCGGGTCACCGAGACCCCGGACTTCTGGATCGTGTACGTCGGACGGATGCCGGCCACTGTGATCCCCCGCTGGCTGATGTCCGCCGAGGACGCCGGGACGCTGCGTGCCTTCATGGCCGAGCGGCAACTGCTCGGCGACCGTTGACCATGTATTGATTAACTGTATATGTTGTTCCAGTGAGCGAGATGCGTGAGGCGACCTTCCTGATCCTGACCGCGCTGGCCGACGAACCGCGCCACGGCTACGGGATCATCCAGGAGGTCGCCGGCCTGTCCGGCGGACGCGTCAACCTGCTGCCGGGCACGCTCTACGCCGCACTGGACCGGCTGGTCGCGCAGGGCCTCGTCGACCTCAGCCACGAAGAGGTGGTCGACGGCCGACTCCGCCGCTACTACCGGCTGCGCACCGACGGCCAAGCCGAGCTGGCACGCCAGACCGAGCGGCTGCGGCAGCTCGCGTCCGCCGCCGAGTCCCGGCTGCGCGCCCTGCGGCCCCGCACCGCCTGACCCCACCGTCGCGGCCTCATAGGGAGACACCCATGCACCGCTGGCTGCTGCTGGCCTACCCCCGTGACTACCGCCGGGCACGCGGAGCCGAGATCCTGGAGACGGTACGGGACGTCGGCCCGGCCCACCGGCGTACCCGGGTGGCCGCGAATCTCGTACGCCATGGTCTGCGCGCCCGGCTGGGACGGCCGGCGAGCCGCACGGTGGTGGCCTGGGCGGCGGTCTTCGCCCTGGTCTGCGGCTTGTTCGCCGGCTCGTTCGGCACCTGGCTCGCCTGGCTCGGTTCCCGCCCGCTCGACCACCGGGACCTCGCCGCCGTGGTCGGCCAGCTCTACCCGGACCGGCAGGCCGGCCACCTCGACCAGGACGACCCGCCCGCCGTGTTCCTCATCTACGGCCACCCGCTGAACGGGGACCTCCTGTCCGAGCTGCTGCTCGGCGACGGCGGCGAGTACGCACTGGCCGAGCTGACCGCGTCGTTCGACCAGGCGCCGGCCGCCGGCCTCACCGAGCTGAGGCAGCGTCTGGACGCCGCCGGGTGGGAGCAGAGCGAGCCCGTCCACTCCGACGCGTACGGCTGCGTTTCCGGCAGTCCGCGATGCGACCCGGCGACCATCCCCTCCGACATCACCGTGTACGCCGAGCGCGGCGATCACATCCTCGCTGTGGAGCTCAACGCCGAGGGCTCGATGAGCCTCATCCTCAGCCGCGCCACCCCCGGCACCGCCTATCCCGCCGGCCTGCTCGCCTTCGTGCTGGGCGCGATCGGCGGCTGGGTGCTGTTCGGCTGGGCCAGCCGCCGCACCGAGGGACGACGGCCGCTGGTGCAGGGGCCGGCGAAGGTCCTGTACGGCGTCGCGATGGTGTTCTGGACCGCGCCGATCCTGCTGGGCGTGCCGCCGATGCTCACGCACCACCTGAACGAGCCGCATCCGCGCTGGCACGTGCCGTGGGAGTGGCTCGGCCAGCCCACCATGTCGCTGCCGTTCCTGCTCGGCGCGGTCCTGCTGCTGCTCGTACTGGGCCTGGCGGCGCTGCCGCACCGGCGCCCGGCGGCCCGTACGCTCGCCGGGGCGCCGGGACCGGCGGCCTAGCGACGCGCCGGGTCAGCTCGCCGGGCAGCGCGCGCCGGGGGCGGGCAACGTCAGGTCGACGAGGTACCGGTCCACCACTGCCTCCGTGCAGGCGCTGGTAGGTGCCGTGGCCCCAGCCCTCGTAGGTGACCAGGCGCCCGTGCCGGCCGAGTTGCCGGGCGACGTTCACCGCCCAGGTGTAGCCGGTGCGGGGATCGTGCCGGGCGTTGAGCAGCAGCAGCGGCGTGCGGGTGTGCACATCCAGCTCGTGCGGCGGGTTGCGGACCGGGGACGGCCAGCCCAGGCAGGTCTGCACGGCCAGCAGGCCGGCGCCGTACCGGACGTCCGGGGCGGCGGCCGCGGCGTCCCGGACCAGGCCGGCGTATTCGGTGTGGTCGCGTACCTGCGCCGACCAGTCCGCGCAGAATGCCGCGACCGAGAGCGGCAAGTTCACCTCCGGTGGCGGCGTGCCGGCGTCCATGTCCCGCACCGTCACCGCGAGTTGCGGCCAGCGCGGGCCGGCGAGCAGGCCGAGTGCCACGGCGGTGACGTCGAAGGCGGTACGGGGGGCGTACTCGCCACGGTCCGCGCGGCCCAGCACCCGCGCCCACACCGACCGTACGTCCCGTTCGTGGAGCACACAGTCGGCCGACCTGTCGCACCAGGACACGAACTCGTCGAACGAGTCCTGCAACGTGGCGGCCTGTGTCCGCACGAAGGACCGCACGTCGAGGCTGTGGTCGAACACGCCCTCCAGCACGACCGCCCGCACGCGGCCGGGGTAGCGCTCGGCGTACTGCTGGCCCAGCAGTGTGCCGTACGAGCTGCCGTGGAAGGACAGCCGCCGCTGGCCCAGCGCCCGCCGCAACGCGTCGAGGTCACGGACGGTGCTGAGCGTGTCGGCGTGGTCGAACACCGGGCTGGTCGGGCGGCACCTGCTCCACAGCGCTCTGTTGTAGGCCACCGCGGCGTCGAAGTCGGCCTGACCGGCCGGCGGGAGTGGCGGCTTGCGCAGCGCCGGATCCGGGGTGCAGGCGGGCGCGGCGCTGCGGGCGACCGTACGCGGGTCGAAGCTGACCAGGTCGAACCGGTCCAGCAACTCGCCGCTGAACCGGTCGCCCTTACGGATGCGTTCCACCCCCGAGTCGCCGGGGCCGCCCGGCCCGAACACCAGCGTGCCCACCCGCCGCTCCGGCGCTCGCGCGAGCCGGCGTGCCACGGCGAGTTCGAACGTCGGGCCGTTCGGCCGGGACCAGTCCACCGGCACGCGGAGCCGGGCGCATCGCACGCGCTCATCCGGCGGGACGTTCGGCAGGTCGTCGGCGCACTCGCCCCAGACGAGCCGCTGCGGCGGACCACCGGCGCGGGCCGCGCCGGGTAGTCCCGCCAGGACGGTGAGCGCGGCCAGGGCGACGGCCACGGTAGGTCGGAACACGGCACCTCCCGGTGTCTGGATGCCTGTCGATTCTTCAGCGGCGTCCCACCCGAGTCCCATACGGAAACGCCCCGATATGCCCGTCGGGCCTTTCCCCCATTCCGTCCCTGACCGCCGAGGGACGGGCAGGCGAGCCGTGCCGTGGCGGTCTAGCATCGGGCGATGACGTCGCCCCTGGACCGCCTGCCGAAGATCAGCGCACCGGCCACGCGGGCGCTGAACGCGGCCGGCTACACCACGCTGCGCCGGCTCGCCGGCGTGCCGCGCGCGGATCTGGCCCGTCTGCACGGCATGGGGCCGAAGGCGCTGGGCATCATCGAGGCCGCCCTCGACGAGCACGACCTGCGGCTGAGCTGACATGGCCAGGAACCAGGTGACCGCGGTGCCGGTCGGGCGGCTCCACCACCTGATCGTCGACTGCCCGGACCCGATGGCCGAGGCACGGTTCTGGAGCGCGGTCCTCGGCGACCCGATCACGTACGCGGACGACGACTTCACAGTCGTGTCGGCGAGTACGGCGACGTCCGGGCTGGCGTTCCAGCGCGCCGCCGGGCTGACGCCGCCGACATGGCCGGATCCGGCGGTGCCGCAGCAGATGCACCTCGACGTGATGGTCGACGACCAGGACGCGGCGGGTACGGCGGTGCTCGCGCTGGGCGCGCGGCGGCTGCCGGGCGACCACGTGTACGCCGATCCGGCGGGCCACCCGTTCTGCCTGATCCGGCGTCCCACCTGGGCGCCGCCGGTGGGGTCCGCGTGACCGGCGGCCGGCACGTGCGCCGGGTCCGTCCCTACCACTGGGGTGCCGTCTACCTCAGGGACGCGGACTGCGAGGAGGAGTTCGACATCGACTTCCACGACGGCGACGGTCCGGTGTTCGCCACCACGCACCATGTCGCCGTGCCGGTCGTCCACGCCGCCATGGCGGACGAGGGAGAGGCCGACGTCACCCTCGACATCCGGGTGACGTCGCAGCGGGTGGCGGGGCATCCGCACGAGGCGACCCTGGACGTCCCCTCCGGGCGGCTCTACGTCGGCGACGCCGACGGCGACGACGAGATCGCGCTCGCGCCGGGCCGCTGGCTGTTGCAGTTCGCCGTGGACGACGCGACGGAGGCGCACCACGTCGAGCTGGTGGTGTCACCGCTCTGACCGACTGCTGCTACGGCGCCTCCTGGTAGGAGATGAACTCCAGCAGGCTTCCGTCCGGGTCGCGGAAGTAGACGCTGGTCCCGGCGCCACCGGCACCGACCCGCCGGACCGGCCCCGTCTCCACCTCGACGTCGTGCCGCCGCAGGTGCGCCACCGCCTCCTCGATCGGTCCCGCCCAGACGAAGCAGACGTCGCTGTTGCCCGGGCGGACGGGAATCCGGGCGACGTTGCCGCCGAGGTCGAGACCGGGCCCGTGCACGCTCAACTGGTTGCCGCCGATCCGGAAGGCGACGCGGTCGCCGCCGACGCCGATCACCTCGGCGCCGACGACGTCGCGATAGAAGCCGGTGGCGGCCCGCCAGTCGGACACGGCGACGACGACGTGGTCCAGTCCGGTCACGGGCGCCATGCCCCCACCCTATGGGCTCGGCGGCGTCCTCAGGTGGCGGACGAAGAACTGGTTCGCGGGCTCCCCCTCGAACTGCGGCACGCCGGTGTGCCCGCCCATGTTGGCGTGCAGCGTCTTCTCCGCCGAGCCGAAGGCGTCGAACAGGTCCAGTGCCATCTGCCGGTCGTTGCCCTCGTCGTCCCATTGCAGCAGGACATGCAGCGGGATGGTGACCCGCCGCGCTTCCTCGACGATGGCGCGCGGCACGAAGCTCCCGGCGAACAGGAGCGCGGCCACGATGCGCGGTTCGACCAGCGCCAGCCGTACGCCGATCGAGATCACCCCGCCGGCGTACCCGACCGGCCCGCCGACCTCGGGCAGTGTGAGGAGGGCGTCCAGCGCGGCCCGACACTCCGGGACCGCCTTGTCGACCAGCGGCAGGACGAGCCGGTCGACGACCTCGTCGGCGACCGGCTCACCGGCCGCCAGCGCGCGGCGCAGGTCGGCGCGGGCCTGCTCGGCGGCGGCGGACGCGGGCCGGTCGCCGCTACCGGGAAGCTCGATGGTGGCGGCCGCGAAGCCCTGCGCGACGCAGCCCTCCGCCCGGGCCACCAGGCGGGGATACATCCGGCGCAGGCCGCCGGGGTGACCGAGCAGGATCAGCGGGGCCGGCGCGGACGTGGATGCGGGCGTCCACAGGATGCCCGGGATCTCGCCGAGGGTGAACTCGCGTTCGCGGACGCCGTCGGCGAGGCGCTGTTCGGAGGTGAAGCGCATGGTCGTGCCTTTCGGGAGTGCGACGGCGCTCCCGGACGACCTATCGCCCGGCCGTGACCCCCGAGGGGAGCACCCATGTCGTTACTGCGGTCACGGGTACCACCTCCCTCGTCCTGCGGCACGGCCACCGGAAAGCTAACAGCGCTCGCCGGGGCCGCCAACCGGTTTTCACGGTTCACCGTGGCGGCCGCGGCCTGCCGGTGCGGAGTGCACTACGCCGGACCGTCAGCCGTGCTCGAATCCGGCGAAGACGACCGCGAGCGTGCGGGCCTGCAGGTGCTCGTCCCATCCACCGTGCAGGGCGCCCTGGCACATGCCGGCGAGCAGCGCCATCACCTCGGGTAGCCGTACCGAGCCGGCGACGGCGCCCGCGGCCTGGGCCTGTTCCAGCAGCCTGCCCACCGCCTCATCCAGGTGGCCTACCGCGTCCGGAAGCCGGATGTCCACACCGGATCCGGCGAGCAGGTCGACAGCGGTCTTCTTCGCGGCGGCCTGCGCCACCGTGTGTCTGAAGAACGCGAAGAGGTCGCGCCTTCCAGCCTCCTCGACGAGCTGTGCGAGCAGTCGCTTCATGAGTGCGACGAGCAGATCCTCCTTGGTGGGGAAATGACGAAAGACCGTGCCGATGGCGACGCCGGCCCTGCGGGCCACCTCCTCGGTGGAGGCGCGTGTGCCGAACTCGGTGAAGACCGCCTCGGCGGCGTCCAGGATGCGTGCCCGGTTGCGCTGCGCGTCGGCGCGCAAGGGCGGACCCTCTACCAAAGTGAGCCTCCACTCATTATTCTCGATCGGAAGTCGAGTCATCACTCATTATCTCGGAGGTCGGCATGACACCACAGGAGATCTTCGACGGCATGTGCGCCCGGTGGCTGGCGAACCTTCCCACCTTCGAGGCGGATTCGCTCGCCGATGACGTGGTGATCGAGACGCCCTTCGCCGCACCCGGCCATCCGACGCGCACCGAGGGAAAACAAACCGTTCTCCAGTTCACGCAAGCGGGCCGGGCGTTGTTCCCGGTGCGATTCGACGACTGCCGCGGCGTGGTCGTACACGAGACCGCCGACCCCGAGGTGATAGTGGTCGAATACGAACTCGTCGGTACGCACACGACGACCGGGGTGACCGCCTCCGCGCCGTTCATCGGAGTGTTGCGCACCCGGGACGGCAAGCTGGCCCACTGGCGCGAATACCAGCACACCCTCGTCATCGCTCAGGCCGCCGGCCAGGCTTGAACCCGCATCACCACGGAGCGCCGCGCACCACCCGGCTCAGTTGGTCGCCGTCGGCGACGGGGCGAACGGCCACGGCTGCGGGCCGAACAGCGCCGTACACGCGGTGAGGAGCCCGCGCTGCGCCTCGGCCATGCGCGCGTCGACCGGGCCGGTGTCCTCGTTCGGGTCGTTCCGGACGAACATGTCTCCGGATTCCTTCGTCACCACCGCCAGTCGCTCGCCGGTCTCCCGGACGCCCGGGTCGGTCGCCCTGCGGGCGCGCAGGGCGATCGGCGAGTTCGAGGTGAAGCGGACGTCCTGCTGCTCGATCACCCGGCCACCATGCTGCACGCCCCGGTCGCGACCTTGTCCGCGGGCGCGGTCGAGCCGGCCTGCGGAGCGGCCGACGACGTCCCAATGGTGGGCGTGGCTGCCGTCCGGGTGCCACGCCCACCCCGTCATCGCGTCGACGTCGGACCCGTCACCGGCCGGCCGCGCGGAGCATCGCCTCCGTCTCGGGGTCGGGCATGATCTCCCGGACCTCCTGGGCGCAGCGGCACGAGACGGCGATCTTGGCGGCCCACTTCAGCGCCTCGTCGCGTGAGGCCACGTCGAGGACCACGAACCCGCCGATGACCTCCTTGGTCTCCGGGAACGGCCCGTCGGTGACCACCCCGTCCGTACCGACGATGCTCGCCTGCTGGCGTTCGAGCCCGGTGCCGTACACGAACACGCCCGCGTTCACGGCCTCCTGGATGACCGCGTGCGCCTCCTTGCCCACCTGAGGCATCTCCTCGGCGGGGATGTGGTCCATCGCGCCGTCGTTGAACGAGATCAGGTACCGCGGCATGCCATGACTCCCTTGTCCGGGCGACCCGGTGCGGCCGCCTCTCACCCGTACTACGAACGAGCCGTCCCGGATCCGACGTCGCCCGGCACCGGATTCAGCGCGCTTCGAGGGGGCAGCAGCTCGCGCGGCGTGTCGGGCGAGAACGGCGGTTCGCCGATCGCCCACAGGCGGAACCCGCGTCGGTGAACGCCTTCGTCATGGCGTGCGACGGCCGGTGCCGGTAGGTGCGCGTGGCCCGCTGCCCGTCACCGCACGCCCTCCTCCGGGATGGGCACGGCGGTGCCGGTCACCGCGATCCCGGCGCCTGGTCCGGCGGGGATGCCGACCGTGAGCAGACTCGGACGGCCCATGTCCTCGCCCTGCCGCACGGTGACCGTCGCGGGCGGCTGCACCAGGCCCAGCTCGCGCAGGTAACCGCCGAACGCCGCGGCCGCCGCCCCGGTCGCGGCGTCCTCGACCACGCCGCCGGGCGGGAACGGGTTGCGCGCGTGGAACACCAGCGGAGACTCCCGGTGCACCAGGTCGATCGTCGTCCAGTCCCGCTCGGCCATCAGCGCGCTCAGCGCCGCCATGTCGTAGTCCAGGTCCGCCAGGCGCTGCCGGGTCGCGGCGGCCACGATCGGATGCCAGGCCCCGGCGTACGCGACACGCGGCGGCAGCGTCGCGTCGAGATCGTCCGGCGCCCAGCGCAACGCGGCGAGCAGCGCCGCCAGGTCGCCGGCGCTCAGGGGTACGGTGCGCGGCGCGACGCTGGTCAGCGTGGCGGTCGTGGTGCCGTCGGCCGGCACGCTCGTGGCGACCTCGACCAGACCGGCGCGCGTGTCCAGGTGCAGCACACCGGGGCCGTGCCGCTCCGCGTAAGCGACAGCCGACGCGATCGTCGCGTGGCCGCAGAACGGCACCTCCGCCTTCGGGCTGAAGTAGCGCACCGTGAACCGCCTGCCCCGCCCCGGCCCTCGCCCGCGGGCACGAGGAACGCCGTCTCGGAGTAACCGACCTGGGCCGCCACCTGCTGCATCTCCGCGTCGCCCGCCCCGGCGGCGTCCAGGACGACACCGGCCGGGTTGCCACCGGCGGGATCGGCGGTGAACGCCGCGTATCGGAGAACGTCCATGATCACGATCCTAGGTCAGCGGCCCGTCCTCGGCTGTCCCGAAGCGGGCGACGAGGAAGTCGAGTCGCTCCTCCTGCCCGCCCGCCGGGATACGGCCGCTGCGGGACAGCACCGTGATGCCGTGCAGCGCGCTCCAGATGACCTCCGCGGACAACTCCCGCCGCTCGTCTCCGGGGTTGAAGCAGTTGACGAACTCGTCGAAGCAGTCTCGCAGCGGCGGCGGGGTCTCGGCGCTGGCGAACCGCAGTTCGGTGGGCAGGACGAACATGGCGTCGTACAGGGCCGGCCGCTCGGTCGCGAAGTCCAGGTAGGCGTCGCAGACGGCGCGTAGGGACTGCCCGGGATCGGGCGCGGCCTGCCGTGCGCGGCTCAGATGGCCGGCGAGTTCGGTGAACCCGTCCAGGGCGACGGCGGCGACGATGGCGTCCTTGCCGTTGAAGTGGCTGTAGAGCACAGGCTGGCTGTACTCGACCCGGTCCGCCAGCCGCCTGGTGGTGACCGCCTCCCAGCCCTCGGTCTCGGCCAGCTCGCGCGCGGTGGCGACGATCAATCGATGACGCTGCGCCCGTTCACGTTCGCGGCGCTCGCTGATAGCGGACATGACCGGATCCTAGCAGCGCTAGACATCCTGTCGGCGGCAATCTATCGTCGCTCTCACTGCTAGCGCCGCTAGCAACCGGCCGCCGTCACCCAGGGGATGCCCTCCATGCTCACCACAGTCGCCACAGTGCTCGCCGGACTGATCGGCGCGGGCTGCGTCCTCATGGGAGTGCTCGCCTTCCGGGTGCCGCAGGCTGCCGCCGGCTTCGGCATTCCCGACACGCCGACCGAGGATCCGACCTTCCGGGCCTGGCTGACCGTCAAGGCCGTACGCGACATCGCCTCGGGCGTTTTCCTCCTCATCCTGGTGGCCGGCGCGACACCCCATCTGGTGGGCTGGTTCATGCTCGCCGCCACCGGCATACCCGTCGGAGACGCGCTGATCGTGCGCCGCAGCAACGGCCCCGCGACCGCCGTCTACGGCGTTCACGGCGCCACCGCCCTGGTGATGCTGGTGATCAGCGCCCTACTGCTCGCCGCCTGACCGGCCACCACCGAACGGAGAATCCGACCATGCGCAGCTTCGAGATCACTTCCATCGGGACCATCCGCAACGACCGGACGGACATCCAGCACAGCGACAACTGGGGCGCCGTCCGCAGCACGATCGTCGTCGACGAGCGCTTCGGCGAGGCGTGCCTCCAGGGCCTGGAGGAGTTCTCCCACGTGGAGGTCTTCTTCGTCTTCGACCGGTTCCCGGACGGCGGTGACTTCCGGGAAACCCGCCCCTACCGGGGCCGGACCGACCTGCCGCCGATGGGCGTGTTCGCCGGTCGTGGCCCCCGCCGGCCGAACCGCATCGGCGTGACGTGCTGCCGGATCGAGTCCGTCGACGGCCGCGAGCTGACGGTGGTGGGCCTCGACGCGGTGTCAGGCACGCCCGTCGTCGACCTGAAGCCGGTGCTGAAGGAGTTCGTCCCCGCCGACGTCCGGCAGCCGGAATGGGTCGGCGACATGATGTCCGAGTACTTCCAGCCGTAGCGTCCGCGCGGCGCGCGTGCAGGCGCTCACCGCAGGAGCCTCTCCGTGAGGTCCATCAACCGCTCGGCGTCATGGGGGTCGAGGGTCGGGAAGCCGGGCGGAAGTCGCTTCCCCCGGTCGACGGCGGTCACCGGCGCGGTCGGCGGCGCGTCCAGGAACCGGTGAATCGGCGCCACCGCGTCCGCGACGGACCGGGCGGCGACCGCCGCCGCCACCGCGAGCAGCCCTCGCACCACGAACGGGAGCGCACTACGGTCACCGCTCCTGGTGAACCCGGGATGGTAGAGCACGTATCGGGCGCGGCTACCGGACCGCCGGGCGAAGCCCACGCCGAGCAGGTCGTTGGCCCTACCGGCCTGCAACTGCGCGGCGACGGTCGACCAGCCCGTCGTCATCTGTGGATCGGCCCAGCTCACCTTGCCTTTCGTGACGCCGACACCGGCGACGTTCACGATCACCGGCGCAGCCGCCCGGTCCAGGGCCGGACGCAGACCGAAACTGAGCAGGTAGCGACTGACGTAGTAGAGCGCGAACGTGCGCTCCAGTCCCTCCCCCGTCACGATGCGACGCGGCGCCACGGCATTGGCGAAGAGCGCCAACGCGTCCACGACCTGGTGCTCGCCGAGGATCTGCTCGATGGCCTGCCGCGTCTCGGCCATGCTGGACAGATCGACGGGAAGGAAGGCGATCAGGCCGCCGGCCATCGCCTCACCACGTTCACGGTTGCGGCCGAGCACCAGGACGCGGTCGCCACGTTCGGCCCGCCCCAGGGCGAACGCACGTCCCATCCCGTTCGTACCGCCACTGACCACCACGACGCCCACGTCGCCCCCCCCTTATCGTTTGCTCATCGACCTGCCTCATCCTGGGCAGCGGGTCGGCGGCGGCGAAAGAAGGCACTTTCATGTCCACAGGTGACACCGGTGTGAGTGCCTCGTTGCACGATCATCGGCTACCGATGCCGGTTCCGGTCGGCGAGTACGATCGCTGTCCGGTCACCGACGTGCTGCGCCGGGTGAGCGACAAGTGGACGCTGTTGCTGATCACCCTGCTCGGCCGACATCCGTACCGGTTCAACGAGTTGCACCGGACCGTGGAGGGCCTCAGCCCGCGCATGCTCACCCGGACATTGCGTGCGCTGGAGAGCGACGGCCTGGTCGAACGTGAGGTGTTTCCGACGTTGCCGCCGAGCGTGGAGTACCGGCTGACGCCACTCGGTGTCAGCCTTCTGGAGCCGCTTTCCGCACTGGCCGGCTGGGCGGTCGCTCACCATGCCGAGATCGTCGCGGTACGTCAGCGGCCCGCTTGAGACGCCCCGCGCTCGTCCGGACGCACGAGGTCACCCGCGACACCGCCCGGCGTGTGTCCGCCGGGCGGCGGGCGTCGATCTGGAATGCTCCGTCCATGCCGTCCTTCCCGCCCACCTTCTCCGCCGAGGTCGTCGCGCAGCCGATCCAGTCCCAGTTCGAGGCGTTTCTCGATGAACACCGCGACGCGCTCGACCGCTGTCTGGACGGGCTGACCGAGGAGCAGGCACGCCGGTCACTGGTGGCCTCCCGGACCACGCTGCTGGGTCTGGTGAAGCACGCGACCTTCGTCGAGAAGGTCTGGTTCGACGAGGCCGTCACGGGCCGGTCGCGTGCCGAGATCGGCATCCCCGAGCGGTCGGAGGACTCGTTCCTCCTCGACGACGGCGACACGATCGCCGGCGTCCGGCAGGCATACCGCGACGCCCGCGACGCGTCACGCCGGGCGACCTCCACGCGAGGTCTGGACGACATCCTCACCGGGCACCGACGGGGCCCGCTTCCGCTGCGCTGGGTGTATCTCCACGTCCTGCGCGAACTCGCCCAGCACTGCGGGCACGCGGACATTCTCCGGGAGCAGATCCTCGACGGATAGCGAGCGGCCGGCGGTGGCCCGTCGTCGAGACGGCCGGCGTCACGCGCCGGCGCCCTCCTCGGGGTCACCGATCAGCGAATCGGGGGCACGCATCCGCCACGCGTCGGTGACCAGTTCCGTCAGGCGCTCGACGCCGACGTGCGCCAGCCGCAGCATGACCAGGGGTGACCCGTCGTACGCGGGCGTGGTGAAGAACAGGTCGGGCTCGCCGAGGAGCAACGCCTGCTTCTCCGCCTCGTCGCCCACGTACAGCACGGCGATGTCGATGCGGATGCGCCGCGGCCTGCCGGGCGTGCGCTCGGGATACGACCAGACGAACCCCTTGCCGGCGACCCGGAAGTCGAAGCCGTCACTGTCGATCTCGACCACGTGCGGCAGCGACAGCGCCACCCGGCGGACGTCGTCCGCATCAGCCATGGCGGTCACCCCGGTACACCGCCTTCCGCACCGGCACAGCCTAGCTGCCGCCTGGTGGGTCGTGGTGACGGTGTCTGACTCGCGCCTCAAAGAGGTGCGGCCCGTCCCCGGTGAAGCGAGTGGAGACGGGCCGCGGCCCGTGTGCCAGGAAGGGAGCCGATCAGATGGTGAATCCGCCGTCGACGTTCACCGTCGCGCCCGTGACGTAACGCCCGTCCGGGCCGGCCAGGAACGCCACGGCGGCGGCCACGTCGGCCGGCTGCGCGTAGTGGCCGAGGGCGGTGAACCCGTTGATCGCGTCCGCGTCCGGGCCGTCGGCCGGGTTCAGCTCGGTGTCCGTGGCACCGGGGTTCACCAGGTTCACCGTGATCGCCCGACCACCGAGTTCGCGCCCGAGCGCCTTGGTCAGACCGATCAGGGCGGTCTTGCTCATCGCGTAGAGCGAGAAGCCCGGGAAGACCGCCCGCTCGGCCATGTTGCTGCCGATGTTGACGATCCGTCCGCCCGCGGACATGTGGCGCACCGCTGCCTGCGAGGCGACGAACGGCGCCCGGACGTTCACCGCGACTGTCTGCTCGAACTCGTCGAGACTCAACTGCTCCAGCGGCCCGAGCAGGAACGCGCCCGCGTTGTTGACCAGGATGTCCAACCGGCCCAGCTCACCGGCTGCCCGGTCCACCGCCGCGACCACCGCTGCCGGATCGGCGCTGTCGGCCCGCACGGCGATCGCGCGCCGTCCCACAGCCTTGATCTGATCCACCACGTCGTCGGCGCGACGCTGATTCTGCTGGAACGTCAGCGCCACATCGGCGCCGTCCTCGGCCAGGCGCAGGGCCACCGCCGCGCCGATGCCACGGCCACCACCGGTGACCAGAGCTACCTTGCCGTCAAGTGCGTTGTTCATGGTGGAAAGCCTGGTCGACAACGGGCCGGCTGTCCGGCGGGGATCGGACGCCGCGTTCGTGACACCGCACGGACGCCGCGAGTGGCCGGTGACCGTGCGGTGGCTCAGTCCGCCCGGTCCAGCGTGACGGTGCTGCGCACGGGAGTGCTCGACCAGAGCGCCCGCAGTGTCGGGTAGTGCCGCAGCTCCCATTCGGCTTCGCCGATCGCGCGGTCCCGTTCGGGGCCGGGCCGGCTGAAATCGAAGCCGGTGTCCTGCACGTTGAGCCGGTCGAGGTCGGCGAGTGCGGGCGCGTCCGGGAACACCAGGTCCAGACTCACCTGCCAGTGCTCCGGCTGGTACCAGTCCGTCTCGCTCCAGTTCTCGCGCACGTCGACGGCGAACTGCCGGGTGAAGCTCAGGCTCGGGAGCCGGTCGTGCCAGCTGTACCGGCCCCACTGGACGATGAAGCCGTCGGCGTCGCTGTCCGGCCCTGGTTCCAGTCCGTCGACCGGCTGGCCCAGGAACTCGCAGAACGCCGTCCACGCCGCGCCGACGTCGTCGACCCGCTCCGGATCCTGGCCGTGCCGGCGTAGCAGCGCGATCAGCCCTTCCGGCGAGTTCCGCCACGCGATGCCCACCACTCCATCCTCTCACCCGGGACCTGGTAGCGACCGACCCGGACGCGCGCCACGAGGCCCTACCGGTCCAGGTCCGGTCAGGCTCGGTCTCGCAGCCGCGCGGGCGCGCCCCCGTACAGCCGGACACGGTGGTCGGCGTCGCGGTCCGGCTCGCCGTACCCGAAAGGCGCCTCCGTGCCGTGACCCACGTGCACGAGCCATTCCTCGTAGTACCAGCTCGGGCTGCACGCGCATCCGGTGAACCGGAAGTTGGCCCGGTAGCGGCCGACCTCCCCCGGTGCGAGCGTGAACAGCCGCGCCGAACCCGGCGCCCGCGGATACGCCGCCGATCCGGGCAGCCGGTCCACGACGACCGACGCCCGATCGTGCCCGAGCCACAGTCCGATCTCGCGGGCCAGCGCGACGCCTCCGGCGCGTACCCCTTCCCGGTGTTCGTAGCCGGCCTCCTGGTCGGCGAGCACGTCGTGGACGACCACCTCGGCGTCCGGAAGCGGCCGGGGCGGCGGCATCGCCCGGACGAGGCCGCGGCGGGCGTTCGCCGCGGGCGCGCCGCGGGCGGCAGCGGTCCACCGGACGCGGACCCGCTGAATGAGGATCACCGCTCAGGTGTACCCGGAGCGCGCGGCGGCGGCCAGCCGATAAGGCTCCCGAGCTGGCCGCGCGAGCGGGGCACCGTCCGCTCCGGGCGCCGCTACGATTCGGCGATGACCGACGCGGACCGCGCGGAGCAGCGACGGGAGCAACCGGTGTCCGGCTGGACTCGGGTGTCCGTCAGTTACTGCCAGTACGACGTGTCCGCAGTGCCGGGAGAGACGGGCATGCCCGTCTACACCCTCGGTGACGGGCTCCTGCACGTCGGTGGGCCGTACCAGTTCACCGGCTTCTGCGGCGTCCACACCGGTGGGATCGAGGTGCGTGCGCGTGTCCTGCCCGGCCCGCCGGCGGAGGTCGAGGACGGGTGGGACGCGATCAGTGAGGCGACCCTGTGGAGTCCCTTCGGCGAGTTGTCGGTCGTCGGGCTCATGGGCGGTCCCCCGGACGCGCTCACCGGCCTCACCGTCCCCCGCGGGCTGGTCCGGGTGCGGGTACACGCCCGCAACCGGCTGCACGAGACGGTACGCACCGACCAGGATCCGCCCGAGCAGCAGGAGCTGCACATCTGGGCGGTGACCGAGGAGACGCGACGGCGCACCGTACTGGCCGGTCCGGATGACCGCGATTGGGAGCAGAAACCGGCGAAGGCCGCCGAGTGGGCCCTGCTGTCCCTGGTCGCGGACGACGAGGACGGCGAGGACCTGGACCGGGTGACTGTGGTCCGTCACCGGCCCGCGCCCGTCGAGGTCCCCGCGACGGTGCTGCCGGCCGGCGACCTGGCGATCCGGCTGGAGCACGTCGACGACGAGACCCTGCGGTGGACGTGGACGACCGCCGGCGGGCCGGTCTTTGCTGAACCGCTCGCCACACTGCCGGACGGCGAGCCGAGTACGGTCCGGCTGATCTCCGGCCCGGACGGCTTCACGCTGCGGCACGAGGGAGTGCTGGGCCGGCACGCCTTCGCTCTCGGCGTGATCTGGGACCACCTGCTCGACAGCCCGGGGTCGTACCCGTGGGCCGAGACGCCGCATCGCCTGCCCTCCCCATCCTGATCGCCCCGGCCTGGACCTTTCTGCGGCACGGGGCACCGACCGCCGCCCCGTGCCGGCGGTGGACGGCGCAGCAAGGCCGGCCTGCCGCGGTGGCCCGGGCCTCGGTCGTCGAACCTCAGCCCGGGCGCCTCGGCGGGGCTCAGTCCATCGCGGTGTAGAGCCGTCGACCGGCGGGCCGGTAGCCGACGCGCTCGTAGACCCGCCACGAATCCTCGCCGCCGGCCTCCAGCCAGGCGACCTCCGTGCCGGCGCTGAACAGCCGCCGGGTGACGTCGGCGGTGATCGCAGACGCCAGTCCCCGGCGGCGGTAGGGCGCGCGAACGGCGATGCCGGCCACCTCGCTGACCGCGCCGACAGGCGCAGCCGCACCGCCGCCGCCCGCGCAGCCACCGTCCTCGGTGACGGCCATGACGACCACGCCGCCGGCGTCCTGCTGGCGCCGCAGGCGAGCCACGTCCGCCTCGGAGGCGACCGGATCGCCGCCGAACGCCTCGTTCTGCGCGCTGATCAGCGCGGCTCGTTGGGAATCACCACCCGGTTCGCACAGGCTCAGGTGGTCCGGCACGGGTGGGGACGCCAGCGTGCCCGGCGCGCAGACCAGGTAGGTGTGCCGAGCCTCCACGGTGAAGCCGGCGGCGGTCAGCAGCGCCTCCAGATCGGGGACGCAACTGGTGACGTACTCCAGGCGGGGTTTGCGGTCGGTGGCGTGAAACGCCGCGACCAGGGCGGCGACGTCGGCCGCGGTGACGGCGGCGCCGGGACGCGGCGTCGCGTAGTTGACGTACGGGCTGGCCGTCGTCGGGTCCAGCCCGATCACGAACGGCCCCACCTCGACGGGCGCGGGCCGGCGCGACAGGTTGACGACGACGGACTGTTGGATGCGGGCATCCATGCTCAACGGGGAACCTCGATGCATGAGTGAAGCGGCGACGGGCGGAAGAAACGTCGGGCCGCCCCGCCGTGTCGCAGGCACACGACGGTCATCCGTCGCGTGGTCGACACTCAGGCGGCCGCTCGGCCTACCCGGATCACAGGCGTCATTCCCTCATGCAGAGTGCCCACGCGGTGCGCGTGGCCGATCACAACCTTGCCCTTTCCGACCCGGACGTGTCAATCGCGTACGGCCGGACGTCGCGAACAACCCGATTGTCATTCGCGATCGCGGCGGGCATCCTCGTCGGGTGCAATGGACGGACGACCTGACGGTGCGCCTCGCTCGGGGAACATCGGTACGCGCCCTTGTCCGCTATCTCCGTGCGGCCGAGAAGGAGGGGACGCGCCGTCGCGATGTCCTTGCCGTCCTGACCGAGCGGTTCGCGCTGCCGTTCGACGATGCGCGGCTCGCGATGGACCGTGTCGGCGGTGGAGTGGTTCGTGCCGCGTCCGGCAACCCCGCAAACGAGCCGGACCCGGTCAAGGACCCGCTGGCGTGGACCTCGTACCGGCTCGAGCTCGGACTGGCAGTCGACGACGGGGATCCCGGGCCGTCGCCCGAGGAACGGGCGGCGGCTCAGGCTCTCCTGGACGGGGCGAGGCGTGGTGAGCCCACGCGTGGCACCGAGGACGTCGCCGTGGCGCTCGAGGTCGCGCGGCTGGCCGTCGGATCGCGGGAGAGGGATCGGATTCGCTTCCATCTCCTCCTCCAAGCAGCGACGGCACTGTCGGTCGCCGCGGAAGCATGCATCGCTCGACTCGGGCAGCAGCCCTGTGCCGCTGAGGGTTCCCAGGAGTGGGTCGACGGTGTCGCGCTCGCCGCGGCCGCCCGTGAGGTCACCGCGCAGTTCGCTGCCCAGCCCGACCCGGAGCTTGAGGAGCGTGGCCTCGGCCTGGTGGGACGCATCGTCACCCGTCTACTGGGCCAATGTCACGCCTTCGTCGGCCGAGCGATGATCGAGTCGGCTCGCTGCGCCCTGCGCAACGGCGGTCCCGACCGAGCCGCCGCCCGCGCCGAGGCGGTAGTAGCCGACTTCACGATGCTGCTCGATCGGTTCGAGGTCGACGTTCCCTTCGACGAGGACGTCATCGCCTTGGAGCATCTGCGGGCGGCCATCGACCTCCTCATCGAGGTGCGAGGCCCTTCCGCCGAGCTCGATGCCCTCCGCGACCGGACTGAGCGAGTGCTTGCCGGCTCGTCGATCGACTGAGGTGAGGGGAAGCGAAACTGTCGGTGACGGCCGCTAGCCTGCCGGCGTGATGAAGGTCGATGTGGAGAAGGCCGCGCTGTGTGAGTTCCTCGAATATCAGCGTGTCAGTGTCCGGGCCATCCTGGCAGGTCTGGACCTGACCTCGCTGCGAACGCCTGTCCTGCCCTCCGGGTGGTCGCCGCTCGGGCTGGTGGAGCACCTAGGGCATGCGGAACGCCACTGGTTCCAGGAGGTCTTTCTTGGTTCCGTAGAGCCGCTGCCCTGGCTGGACGAGAACACACCACTCCGCACGACTCGATCGCCATCTCGGGTCTTCGGGTTCTATCGCGACCAGTGCGACATCTCCGACGCGATCATCGCCGCGGCCCCGTTGTCGTCGACACCCGTAGGCCGGCATCCGGACGAGACACTGGCGTCGCAGACCACCGACCTGCGACGGATCATTCTGCACGTCATCGAGGAGACCGCCCGGCACGCCGGCCACCTGGACGCCGTGCGCGAGCTGATCGACGGGCGCACCGGGCTCGGACCGCGCTGAACCGGGCGGAGAAGTGCGCGCGGCTGAGTCCGCCGTGCAGACCGGTCAACGGCGCACCCGATAGCGCAGGTGCAGCACCCGGTCGCCCTGAAGCACCACGTCCGGATCCTCCAGCAGATGCTGCGCGTCGACCGACCCGAAGAAGCGCTTGCCGGACCCGAACACCACGGGTACGACGTCCATGCGTACCTCGTCCACCAGGCCCGCGGTGAGCGCCTGGCCCCCTACGTCGCCGGCCGCGACCTCGACGATGCGGTCCCCCGCGAGTTCCTGCGCTCTGGCCACTGCCGCCTCGACGCCGTCGACGAAGTGGAACGGCGCCTCGCGGTTCCAGCCCTCGGGCGCCGGTCGGTGCGTCACGACGACCACGTGGTCGATCCCGCTCGGCGGCGTCCCGTCCCAGCCGTCGGTCAGGTCGAAGACGCGCCGGCCGACAACTGTCACAGCGATCTGGTCCCAGTACGGCCGGATGTAGTCGTGGGACGTCTGTGACACCTGCAACGCGCCGCTGTCGTCCAGCGGGACGTCACCGCTCGTCAACCAGTCGAACAGCGGGCCGGGCTGGTCGTTGTCGTCCGCGACGAAGCCGTCCACCGACACCGAGCTGTACAGGACCACAGTGCCCACGCTGGCTCTCCTCTGCCTTGGATGTCCCAAGCTAGCGTGCCGTGAGCTGGAGGAAATCAATCGGCCGGCAGCGAGCAGCCGTCCATCGCGTGGCCAGGCGTGTTCGCTTTAGGACAAGTCGGCGCCGCGGGCGGAACCGACCACCAGGAAGGTGTTGTCGGGCCATCCGTAGGAGCGGTCGCCACCCGGCGGTGCCGGCCGGAGGAAGACGATCCGCACGAGGCGGGGCCACCAGCGGGTCGGCTCCGACCAGGAACACTGCACCCGCCGCTCACCCGTGTCGGCGCAGTCCCCGGCCTGTTCCCATCCGTCGAGCTGCCCGGAGACAGCGGACCGGACCTGTTCCCACCCGGTCGCGGACGGCATGGCGTAGGTGTCGACCTCCGGCCGACCGCGGTCGTTGCTCAGGTCGATGGAGAGCTCGATCGCCCGGTTGTCGACGACGCCCTCGTACGCGCCTTCCGGCAGCACCGTCGACGCCCCCGACGGCGCCGCGACCGCCACCGGCTCACCGGCCGCCGACCAGCGCACCCCGGCCACCGTCGCCGCTGCCGCGCACAGCACGACGATCGCCCCGGCTGTCGCAATACGAGCTCGCATGACCGGGAGTCTATGAACCCGGTTCCAACCGGACGACCTCCGAAGATCAGTCGAATGCGTACCTCGACGCTTGTCGCCATCCTGCAACCTCAACCGACGTTGACATCAAGAGTGGCTGTCGCAGCCGTAGAGGGCGACGAAGACGCGGTGCCGCAGGATCTCGTACTGCCGGCGACACCGGACGGGTGGGCCCGGCGGGCGTTGCTGAATCTGACCGCCGACGACGACTTCCGATGGCTGGAACTGGTCAGCAGTCAGGTCCACCTCACGGCCGTCGGCCAGTCGATTCCAGTAGTGGTAGCCGACCCTGGCCTCTCCGGCGAACACCTCGCCGAGGATCAGCTCCCCGCCGAGCAGGTCCTGAATGATCAAGGCGGTCACCCCGCATTGACCACGGGCTGCGTTACCGGCGTGCCAATCCTGCACATCGTGCGGGTCGCAGGTGTCCGCTCCCCAGCCGGCGCGCAGCGCCGGCCGCAGCATCTCCAGGTCGATCGTGAGAAGGGCTGATCGGTGGTCGTGCTCTTCAGACGTCACTCGAGAAGGGTCGGCCCTCGACCGGGTCGAGAGTCAAGAAGTACCCCGCCTCGCGTCCCGACCAGCCTAGGGTCGGTCAGCGGGCCGGCTTTCCGCCGTCCGGCTCTGCCGAGGATCGCGCGTTCTGCTGAGCGCGAAGAGGTCATCATGGGGTCTCCTCCCCCGGCCATACTGGCTCGATGGATTCGCCGAGGCGCCTTTCTCCCCGGGCCCTGCTCACGAACCTCTACGCGGCCTTCAACGAGCGTGACATCCCTGCGCTGCTGGCCGCCATGTCGCCGGACGTCTCGTGGCCCAACGGTTGGGAAGGGGGCGTCGTTCGCGGCCGGGACCAGGTGGGTGCCTACTGGCGACGGCAGTGGGAGCAGATCGATCCCGTCGTCACACCGACCGCGTTCCGCACGGAGGCTGACGGCCGCATTGCCGTCACCGTTCATCAAGTGGTCCACGACAAAGCCGGAGCGAAGCTCACCGACCACACCGTCACGCACGTTTACCGCCTCGACAACGGGCTGGTGACAGCGATGGAGATCCGCGAGTGACGCCACGTCCCGGTCGATCGCGCCGACACCCGCTCGTCCTCCAGAGGGCTTGAAGGGCCGCAACGGCGATGAGAGTCGTTACCGTGTCCAGTCTGTGTGCACGTACGCCCGCTCTCCCGACTGTCGGGAGAGCGTCATGACCGCTACGCACCGGAGGTACGCGTGAAGCTTCTACTCACATCCGCGGGCGTCCAGAATCCGAGCATCCGCGATGCGCTGATCGGCCTGCTGGGCAAGCCGATCGCCGAATCCCGCGCGCTCTGCATCCCCACGGCGGCCTATCCCATGGGCGGACCGGCCTCGGCCTGGCGCTTCGTCACCGGTCAGACGCCGCTACCCATGACCGGCCTGGGCTGGAAGTCGATGGGCGTCCTCGAACTGACCGCGCTGCCCAGCATCGGCGAGGAGACGTGGATCCCGTGGGTCCGGGAGGCGGACGTCATCCTCGTGCACGGCGGCGACGCGACGTACCTGTGCCACTGGATGCGCCAGTCCGGGCTGGCGGACCTCCTGCCGTCGCTGCGGGACACCGTCTGGGTGGGGTTGAGTGCCGGCAGCATGGTGCTGACCCCGCGGATCGGCGCGGACTTCGTCGAATGGCAGTCCGCGCCCGACGACCGCACCCTGGGGCTCGTCGACTTCTCGATCTTCCCGCACCTGGGCCTCGAACCGGACAACACCATGGCCGCCGCCGAGAAATGGGCGGCCGAGATCGCCGGCCCGGCGTACGCGATCGACGACCAGACGGCCATCACGGTGACCGACGGCACCGTCGAGGTCGTCTCCGAGGGGCACTGGAGGCGCTTCCCCGCGTAGCGGCGACCGGCCGGAGCTACCCGAGCAGCATCGCCGCCGCGGCCACCGTGGCCAGCGACAGCGTCGTGGTCACCAGCACCGCCCGGTTGACCACCGTCTCGCCGACGCCGTACTCCTGGCCGATGATGAACGTGTTCTGCGCTGTCGGCAGGCCCGCGCACACCACCACGGCGAGCAACTGCGGCGCGGACAGATGCAGGGCCAGCCCGGCCGCGTACGCGATGACCGGCTGTACGACCAGCTTCAGCGCGGTGATGACGGCCAGTTCGGCGGGCTCGGCCGGCTCTGCCCGCGACGGTGCCGTGGGGTGCAGCGACGCGCCGAGCGCGACCAGGGCGGACGGAGCCGCGGCACCGGCCAGCAGCGTCAGCGACGCGTCCGCCGCCGACGGCAGACGCACACCGGCAGCCGAGCACGCGACACCGAGCAGCGACGCCAGGATCACCGGGTTGCGTACGGGCAGGGAGGCGATCCGGCGGACCCTTATCCGCCCGGTCGGGTCGCTGTGCCGGTCCAGGGCGACCACGATCACGGGTGCCACCAGCAGCACCTGCAACAGCACCACCGCCGCCAGGAACGACACGTCGCCGAGAACCTGCGTCGCGATCGGGATGCCGAGGTTCGCCGAGTTCACGTACCCGGCGGCCATGCCCCAGATCGGCCGTTCGCCGGGTTCGCGACCGAACAGCCGGCTCACGCCGGCCCACCCGAACCCGACCACCGCGACAGTGCTCACCGCGAAGGCGAGCAGCGAGCGCCCGGCGAATCCGGACAGCGGCATCCGGGCCAGGGCCAGGAACAGGGCGGACGGCATCGCGAGCTGGAACACGAACCGGCCGAGCACCGACGCCGCCGCCTCGCCCAGCAGACCCCAGCGGCAGGCCGCGTAGCCGACCGCGGTGAGGACCCAGATCGGCACGAACGCCGACACCAGGCTCATCCGGGCGTCACCGGAGCGCCGCGCCAGGTCAGGGACCGGCCGGCGTCCGAAGCGTACGAGCCGAGGAGCCCGGCGACGATCTCCACCTGGGTCCGGGTGTCATGGACCTGCCGCAGGGTGAGCCCGGTTCCGTGACACTCCACCGCGCTCGCGCCGGTCCTCAGATGCACCGACGCGTCCACGGTGCCTACCAAGCCGACGGGCAGCCGCGGGATGTCCACGTGTACATCGATCGGGGAGCCATGCGTTCAGCCTCGCATCGGCCCCGGGACATGGCCAGCGCTACCTCCTCGCGCAGTACATCTAGGCCTTGGTTCCCGGATCTTCGAGGGTGGGATCGAAGGTGAGGTTGAGTATTTCCAGGCCTGTGACGGGCTGGAAGCCGATGTCGGTGTAGAGCGTCAGGGCGGGGGTGTTGTCGGTCTCGGTCTGGAGTGAGACGCGATGCGCGCCAGCGGCACGGGCGTTGCGGATGACGTGCCGGAGCAGGGCGTTCGCGATACCGCTACGGCGATGGTGCGGGGGCACGTAGAGGTCGCGGATCGACCAGAAGGTGCCCAGCATGAGCGATGCCGGTGTGATCATGACCGTGATGAAGCCGCAGACGTGATCAGCTCGGGTGGCGGCAGCGACGGAGATCCTGTGTTGTGCGATCTGGTCATGCAGCCAGGAGCGGGTGATCTCCGGGGTCGACGGTTGTCCGTAGTGCGCCCGGTAGTCGTCGAACAGAGCAGCTACCTGATCGAATGCCGGATGGGGGGGCCATCGGCACGACCGTCGTCATGCCGTCAGTGTGGCCGACGGTCCTCGAGCGCCTAGGATGGTCCCGGTGACCATCCCCGAACGGCGGCCCGCCGACATCCCGACCGACGAAGAACGGGTCGACGAGGCCCTGCGGTTGCTCTCCGGCCCGCCGGTCGCGCTCGACGTCGCCGTCAAGCGGCTCGCCCGTGGCAGCGGCGTCTACGCCTGGTGGGCTGCTCCCTCGGTCCTTCCCGATCTCCCCGGGCCACCGAACGACAGCGACCCGTCGCGGCGGATGCTCTATCTCGGCCGGGCGACCAGCCTGCGGGGCCGGATCCTGCGCAACCATCTGAGGCGTTCGGGCAGCTCGACCCTGCGCCGCACGTTGGCCGGGCTTCTCGTGTCCGAGGGCTACCGGACGACCTGGACCGACCGCGTCGTCCTGGTCCCCGAGGACGAGACACGCCTGACCGCGTGGATGCACGAGCACCTGCGCCTGACCTGGGCGGAGGACCCCGAGCCGGCGGACATCGAGGCTGAGCTCGTCCGGCGCCTGCACCCACCGCTCAACGTCCACGGCGTCGACCCCGAGCACATCCAGGCGGCCGTGGTCGCCGCCAAGAACTCGTACAACATCAGCAGCGGCCCGGCGCAGCCCCAGCTGTAGGTGGGGTGCGAGCCTCACGCCACCAGTGAGGCGTCCAGATCCCGGCGGGTGAGGGCGGAGCGGAGGTGCAGCCCTTCGGCCGCCAGGTTCTCCCGGCCGCCCTGCTCGCGGTCGATGGCGCAGACCACCGTCTCGACCTGCGCGCCGACGGACCGCAGGTGTCCGCACGAGGCCAGGAGCGCGCCTCCGGTGGTCACGACGTCCTCCACCACGACGACCCGCAGACCGTTCACCGGCCCGCCCTCGGCCACCTTCGCGGTGCCGTACTCCTTGGCGTGCTTGCGCACGAAGACCGTCGGCAGCCCGGTCAGCTGTGACATCACCGTGGCGAGCGGAATGCCACCCATCTCCATCCCCGCCAGCACGTCGCACTTCGGCAGCAGAGCCACCATCGCCTCGGCGACCTCGCGCAGCAGCTCCGGCTGCCCCGCGAACAGGTACTTGTCGAAGTACTCGTCGCTGACCTGCCCCGACCGGAGACGGAACTGTCCGGTGAGGTGGCAGGTGTCGTACACGCGGCGCGCGAGCGGGTGAGTCACCGGCCCAGTCTCGCACCAGGCCGGCGTCACCCGATCCGCCGGATGCGTACTTTCGGGCGCTCGTTGCGCAGGTGTCCCAGCTTGTGCTGGCGGACCTGCTCCTCCCACACCTCCTGGTCGTACTCCGGATCCGGCGCCGTCCACCGGTGCGACCCGTCGCTGTAGTGGAACTTCTCGTCGCCGGCCCGCAACACGCTCACCGCAGCCACCCCAGGAACCGCCGGTGCAACGTCCCCGCGGGCGCCCAGTTCAGATCCGCCGTCGCCCGCACCAGCTGTGCCCCCAGGTACACCGCGAGCGACACCGGCGCGCCCTCGTACTCCGCAAGCAGCTCCCGCCGCCGCGTCGCGCACGGCCACGGCGCACCGCACCCGCCGCACGTCCAAACCGGCGGCACCGGCCCGTGGGTGCTCACCCGCGCACCCCGAGGAAGCGGGCGACGCTCGCGCGCGCCTGCCGGCTGGTCGCCCACGCGACCTGCCAGCACGGGTACGGAGTCAGCCGCGCCCACCACAGCCGGCAACCCACGCACATCCCGTCCAGACCCCGTACGTGCACCGCCAGGATCGCCTGCTCCGCAGTACTCACTGCTCCTCCTGCGGCGGCCAGTGACCGCGATTGATCGGTACGCGGTGGCGGTTCCGGCACGGCAGGTCCGCACCGCAGCGGCACACCCACCGCCACTTCCGCCACGACCAGGCCGGGCGATGCCGGCGTACGAGCGTCGACGCGACGGCGAGGAGGTAGCCCTCGTACGGCAGGCGCCGCTCGGCGGGTGCGACGACGTCGGCGTCCCGGTGCGGCGCTTGGCCCGCTGTCGACTCGCCGGGCGCTGCCTGCGCGTGATCCGATTCAGCCAGCGCGAGGATCCGCCGCTTCGCCGCCTCCCATTCGGCCCTCTGTGCCTCCTGGCCCGTTCGGCGCCAGCCGTTCCGACCGCCCATCACCACCTCCGTCCGCTCCGGCGCGACGGATCACTTCACAAGGGAGTGCGACGTCGCGCCCGGCAGGATGAGGCGTCTCCTCACCCGAAAACGGACACTAGGGCCGCCTGGTGATGGAGAAATTACCGCTGGTTATGCCGCCAGGCTTATGCCCAGCCGCCCAGCCAGCAGGCGCAGTTCGTTGGGCACGGCCCGGCGCTTGGCCCGCTGCGCCATCGCGACGACCGCGTCCTGGGCGAGCGGGTTGAGGGAGAACGGCACCGGGGCAGCCTGCTCCGCGCGTACGAACGCCGCGATCGCCTCGTTGTCCCGGCGACCGGAATCGGCCAGCGCCCGCCCGAGGTCGAGCCAGTACGACATCTGCCGGATCGACGCCGCCAACACCTGCGGCCGCACCGTGCGGGACAGCTCGATCACCCGGCCGGGCTCGCCCGACTCGGCGGCGATGGACATCTCCCACAGCGTCACGTTCGTCGGCCCGAACCCGCAGCCGTTGAATCCCATGCCGTCCGCCGGGTCGCCGAGGGTCGCCGCTTCCCGGGCAGCCTCGGTCAGATGGTCACGCGCGACGTCCGGGCGCCCGCTGACAGTCGAGGCGAGAGCCGCCGACAGGTGCAACTGACCGAGCATCTGCCGGACCCGCTCGTCGGAGGCGGCGGACTGCAGCTCTGCAAGGGAGCGGTCAGCCGCGCGCGCGGCGAGCGGAGCGGACTCGATCGGCAGGCTCTGCGCGTACGCGAAACGGGTCGCGCCCAGCCACGCCGCTTCCTCCACGTCCTCGGCCGCCGCGACCGCGACCCGCGCCGCGTTCAACGCCAGGTGGCGGTACCCGAGGTGCCGCAGGCAGGCCGACGCCTGGTACGCCACCTGAGCGAGCGCCGGTCCGCCCGCCGCAGCAGCCTCCAGCAGCAGGCCGGGCAGCATCTGGGCCATGGCCGGGAAGTTCGAGCGGTGGCGAAGCTGCTCACTGCGCGCGATACCCGCTGCCAGCTCCTCCCGGGTGAGGATCGACGGCCGCCGCTCGCCGTCCTCGATCTCGATCAGCGCGGACCAGATCGCCGGCACGCACTCGGCCGCACGCTCACGCGCCGGATCACCCGTCTCGGTGCCCTGACCGAGCAGGTCCGCGACCGTGATCTGCAACGCGGCGGCGACGGCGACCAGGGTGGAGCGCCTGTCGATCGTCTTGCGACCGGACTCGACCTGGGAGATGTAGGACTGGCTGACTCCGGCGAGCCCGGCGAGGACGGCCTGGCTCATTCCGCCACGGCGCATCCGCCAGTAGCGGATCCGGGCGCCGATCGTATCGGCCTTGCTCGCCATGTCTCGCCTGCCTCCCAGGACGAGGGCTGGGACTGCGGCATCGGCCGGTGAGTCGGCATGCCCGTTGGCCAGTGTACGTGGATCGCTGCTCTTGTATTGACGTCGAGGCGGTTGCTCCCTGCCGCTCCCCCGCACTCTGTGATCGACTGGTTGGGCTGACCGGAGGTGCCGCCGACATGCCAACGCCGCCTGCCTACTTGGCTATCGCCGCCGACCTACGCGCCGCGATCCTGTCCGGAGAACTTCCCGCTGGAGCCAAGTTGCCGTCCGAGTCCGGCCTGATGCGCCAGTACGACGTGAGCCGGACCGTCGCCAAGTGGGCCATCGCCGTACTGAAGGGCGGGGGCATCGTGGAGGGTCGCGCCGGATCCGGCGTGTACGTCCGGGACACCACCCGGCTGGTCCGTCACGCCCGAGGTCGCGACATCCGCTCCGGCGACGGCCCGACTTCTCCGTTCGCCCGCGACGCGGCCGGCGCTGGGCAGCAGGGCACGTGGGAGCACGACAGCCGACACGACCAGGCCGATGAACGGATTGCCGCCCGGCGTCGAACCGGGAGCGCCCGTGATGCGGACGTCGTACCGCTTCCTCGCCGACGGCGAGCCGATACAGCTCTCCGTGTCGTACGAACCGCTTGCGGTCACCCAGGGCACGCCGGTCGAGTGGCCGGAGGACAGCGACATCAAGGGCGTCGTCGCACGCATGGACGCCATCGGCGTTCGGGTCGACGAGGTCGTGGAGCGCGTCAGCCTTCGATCAGCGACGGCCGACGAGGTCGAGGCGCTCCACCTGCCGGCCCGCACGTTCGTGCACACCATCGAGCGGACCTACACGGCGGTCGGTACGCCGGTGGAGACCGCCGACATCGTGCTACCAGGCGGCCGATACGAACTCGTCTACCGCCTCCCCATCGACTGACGAGTCGGCACGAGCGATGCGATGTCGACAAGCTTGCCGGATGAGAGGGCACTTCCTATGGGCAACGATCCTCATGCAGGAGCCATGAGCTTCATCTTCGAGGCAGGCGTGCTCAAGCGCGCCGCCCGTACCGGATGGTGGTTCGCCGGTGTGAAGCACCCCGAGTCGATCGCCGAGCACTCGTTCCGCACGGCGCTCATCGGCATGATGTTCGCGGCCATGGAGGGCGCCGATCCGGCTCGCGTCTCGATGTTGTGCGTCCTGCACGACACCCAGGAGACCCGGATCACCGACATCCCCCACATCGCCAAGCGCTATCTCACGGCCGCGCCCAACGTCGCCGTCACCGCCGACCAGGTCGCCGCCTGCCCGCCCGCCGTCGTTGACGTGATCAACGCTGCCGTCGCCGAGTACGAGGCCGGCGAAACTCTGGAAGCGGTGGTGGCCCGGGACGCGGACAAGTTGGAGTGCCTCGTCCAAGCGGTCGAGTATCGGCATCAGGGAGTCGCGGACGTTCAGCGCTGGATCGACAGCTCGCGGGCGGCGCTCAAGACCGCTTCCGCTCACCGCCTCGCCGACGCCGCCCTCACCGGCGCACCGATGGCGTGGCTGAACCCGCCCGCCCCGGAATAGACGCCGGATGCCGCCCAGCCCTCGCCAGCTTTCACACCTGCCGATGAGCGTGCGTTACATGCTGTCGTCGCGGACCGCGATGGGAGGGCTCCGAGGTAGGTGTCTGCGACCGCATCCCAGTACGTCCTCGATCGAGGCCGGGTGGTGGAACAGTCAGGCCGTGTCTCCTGGGTCCTGGTGGGTGGGATCGAAGGTGAGGTTGAGTAGTTCCAGGCCGGTGACGGGTTGGAAGCCGATCTCGGTGTAGAGCGTCAGGGCGGGGATGTTGTCGGTCTCGGTCTGGAGTGAGACGCGATGCGCACCGGCGGCACGGGCGTTGCGGATGACGTGCTGGAGCAGGGCGTTCGCGATTCCACTACGGCGATGGTGCGGGGCCACGTAGAGGTCGCGGATCGACCATGAGGTGCCCAGCCTGAGCGATGCCGGCATGACCGTGACCGTGATGAAGCCGCGGACGCGGTCAGCTCGGATGGCGGCAGCGACGGAGATCCGGTGTTGTGCGATCTGGTCGTGCAGCCAGGAGCGGGTGATCTCCGGGGTCGACGGTTGTCCGTAGTGCGCCCGGTAGTCGTCGAACAGAGCAGCTACCTGATCGAACGCCGGGTGGGCGGGGGCTACCGGCACGATCGTCGTTGTCATGCCGTAAGTGTGGCCGACGGTCAACCCATTGGGCCGCTGTCATCGGCCGACCCAAGTGGCGACGCACGCCTCGTTGCCCTCGACGTCGGCCAAGATCCACCACTTCGGTGCGTGCGCATCCGAGACCAGCTGGCCACCCGCGGCCAATGCGGCGGCGATGCGGGCCTCGGCCTGGTCATGTGGGACGGCGACATCAAGGTGCATGCGGTTGCGTTGTGGACGCCGGGCATCCATAGGCTGCACCCCGAAGCCCGGACCCCTGCGCGCCGGGTCGGCCAGATAGTCGTCATCGATCTGGCGGTAACCCAGCAGCGCGCGCCAGAACGGCAGCACGTCCGCGCCGACAAGGGCGTCGAGGGTGACGTTGACGAGCTGCACGGCGGTCGGATCGGCGGGGATGTCCAGCTCCCTGGCGGCGGCCGAGATCCGCCGGGCCAGCGCCACGTCGCGCGACAACAGGGACACCGTGACGCCGACATGACGCAGATCGATGCTGACGTACTGCTGCTCCGCGCCACCGGCGAGCCGACCGACCTCATCGACGAACGCTATGCCCTTGGCCAGCGAGCCGGTGCGGAAATACGCCGAGACCACGTGGTAGAGGCAGCGCCAGTCCTCGACACCGTCGGCCGCGTGGAACTGCCGGGCCGTGATCTGCACCGTCATGCCGGCGAACCTAGCATCGGCTGCGCGACGGAGCGCACCGTGGCGCTTCACGCATGGCCGGCCGCCGGTGAATACGTCAGTGTGGGGATTCGCCGGACCGTAGTCCGTCGACGAGGAGCGCGACCATGCGCCGGCCGTAGTCGGGGTCCTCGTCCGGCATGGGCGCACACAGTTTCGCGACGGCGTACAGCAGGTCCTGGGCAGTGATCCGGGCCTGGATCTCGCCGCTGGCCGTCGCGGCTTCGAGCAAGGACTCGAGAGCCGGTCCCAGCTTCTGCATGAGGTAGCCGGGTAGGCCGTCGAACGCCGGATCGCCGGAGTGCAGGGCCGTGGCGAAGCCGCGTTTGGTCGCGACGAACGCGGTGAACCGGTCGAGCCACTTCGCGAGGGCGGCCCCCGGCTCGTGCGCGGCGGCCAGCGCCGGGGCCGCGTCGGCGCAGGCGTCGATCTCGCGTTCGATGACGGCCTTGATCAGGTCGGAGCGCTGCGGGAAGTGCCGGTAGAGCGTGCCGACGCCGACGCCGGCCAGATCGGTGATCTCTTTGGCGGGGGCGTCGACGCCGATGGTGCTGAAGACCGTCTTCGCCGCTTCGAGCAGGGACTCGATGTTGCGGCGTGCGTCAGTGCGCTTCCGACGCGGGGCGCGTTCGCGAACAACGAGGTCTGGTGTGTCGTCGGACATAGCTACGCCTCTCTTGCTTTTCCGGAATCCCTTTCCGTATAGTTCCGGAAAGGGATTCCGCATACGACGATACCGCAGGGAGACGTTCATGCAGTACCGCACCCTGGGCCGGACGGGCATGAAGGTCAGCCCGTACGCGCTCGGCACGCTGATGTTCGCCACGGTGATCGGGAACCCCGATCCTGACGACTCGATCAAGGTCATTCACAAGGCGCTGGACGCGGGGATCAACCTCGTCGACACCGCCGACGCCTACGGCGACTCGGAGGAGATCGTGGGCAGGGCCCTCAAGGGGCGCCGGGACAACGTCGTCCTCGCGACCAAGGTGGGCCTTCCGAGGCTGACCACGCCGCCCCGGACGCCGGGCGCAACAGCGGCCACCGACCCCAACCAGCGAGGCGCCTCCCGCCGCTGGATCATGACCGCGGTCGAGAGCTCGCTGCGCCGCCTGCAGACCGACCACATCGACCTCTACCAGATCCAGCGCCCGGACCCCGACACCGACACCGAGGAGACGTTCTCCGCGCTCTCCGACCTGATCCGCAGTGGCAAGGTCCGGGCGATCGGGTCGTCCACGATGCCCGCATCCCACCTCGTCGAGGCGCAGTGGGTCGCCGAGCGGCGCGGGCTGGAACGTTTCCACACCGAGCAGCCGCCCTACTCGATCCTCAACCGCGGCATCGAGAGCGAGGTGCTGCCGGCCGCGCAGCGCTACGGGATGGGCACGCTGGTGTGGGGCCCGCTCGGGCAGGGAATGCTCACCGGCCGGGTCCGCAAGGGCGAGCAGAACGACCTGCGCCGTGCCCGCTTCTCCATGCACCTCACCGACGAGCGCCGGATCGACGTCGTCGAACAACTCATCCCGCTCGCCGACGAGGCCGGCATGCCGTTGACCCACCTCGCCATGGCATTCACCATCGCACACCCCGGCGTGACCAGCGCGATCCTCGGCCCGCGCACGATGGAGCACCTCGACGACCTGCTCGCGGGCCTCGACGTCACGCTCACCGACGAGCTACTCGACCGGATCGACGAGATCGTCGCGCCCGGCACCGATGTCACCCGGCTCGACCAGGCCTACCTGCCCCCGGCCCTGCTGAACCCGAGCCTGCGCCGCCGACCGGTCAGCGAGCGTGGCGCCGCCTGATCATCAAGAACAACTACGGTAGGACGACATCAGGCGTACGAATGCGGCGCGATGGCGTTTGAGGAGATGGGCGATGGCCGAGCGTGTGACTGCGGACCGGCTCATCCTCGTCAACGTGGTGAATCACTGGTTCTACCTGCGACAGCCCACCTTCATCGCCACCGGACAGACCTATTGGATCGACCTCGAGACCAGCGAACTGTGCGTCGACCGCGGTGACGATCGCGTAACCCGGCACCCCCGCGTAACCCGGCACGCAGATTGGATGGGTCGTTAACAAGATCCACAGCTCGCTGCGGTATGTGGCAGTGGCTCTGGTGGTGACGGCACCCGTCCGCCTCACGCAACCCCTAGCAGTTCAGAACCAGCTCTCACGCATGTCCAGCGTGGTCCGGTCCAGCCCTTCCAGCAGGTCGAACTGCGCCGCCACCTTCGGCAGTTCCCACCGGTAGAAGTACCGCGCCGCCTGCCTCTTCCCCGCCAGGAACTCCCCCTCGGCTCCCTCCGGCGTCCCCAGCGCCTCCACCACCAGGACCTGTTCCAGCCACATCCACGCGATCACCACGTGCCCGACCGCCTCCAGGTACACCGAGGCGTTCGCCAGCGCCAGCTCCGGATCACCCGGAGCCCACAACCGCCGCGTCACCACGGCGATCCGGTCCACCGCCGCGCCGAGCTGACCGGCCAGCTCGGAGGCGAACCCCTCCGCCTTCCAGGCCCGGGTGACGGTGC
Organism: Micromonospora sp. NPDC005257; assembly: GCF_042872445.1. Taxonomy (NCBI): domain Bacteria; kingdom Bacillati; phylum Actinomycetota; class Actinomycetes; order Micromonosporales; family Micromonosporaceae; genus Micromonospora; species Micromonospora sp. NPDC005257. The sequence continues at coordinate 2,417 of NZ_JBIAKL010000016.1, read as the reverse complement.
CTCGGATGGTGTCCAGCAGCAGCTCCAGCGCGGCGCCGTCGCGCATGGTGACCTTGCGGCCGAGCAGGTCGAGCGCCTGGATGCCGTGGGTGCCCTCGTGGATGGCGTTGAGCCGGTTGTCGCGCCAGTGCTGCTCGACGTCGTAGTCGCGGGTGTAGCCGTACCCGCCGTGCACCTGGATGGCCAGGTCGTTCGCGGCCAGGCACCACTGCGCCGGCCAGCTCTTGGTGATCGGGGTGAGCAGGTCCAGCAGCAGGTGCGCCCGCTCGCGGTCGGCCTCGGCGGGCGCGGTCTTCTGCTCGTCCAGCAGCCGTCCGCAGTAGAGCACCAGCGCGAGCGCGCCCTCCACGTAGCTCTTCTGGGCCAGCAGCATCCGGCGTACGTCGGGGTGGGCCACGATCGGCACCTGCGGCGTGGTCGGGTCCTTGTCGGCGACCGGCCGGCCCTGCGGGCGCTGGCGGGCGTACGCGACGGACTTCAGGTACGCGGTGTAGCCGAGCGCTGTGGCGCCCGCCCCGATACCGATGCGCGCCTCGTTCATCATGTGGAACATGACCGCGAGCCCCCGGTGCGGCTGCCCCACCAGGTAACCGACCGCACCGGCCCGCCCGTACGGCCGGTGCACGCCCTCGCCGAAGTTCAGCAGCGTGTTGGTGGTGCCCCGGTAACCGAGCTTGTGGTTGAGCCCGACCAGCACCACGTCGTTGCGCGGCCCCAGGTTGCCGTCGTCGTCGAGCAGCACCTTCGGCACGATGAACAGCGACAGGCCCTTCACGCCGGCCGGCGCGCCGGGGATGCGGGCCAGCACCAGGTGGACGATGTTCTCCGCCAGCTCGTGGTCGCCGCCGGAGATCCACATCTTGGTGCCGACGATCCGGTACGTGCCGTCGTCCTGCGGCTCGGCCCGCGTGGTGAGGTCGGTCAGGGAGCTGCCCGCCTGCGGCTCGGACAGGCACATGGTGCCGAGGAAGCGGCCCTCGACCATCGGGCGCACCCAGGTGTCGATCTGCTCGACGCTGCCGTGGGCGAGCAGCAGGTTGGCGTTGCCGAGGGTCAGCATCGGGTACGCCGCCGTGCCCACGTTCGCGGCCTGGAACCAGGCGAAGGCGGCGGCGGCCACGGCGTGCGGGAGCTGCATGCCGCCGACCGACTCGTCCATGGTGGCGGCGAGCAGCCCGGTGCCGGCGAACGTCTCCAGGGCGGCCTTGACCTGCGGGATGGTCCGCACGCGCTGCCCGTCGAACGTGGGCTCGCCGGTGTCGGCGGCCCGGTTGTGCGGGGCGAACCGTTCGGCGGCGACCTCGGCGGCGAGGTCCAGCACCGCGTCGAATGTCTCCCGGGAGTGCTCGGCGTAGCGGGGCCGCTCGGTCAGCCGTGTGACGTCCAGCCAGTCGTGCAGCAGGAAAGCGAGGTCACGGCGGGACAGCAGCAAATCGGACGAGGACAACGTGGACTCCTTCCGGTCAGCCGCGACGCAACCCGGTGACGGCCTCCCGTGGGTCATCCTGACCGATCCGGGCCGCGGGCGCACCCTCCGCCACCCCCGGAACCCCGGACGCCGGGTACAGGTTCGGTCCTGGCAGTGACGCGTCAGCGTTCGGCCAGCGGCATACGCGAATCTCTGGGAACAAGCCCGGCCGATGGAGCCGGGCATGTCATCGAGTACCTCGGCGATTGGATTGTCACTGGTGAAAAACCTCTCCTCCAAGGCGGTAACCCTCGGCGTCACGGTCACGCTGACCACGACCGCGCTGCTCGGGGCGTCCCCCGCCCTGGCCGCGGAGCCGGGCTCGGACCTGCCGCCGGCCCTCGCTCCGATGACCGCGCTCTACCAGACGGTCGCGTGCGACCCCGCCGGGCCTACCGCGAGTGACGCGACCCTCGCCACCCAACTGAACTCGCGGCTGAACTCGGACATGCGGGGCTACATGACGGCGTACCGCGTGTCCTGCGCGCGAGAGGTTGTCGAGGCGGTGCGGGCACGAGGCCTCGCTTCGCGCGCGGCGGTCATCGCGATCACCACGGTGATCGTCGAGACCCACCTGCAGAACATCAGCGAGGAGGTGGACCACACCAGCCTCGGCCTGTTCCAGCAGCAGGAGTGGTGGGGCACCCGGGCGGAGCGGCTCAACCCGGCCTACGCGACGAACGCCTTCCTCGACGCGATGGTGAGGAAGTATCCCAACGGCAGCTGGGCCAACGCCCCGATCGGCGACGTCTGCCAGGCGGTGCAGGTGTCGGCCTACCCCGACCGTTACCAGGCCCAGGCGGCCGACGCGCAGATCATCGTCGATTCGCTCTGGAACTCCGCCGGCCCTCGCTCGGAGGATGTGCCGATTTCGGGTGACTGGAACAACGACGGCATCGACACCGTCGGCGTCTTCCGACCCAGCAACTCCACCTTCTACCTCCGCGAC